>CALDSD010000037.1 GCA_937911325.1 uncultured Neomegalonema sp.
TGAGCTATACAAACAAACCGCGCAAGCAGAAAAAACCACTTTCCAAAGGTTTTTCTTAACGGCTCAACATCTGGGGGTTTGAGGCGAAAAATACACCAAGGCGGCTCAAAACTTTTCCACAGCTCACGCACATAGACCCCCGGGGTGAGGCGTGCTGCGAAGGCCTGGCGAGCACCCGCCAAACCTCCCGAAAGCCGACGCTTGGTTCGCCCGAACTATTCGATGCGCCAGGGGCGGGCAAAACCATTCAATGCAGCGGCGATCGCCGCCTCATCCAGTGTCGCGCCCTTACTGTGCAGTACGGCGATCATGCCAAGCTTTGGATCGTCTTCGACCTCGATCTCGGCGACAAGGCCCTCCTTCTCCAGCGCTTCGCCAAAGACCCGCGCGATGGCTTCCTTGCGCAACGCCGGCTTAAACGTCTTGCCCACCGCGGTTTTAGGAAGCTCCGGCATCACGGTCACAGCCGCCGGACGCGCCGCGCGCTCGGCCAGGTGCTGGTTGGCGAATTCCTGAAGCTCAGCGGTGCTCGCCGTCGCGCCGTCCTTGAGCTCGACATAAGCGCAGGGCAACTCGCCCGCATACGCGTCCGGCTGACCGATGGCGCCGACGAAGGCTACGGCAGGATGCTGCGCCAAAGCCTCCTCGATCAAACCCGGATCGATGTTGTGGCCGCCGCGAATGATCAGGTCCTTTGCACGTCCGGTGATCCAGATGTACCCGTCCGCGTCGACGCGCCCAAGGTCGCCTGTCCGCAACCAACCTTCGCCGGGGATCGGAGGATCGAAGAACAGGTTCTGGTTCTTCTCATCCTCCTTATAGCCCGGGAAGACGGCCGGCCCCTTGAAACAAATCTCGCCGATCTCGTCGGGCGCGCAATCGCGGCTCCAAGCGCCGTCGCCGTCAAACAATGCAATCCGCACTTCGGTGAAAGGCAACGGGAACCCGACCGATCCAATCCGTCGCTCGCCAGCGGGTGGATTGCATGAGGTGACGCAGGTCGCCTCCGTCATGCCGTAGCCCTCGAGGATCTTCACGTTGGTGTTCTGCTCGAAGCGCTGGAAGAGCGCCGTCGGCAATGGCGCGGATCCCGACAGCAGGTAATTCAAGGATGAGACGTCGGCGTCGACCGGGCGTTGATCCAGTGCGGAAATCGCCGTTGGAACCGCCGCAAAGAATGTGACCTTGTGCCGTTCGATCAGCTTCCAGAAGTTCTCGATCACCCCGTCGCCGCGGAAGCCCTGGGGCGTGATGATCGCCAGTTCGGCGCCCGAGCAAATCGCGGCGAGCCCCATGGGATAGTTGGCGAACACGTGAAAGAGCGGCAGCGCGCACAGGAAGACGTCTTCAGGACCGAAGAGAATGTCGCTGCAGGTCCATCCATTATAGACCATGCCGCGATGGTTGTGCTGCGCGAGCTTGGGCGTGCCCGTCGTCCCGCCTGTGTGAAACATGGCTCCGATCGTGTCAGGCGTGATCTCGCGCTGAAAGGTCAGCCGGTCGCCAGGCTGGCTTTTC
Organism: uncultured Neomegalonema sp.; assembly: GCA_937911325.1. Taxonomy (GTDB): domain Bacteria; phylum Pseudomonadota; class Alphaproteobacteria; order Rhodobacterales; family Rhodobacteraceae; genus CALDSD01. Next base: position 1,519 of record CALDSD010000037.1, read on the forward strand.
AGAGCCTTTGCGAAGTTTACAATCTGCGCGCCGTGGCCTTGCACGCGTTTCGGACGAAGCAGCGGCGCGACGATCCGCAGCGGGCCCTTGAGATACTTGAGTAGATCGACCTCGATGATCGTCTTGACGTTCGGCGCCAGGGCGACGGCCTTGGCGGCCTTCTCGGCGACGTCGGTTTTGGGGAACGGCGCCAGCGTCACAAGCACCGTCGCCTCAGACTCCCGCAAGATCGATCCGATGATCTCGGGCTCCAGCAGCGGGTTGATCGGGTTTACGCATCCCAGGGCCTGGGCCCCATACATCGCGACCATCGTGTCGGGCATGTTTGGCAGCAGAACAGCGATGGTGTCGCCTGGCTGGGCTCCGGCGGCGTGGTAGGCGTTCGCCGCCCTGCGCGCGTCGTCCCAAAGCTGACGAAAGCTCATCCGAAAGATGGGCGACTTCGCATCACCTTTCAGCTGAAACGAAACGGCCGTCTTGTCGCCAAAGCGCTCGGCCGAGTGCGCGACCACGTCCAGAGTCGTCTGATAGCTGTACTTCTCACTCAGCGGGGTCGCTTCAAGCAGAGCTTTGTCCGCAAGCGTCTTGAAAGGGATCTTGTCGGCTACGCCGTCCGTCGCAGCGATTGTGGCTGAAGCAGTCGTCATTCCCATACGTCCTCCAATGCGGACCCCAGCGCATTCTTCGGCGCTGATGAGCCCAAACGAACTAAGCGGCCAGGCGCGTGCTTTCGTCGAAAGACCCGCCTGACGAAGTGTTCGCAGTTATTCATAGGAGTGTCACTGTGTTGCGGCTGGACGCAACGACGACGTTACGTCCAGCGACTCACTTTTTTGGCGAATCCGCTGCAAACAGAACTCTTCAGCCTTTTGGGATCCGTAGAACCTGACCGGGGTAGATCTTGTCCGGATCGCTGAGCATCGGCCGATTGGCCTCAAAAATCTGCATGTAGTTGGCGCCATTGCCGAGGTGCTTGGCGGAGATCGCCCACAGCGTGTCGCCCTTCTCGACCGTATGGAACACCGCCTCGCCGCCGCCATCCGCGGCTTCGATCGTCTCCTCGACGCGGGCCACGCCTTCGACGTTGCCAGCGGCGAGAATGATCTTCTCTCTCAGCTCCTGGGTCGGCGTCTTCCCACCGATTTTGACTGTGTCGCCATCGACTTCAATGTCGAGGTCCTCGACGTCAAAGCCAAAACCTTCAACCTCTTTCTTGATCGCGTCGGCCGCGTCGTCCGCTTTGGCGTCGCCGCCGAATCCGAGCGCTTTGCCCGCGGCCTTCACGAAGTCGAACAATCCCATAACGGTCCCCTCTTGTCTTGCGGGTTGCGAGAATGATCCCGCGGTTCACGCTGACAATGCTTCGAGAAAGGGCGCGCGGATGTCAAACAAGCGACGCCAGAAAACCGATCGCGCCAAAACTCGAAGAAGCTCTTGAGTTCCCGTTCGTGGCGCGGATGATCCCGGCAATCTACAAACGGAGAGTCGCGTCATGGCGGGGATTGGCAGATCAATTGGACTGATTGGGTTGGCGACATCCTGTCTACTCGTCGGAGCCCTTTTCCTTCTGGTGTTTCGGAAGGGCTACGATCCCGGCGTCGTCAATGGCGCGGCGGCGATGTGGGGCGTGGCCTATGTCGCGATGGGCATGCTTGCGTATGTCACGATCCACGCGGCCGCGGCCCTGTCGCATCCGCCGCGGCGCCTGACGGTCATTTCGTTTCTCGACATCACCTTTTCCTTCGTGCCCGTGATCGTCTGCGCGATCGCGGCCTTTATGTGGACCGAAGGTCTGATCCAGCTGTCGAACTTCCAGATGGTGGTGTTGGCGCTCGCATTCGTCGCGACGATGCTCGACCTGATCTTCTTCGCCCTGGTGATGTATTTTTCACCGCATGTCGAATCGAAACCGGAAAAGCCGGCGGCCGCGAAGAAGGCTTGATCCAGACGTCTAGGCCGCTTCACGGCCGGCTGTGAACTGCATCCGAGCCAAGCGGGCGTAAAGACCGTCTTCGGCGACCAGCTGGTCGTGTGCGCCTTCAGCGACGATTCTGCCGTTGTCGATGACGAGGATGCGGTCGGCGCGTTTGACGGTAGCCAGACGATGCGCGATCACCAGCGAGGTGCGTCCTTCGCTCAGACGTTCGACGGCCTCCTGAACCAGGCCCTCGCTCTCGGCGTCGAGCGCGGAGGTCGCTTCATCCAGCAGCAGCACCGGCGCATCCCGGAGGATGGCGCGGGCGATCGCGATACGTTGCTTTTGACCGCCGGACTGCATCACGCCGCGCGCGCCGACATATGTGTCATACCCCTGGGGCAGCGCTGCGATGAAATCGTGCGCAGCCGCCGCGCGCGCGGCGGCTTCCACCTCGGCGTCGGACGCGTCAGGCCGGCCAAAACGGATATTCGCTGCGGCGCTTTCTGCGAAGATCACAGGCTCTTGCGGCACCACGGAGTACCGGCTTCTCAGCGCGCTCGGATCCATATCCCGCAACCGAACGCCATCCAGTTTCACCGAGCCTGACTTGGGGTCGTAGAACCGAAGCAGCAGCTGAAAAACGGTGGTCTTTCCTGCGCCCGAAGGGCCGACGATGGCGACGGTTTCACCGGGCTTGATCGTCACATTCAGTCCGTTGAGCGCCGCTTGCTCGGGGCGCGAGGGATAGGAAAAGACAACATCCTCGAACACGATCTCGCCCCGGGCGGGCGCCGCTGGCGGAATGGGCGACTCCGGCGCCTGGATCGGGTCGACGGACTGGAGCAGCTCGATCAGCCGCTCTGTCGCGCCCGCCGCGCGTTGCAACTCTCCCCAAACCTCCGAGAGCGCGCCGACCGCCCCCGCGACGAATACGGCGTAGAGAATGAATTGCCCGAGCTCCCCTGCGGACAACGCGCCGGACATGACGCTTCTCGCCCCAAGCCACATCACCCCGACGACAGCGCAGAACACGAGGAAAATCACGATCGCCGTCAAGATCGCACGCGCCGTAATACGACGCCGCGCGGCGTCGAAGGCGCCCTCGGTCGCGGAGCCGAAGCGTCGCTGCGCTGCGCTCTCATAGGTAAAGGCTTGCACGGTCGGCGCGGCTTGCAGCGTTTCGCCGGCGACCCCCGAGCTTTCGGCGATCTTGTCTTGCGCCTCGCGGGACAACACGCGCACCCGCCGTCCCAACACCACGATCGGCACGACGATCAAAGGGACGACCAACAACACGCCGCCGGTCAAGGATGGGCTGGTGATGAACAGAAGGACCAAACCGCCGACCAGAACCAGCACGTTCCGCAAGGCGATCGAGGCGGTCGACCCGATCACGCCCTGGATCACTGTCGTGTCCGTGGTCAGCCGCGAGAGCGTTTCACCGGTTCGCATCTGCTCATAGAAGCTGGGGCTCATGGTGATGACGTGATCGTAGACGGCGCGCCGCAGATCGGCGATCACGCGCTCGCCCAGACGCGTGACGAGATAGTATCGCGCCGCCGTCGCAGTCGCCAAAGCCGCAGCGACGCCCAGCATCGCCATGAAGTACTGATCGATGAAAGCCGCGTTTGCGGCGTCAAACCCAAGATCGATCATTCGGCGCAAAGCCATTGGCAACAGCAACGTGAAGCCAGCCGCGGCCACGAGCGCCGACACAGCGCCGACGATCAAGGCGCGATGCGGTTGCAAGAAAGGCCATAGAGCCTTAAGCGGCTTCATTGATTTCGACTTGGGGCGGTCTTCCGGTCTTGCGCCGTTTGCCGCGTTCGCGCCGTTCTGGGCCACGGTTCCTCCATTGGCTGCCCGATTTCGAGCCGTCGCCTCTTAGCAACAGCTCCGGCGCGTCTCAACATGTGCTTCGGTCGCAGGTGCGTCGCACGGCTTGCAATTTCCCCGCTAAAACGGAGTCTGAGGACTTTCCGAGGAGGGGTGCATGGCCTCGTTGACCGCTCGCGAGAGAACCCTCTCGCAGCTTTTCACCAAATCCTACCGCTTCCGCATCCCCTATTTTCAGCGTCCTTACGCCTGGACCGAGGAAGAAGCCGGCACTCTCCTATCCGATCTGTCGACCGCGGCGGCCAATGCGCCGCAGGACATGAGCCAAGCGTCTCCATACTTCCTTGGCAGCATTGTTATCGTGCAGTCGCCGGGTCAAGCGGAAGCCAGCGTCGTCGATGGTCAGCAAAGGCTGACGACCGCAACGATTCTGCTCTCCGTCATGCGCGACTTGGACATCGCCCTGCTCGCACGGCTTCAACCCCATATTCTCTTCAGCGGCGAGAATAGCGGGCCTCTGACGCCAAGAGCGGCGGATGTCGAGTTCTTCCGCGACCACTTCCAGAAACCTCAGGGCACCAAGGCGCTCACCGAAGCTGACATGCTGGCGAATCCCGCCCAAGAGAAGATGGTCGCCAACGCGCTTCATATGCGCCACGAGCTTGAGATGATGACACCAGCCGAGCGAAAACGGTTGGCCGACTTCATTCTGGAGCGCTGCATCCTGGTCGAGGTGAAGACCGCAGACGAGAACGGCGCCTATCAAGTGTTCGAAGTCATGAACAGCCGCGGTCTGGACCTGAAGGAGACCGATGTTCTGAAGGCGGAGCTGATCGGCGCCATGCCGTCGGACATTCAGAGCATCTACGCGGACCACTGGGAGGACCTCGAAGCCGCGCTCGGCGATGAGGCGTTCTTCAATCTCTTTGGCCACATCCGAATGATTCATCGGCCCGGGAAAGCCTCCAAATCGATGATCGCCGAGGTCAGAGAGACGATGGATCCGGTCTCTGATCCCCAAGGGTTCATAGAAAAGACGCTGCTGGCCTACGGTCGCGTGTTTCAGGAGCTGATCACCTCGAACATGCGGATGCCCAGCCGTTCGGAAGACGCCAACCGCCTGTTGCGTCCGCTCAACCGTTTGACCAACAGGGACTGGGTGGCGCCGGCGATCGCTTTTTTCGTTCAAACCAATCGCAACGCCGACGATGCGATCGCGTTTCTCAGGGCGCTGGAACGGATGGCCTACGCGCTGTTCATCCAATCCGCGCAGCCCAATATGCGAACGCAAAGATACGGAGATCTGATCAAGGCGATCCGCAAAGACGCCTCGGTCGCCGAGCTTTGCGACATGCTCGAGCCGTCGCACAACGACAAAAAGACTTGCCGCAGCGTTCTCGACGGCCCGATCTACACCAAGGAGCATATCCGGCGGATTGTTCTGATCCGTCTCGATGAGCGGCTGTCGGACCGCGGCATGGACTATGACCTGAGTTCGGTCACCGTGGAGCATGTGCTTCCGCAAAACCCGCCGCCCAACAGTTCCTGGGTGCGCCTTTTCCCAGACAAACGACGGCGCGAAAAGCTGGCGAGTCGACTGGGGAATCTCACTCTGCTGCCGAAACGCACGAACAATAAGGCGGGCAACTACGACTTTGAGACGAAGAAGTCGCGCTATCTCGCAAAGGGCGGCGTGACGCCCTTTGCGCTCACCTCACAGATCCTTCTGGAACCCGTCTGGAATGAAGACGCGATAACGCGACGTCAAACGAAGCTGTTCGACCTCGCTTGCGAAACCTGGGGCTTTTAACCGCCAGCGCCTCAGAGCGCCGCGGGGCCATCAGTTTGCGATTGGGTTGGGCGCCAGATCAAACGCCAGTTCGAGACCCTTGGCGCTGGCGTCTTCGCGGCTGGGCGTCGGGCGTTTCAAGGCGTAAAGGGCGCCTTGCATGGCGATGAAAAAGCGCTGGGTGGGTTCGCCATGATACTGTCGATCCCCAGGCTTTCCCGTCGGCAGTCGCGTGATCTCGCGCAAGAGCTGATCAATCGCCGCAACCTCAAGCCCATACTCTCGAGCGATAAAGAAGCCAGCCAGAAAATCAGCGTGCAGTTCGGCCGCGACGACGCTGTCGAACGGGCCGGACATCGCCTCCACCAGGCGCAGTCGGTACTGATACCCATGCGCCATCTCATGCCCGATGATGTAGTGCCAGACAAAGTGCCGCTCGCCGACGTGCTGCGCCTCGATCTGGGCGTGGTAGATCTCCGGTATGTGGATCTGATCGACCGAGACCGCCGCTTGCCGCGGCAGCATGTACGGCAGGGAAGCGCGCATCGCGGACGAACTGACGATGTAGGCGTTGGCGGACACGCCGAAGAACCGTTGGGCGCGGGCCACCAAATCGCGCCAGTCGACCGCTTGGCTCTTTGGCAGCCGAGACACGTCGATACAGCCCCCGAGCGCGCAGTCCACGGCGGGGGCCGGCGTGCTCGCCAACCCGACCGTCAGCGCAAGCGCCAGGCCAAGCCGCGTCATCTACTCGACCGTGTACTCATATGTCAGCCGCTTGTGACCTTTGCAGTTTATCCCGTCCGGAGGGTTGTCGTTCGCCCATCCGCCCGCGCGACCAGCGGAGATCGCGCCGGCGCCGCTCGCGATCAAGCCGTTGACGACGCTGGACGATCCGATCGTGCGATTGCCGTCGCCCTGCCCGGCCGCTGTTCTCGAATACACCAGCTGCAGTCGGCCAGTGCCCGCAAGGTCCTTGATCATCGCGAGATAATATCCGTCGGCTTTGCCGAGCCCCATACATGCGCGCTCGCCGCGCGTGACCTTGAGGGCTCGAACTCCCTCTCGGTTGGGGTTCGGCGGCGCTAAAAGCTCCGCCGACGCGCGCCCCAAGGGCAACTCGTCCCAGAGCGAAACGTAGCCGTTGGCGCGCGCTTCAAAACACACCCGAAACTGACCGGAGCCGCGGCCGTCATGGCGTACGAAACGGCCATCCGCTGGACGAGCGCGTTCTCCCCATACCGTGTCTTCGACCGTCATGTCGCAGATTCCGTTGGCGGATGCTGCTGTCGCAAGCGCGCCGAGCGCGAAAGCGGTCAGTGCGACTAAGCGGAACTTCATAAACCCGGCCTCCCCTAGGATTCGACCTGACGAACAATAAGGCGTGTATTAAGCGAAACCAACGCGTGAGCCGGCAGTATGATCGAAAAGAGGCGCCTTTCGTCCCAATTGCGTTGGCCAGACGCCACGCGTCGGACATAACTGAGAGCGCAACGCCGTTCTGGCGAACAATTGAAGTCCTATGCGCGCCCTCGTCTCTTTCGCGGCCCTTTTTGTTTCAATCGCCCTGGTGCAACTCGGGATCGGTGTGCTGGGCCCGCTGGATGCTCTGGCCGGCGCCGAAGCCGGCTTCTCCACACGAGAAATCGGCCTTTTGGGCTCGGCGCACTTTCTCGGCTTCTTCATTGGGTGCATCGCGGCGCCGGTGCTGGTCTCGCGAGCAGGTCATTCCCGCGCGTTCGCGACCCTGACCGCCATCGGCGTCGTTTCGATCCTTCTGCACGCGATTTGGGTCGATCCGATCGCCTGGATGATCTTCCGCATCGGCGGCGGGTTGACGGTCGCCGGCAGCTACACGGTGGTGGAAAGCTGGTTGCAGGCGAAGCTCCAGAACTCGAACCGGGGCCGCGTTCTCTCGACGTACAGGATCGTCGACATGTCCGGAGCCGTCGGCTCGCAACTGCTTCTTATTCAGCTCGATCCCGGCGTTTACATCTCGTATGTGGTCGTCGCGATTATCGCCGTGATCTCGCTGACGCCGTTGTCCCTGACCACCGCGAAGCCGCCGCCCTCGCCCGAGCGCCCAAGACTGCGGCCGATCCGAGCGTTGAAACTGTCGCCGCTCGGCGCGCTCGGGGTCATCGTCGTCGGCGCGACAAGTTCGAGTTTCCGGATGGTCAGTCCGATCTATGCGGCCGAGCTGTCCCTGAGCAAAACCGACCTCGCCTTGTTTCTCGCCGCGGCGATGCTGGGCGGCGCGCTGGCGCAACCGGCCGCCGGCTGGCTCGCCGACAAGTTCGACCGCCGCTACGTTCTGATCTGGTTGTCGATCGCCGCCATCATCGTATGCTTCACGCTCTCGACCGGAGTGATGACGTCGAACCCCACTCTGCTCATCATCGGATCGCTCATCTTCGGCATGGCGACGATGCCGCTTTATTCCGTGAGCGTCGCGCACGCCAACGACTATTGTCCCGAAGACTTCGTGGTCGAGCTGAACGCGTCGTTGATCTTCATGTTCGCCGTCGGCGCGATCATCAGTCCGACATTGGCGGCGGAGCTCATCGTCCTCTACGGACCCAACGCTCTGTGGCTCTACATATCTGTCGCCCACATCGCGTTGATCCTGTTCGGCCTCTATCGCATGACGCGGCGGCCTTCTCCGACCGCGCGCGCCAGCTATCGCTGGCTGCCGCGCACGACGATGGTGATCGGTCGCCTGTTTGATCGCGGAGACGACACGCCGACGCGCTAACGCTCGCCACTGCGCCGTCCTTGGACTATAGCTCCCGCCGAACCAATCGGAGCAGTCGAATGAGCCGCGTCCTAGTCACCTCGGCCCTGCCATATATCAATGGCGACAAACAACTTGGGAACCTCGTCGGCTCGATGCTGCCCGCCGACGCGTACGCGCGCTTCATGCGCCAGCGCGGCCACGAGGTCATGTTCATTTGCGCGACCGACGAGCACGGCACGCCAGCCGAACTGGCCGCGGCGGAGGCGGGACAGGACGTGGCCGCATACTGTGCGGAAATGCACGAGGTGCAAAAGAAGCTGGGCGAGGGCTTTGGGCTGTCATTCGACTTCTTTGGCAGATCGTCCTCGCCCCAGAACCGCAAGCTCACTCAGGCGTTCGCCGGCAAACTGGCCGAAGCCGGCTTGATCAAAGAGGTTTCGGAGAAGCAGGTTTATTCGAACGCGGACGGCCGCTTTCTGCCCGACCGCTACATCATCGGCACCTGCCCGAACTGCGGATTCGACCGAGCGCGCGGCGACCAGTGCGAGAACTGCACCAAGCAGCTCAACCCGACCGATCTGATAGATCCGCGCTCCTCGATCTCCGGCTCGACCGACCTCGAGGTTCGCGAAACCAAGCACCTCTACCTTCGCCAATCGGAGATGCGCGACAAACTGCGTGCGTGGATCGACTCCAAGACGGACTGGCCGGTTCTGTCGACGTCAATCGCCAGGAAATGGCTCGATGACGGAGACGGGTTGCAAGACCGCGGGATCACGCGCGACCTCGACTGGGGCGTGCCGGTCAAAAAGGGCGAGGACGTCTGGCCCGGCATGGAAGGCAAGGTCTTCTACGTCTGGTTCGACGCGCCGATCGAGTACATCGCAGCGACAGCGGAATGGGCGGAGGCGACGGGTCAGGACGATACTGCTTGGGAGCGGTGGTGGCGCAGCGACCGAGGCGGAGAGGACGTCCGCTACGTTCAAATCATGGGCAAGGACAACGTGCCGTTTCACACCCTGAGCTTCCCCGTCACGATCATGGGGATCAACTCGGTCGACGGCGACGGCGAGCAGACGGCGCCCTGGAAGCTCGTCGACCATATCAAGAGCTTCAATTGGCTGACCTATGAGGGCGGCAAGTTCTCCACCAGCCAGAAACGCGGCGTCTTCATGAACCAGGCGCTAGACCTGCTGCCAGGGGACTATTGGCGATGGTGGCTGCTGTCGAACGCTCCTGAAAGCTCGGATAGCGACTTCACATGGGCAGGTTTCCAAAATGGGGTGAACAAGGATCTCGCGGACGTTTTGGGCAACTTCGTCAGCCGCGTCACGAAGTTCTGCCGATCGAAATTCGGCGAAGTCGCGCCACAAGGAGGAGAGCTCGGAGCGCTGGAGGACGAACTGGCTCGCGAACTCGACAAGCGGCTCACCGCATACGTCGAGGCTCTGGAGGCGATCGAAATTCGCAAGGCGGCGCAAGAGTTGCGGGCCGCGTGGGTTGCGGGCAACGAGTATCTGCAGAAGGCGGAGCCTTGGGCCGTGTTCAAGACCGATGAAGCGGCGGCGGCTGTTCAGATCCGAACGGCGCTGAACCTGATCCGGCTTTACGCAATCATCTCAAAGCCCTTCATTCCCGACGCCGCAGACAAGATGGCGGCGGCGCTTGGCCTCGAGGAAGACGCGCTCCTGGACTGGCCCAGATCCGCCAAAGACGCTCTGACAGCTCTGCCGCCAGGCCACACATTCACGGTGCCTGACAATCTGTTCGGGAAAATCGACGACGCCCAGCGCGAAGCTTGGGAGGCGCAGTTCGGCGGCGGGTCCTGATCGGGTTAGTCGTAAAGCCGGACCCCGAGGTCCAGAATACCCAGACCAATCCCGACGCCTGCGCCGACGCCGACATCTCCGCTTGAGTTTACTCCGACGCCGACCCGTGGTCGTACTCTTGGCCGCCAGCCCGTCCCCGAGGACTCGGGCTCGGCGCGCGCTCTTGGCGCGGGCGGCGGCGGCAGATCTCGTTGGTAGGCAGGGTCATACCACCCTTGCGCGCCCTGGTTCACAGCCGCGACAGGCCGTCTGTCGACTATGCGCCATACCCGAACGCCGTTCGGGTCATACTCCGGGCAAAGATAGACACGCTCCTGCCCGAGCGTTCCCCACTTGCAAGACACAGGGACGGATGAGTCCCGACTTAAGGCGCCAGAGACGCCAAAAAGAAACACAACTCCGCTCAAAATGGGAAAAATCGCAGTCTTGGATAGGCTCAAGGCGGCTCTCCCCTCGTCGACAGCTAGCACGCGTTTTGCACAGATTAGCGCACTTGGCGGCGAAATTGAGGAACGCCGACAAGTTCTCCTCTCGTCAGGAGATTGAGTTTGTTGCGACCTAATGGGTGTTGGACGTTATGGCGTTGTTTAAAAAAGCTCATCACGCGACTCGGAGATCTATAGCTCCCCAAGATCATACGCCGGGGCCAGAAGAAATGCGGAGGCATTCTCGACGTAGCCTGCGTCAGTCGAGCGCCATTTACACCGCTACTCTGAACGGCATTCAGGCGGATGTCACCGACCTGTCCGTCGGGGGGTTTTCCGTCGCGATCAGCGAGCGCCATGCGCCACTGAATTGCGTGGCCGAGATTTATCGCGGCGACAGACTGCAGTCCCGCGGTTTGGTCACGCTCGCTTGGTGCCGGAATGGTCGGGCGGGCTACACGATGGCGAATGACGTCAAGTTCGACCGCGGCGAACAAGAGACGCGCCCTTGGCGCGCCAACGATGGCGGTTTCAGCGCATCCTACATTCGCAGCCGTCTGAAGGCTCAGACCAAGGACTAGCCGGGGTCATCCTCGGCCGCGATAGGGGGGAACGCCCTGATCCGGCAGCCACAGGCCTTTGGGCGGTTCGCCCGACTGCCAAAAGACGTCGATCGGAATCCCGCCGCGAGGATACCAGTATCCGCCAATGCGCAGCCATGTCGGCTGCGCGCAGGCGATCATTCGTTTGGCGACGGTGATCGTGCACTCTTCGTGAAAGCCGCCATGATTGCGAAAGCTGTGTAGAAACAGCTTGAGCGACTTCGATTCGACGAGGTGCTCATCAGGCGCGTAATCGATCACGAGATGCCCGAAATCCGGCTGCCCCGTCACTGGACAGATCGACGTGAATTCGGGGCAGACATACCGCGCGAGATAGAGATCTCCCTTATGCGGGTTCGGCGCCGCCTCCAAGACCGCTTCTTCGGGCGAGGCGGGCAGATCCGCCTGCTTTCCCAACACGCCGCTCATTCTAGACCTCCCTCATACTCGCAGCCTTCACCTGCGCTATCTCGATACACGCCGACTTGCGCCAGCTCTGGCAAATCCGGCTTAAGCCGCCGCCAGATCCAGACCGCGATCGTCTCGATCGACGGCTTCTCAAGGCCCGGCACGTCTTCATTCAGGTAACGGTGATCGAGTGCCTCGCGCAGTATCGAAATCCACTCGACCAGGTCGCCGAGGTTCCGAATGAGACCGGACTCAGGATCCGGCTCTCCCTCAAGCGTCAAACGGACGCGATAGGAATGACCATGGAGGCGATGGTTTGGATGCCCTGCCGGAAAAACATGGGGCAAGTGATGAGCCGCGTCGAACGCGAACTCCTTGTAGATACGCATCTGTCGATCTCCCAGTGGGGCGGAAAAACCCCCGGTTGAGCCCGCCCTTCAGGGAAGGCCGATCATCTTGTGGGTCTGCAGGCCGAGCCGCCAACGCGGATGCGCGAGGCAATACTCGGCAGTCTGCTGAACGTGCCGCGCCGTTTGGTCCGGATCGCCGGCCACGTCAAGCGGTTGAAGAAAGAAATGCCGAAAATCCAGCGCATCAAAGTTTTCCGGCGCCGCCTCGGGCGCTGTCTGCGGAAAGACCAGTTTCAGCTCATCGCCGGAGGTCTGCTTCAGCGCCGAGGCGGCTGTGGGCGAGACACAGATCCAATCCAAACCCGCAGGCGCCGCGATCGTCCCATTGGTTTCGACGCCGATCTCGAAGCCTTCGTCATGAAGGGCGTCGATCAGCGCATTGTCGATCTGAAGCAACGGCTCCCCCCCCGTGCAGACGACGTATTTGCGAGCGCCGCCCGGCCATTTCCGCGCAACCGCCGCCGCTAGCGCTTCGGCGTCGCGAAACTTGCCGCCGCCAGGGCCATCCGTGCCGACGAAGTCGGTGTCGCAGAATTGGCAGATCGCCGATCCGCGGTCGCGCTCCAGCCCTGACCAGAGGTTACAGCCAGCGAACCGCAAGAAAACAGCGGCGCGCCCCGTGTGCGCCCCTTCGCCCTGGAGGGTGAAGTACATCTCTTTTACCGAATAGGTCATTTCGCAGCCTGATAGCGCCGCCAGCCTTCGGCGCGCAACTCGCAGGCTGGGCAGGTTCCGCAGCCATAGCCCCACTCATGACGCGTTGATCGATCGCCAAGATAGCAAGTGTGGGTGTGCTCGAGGATCAGGTCGAGCAGCGAAGCGCCGCCAAGTTCTTCGGCCAGGGCGAAGGTGCCCGCCTTGTCCGTCCACATCAAAGGCGTGTGGATCACCATCGACCGATCCAGCCCGAGCGACAACGCGACCTGTTGCGCTTTGAGCGTATCGTCCCGGCAATCGGGATAGCCCGAATAGTCGGTTTCGCACATGCCGCCGATGATGTTGCGGAGCCCGCGCCGATAGGCGAGCGCGCCCGCAAGAGTGAAGAACAAGAGGTTTCGACCCGGCACAAAAGTGTTCGGGAGACCGGCTTCCGTTATCTCGATCGCAATATCGTCGGTCATCGCGGTCGCGCCGAGCTGTCCCAGCACCCCGGCGTCGAGGCGATGGTCTTCACCGAGACGGCGTCCCCACTCGGGGAAAGCAATGGGCAACGCCCGAAGGAAATCCAGGCGGACATCAAGCTCGACACGGTGGCGCTGACCATAGTCGAACCCCAAAGTCTCGACGCGCTCATAATGGTTCAGCGCCCAGGCAAGGCACGTCGCCGAATCTTGGCCGCCAGAGAACAAGACCAACGCTGCGCCGTCGCGCTCACTCAACGCTCCACCTCCGCCAAACTGTCGATAGCCGCTTTCAAGCGCGTGCGAGGGAGAATGATCGCCGCGTCGCGGCCGTCAAACTCAATCGAGACCTCGTCGGCGATCGCTTCGTTGGAAGTGCCGATTTGGCTTCCCGCCGCAAGGTCGAGCCCCTGAAGCGGCCAGCGCAACCCCTGCGAAACCAAGGCTCGACCGGGACGCAGCGGATAGATCGAGATGCGATCTCCCGCTTTCATCCGCGCTCGCCACACCTTGGGCGCCAAGAAGATCAGATCGACCTCCCCAATCAAGATCACCGGAGACCCCGGGTGACGTAAGAGCGCGTGAGTGGCGGCGAGCGTGTGATCAAAGCGGGCCCCGAGGAACCCCAGACCCAGCAGAAGAGGCGCCTCGACGCTCCTGAGGACTTTTTCGAGATCAGTGCTGTCCTGTTCGGGAAGATGGACAACCTCGACAAGATCGTCGGCGCGCCAATGATCGAGGTTCTTTGCGGAATCCATATCTCCGATCACAGCGGCGAGGCGCTGTGCTTCGCTCGCGTAGGCCTCGCCAGGCAAGAACTCGTTTGCGCCGCCGTCGGCGGCGACCATCTTCTCGGCGAAACCCAACGCCAGCTCGAGCGCGGCGCCATCAATGACGGCCCCGCCGACCAGGCAGACCGGCTCGGTGAACCGAAGAGGTTGGGGATCGAATTCGTCTCGCATACCGCTGATTTAGGGGTTTGGCGTCAATTTCGCGAGCGGATATCGGGTAGTGCATCACTTTGAAATCTGACGGCTGCTATCGCCTCCCGCACGCGATGCCTATATGCTTAGCGTGAAGCATAGGAGGTTTCATGCCCAAAGGACCGAAAGGCCAGAACCGTCCCGCCGATGTGATTGGCAATGCGGTCAAGGTAATGCGCATCGCCACCGGCGAGGACGAGGAAGAGTACGAGACCGACGACGGGAAAGACCCGGCGGCAGTGTCCATGGGCAAGAAGGGTGGCGCGGCACGGGCCAAGAAGCTTACGCCGGAGCAGCGGTCAGAAATTGCCCGGAAGGCAGCGGCCAAACGGTGGCAGGAATAATTAAAGGAATAATTTTCTTCCGTTTTGTCGCGAGAGGGATATAGTGCTGCAAACAACCAAGCGAGGCTTGCGCAGTGGATACCAACATTGAAACGGTCATGGACCGCATCTCACCATACCTCGACACTTTCGATGCAGTGCTGCGTCACGGGCACGCGATCTACGAAGGCTATCCGCCGGAGGTCGCCTTGGAGCATGACGCGAGCTCGCAGGCTCACTGCACATACCGCCACATCTTAGCGGAAGCTCACCGTGAGTTTGAGGGGAGCGAAATTGTGCGCCATCTCG
>CALDSD010000038.1 GCA_937911325.1 uncultured Neomegalonema sp.
GACGGCCTGCGACAAGGTGTTTTGGGAGGGTGCGTCCCCGGACTCGTTTATCCTCCGAACGATAGGCGTTCAGGCAATCTTCGATGTTTTGCGCAAGATCGTTGGTGATGCTTATGAAGCTAGGGACATTAGCGAAGACTACTTTCGCGATCGAATAAGCAGTGCCGGAGATATCGACTTTTCGGATGAGAAGTTTCGGAATCCGTCAGGGTCAGGACGGACGCTCATTCGAAGGACCATCGAAGAAGCCATTGGTCTGAATGCTTAGCGGGGCTTGAGCCATGACTGTTTTCTTCCATGGAAATTTTGGGTTGCATCGGGAGCGAATGGCCAACCTCGCTAAGGCTGCCAGCAAGAATCTGTCAATCGGCATCCAACCGTGACCCCTCATCGGCGTCCAATTTTGACCCCCTTTGTGCAGAGCTGGCCTGGCGCTGCGTAGCCCTCACATAGCGCAGCGGCGTCAGGCCAGCGGTGGTGCCATTTGGCGCTACGCTCTGTTTTTGAAGCGCCAGCTTTCGTTTCCGGTTTCGACGATCTCGCAGTGATGCGTGAGACGATCGAGCAGCGCGGTAGTCATCTTGGCATCGCCAAAGACGCTGGGCCATTCTCCGAACGCCAAGTTGGTGGTGACGATGATAGAGGTTCGTTCATAGAGCTTGCTGATGAGATGGAACAAGAGTTGGCCGCCTGTCTGAGCGAAGGGCAGATACCCCAGCTCATCCAGGATCAGGAAGTCGAGGCGGGAGATGAGATCGGCGGTTCGTCCTTGCCGTTCCGCGCGTGCCTCGGCGTCCAGCTTGTTCACCAGGTCGACGACGTTGAAGAACCGGCCCCGCCGTCCTTCTCGGATGCAGGCACGGGCAATGCTGACCGCGAGGTGAGTTTTTCCAGTGCCGGTTCCACCGATCAGAACCAGGTTGCGCTGATGGTCGAGGAAGTCTCCGGTAGCCAGATCACGGATCAGGGTCTCATTGACCTCTGCCGCTTCGAAGTCGAACTCGTTGATCTCCTTTGTCAATGGCAGCTTGGCGATGGTCATCTGGTATTTGACGGACCGGGCCTGCTTCTCCGTGATCTCGGCATGCAGCAGATCGCCAATGATCTGTTGCGGTTCATGTTGGCGTTTGACGGCTGTCGCAATGATCTCGTCGTAAGCCGTCCGCATGCCGTAGAGCTTCAACTGACCCATTGCGCCCAGGACTTGCGTGCGTTCCATGCTGTGTTCTCCTCAGGCTGTCATATCGGTCGCAGTTGGCTTCAGGTTCACAATCCAGCTTCAGCGCGTCCGGGGTGGTGATTGTCAGGGGAGGCGGCGGTTCGCGATGCCGGGCGAGGATGTTGAGCACGACACCGGCAGAATGGACGTTGTGAGACAGCGCCTCTGCACAAGCCGCTTCAACGGCTTCCAATCCATCGGTCAGGATGGCCCCGAGGATATCGACCATTTGGCGGTCGCCGCCGGGTTGACGTTCTAATTTGCGCTGCACTCGGCGAATGGGCGTAGGTAGCTCCCAGTCCTTGAATGGAGCACCGTTGCGCAGAGCGCCTGGCTTTCGCGCGAGGACCGGCAAATAATGCAAGGGATCATAGATCGTTTTGCCGCGCCCGAAGGCCCGCTCATGCTGGCCGACAATCTTGCCATCCTGCCAGCATTCCAGCCGATCCGCATAGGCGCGTATCTCAACCGGACGACCGACCGCGCGGGCATCAACGGAGTAGCGATTGTTGTCAAACCGCACGAGGCAGGTCTTTGAGACAGACGCTGGAACAGCGTGGAACCCATCAAATGGACCAACGTATGGAACAAGACTACCGCGTTCTTCTTCGAACACTTCCCAGACTGTCTTATCGCGCATCTCGGGATGTTTGTTTGCCTTGGCGTAGGCGATACAGCGATCTTCAAGCCATGCATTGAGCTCGGCGTAGGACTTGAACTTCGGGCGCGGTACAAAGAACCGTCGCCGGATCACACCAACCTGGTTCTCGACTTGGCCTTTCTCCCAGCCCGACGCTGGCGTGCAGGCGACCGGATCAACAAGATAATGTCCGCACATCTGCTGGAAACGTCGATTGTAGGCTCGGTCTTTGCCGACGAAGATCGTATCGACGGCGGTCTTCATATTGTCATAGATACCCCGCGCACAGGCACCGCCAAAGAAAGCGAACGCCTTGTCATGCGCATCGAAGACCATCTCCTGGGTCTCGCGTGGATAGGCCCTGATAAATGGCATTCGGCTGTAACTAAGGCGCACATGCGCGACTTTTACCGTCGTTGTGATCCCGTCGATCAGAACAACCTCATGGCTCCAGTCGAACTGATAGGCCTCGCCGGGATCAAAGCTCAGCGGCACGTAAGCGGCGGCTGACGCTTCCTGGACCTCACGAGACCAGTTGGCCGCATACCGGCGCACCGCGTCATAGCTGCCATCGTAGCCGAGATTGCGCAGTTCCTCGTAAATCCGAACCAGGGTCAGTCGTTCGCGCTTCGGCTTGCCAGCATTGCCCTCAAGCAGGCTATCAAGCTGATCTTTCCAGGGATCGATCTTCGGACGCGGTTGAACAGATCGGTCATAGCTGAACTCCGTGTCCCCAGACCGAACAACCTTCCGCACCGTGTTACGGGACAATCGCAGGTCACGAAAAATCTGCTTGATCGACTTCCCTTCAACGAAAAATGCGCGCCTGATCTTCGCAATCGTTTCCACAACCAACATCCCCAATCTGCTCCCCAAAATCTTTTGGGAAGCATCTGAACAGAATTGTCAGAGGGGTCACTTTTGGACGCCGATCACCCCTCAATGGGGGTCAATCTTGCATGCCGTTTCACA
>CALDSD010000039.1 GCA_937911325.1 uncultured Neomegalonema sp.
TGGTGCCCAGGGGCGGAATCGAACCACCGACACGCGGATTTTCAATCCGCTGCTCTACCAACTGAGCTACCTGGGCGTCTGCGGCGACAGCGCAGGCGGTGCAGATAGCGGATCGACAACGCCCTGTCTAGAGGCGCGCCGTCAAAACGGCGATCAATGAAGAGTTCTGCCTTTCAATCGAACAAGCGCGTCGGCGGCGGCGCTCCCTTTTGGCGCATCTGGGCCTTCGGGATCGGTTCCGCTGCTGACGGCGACCTCCTCGCCAGGGATCGCGTACACGCCCCCGGCCCATTTGCCCAGATCGATGTCCGCACACCTCTTGGAGCAAAACGGCCGGTGCTCGTGCACCCTCGGTTTGCCGCAGATTGGACATTTGCGTGCTGTCATGTCGCCCGTCTCCTCAACACGGTCTCGATCGGCAAAGCGCTCCGTCGGCGCGTGGCTTCGAGCAGTCCCAGCGGCCCCCAACCTGCGATTTTGACGCCGTCGCGGGCAGCAGACTGGCGCAGCGCCGCCTCAAGACGTTCCCTGTGGGCGGCGTCGCGGCCTGCGAAATCGATGAGCACCATGCCGCCCCAGCCGCGGAGCCGCAACTGTCGCGGTATCTCTCGGGCCGCCGCCAGATTTGCTGGCAAGCGACTGGACGCATCGCCCGCATTGACGTCGATCGCGATCAACGCCTCGGTCCGCTGCAAAGCCATCCAGCCATGGGGCAGAGCACATTCTGAGGCGAACAGTTCCTCGAGCGCCTCGGCGACGCCCAACTCCTCCAATGCGTATTGCCCCGGATCCACCGGTCGGTGGCGAGCATCTGCGAGAACCAGGTCCCGCGTGGAGGCGTCCGCGTCAGTGACGACGATGTCTGGCCGAGGCCAGTCTGTCGCTGCGATCTCAAGGGCGTGCGGGGCCGGACGCACAAGCGCAGGATCGGTGACGCGAGCCGCCTCGCGCCATTCAGCGACGAGGCGTTCCGCCGCCGCGACGATCTCGTCACGTGTGGCCCGAGCCGCCGCGGTGCGCAGGATGAAACCGCCCTCATCCTGAAACGGGGCGAGCGCCTCAGTCAGCTCTCGCCGCAGAGCCTGGTCGCCGATCTGGCGGGAGGCGTTCACCCCGGATCGCATCGGCGTAAATACGAGGAGACGATCCTTGATCTGAACGGAGAGGCTCAGGCGGGCGGCCTTGCCGTCCTCGGCTGGGTTGAGCACTTGGGCGAGCACGGCATCTCCTTCGGCGAGATCGCGGGCATCGACATGAGGATCCACCAAGAAGCCGATTTCACCTGCGCCAAGGTCAAGAAAGGCGCCGCCTTGCGACAGCGAGCGGCTCACGCGGCCGACGAAAACAGCTCCGGCTCGGGCTTTCGGCGCGTTCGGCGGGTCCACGGCGAGGTTTTCGAGCCGACCGTCCACGGTGAGCGCCGCGATATGCGCGCCGCTGTCGGCGTGTCGGCCGAAAACAAGCGTGCTGCCCTTCATCCCGCAGCCTCTGCCCGCGTTCTCGATCGCAACCCGTATCCGGCCGCCTCAAGTATCCCGGAAACTTCCGCCAGCGGCAGACCGACGACGTTGCTGTAAGAGCCATTGATCGCGGGCACAAACGCCGCCGCTTGGCCCTGGATCGCATATCCGCCCGCCTTGCCGCGCCATTCGCCGCCCGAGAGGTAGGTTTCGATCTCAAGCGACGACAGACGCTTGAAGCGGACTTGCGTCTCCACCAGGCGGGTCCAACTCCGCCCGTCCGGGCCGCGTATCAGGGCGACCGCCGTCGCCACGCGATGCCGTCGACCTGACAAAAACCTCAGACAGGCCTTCGCGCTTCCGGCGTCGGTCGGTTTGTCAAAGATCCGACGGCCGGCGTAGACGACTGTATCCGCGGCCAGAACAAGAGCGTCGGGATGGCGCGCCGCCACCGTCTTCGCTTTGTCCAAGGCCAGACGCGCCACGTAGGCCCGAGGCGGTTCATCGGCCTTCGGAGTTTCGTCGATGTCGGCTGGGTCGATAATTCCGGGCTCAACGCCAATCTGCCTGAGCAGATCCAGCCGTCGCGGCGAGGCGCTGGCCAGCACGAGGACCCGCGGCTCAGAGGCCGGTGGGGCCGCTCTGCGTTGGGTCTTACTTGAAGCGATAGGTGATGCGGCCTTTGGTGAGGTCATATGGGGTCATCTCGACCTGAACCTTGTCGCCCGCCAGAACGCGGATGCGGTTCTTACGCATTTTGCCGGCGGTGTGGGCGATGATCTCGTGGCCATTCTCAAGCTCAACACGAAACGTCGCGTTCGGCAGCAGTTCAGTGACTACGCCTGGAAATTCGAGAGTCTCTTCTTTCGCCATTCTTCCTTTAGCCGATGCTTTCTTTGCGCCCGAGTCGGGCGGTTTCCTTGGTAGATCAAAAGCGCCGCCGGGCGGGCCAAAGCAGCGTTCGACCAGCGGCGTTCAACGCGCGGAAGATGGCGCCGCCACCCGGATAAAGCAAGCGGCGCCGAGTCACACAGTGACGCCGGAGGGGCGACCAAAGCGTTGTTTCAGGCGGGCGAGCAAGTCGTCGCGCACGCTGCGATATCGTTCGAGCCGATCTTCGTCGGACGCCTCGCCTCCAGGATTGACGGCGAGCGGTTGGGTCACGTCCTGCGCCGGCCAGTACTCGACGGCGATCGGCGTGTAACGCGTCAACTCGAGCGCATGACGCTGCGCGGCCGGCGACAGCGCGACAATGACGTCATAGTCGCCTGGGTCGTCGCCCCAGCTTTCCAGGTCGGCCAAAGTCAACGGGCGGTGGCGAGAGATGTCGATCCCCAACTCGTCCATCACTTCAACAGCGTCCGGGTCCACGCGTTCGCCGTGATGCACTCCGACGGACGAGGTTTCGATCTCGCCCCGCTGGAGATAGGTCAACAGGCCCGCCGCCATCGGCGATCGCGTGGCGTTGAACGTACAAGCGAACAGAACCCGACGGATAATCGCGTTTTCACCAGTTGAATGGGCCTGTTCGCTGCTCGCCAAGGCCGTCAACTCCGCGGATAGATCGCGCAAAGCAGCGTGAAAAGCCGCCTCGCCGTCGGCGGATCCACCTCTGCGTCCGCCGCCAGTTTGGCGCTCAGCGCGTCGGAGCCTTCGTTGTGCAAGTCTCGCCGGCTTCCGTCGATCACCTCGATTTGCCCTGGCGACAGGCGTTTGATCGCGTCGAAATAGTCGTCACAGACTGCCAGATAGTCCTCGACAATCGTGCGCACTCCGCCCAACGGCGTGAAAAAGGTTCTCAGCTCGCCGCCGACCTCGTTTTGAAGCACGCATTTCAGCTTGCGCCCCTCCAAACCGAGCGTAAGCCGGTAGGGGCCCGCATCGTCGCCTGCCATGCGAAAGCGGTTTTCTTCGAGCAGGTCGAAGATCGCGACACGACGCTCCTGGTCCAACTCGGGCGACGGAGCCTCGGCCCCTTCGATCACCTCGATCGCCACAAGGCGATCAGAACTTCGAAACGCCTCGCTCATGCGTCAGAGCCGGCGGCCGGCCGGTTTCCCAAACGCGCACGAACGGAGAGCCCGTGAGCCTCGAGGCTTTCCGCATGCGCCAAAGTCTCCGCCGCCGGGCCGATCGCCTCCAGCGCCGCGGGCGTCGCCTTGGCGAGCGTGGTGCGTTTCATGAAGTCGAGCACCGAAAGCCCAGAGGCGTGGCGCGCTGATCGGGCGGTGGGCAGCACGTGGTTTGGCCCGCCGACATAGTCGCCGATCGCTTCAGGCGTATGCGCCCCTAGGAAGATCGCGCCGGCATGGCGGATCGTGGCGGAGACCGCGTCGGGGTCCGACGTGCAGATCTCCAGGTGCTCTGGCGCAAGCCGATCGCTCAGAGCGGCGGCGTCGGCAAGGTCTTGTGCGATGATCACCGCGCCGAAGTCCCGCCAGGACGCCTCGGCGATCTCGCGGCGCTGTAAGGTCTGGAGCCGCCTGTCGACGGCCTCGGCCACCGCTTTTCCGAAGGCGGCGTCGTCGGTGATCAGAATAGACTGCGCCGAGGCGTCGTGCTCGGCCTGGCTCAGCAGGTCGATCGCGATCCAGTCTGGATTGTTCTGCGCGTCGGCGATGACCAGGATCTCCGAAGGTCCAGCAATCGAGTCGATCCCGACCTTGCCGAACACGCGCCGCTTGGCGGCGGCCACATAGGCGTTTCCCGGACCCGTGATCACATCGACGGGCGCGATCGTCTTGGTGCCATACGCCAGCGCCGCGATCGCTTGCGCGCCGCCGATCCGGTAGATCTCGGAGACCCCGGCGACCTTCGCGGCGTAGAGAACAAGCGGGTTGATCTCGCCTCGGGGCGCCGGAACGCACATCGCCAACCGACCGACGCCGGCCACCCGCGCTGGAATGGCGTTCATCAGCACCGAAGACGGATAGGATGCGAGACCGCCCGGCGCATAAAGGCCCGCTGCGTCCACCGGGGTCCAGCGCCACCCCAGCCGCATCCCGGTCTCGTCGGTCCATTCGGCGTCTTCAGGGAGCTGCCGCTGGTGATACGCCTCGATCCGGCTTGCGGCGAGATCGAGCGCTTTTCTCTGATCCTCTGGCGCGGCAGAGGACGCCTCGGCGATCTCTTCGGCTGAAAACGCCAGGTTCTCTTCGCGGAGAGTGAGGTTGTCGAAGCGCTTTGTCAGTTCGACCAGCGCCGCGTCCCCTTGCTCGCGAACGGCGCGGATGATGTTGTCGACCGCGGTTTCAACATCAGGCGCGTCTTCACGCTTCGCGGAGAGGAGCTCCTGAAAGCGCGGTTCGAAATCCGGATCGGTGGTGCTTAGAAAAATCGGCACGAGATCAGACGTCCTCATCCGCCTCATGTTCCGGGCGCGATTTCGCCGCCCAAGGTTTTGTCATATCGCGCATCGCGACTTCCAAAGCCTCAACCTCGATCAAGAACTCCGCCCCTCCTGCGCAGGCGATGCGCAATGTCCCGCTCGGATCGCCTTCATCCGCCGGGTTTGGCTCAAAGGTCAGCGACAGAACCGATATCGGCTTGTCTTGCGCCTCGGCGTCAACGCCGCGTGAGCGCACCTTGCGCACGTTTTCCGCATGCAAACCGGCCCGGACGCGCTCTTCAGCTTCGGGATCTTCCCAGCGAAACCGGTTCGCGACCAAAGCGAACCTACGCTGGCCTTGCAGCCAGCCGATGTCGTTGGGCAATACCACAGCGTCCTGCATCAGCGCGGAGATCACCGCGAGGTCCTGGCTGTCCTGCGCAAGCAAACGAACCGGTCGAAAATCATCGACAAAACCTGCGTCGCGTTTGTCGGCCATGCGAAGCGTCTCGTTCCAAACGTTGATGACATGCCATGACGTCAACGCCACAGCCCAACCGCGACATGACGGAAATACCCCGCATTGGTCAACGTTTGCGTCGATTTCAGCGACGTTAGTCTTTCAGACGCTCGATCTGAGCGCCACACGCGCGGAGCTTGTCCTCGACCTGCTCATAGCCGCGATCAAGATGATAGACGCGGTTTACGAGCGTCTCGCCTTCCGCGGCGAGGCCGGCGAGCACCAAGCTGACGCTTGCCCTCAGATCCGTCGCCATAACGGGTGCGCCGGTGAGCCTTTCGACGCCATGCACGTGAGCGACGCCGCCCTGGACGTCGATCTTCGCGCCCATCCGCATCAATTCCGGCGCATGCATGTAGCGGTTCTCGAAGATGGTCTCTTCGAACCGCGACGTTCCCTTCGCCAAGGTCATCAGCGCCATCATCTGAGCCTGAAGGTCGGTCGGAAAGCCTGGATATGGCGAGGTGGCGATGTCGAGCGCGTCGATGTGGCCGTTGCGGCGTTTCACGCGCATGCCGTTTTCCGTGTCTGCGACCTCGATATCGGCCTCTTCAAGCTTTTCAACCAGAGCGCTGACCAGGCGGCGCTTTCCGCCGATCAACTCGACCTCGCCGCCCGTGATCGCCGGCGCCAGCATGTAGGTGCCCAGTTCGATCCGGTCTGGCAAAACACGATGTGACGCGCCTTTCAGCCGATCGACGCCCTCAATCTCGATAACGTCCGAGCCCTCGCCGTCGATCTCCGCGCCCATCTTGCGCAAGCATCGCGCGAGATCCACGATCTCCGGCTCTTTGGCGGCGTTCTTGAGAACCGTGACGCCCTTGGCCAGGGTCGCGGCCATCATCAGGTTCTCGGTCGCGCCGACAGAGACGAACGGAAAGTCGATCTCCGCGCCTTTCAACCCGCCGGGCGCTTTGGCGTGCACGTATCCGGTGCGCAACTCGAGGTCCGCTCCCAACTTCTCGAGGCCCTTCAGATGCAGATCCACGGGTCGCGCGCCGATGGCGCAACCGCCCGGCAGGGAAACAACGGCTTCGTGTTCGCGGGCCAACATCGGTCCTAACACGAGAATGCTCGCGCGCATCTTCCGGACAAGGTCGTAATGCGCGAGATGCTGCTCGAACTTCTTGGCGGTGATCACCAGTCGGCGACCCTGCTCCGACAGTTCTACCGAGGCGCCCAGCGAGACCAGGATCTTGGTCATCATTTCGATGTCGGCGAGCCGGGGGACGTTCGTGAGTTCGAGCGGTTCGTCGCTCAGGAGCGCGGCGGGCATCAACGTGAGGCAGGCGTTTTTTGCTCCGCTGATCGAGATCTCGCCATGAAGAGGGCGCCCGCCGGTGATCGCGATTCTATCCATCTTTGCTCATTCGCCCCTTGTGTTTACCGTCCCGAAGATTCGGCACGATACAGCCGATGTTGTGCCCCTTTCCCCAGAGGTCGCAACATATCGTCATCGTCACGAAAATAGAAGCTCTGTCTAATGGCGGAAATCAGGCCAGACAACGACAGTGCTCACAGCTGGGCGAGTGAATGCGTCTCTGTGTTGCAACATTCAGGCTTTGTCCGTTGGCCCGTCGCTCCGAGATGCGTCGCCGACGCCCTCAGATGACGACGTTTCGGACCCTGGCGTCGTCTCAGCGTCCAGCGCACGACGCGCTCGCCCCTGGGCCTTCCGGAGTTTGAGGTTCTCGCGCAGCGCCGCCGCCAGCCGATCTCGTTTGCTCTGATCCGCGGCGTTCGAGCCGCCATTGTTGTTCGAAGCATCGCCCATGGGCCGACTATAGCCCTCACATATCGGGATGACAGGCTGTTTCCGGCGCGCGCCGATGCCGTTGGGGCGGGCCGGTTTGCCTGCGGAGCGACGCGCAGTGACAGAAATTAGGCTTGCATTTACCTGATATGCTTCATAGCAAGCGGGCTTTCGGAACGCTGCCGTAGCTCAGGGGTAGAGCACTCCCTTGGTAAGGGAGAGGTCGAGAGTTCAAATCTCTCCGGCAGCACCAGCGAAAACAATCACTTAGCGAATTCGCTCCGAAACTCTGTCACAGTTTCCGTCACAGTTACAGATCCACAACCGAGCGTTGAAAGTCTGGATGATGCACGGCATACGTGCGTTCTAGTTCGGCCGCTGTGACGCCATAGAACCCAGCCGCGTCGAACAGCTTCACGCCGCGTTGCATCGCCCAGGTGATTGAGGTCCGGCGCAGATCGTGCGGCGTGGCGTGTTCGATCCCCGAGCGCTCGATCGCCTGGCCCCAGGCTTTCTTGATGTCCTGGACCGGGCGGCCCCGCCACTCGATTACGTGTGACCGAGAGCTGGCGCGCCAGCGGGCAAGCTGAGATCGCAATCGCCTGGAGAGCCTGGCGGGAGGCTGTCGCTTTTTTGTACGACGCGCGACGGCCGACTGGCGATACATCACCCCGGCCTCCAGGTCGATGTGACCCCCGGTCATGCTTGGGACCCACTGGAGTGACAGAAGCGCCTCTTTTCTGGTTCCGGTCGCCAGCCCCAGGACAATGAAGCGCGCCAGGTGTGGGGTCTGTCTTGCGGCTTGAAGGAGAAGAGCGGCTTCGGGCCGGGTCAGCCAGCGGTTCTTAGGGGGTGGTTTTTCGGGGAACGTCACCAGGCGCGTCTCAGTCAGCGCGCCCTCGCGAATGGCGAAGTTGATGGCGGCCTGAAGGACGCCCAGTTCTCGCCGGATCGTGGCGGGCTTGCGCTCCCGCTGTTTGGCGTATCTCCGGCAGGTTTCAGCGCGAATGTCGGAGACAAGAAGATCGGCCCAGAAGGGCGAAAGACCGTCGATTGAATAACCGATCGTCTCGGGCGAGGCGACGTTCGGGGCGTGCTCCTGGCCGTACAGCGCCAAGATCTCGCCGACCGTTACGTCTGCTGCGCCTCGCGGGGTGTTTGAGCTGCTGGCCCACTTCTGGGCGAGGTAGCGCGAGAGGGCTTCTTCAGCCCCGCTGTAATTGTCTTCAGCACACCCCGTCGAGACCTGGCGGCCGCCGTCCCGGATGATCCAGACTGGCTCGCGTCCGCGCTGTTCTCTGAGCCAGAGCCTGGCACCTTTCGACTTTCTCGGCATGAACTCAACCACCTTCGGACGTCAGCCTCGGAGAGCATGATCCGACGGCTGATTCGATAACACGTCAGCCTGTTGTCTCTCACAGCCTGGCGCAAGGTGTATCCAGTGACCTCGCCACCTGGGAAAAGGCGGGCGGCCATGTCCTCGGGGGTCAATAGGTCATCGCTCACGCCGCTGGCCTTTCAAGACGACGAATGCCTGGGATGCCGAGCGACGCCAAGAGCCGGTCCATCTCGCCGCGCGCCAGGCGATGCTCCACCAGCTTCGGGCTGGTGGCTGGCGGTTCGTCCAGATCGTACAGCGTCAGGCCCTGGCCGAACAGCTGGCGGAAGATCCGGCGCTCGGCTACCCCCACGGTCGGGGTGAATCCGAGGCGGTCCGACAGGTGGACCATGTGACGCCAGGCTTCTGTGTCGGTCGGGTCCCCGGCCGGGTCGTATCGATTGACGACGACGTGCCATTGAAGAGGGTCTTCGCCCGCCTGGAGGCGCGTCTGGTTCACCTCATAGACCAACTCAGAGTAGATTGACGGGCCTGTCATTCTGCGCTCGACGGCGTCCCAGTGGGCGAGGAGGTCCAGGTCCATAAGGCTGTCATTGACAGGCGTCACCAGGAGGTCCGCCGCCGCGTGTCCTAGGCGAGACAGGTACGTGTCGTTTCCCGGACAGTCGACAATCACGACATCGCATCGCGGGGCCAGGTCTTCGACGGCCGCCGAGAAGCGGTTTAGCTCTTCCATTTGACGCTGGTCCAGGTCGACCTTGTCGGAGGCGTGAAGCTTGCGCTGGATCGCGATGGGAACGCTTAGGCCGTGATGGTCGGCGAAGCGCTCACGGTTCCCGAGGTATCGGAAGAAGCTCTGTTGCGCTGTGTCGAGGTCGAGACCCCCGACCACCAGCCCCATTTTTTCCAGAACCACGGCCATGTGAGCAGCATTCGTGGACTTACCCGTCCCGCCCTTCACGTTCGCGATCACAACGAAGAAGGCCCGGCCTCCATCATGGGCCTGCGGCTCACCCTGGCCCGCCCCGTTGAAGTCGATCATTATTTGGCGTCCTTCTCGTTTTCATCGCTTGCGCGGACCATCGCGTCGAAGTCCCTGTGGGCGGCTTGCCATGCCTCGCTTTGGCTCGGGTAAACGGGCGACCCGTCCGGGTTTTTTAGCTTGCGGTTCATGTTCCCCATTGCCGCAATCGCGCGAAGGCGTTCCTCGGGGCGCGAGCCTTTGGCACGGACTGCGCGCTGGATCATCGCGACGACAGGGGCTGGGGCCATGACCTTCCCCCCAGCCGACTTGGCAATCCCGAGCGGACGGCGATCCGGTCCCAGGTTCGCGTGGCGAGCGGCCCACGCCTGGGCCACGTCCAGGGCGTCGTCGTCGGCGAAGTCGATCGCGCCGAACTCCAGGCTATCGAGCCCAATCCCGCCGACTGTTAACGGGGCTTTGAGGTCCCACTGACGACGCGGCTTGTCTTCCGCTTCCGTGACTGGCTCGGTCTTTTCGGCCGGGGCTTCATCGGCGACTTCAGGCTGTTCCGGTTCATCGCTCGGGGCTTCATCGGCTACGGCCTCCGCCTCGGCTTCCCCCTCGGCGTCGTCCGCGCGAAGATCCTCCAGCGCATCGCTGTCGCCCACCTTCTCAGCCAGCGGATCTTCGACTTCTCCAGCCGGATCAGGATCGTCTCCCGCCAGTCGGTTGGGACCTCCAGGAATGGGCTCTCCGACCCTATCGGAACCGAGATCTCCACTTGATTGACTTTCACCTTGCTCTGGCTCTGGGTCATCGGCCACGTCCTCTTGATAGGCGTCTTTGTAAGCTGCGATCTGGCCTTCGACGTCCCCAGCCTGTGAGGCGGCAATGTATCGGCCTAAAGCACTGTCGGGGTCGACGTCCCAGTCGTCCGGGGTGTTCTGCTTCGTCGTAAACAGATCAGCGTAAGCGTCAGACGCTTGACGGAAGGCGGCGCGATCCTTGGCGTCCCACGCCTCGCGAAGGCCGGGGATTGTCTCCAGCGCCTTCATCTTGTCCGGCATGTTTGGATCCATATCGACCAAGTCGCCAAGGATCTGGCTCGCCTCTTCATCGCTCCAGTCTGCCGAAGCGTCGCGAATGCTGTCTTCGTCTTCTTCGTCGTCGTCCCAGGCGTCACGATCGGCGGCTTTCATGATCTCGATTGCTCGATCCGCGCCCATGCCCATGTGATCTTCCAGCTGGTCCAGGGTCGCGACCCAGTTCTCAGCCTTAGCGGTCTCCAGTGCTCCAGCCTCTAGGATCGCCGCCTTGACCCCGCCGGGGAGCCAGCGGCCCAGCTCGTTCAGCTTCCGCAGCGCGGCGTCGTTCTCGGCCTTGCTCGGGCCGTCTTCCTGGGGCTCGGCGGGCTTTGTCGTGCGAACTACGTCTGGCTCGGGCGGGACCCAGTGAAAAGACCCTGGGCCGTGACGAAGCCACGCCTTCAACGTCTTCCATTCGCCGACGAAGCCCCGGAACGGGCGCGGCTCCCGTTCGACCACGTCTGGCTCGGGCGGGACCCATTGGGTCGCCCCGGCCCCGTATTTGAGCCAGCCCGTCAACGTCTTCCATTCGCCGACGAAGCCCCGGAACGGGCGCGGCTCTTTATATGCCAGTTCGCGGCCCAACTCGGCGGCGAGCTTGTCGCAGGCGAAAGCGATCAGCAATGGTGATACAGTGATGACGGTCAGCATTGCCCAGCCGAACATGTCCATGATCCGAGCTAGAGTTGGCCAGACAGAACCCGCAAAGCTGCGGCCCTGGTTCCCGACGTCGTTCGCTTGGTTGTCGGCTTGTTCCGACTTCGCGTCGATCGCAAGCTGGGTTTCGTCAATCGACTTCTGGGTCTGGGTCATCGCCGTGTCCAGGCGGACGATCTCAGCCTGGGCCGCTTCTTTGGCGTCAGCCAGAAGGGCCTCGGCCTCCTGGGAGCGCAGTCGTACGACAGACATCTCTCCGGCCACGCGGTCGCGCGACGACTTGGCAGCGAACGCCTTCGGGCAACCCGTCGCAAAGTTCGGGTCGCTCGGGTCCAGGCGGCAGGTCGAGGCCCCGCCCAGCCCGCCTTGTTCGTTTAACCAGGCTTGCTCGGCTCGATCGAGACCGACCTGGAGTTCGGACAGGCGGGCGTCGATCTGTTCGAGCCCGCGTCGCTGGATCACGGCCTGGGTCGCGTCCGCCAGGCTCTGGTTCGCCTGGGCGCGCTGAGCGCTCAACTCGCGAAGCTGGACCTGGAGCTGGACCTTTTGGTCCGTCAGATCGTCGACCTGTCCGTCTTTCTTCTCCAGTCGACCCTCGGCGATCTCGGCGCGCTTATCCTGGGCTAGGTTTTCGTCCATGATCCATTGCATCGGAACGCCGTTGGCCGTGGCGGACGTGAAGATCGACAGAACGAAGAAGACGCTGGCTGACAGGTAACGGCCCTGGGCCACGAAGTAGATCCCAGCCAGGACGAAGGTCCCGAACATGCCTGCAGCCGTCGCCGTGACCCAGGTCGGTATAGAGGGGCTGTAAAACGCCCCGGCAATCATTCCGGCCGACGTGGCGCAGCTAAGCGTCGCGCCCACAACGCCAAAGAAAATTCCAGGCGTGACGCCCTTTCGGAGGCGCGCCAGGGCTCGGTTGACCCACCAGAGCAAGACGACGACCGCAAGCAAAGCGGCCACGCCGCCAGCGCCAATCATCGTCAGGGTTCGGTCGTCTAATCCGCCAGCCCAATCGACCAGGGCGACCATTTTTTCCTCGATAGCCACAGCGGGGCGTCCTCTTATCTGTAATGCTCGATCTGTGCTTCGGAGACGTACTGACCCGACCCGCCCGGTAAGTATCCAGCCCAAGGTGAGCGCTCGATCGTGTCTCTCGGCCAGGGCTCGACCAGACCAGCCGCGCGCAGTCGGGCCATGTCTTCGTTGAACAACTCGACCCGACCTTCTCGGGTCGCGATGTAAGGGATCTCGAAATGATGACCGGCGAAGCCCGCATCGGTCAGGGTGGACTCGACCACCTGGAGCGAGATCATCCGCTTCTCAGCTTCTTGGCGCGTCATAGGAACAGCGCACACACTTGATAGAATTCTGTCTGCCTGGGTCTCGACGCCAACGCGGCAGCCCGTCCAGCCGCGAAACTCGCGCCCAATGCGGATCGCCTCGCAAAGTTCGTTGCGGGTCAATGGGATAGACAGAAAGTCAAACACAGCCGCGCCTCTCATGGCCTCGTCAGTACGAGCTATTTGCCATGAGACACATATGCGTGTCAAGTCATAAGATGCTTGTCAGTTCATATAACCCGAACGGCTAATATCTAGACAAATTAATTCACTTGTCAGATGCGACAAACTAACACTTAATTCAACTGAGAGGCGATTTTTCGAGGAGGTCGGCCGGTATTGCCGCAATGATGCGATGAACTGAAAACAGGTGACAGTCTAGCTCGGGCGGCCGTAAAGGCGACATACTGACCAAGTTCCACCCGCCGCTTTCATTTGGGACTGGAACTCCAGTCTGGTAAACCGAGCCGGAAGAGCTTCTCTCAATCTCACACAAGCAAGATCTTCCGATTGCGTTTTTGGGTATAGGCTCAGCGCTCTTCTGATAGACCAAGAAGTCGCCAGCATGTGCGAACGGATAAGTTGTATCCGTGTCGACCTTGACGGCGAAAAAGTCGACGCCAGGCCGTGCGATGGGGAGCGCGATGGCGTCTTGAATTTCGAGATTTTCGATGGACTTGGGGGTTTCCATTCTGTTGTTCTTCAGTTGTCCGACAACGTCGATAACTGTTTCTTCTCGGAACAGATCGAAGACTTTCACATCGAGAGCTTCGGCGATGCGTTCGAGCATCGAAACAGTCGTGTTCGACTTGCCCGCCTCCATGCGCGACAGCCAGCCCTGGTCGATTCCAAGCCTGTCGGCCAACTCGACTTGGCGCATCCCGAGAGCTTTTCGAATATCCTTAATGCGCGGCTGGGTCATCCGCCTGCCTCCTGTTTATGTGCTCGATTTATGCAGTGGATACCATATGCGGGGCTCGCATACCTTGTACTGTAGCGCATTTTTTCGGTTGACAGAAATATGCGGCTGGTGTCATAACCACCGAACCGAGAGAGAGGTTCGTATGACCGAAGTAGCCGAAGAAGCAATCGAAACTGCCGAAAGCCTCGCCGCGTCAGGTGAGACGATGGATCTGGCGGAGTTTCTTCGGCGAACGGGAACCTCTCAGACCGACTTCGCTCGCCAGATCCAGATCGACCAGTCGACGGTCTCGCGTCTGGTGAACCGACACAAAAACGACCCTGTCAGCTTCGCGATGATGATCGTCATCTTCCAGCAGACGCGCGGGGTCGTGGACCCAAACAGCTGGTTCAACCTCGATAAGCTCCGACGATGACGTGGGTAACCGTGGCGCAAGCCGTGGGTGCCACACTTATGGCTATATTTGTTCTGGTTTTGTTCATGGTGATCAAGATAGACCTAGCGAAAGAGCGAGCCAAAAACAGGAGAAGAAAGCGTGCGAAGGAAAGGTCAACACAAGTTCAACGCTAAGCGAGTTGAGGTCGACGGCGAGTTTTTCGATAGCCAGGCCGAAGCGACCAGATGGCGAACTCTCAGGGTTTTGCAGGACGCCGGAGAGATCGCCAACCTGGAGCGCCAACCGAAGTTCCAGATCGATATCAACGGCCAGGACTGCGGCGCGTACAAGGCGGACTTCGCCTATTTTCACGGCGAAGAGCGCGTTGTCGAAGACGTGAAGGGCTTCGAAACCGAGACATTCAAGTTCAAGCGCAAGATCGTTGAAGCGCTGTTCTTTGTCAGAATTGAGCTGGTGCGCGCTAGCGACGCGAGCCGGTTTAACAGGCGGGCCACTGTCAGAGCGGCCTAAGCGCCAAAACCCAGAAAGGACCAGACTATGAGCTTAATGGACGGCGTCAGCTATGCCGGAAACTCTGATCCCGCGATGATCCTGATTTACGGAGAGGCGGGCGTTGGGAAAACCACGGCTGCGGCCAGCTTCCCGAACCCGGTCTTCATCCTGACCGAAGAGGCGAAGGGCGGGTTTCGGCTTCCGGCTGTGAACAATGGCCGACCCATTTCAAGCTTGAACCAGTTGGACGACTGGCTTCGCAAGCTGATGCTGGACGACCATAACTTCGAGACCTTGGTCATTGACAGCATCACGGGCCTAGATCCGATCTTGTGCGGCGACGTGGCTCGCGAAAATGGCTGGTTTTCCCAGGACGGTTCGCCATCGATCGCCGCCGCCGATCACGGCAAAGGCTACATGAAGATGGATGACGAGTGGGTGTCGACGCTTAAGCGCCTAAAGGGTCTGTGCGTCCACCGAAAAATGAACGTGATCTTGATCGGCCACGCTGAGGTCAAGTCTGTGTCGCCTCCGGGCGGCGAGTCGTACGACGAGTATCGCCTGGCCGTTCATAAGCGCGTGAAAAAGTTCATCGAAGCAGTACCCGACAGCGTGGTGTTCCTTCGAAAGAAGATTGTCGTTCGCGACGCTGGCAACGGAAATCGGAAAATCGCATCGGGGGGGCGTATGCGCGAAGCCTGCTTCGACGGCGAGGCCGCTTACTTCGCGAAGAAGCTACCCGGAATGCCGGACCAAATGTTCGTCCAAGAAGGCGAGTTCTTCCAGAAGGTGAAGGACTTCCTCCCGAACTACACGGGGACGTTGCCCGTGGAGCCCGTCGCGGCGGAGTAGTCGCGACACCCCAACTAAGTGCGAAAGGACCAAGTAAATGAACCATCAAGAAGCGATGGCGGCGCAAGGGTTTCAACCCTTTGACTTTGACACGAACAGCGTCGAAGCCGACGACGGGCCATCAACTGAGCCGCTACCGGCTGGCGACTACATCGTCTTTGTCCAGAAAGCTGAATTCAAAATGATGAAGGCGGACCCGACGACTGGTCAGTCCAAGGGGACTTACGTCGAAGCGACGTTTGAGGTCGCCGATGGGCCGCACAAGGGCCGACTGGTCTGGGACAACATGACTTGGCATATGCCGACCAGCGACAAGGCGACCCAGATTGGTCGCGGTCAGCTCAAGGCCCTGACCGATGCGGTCGGTATCGCCGGGCGTCTAACCGATGTGGGTCAGCTCGTGAACGGCGTCCCGTTGAAGATCAAGGTCGCCCAAAGGACAAGCAACCAGGGCAAAATCCAGAACGAGGTCAAGAAGCGCGAAGCCGCCCCCGCAATGACTGGATCGCCAGCGCCCCAGGTGGTCCAGCAAGTCCCACAAGGCCAAGTCGCTCAGACAGCCCCACAGGGCCAAGTCGTCCAGATGCAGCAACCGGCCCCAGTTCAGCAACAAGCCCCAGCGCAGACCGTAGCGGCTGCACCAGCTGGAGGACGACGGGGGGCCTGGGCGGGGTAGTCGCCTAACGGAAGCGGACGGACCGACTAAATCGCCAAACCCAGTCGGTCCGCCCATGCGCTCCAGATCATAGAGAACGCAAGGACCCAATAACATGAAAGCCATGCTAGGCAACACCGCCCAGGCGGTGGCCCCGGATCTCACGCGGGCCGACCTGGAAGCTGTGGAACTCGTCCTGAAGGGCCACAGCTACGCTCAAGCCGCCACTGATCTGCGGTCGACCCCCTACCAAGTCAAGCGCAGCTGTCTGAAGGCTGGCGTCGCCTCCCGGTTTCAGCGCCAGGAAGCGCACGGCGAAACGTGGGGCCGCTACCTGGAAGATGCGCTCCGAGGCATGACCCCGAAGCAAATCGCCGGCAAGTGGAAGGTCTCGGTCGCGGCCGTATCCAAGGGCCTCTCGAACGTCTATCCCGGCGGCTGGCGCGCCATCAAGTCGGCCCTTGAGGCCAAGCGGGAGGCGCTGGCGAATGGATAACCTCCCATACATCGTCGGCGGCATGCTCGCCGGACTTGTTGTTGGCTTTGCTGCCCTCCCAACCGAGGACCAACCGACCCCTGACCTCAGTTCGTACGACGACAGAGCGTTTATCGAGGGCGGCGCGTTCGAGGACGCTTGCCTCCCGCAGATCACGCTGGAGGGGGTCAAGCAATGCCCATAGTCGGACCTCCAGAAGCTCACGTCTCGGCCGCTGTCACAGCGGCCCAGGCCCCCGTCTCGGCAGTCGTCCTGGTCGTGTTTGTGATCGCCATTCTGGCGACGGCGGCCTGGCTGGCTGGGAGGGCGTGACATGGCGAAAGTCACACCGAAACAGCGAGAGGCCATGTCGGAAGGCAAAGCCCTCGCCGTCGAGATGCGCGACACAGGGGCCAGTATACTAATCGAGCGCAAGACCAGCCGAGCCGGAAAGGTAAGCGAGGTTTATCGCTGGAGCCTTGACGAACGGAGAGTTGTCAAAGGCCCGGTCGTCAAGGCGATGCGCAAGCGAGGTCTTCTTGTCCTTGGAGGTGAAGACCTTTTTGGCAATCAGGAGAATTCGCAAACCCTACAGCTGGACCGCCAAGTTCTTGAGCTTGCCCTAGGCGGCGCGCGCCCAGGCGAAGCGGTCGTGTCCAGCCCCGATCCGCAAGTGATTGCGGAGAGGCGGGTCCCCCACGCTCTGGGCGCGAGCACGGCTGTCGAATGGTGTCGTTACAGCGAAGCGAAGGCCAGAGGCTGGAAGATCCGCAGGGCGGTCCACCAGGGTGTCAAGCTTCCTGGGGAGGTCGCCGCATGATGAAGAAACGAACGGACGCTCAAAAGCTTCGCCAAACTGCGGAGTTGATCGAGTCCGGCGACAGATCTCCAGCGATGATCGCGGTTCTCGCAAAATCCCTTCGCGAAATCGCCGATCGTCGAGAGGCGGATCTTCGGGACGAATTCGCAATGGCGGCCCTCCAGGGGCTTCTGGCTCACGCAAGCGGCGAGGATCCCCGCTTGTCGCCAGAGTTGGCCTATGAGCTGGCCGACGCCATGCTGGAGGCGCGGAAGAAATGAAGCTCCGGGATTATCAAGCCGAGTGCGTGGACGCGATCCATGAAAAGCTGTGCGACCATCCAGGCGAGAACGTCCTGGCGGTCCTCCCCACAGGCGCGGGAAAGTCGCTGATCTTGTCGCAGTTTCTCCGGGACTGCTTCGAAACGATCGACCGCCCGAAGGTGTTGTGTGTGACCCATGTCCGCGAGCTGGTCGAACAGAACGCGAAGGCGATCTCCAGGCTCTGGAAGTCGGCCCCCATTGGGATCTATTCGGCCGGGCTCGGGCTGCGCCAGCACAGGACGCCGATCGTCTTCTGTTCGATCCAGTCGGTTTACAAGAAGGCGGCGATCTTCGGCCACGTTCACGCGGTCGTCATTGACGAGGCGCACCTGACCCCGCGTCGCGACACAACGATGTATCGCAGGTTTCTGGCGGAACTGAAGGAGATCAATCCGAAGATCCGGGTCATCGGCCTGACCGCCACGCCCTACCGTCTTGAGGGCGGGAAGAACAATAACCTGATCGGCGGCGAAACGGCGCTGTTCCACCAGCTCGCCTATGAAGTGAAGGTCGACTTCTTGGTCGGCCAGGCGTGGCTGTCGAAGTTGGTCTCCAGGCCCGTGAACACGATCCTGGACGTGACAGGCGTCGAGAAGCGAAACGGCGACTTCGTCCAGGGCCAGCTGGAGCGGGCGGTCAACGTCGACCCGATTACGCAAGCCGCAGTGTCTGAGATCGTACGACACGGCCACGACCGAAAGGGCTGGCTGATCTTCGCGACGGGGGTCGACCACGCCCAGAAGGTCCATGAGGCGTTCCAGTCTCAGGGGATCACGGTCGCGACGATCACGGGGACGATGAAGAAAGACGAGCGCAGGCGCATCTTGGAGGCGTACAAGGCGCAACAGATCCGCGCCCTGGTGAACGTCAACGTCCTGACGACGGGGTTCGACGCTCCCCATGTCGACCTCTTGGCGTTCTTGCGTCCGACCCAGTCGCTCGGGTTGTTCGTCCAGATGTGCGGCCGGGGAATGCGGATCTCCGAGGACAAGACGAACTGTCTTATCCTGGACTTCGCGGGCAATATCGACCGCCTGGGCCAGATCGACGACATCGGCTTTGTAATCGGTGAGGACCCGAACGATACGTCCGAATGGGACTGTGAAGCGTGCGGTCACAAGAACGCCCCGCACAAGATCACCTGCGGAGCGTGTCACGCTCCTAGGCCGAAGGGCGAGGCCCCGACGAAGGAATGTGACAACTGCGGCGCACACTGCGCGATCGCCGCTCGTAAGTGTCCGGTCTGCGGCGAGCTGTTCCTGAAGATCGAAGGTCAAGCGTCGAATTCGCCTATCATGCGGATGACGGCCGACGACCCGTTTCTCCCTGTGGTCGACATCGCCTATTCGACCCAGCTCAGCCAGAACACGGGCCAGAACATGCTCCGGGTCGATTACCTGGTGGGCCACGGGAAACAGCGGAAGCGGGTCGCCGAATTCGTGCTGTTCGAGCATGGGGGATACCCGAGGAAGCTGGCCGAGGACTGGCACAAGAGCCGGGTCCACATCCAGTCGTCCATTCCTTCCAGCGCCTTGGCTGCATCGGAGATCGCCCGAGCTGGCGGCTACCGCGAGCCGACCGGGATCAGCATCCGCAAGGACGGCAAATACTGGAAGATTGTCGACGTCCGCTTTGAAGAGCCAGCTGGCGACCTGCTTCTGGAAATCGACGCGGCATGAACACAGGACCTTGCGGCGTTTGTCGCCGGCAGTCGCGTGGGCTTCACGTCCGCGCAACCGAGACGCGTCGCCGTGGCGCGAAGTACCTCCCCGCATGCTCGCGGGATCACCAGGAGCGGTTAGCGGCCGCTCTGGAGATCGACAGAGAAAGGACCATTGCAATGGCTGTAATTCAACCGGGAAACCGCCCACTGACCTATGACGAAGTCCAAGCCTCCTGGGCCGGATTTCAGGAGATGGGGGCGACCCTGGACCGCCTGAGCCAGGGCGGGTCGAACGAGAAGGCCGACTTTTACAACCTGACGCGAGACGACTGCGAACAGTTGGCGAAGGCGTTCTTTGCTGCGGCCGTTCAGCATCTGGCCGACAACGCCCTGGCCGACAGCGTGACACCCAGCTTCAAGCCGGACCCGAACCTGACAGAGCGGGCGCGCGAGCATGCGAAATCGACAAGCGCGCTGGATGACGAGATCCCGTTCCAATGATTGCGCGCGTTCTTGCCTGGTGGCGGATCGAGCGCTGGGCCTTTGCGGCCGCTACAGCATGCGCCGTTATCGCTGTTTTCGCAGCGGCCCTTATGGTCCTTTTCTGGCCGGTCCTGAAGTTCTTCTTCGCGCTGTATCTGGTCGGCTGCTGTTTCCGCTTCGCCTGGTTCGTCGCCTGGCCTCTTCATAAAAAACACTGCGACCTAACAGGATCTCGATGTCTGAACAGATTTTAGACCAAGCCCTTCGTTTGGCCGCAGCTGGGTTCCGGGTTCTCCCGATCAAGTCGCGCTCGAAACTCCCAGCGCTCGACAACTGGCAAAACGGTTCGACCCGAGATCCCGAGATGATCCGGGGGTGGTCCTATCTTTTCGGCGCATCAGGGGCCGGGGTCGGGATCAACTTCTGGGAGCAAGCCGGGGCCTTCCTCCTGGATGTGGACGTGAAGGACGGCCAGCCAGGCTTGGAGAGCGCTGCGGCCCTGGGTCTCACAGCTCCAGACTGGGGCGGGGCTGGATACGTCGAGCGCTCGCCGTCTGGCGGCCTCCATCTTGTCTGGGCCATGCCCGACTGGATCGACATGGACTACATGCGCCAGCGCGTTCCCGAGCTGGCTGGCCTGGAATGCCGACGCGGCCCGCTCCAGACGGTCGTCGCCCCTTCACCTGGCTATGTCGTCGAGAAGGGCGACCTGGTGGACGTTCACAGCTTCGCAGAGCCGCCCGACGCGGTTGTGGAGGCATTCCTCCAAACCAAAGCGGAGACGCCGACCTGGGAGCCTCCAAGACCGACCCAAAAGCGCGGAGACTGGGAGCGCATCGCCGAAGCTGACCGGGCCTATGCTGAGAACGGCATGGTCGAAGAGCTCCGGGATCTGGCGCGATGTCCGAAGGGCAACCGGAACAACGCTCTGAATGTCGCGTCCGTGAAGCTCTTCAGCATGGTGGCGGCGGGCTGGTTGGACAGCGCCCAGGTCGAGGCGTCACTGGAGGCCGCGGCGGAATCAAACGGGAGCGTTCGCGACGACGGATGGTCGCAGGTGCGCAAGACGATCGCCAGCGGGAAGCGCAAGGGCCTCTCTGAACCCAGAAAACGACCAGAGAGCGATATCGAGGCCGCAGAGCGTCAGGCGGCGGGCTCTGGGGTGGTCCTGGACCTGGTGGCCCCACCCCAGACCGCGAAAGAGGTCATCCAGAGCGCTGTGGCGGTCGCTGAGGCGACGCCGGTCCAGCCTCCCCCGCCCGGCAACCCGACGCACCCCATGCGGGACATCGCGGACGCCTGGGATGACGAGATCCCGCCGCGCGAATGGCTGGGGTTCGGTCACTACATCCGAGGGTTCGTCGGCGTGACGGCTTCCGAGGGCGGTCTGGGCAAGTCCAGTCTGGTGATTGCTGAGGGGATGAGTATGGCGACCGGCTGGGACATACTGCAGGCCGGGCCGAAGAAGCTCTTCAGCTATGAGGGCAAGCATGAGCTGCGGGGGCTTTACTGGAATGGCGAAGACCCCGAAAGCGAGATCCTTCGTCGCGTGCTGGCGATCCGGCTCAAGCACGAACTCCCCCGAATGGAGCGGCGGTTCTTCGTCGCCTCGGGGCGAGACTGGAACCTGAAGATCGCCCACAAGACGAAGTCCGGGGTCTTGATTGACGCCACCAAGGTCCAGGAGCTGAGCCAGCTGATCCAGAACTGGCGGCTGGACTTTCTTCAGATCGACCCATTCGTGACGACCCATGACGTGAATGAGAACGACAACGGCGAAGTGAACCAGGTCGTCAATGTCTGGCGGGAGATCGCCCACAAGCACAACATCGCCGTCGAGCTGGTCCACCATGCCGGAAAGGCCAAGGAGGGCGGCGGGGCGTCCCAGGACATTCTGAGGGGCGCAAGCTCTCTCGCCGCTGGAGCGCGGTCTGTGCGCGCCCTGGTCCCCATGAGCAAAGACGAAGCCGAACAGCTTGGCGTGGAGCGCCCCCAGAACTTCTTTCAGCTCGCGGGCGTGAAGGCAAACCTCGGACCGGTCCAGGCGCGCCAGTGGTTTCAGAAGCAAGACCACCAGCTCGGGAACAGCTCGCCAGACTACCCGGACGGCGACCAGGTCTCGGTCATCATGCCGTTCCGACCGAAGTTCACGGCCGCCGCCAAGACCGCGAGCGGGAACCCGATCGGCGCGGACTATGATCCGCAGACCCTGCAACCCGACCAGATGGACGCGATCCACGCAGTTCATATGATGCTTGAGAGCGGGGACAGTCTTCGCTGGAGGCTGGAGGACAGCGACGGCGGGAACTGGGTCGGGAATGTGATCGCGAACGCCTTGGACATCAACGTCGAGACCGACGTCAAAGACAAGCAGGTGACCCAGGAGGGCTTGGACAATCGGGCCGAAATCCAGCGGGTGATCAACCTAGCCGAGGCCGGGGGATACATTGAGAGCATCGGCGCGATGCACAGAAAGAAGGCGGTTCTGTTCACGAAGAAGGGTCCGACAGACCTCCCAGGCGAAGAAGAAAGGTAAGCAGGCATGACTAAAGTACCCGACCAGGAGAAGGCCGAGCCGATCCGGCTCCCGTCTGGCTGGATCATCCCCGTGGCGATGATCGCGGCGGGCGCGTGGGTCCTGACGTCCGTCGTGACTGAAATCGGGAGCGGCTACCGGATGAACCAACTCGCGGCGAACGGGGACAAGCTGTCGCCCGAAATGATCATCGCTGCGATGTGTTACGAGAACCCGCCTCTCGCCGAGGGTGACTGGGATCGCAAGTCGATCTGTCACGCCGCGACGGAAAGGGTGGTCAATTGAGGCTGATCAAGACCAGATACGTCCGCTGGGCCGAGCCCCTGGCGTCGAAGTTCTTCTTGACGGTGGTCGGCGTCCTGTCGGTCACGCTTTGGATGGGCCTGATCAACTGGCCCATGTTCTTCCTGTTGGTTCTGGGCTGGGGCGTCGCCTTCATCCTGGGCGGCCAGGCGGTCCAGGGGTTGGAGAACCGAGGCTGGTTCGACTGGGACGACGACTAGTCTCTCTCGTCCCATGTAGTCGTCGGCCTGTCGCGCGGATACGCTGGCGGGGTGACCTCCATTGCTACACCGTTTAGGCTGTGGTTCGAACACCAGGCGGGAACATATATTCCGCTGCGGTCTTTCTCGTCGACGACAACGGCGTCGGCGTACAAAGCTCCCGAGACCTTGGGCCAGTGGCCGAAGTCGCTCGCACGGGGCGCATGGAAGCGACACTCGCCGGTTAGAACCCTGGGCGCGTCCTCCCCCTCCACAAGATGCTCATGGAGCCGTATCGGCTGGAAATGGCGACAGGTGACGCAAGTCGGGCCGTCGTACGACATCGGTTTTCCCTTCGAAAAAAAGCCGAGCCCGAAGGCCCGGCCAGTGGTTGCTTTTCGAGAGAGAAAAGCAAGTCGCGACCACGTCCTTAGACGGGCCTGATCACCATTCTAAAATATGCGTCACAAGTCAAGGACTTAGTCTCGGGTCAAAAAAATATGCGTGTGAGGTCATTTTTTTATTGCGTCGTACGACAGGCGGTGCCATAAAGAATTCATCGAAGCGGGGCTGTAGCGGCCTCAACAAACCAGAGAGGACCAAGTCATGACCATCGCAATCGAAATCATCAAAGCCGCAGTCGAAAAAGAAGGCTCGCATCGTCTCGCTGGTGAAGCGCTGGGCATTTCGAAGAACCAAGTGACTAAAGCATTGATCCGGGATCGTGAGCGTCGCGCCAAGATCGCCAGCGCCCCAGAGAAAAGCGAAGCCCCGATCGAGATCTTGACAATCCCGGAGGCGAAGAAGACCGAGGACAAGAAGAACTTGTTCAACCCGTCTATTCGCGCCACGAACCGGAGCCCGGTCGAGCGTGTCTATATGGACGGCTTCCAGGGCGCTTATGATTACTTCAATCGCAAGCTGTTCGAAGGCAAGCTCCCGCCGGTCCTGATCACGCTTCAGCGTAAGGGGAAGTCTTTCGGATACTTCGCCCCGAACAAGTTCCAGGACCGCATTCACGAAGGCGGCAAGGTCCACGAACTGGCGATGAACCCGGCCTTCTTCGAAAAGCGGACCGAGCTGGAGATCTTGTCGACTCTGGTCCATGAGATGTGCCACGTCGAACAGGAAGAGTTCGGAACCCCGACCCGCACGGCGCACAACAAAGAGTGGGTCGGCATGATGGAGAAAGTCGGCCTGATCCCGAGCAACACGGGCGAGCCTGGCGGCAAGCAGACGGGCGCGAAGGTCAGCCACTACATTGACGAGAGCGGCGCGTTCAAAGGCTACGCGATGGAGCTGATCCTGGACGGCTGGACGGCCGCGTTCAACTCCGAGGAACGCCCTCGCGCCGCAGTCAAGCGGGCGTCCAAGACCAAATACACCTGCCCGTCCTGCGACATGAACGTCTGGGCTAAACCAGGGATGCGGATCGGCTGCATCGCCTGTAACGGGATCGAGCTGGAGCCCCAGGAGTGATCGGGCTGGCCCTAGCTCTCGCAATCCCAGGGATGGTCTCGGCCACCCTGGGAGCCGTGTCTGGGGTCGTCCCCTGGTCCTTGGTTGTCCTGGGCTGGATCATCGTCCTGACCGTGGTTCGGATCGCCAGGAGGGGCCGGTTTCGAGATTGGGACTGAGTTCCTATTAACCACTGAAGAACAGCGTCCCGGCCAAAATTAACCACTAAAGAACAGAGCCAAGCCCTTGACTGGAAACACAATTAACCACTGAGGAACACTACCCCTTGTTCTTCGGTGGTTAACTTTCGTTTTTCCGTGTTCTTCGGTGGTTAATATCCAGCTAAGTCCTTGATCTTGCGGAGAAAGCCCCGTGTTCTTCGGTGGTTAATTCTCGAAACCCCGAAATTCCAAAAAATCCAGCGTTTTCATATACTTACACTCTGACCTGGGGGCGGGTCGGGGGAGGGGGAGGCCCGAGGGAGGTCCCCCCTTAAGGGGGTCCCCCCTCGGGACCTCCACCCCCGCCTCCCCCGGCCCGAGGGGGCCGAGGTTGAGAGGTCGAGGGATCGAGAGTTGATCTGAGACGCAAAAATTGACCTTGAACGAATATGCTTCTCGTGTCATATCGAGACCCACACGCGCGGCGACGGCGGTTGAGGTGTAAGTTTTGGACGCGAAAATCCGAAAGCTGTTGGTGATGTTTGGAAAGGTGCGACGGGATGGCTAAGCCCACAAAATGCGAAAGCGGGAAGAACCTATTCGAGTTCGCACACGCTCCACGTCCGGGTTCCATTCGGGCGGACGACAGCGGGACCTACACCTTGACCGCTCGCGGCTGGCGTTTCGACGCTGCGGGCCAATCGACCCGGTTCCTGGTTTGGGATCGGAAGTCGGACGGCGCTCGCTTTGTGACTGGCCTGGCGTTCGAGCGCTTCGACACCGAGCCATACGACCCCGCAACCCTTCGACGCCAAGAAGCGATCCAGGACGACCTGGCCGAGCTGTCTGGCCCGATCCTGCGCCTGGTGACTTGATGGAGCTAGAGACCCAGGGTCAGATCGAGAACCGAGCTTTGCGGAAGCACGTCCGCAATGATCGGTTGCGCCGGTCGGTCAGGTCTCAGCTTAGACCCCGGCTTTCGTACCTGCCCAGCGACGACGCCCGATGGGAGCTTCCGCTGGGCGAAATGCTCTCCAGTTTCGAGATCGAGCCGGAGGACTGGGTCGCGGGCCAGGTGTACGCCAGACGATACGCCTGGGCGGCCTTCGCCCAGGGAGCGGGCCTTCCCCGGCCTATCTTCGACGGATGGCCCTCCCGCCCCGCCTGTAGGGCGATGGTGGTCGACAAGCTGGCCTTTCATGTCGACAGGTTCCGGGAGATCGATCAAGCCGCGCTGGGAGCCTCCAGGACAGCTCGGGGCGAGCTCCTGTCTGTCGCGGTCCTGTGTGAGCTTGAGCGATCCCCTGGGCGCGTGAGGGCCGCCCTGGAGGCTGTAAGGGCGTCTCTGGGCGACGGACCTCTCCTGGCTGAGTTCTGGCGAGCTGAGAAAGACGACGGACAGGCCCGAGCTTGGTCCGACCTGGAGAGTGTCGCGGGCTATCTGGCCCAATCACTGGCCCGCCTGTCTCAGGGGTCGGTTTCCGAGTTTGAAAGTGAGAAGGTTGCGGCATGACGCCCGAAGCATGGATCGCCGCCGCCAAGGGGAAGGCGGGACTGGCCCTATTGGGCGCGCTGGGAGGGTTTGCCTTGCGGATGCTTCATAGCCCGCCACGGATCTGGAGAGACGTCTGGAGGCACGCCCTGGCTGCGGTGTTGATGGTCTTCTTTTTGTCGGGTCCGATTGCTGATCTGGTGGTCCAGTCGTTTGGGATGGCGAAAGCGACCCCGGACATCATGGTCGCCGTCGGGATCGTGATCGGGTTTGCGGGCCTGCAGCTAATCGACGTGCTGGTGGATCGGTTTAAGGTGCGGATGCGATGATCGGTTTCGGCGTCTTGATCTTGCTCAGCCTCCTGTTTGCCTGGCTCGCCACGGCAATGGTCGTCGGTCGCACAAGTGCGCCGGGTGAAGCCGCTATGGCGTACGTCTTGAGCTGGTGCGCCCTGGCCGTCGTCGTCATGGAGCCTGGGACCCCGATCTGGTGGGCCTCCTGGGCGTTCGGGACCTCGGCCTTCGTGGACTTCACAGCGAACGTCGGCCGATATCTGCGCCTAGCGGGGGTCGTGTGATGGCGAAGAAGAGGAAGGTGCAAGACGAGCCCCAGCTGGAGGGTCGCGCGGCTTACGAGGCGCTGAACGACAAACAGCGCGCGTTCGTGGACGAGTACCTAATCGACATGATCGGAACCCAGGCGGCGATCCGCGCTGGCTACAGCAAGAAGTCCGCACACGTCCAGGCTTGCGATCTCTTAAAACACCCTAAAATCCAGGCCGCGCTTCGACATAAGATGGCTGAGCGTGAGAAGCGGACCGAGATCACGGCCGATGCGGTCCTGAGTGAGATGGCGAAGATCGGCTTCGCAAACCTCCGGGACTTCCACAGGATCGATGGCGAGGGCGAGGTCCGGCCTCACTTCATGGACACGACCGACGATCAATGGGCCGGGCTCGGCGAAGTCACGTCCGAGGTCTACATGGAAGGGCAAGGCGACGACGCTCAGCCCGTCAAGCGGACGAAGATCAAGCTCGGCGACAAGAAGGGCGCGCTGTCTGAGCTAGGCCGACACCTGGGCTTGTGGACGGACAAGACCGAGATTTCGGGACCAGGCGGGAAGCCGGTTGAGATGATGGTGACGGCTCAAGAGAGCATGGCCCAGAAGCTTAACGACCTAGTGACGAAGCGACGGATCGTCCGCACAGATTGACACCAGACGCATATTTAACCTTGCGTCTCAGGTCTTCTTATGACACTACAGACATATTGAATACGCCTGGCAACCTCCTGGCCATATCCCCGGCCGCGATCTCGGGGACGGGGCTTCGTACCAGGCCGGTTCTGTTCCTCTGTCGGGCCGATGGGCTTCGGCAGGGTGGTTAATCTGGGGCATGCCAGGCGTCGCTTCGGCGGTTTCATAAGGCCCAGAAAAAGAGCCGGAACATCGCGGACTGAGTTGTGAGGGTGACATGGACTTCAAGAACGCCGTCGAAGCTGTGGAGATCTTGGATGAGGCCGGTTCGGCTGTGAACGCAAGTGGGCGCTACCACGAAGCGCGCGATGTGATCTTGCAAGCGATCATAGCGACGGCGTCCCTCTCCCTCTCTCAACCTGGCCCCGGT
The DNA here is from genome assembly GCA_937911325.1 of uncultured Neomegalonema sp. Taxonomy (GTDB): domain Bacteria; phylum Pseudomonadota; class Alphaproteobacteria; order Rhodobacterales; family Rhodobacteraceae; genus CALDSD01. The sequence continues at coordinate 27,267 of CALDSD010000039.1, forward strand.
CAGGTCGATGTGTGGACCCCGCCCGAGAGCGGCGACCTAGAGTATCACCTTCGAAAGGCCGTCGACACGTTGGTCCAGTCGAACGAGGCCCAGTCGTACGAAACACAGCGAGAGCTGGTCGAGAAAGCCCAAGGCTATCTCGCTGACATGAAGATCTCGCTGAATGCGCTCATTCAGGCGGGGGCGGTCAAACCATGATCATGGATGCTCTCGTCATCGCCGCTGGCCTAGCCGCTGTCGTGGCCTGGGTTCTGTTTATGGGCTTCGTCGCAGTCGGGCTCGGGGTCTGGAAGGACGTCAAGAAGCACGATCGGAGGTCGAGATGGTGAGCGACTTCGACACTGGCGTTCTTGGCCTCGTAATTCTCGCCCTGGTCGGCGTGGTCGTCCTGGCAATGTGGGCGCTCGGTCGCCTTCCGAAGGATGGAGACGACGAATGAGCGAGAGTTATAACGAGCTGTTGACCTTGCGGGCGCGCGTCGCGGAGCTGGAAGGCGAGAAGTCTGCGCTGATAGCGCATGGTGTCGAGCGACTAACAGAGATCGCCCGCCTGCGCGAGGCGCTGACGTTCTACAGCTCGCAGTGGAAGTCATACTGCGGGGATCACGGCGTCCCGATCGGCACAGAGCCGACCGAGGCGCTGCTGGCCGACAGAGGCGAAACGGCGAAAGCCGCCCTCGCCGCAGATAGCGCGCCGTCGCCGAAGGTCGGGCTCTATTTCGCATCCAAAACCGTCCATGCGGGTATGTGGAGGGCCATGCGGAAGAGGGGCGTCCCGATTATTTCGACGTGGATAGACGAGGCTGAGCCAGGCCAGACCTCAGACTGGATTGACCTTTGGTCTCGGTGTTTTGACGAACCCAAAAACGCGGCTGCGGTCGTTTTGTACCGGAGGCCCGAAGAGGTCCTGAAGGGCGCGTGGATTGAAGTCGGGGTCGCGCTAGACAACGGCGTCCCCGTTTACGCCGTCGGGGCCAATAGAGCGAGCATTCGCCACCATCCGCTTTTTATCGCGTGCGACAGTCTCCAGGAGGCAATCGACCACGCGTCCACGCATCTCCCAAACACACCAGCGGAGGTTCAGCCATGACGTTCGAACTCGGAGCAACCGTCTACCGGCCCACCCTTGAGACCGTCAAGAAGTCTGTGGAGTGTCCAGATTGCCATGGGACGGGCAAGTGGGAGGCCAGGAGCCCGGCGGGCGACACTTACGAGATCGCTTGCCCGCGCTGCAATCCGTATGGGCTGGGACCGCAGACGCTGACCTGGAACGAGGTCCAGCCGATCGTCGAGCCCTTCACCATTAACGCGATCGAGAAAGTGACCACCGAGGACGGCGAGCAGATCCAATATATGGCCTATAAGACCGGCGGCATGACGGTCAAACACACGGACGTCTATGCGACTTACGAGGCGGCGTTCGAGCGGGCGAAAGTTCTGGCTTCCGAGGCTACCGAGCGCCGCGGCGACTGGAAGACCCAGAAGCAGATCGTCGACCAGCTACGTCGCCTGACTTTTAAGGACGCCGAGATCGAGAAGGCGGCGAGGGCGGCCGCCATCCACGACCGGATCATGGAGTTCGAAGACGGCTACGACACGCTCGTCGGCGAGCGAGGCTTCCGCCTGTCGGGAGGCGAGCGTCAACGAATCGCCATTGCTCGTGTTCTGCTCCACGACCCCAAGGTCCTGGTGCTCGACGAAGCGACCTCGGCACTCGACACCGCATCGGAACGACGCATCCAGGCGGCACTCGACGAGTTGGTGAGCGGGCGCACGACGGTCGCTGTTGCGCATCGACTCTCGACCATCCAGGCGGCCGACGTCATCCACGTCATCGCTCACGGC
>CALDSD010000040.1 GCA_937911325.1 uncultured Neomegalonema sp.
CAGCTCACCGAACTTTGGCACAGCGACCTCGACTTTGGTTGGGCGCACGTCGCGCCCGCGTGACCCCTTGCAAATTCTAGCCAATTGACGCACCCATGTCGCGCCCGGCGGTGGAGACGACCATGACCAAGATCCAACTATTGCCCCTTGCGCTGATCGGTGCGCTGCTGGTGAGTGCGTGCCAGGAACGGCGCGCGGACCGGATCGCGTTTGATGGTGTATTCTTCCGCTCGACCGCGTCCAATATCGACCGGACGCGCGAGGATTTCGAGGTCACGGTGCGCCCGGTTTCGGCCTCTCTGGACGGTGCGCGCGATGCGGGTCGGCATGAGGCAATCCGTTACTGCATCCGCAATTTCGGCTCGTCCGACATCGACTGGGTTCAAGGCCCGGATGGCGACGACGGCACGCTGACCATCGCAAACGATCGGCTGTTGCTGCGCGGGACCTGCGCGCCCAAATAATTCGTGACCGACAAAGGCGACATTTTGCGCGGTATCGGCTTGTGCCAGCCGTTGTTATTGCATAGCAGATAAGGGCTTTTCCACATACGTCCCAGCGACACTCACGTGGAGAGGAAAGATGCGCGCAATGACCATAGCCTTTACACTTGCCCTGGCAGCAAGCGCCGCTTCGGCCAAGCCCCCGTTGCGGGACGTTCCCGCGATTGACGGGACCATTCTGGCCGTCGGCATCGCGGATGAGATCCGCAAGAACTGCCCCGACATCTCGGCCCGCATGATCCGAGCGGTGAGCTTGGTGGGCGGGCTCAAGGGCAAGGCGCGAAGCCTGGGCTATACCGATGCCGAGATTGACGCCTACCGCGAATCTGACGCCGAAAAGGCGCGGCTGAAGGCGCAGCGCGACGCATATCTGACCGCGGGCGGCGTGCAGGCGGGCGCACCGGAGACCTATTGTGCCCTTGGACGGGCAGAGATTGAAAAAGGCGGCCAGATTGGCGCGCTGCTAAGGATGAACTGATACATGAGCAACCTGCGCAAGATCGTCATCGACGGAAACGAGATCGAGGTGGATGGGGCACTGACCCTGATCCAGGCCTGCGAAGAGGCGGGGATCGAGATCCCGCGGTTCTGCTATCACGAACGTCTGTCGATTGCGGGCAATTGCCGGATGTGTCTGGGGGATGGCGTTGGCGGCCCACCAAAGCCCGCCGCCTCCTGCGCGATGCAGGTCAAGGACCTGCGCCCCGGGCCAGAGGGCCAGCCGCCGGCTGTGAAAACCAACAGCCCGATGGTCAAAAAGGCCCGCGAAGGGGTCATGGAGTTCCTGCTGATCAACCACCCGCTGGACTGTCCGATTTGCGATCAGGGCGGCGAGTGCGATCTTCAAGATCAGGCCATGGCGTACGGGGTTGATTTTTCGCGGTTTCAAGAAGCCAAGCGGTCCATGGACGAGATCCATCTGGGGCCGTTGATCAAGACGCATATGACGCGCTGTATTCAGTGCACCCGTTGTGTTCGGTTCGCGACGGAGATCGCCGGCGTGCCGGAGATGGGGTGCACCGGACGCGGCGAGGACGCAGAGATCATCTCGTACCTCAATCAGGCGCTGACGTCTGAGTTGCAGGGGAACGTGATCGATCTGTGCCCGGTTGGCGCTCTGACCTCGCGCCCCTATGCGTTCACGGCGCGCCCCTGGGAGCTGACCAAGACGGAATCAATCGACGTGATGGACGCGCTGGGCGCGAACATCCGCATCGATACTCGTGGTCGCGCAGTCATGCGGTTCCTTCCGCGTGAGAATGCGGATGTGAATGAGGAATGGATCTCGGACAAGACGCGTTTCGTATGGGACGGTCTGTCGCGTCAACGCCTCGACAAACCCTATCTGCGCGGACTCGACGGCAAACTGAAGCCGGTGAGTTGGGAGGTCGCGCTTGAGGCCGCTGCTGATCAGTTCAGCCGCTATTCTGGGGACGAGATCGCCGCGCTCGCTGGGGATTTGCCCTCGGCCGAGGCGATGTTCGCCCTGAAAGAGCTGATGTTGAAGCTCGGTTCGAAAAACTTCGATTGTCGCCAGGACGGGGCGAAGCTGCCGCCGTCGAACCCGAACGCGTGGATCTTCAACGCGACCGTGGCAGGGATTGAAGAGGCTGACGCGATCTTGCTTGTGGGAACGAACCCTCGCACGGAGAGCCCGGTTCTCAACGCCCGGATCCGCAAGGCGTGGCTCGCGGGGACCGAGGTCGCCATGATCGGCGAAGCTGCCGATCTCACATACGAATACAAGCACTTCGGAACCGGCCCTCGGACGCTTGCCGAGCCGCCGAGCGAGATGCTTGAGCTTCTCAAGAACGCCTCTCGCCCGATGATCATTGTTGGGCAGGGGGCTTTGGCTCGAGAGGATGGCGCTGCGGTGTTGGGGCACGCGATGGCGCTGGCGGAAGACGTTGGCGCGGTGTCGGACGAATGGGTCGGCTTCTCGGTGCTGCACACGGCGGCGGCTCGCGTCGGCGGGATGGAAGTCGGGTTCGTCCCCTATCACGAAGACAGCGACGACGACTTTGGCGGGATTGCGGACGCCCCGACAGGGCGCGACGTCGCCGGGGTCTTGGACGGCGTGGAGGCTGGCGAGGTTAAGCTCGTCTATCTGCTGGGCGCAGACGAGATCGACATGTCGCGGCTCAAGAAGGCCTTTGTATTCTATCAGGGCAGCCACGGCGACGCGGGCGCCCATAGCGCCGACTTGATCCTGCCAGGCGCCGCCTACACCGAAGAGGCGGGGCTGTTTCTCAACACCGAAGGGCGACCGCAACTCACCAATGCGGCGATCCTGCCACCGGGCGACGCCAAGGAGAACTGGGCGATCATCCGCGCTTTGTCCGCCCACGTGACTGTGGGAGCGACGGACGATCGCGCGACGCTGCCATATGACAGCCTCTCGCAGTTGCGCGCGCGGTTGTTCGAGTATCGTCCCTGGATTGCGTCAAGCATCGGAGCCGTCGTCGCAAAAAGCTGGGCGGCGGAGCCGAAAGGCGAGGTGACCGATGCGCCGTTCATGTCGCCGATCAAAGACTTCTATCTGACCAACCCGATCGCGCGGGCGAGCGAGGTGATGGCCGAGCTGTCCAGGCAGGCCGCCGAGCGTTCCGCGCCGATCGCCGCCGAGTAAAGCTGGGAGACGAGATCAACCATGCCCGGATATGAGCCGACTTTCGTCTCTGAGTACCTGCTGCCTGGCGGCTGGATCCTTTTGCAGTGCTTGCTGCTGACTGGCGCCATCCTGATTTCGCTGGCGTTTCTGCTCTACATGGACCGCAAAGTGTGGGCGGCGGTGCAGTTGCGCCGGGGACCGAACGTGGTCGGCCCCTGGGGGCTGCTGCAAAGCTTCGCCGACTTTCTGAAGTTCGTCCTCAAGGAAATCGTGATCCCGGACGGCGCCGACAAGGCGGTGTTTCTGCTGGCGCCGATGATCGCGTTCGTTCTCGCGGTCATCGCCTGGGCTGTGATCCCGGTGGCGGACGGCTGGGTGATCGCAGACCTGAACGTCGGCATTCTGTATCTCTTCGCCATCAGCAGCCTTGGCGTCTACGGCGTGATCATGGGCGGCTGGGCGTCTAACTCGAAGTATCCGTTCCTGGGTGGTTTGCGCTCGGCGGCGCAAATGGTGTCCTACGAGGTGTCGATCGGCTTCATCCTCGTGGCGGTGCTGCTGACGGTCGGGTCGCTGAACATGTCCGACATCGTGCGCGCGCAAGACAGTGATTGGGGCTTGTTGGGCTGGTACTGGCTGCCGCATCTGCCGATGCTGGTGTTGTTCTTCGTCTCGGCTCTGGCCGAAACGAACCGTCCGCCTTTCGATTTGCCCGAGGCTGAGTCCGAACTCGTGGCCGGGTACCAGGTGGAATACAGCTCCACGCCGTATCTGCTGTTCATGATCGGCGAGTACATGAACATCGTGCTGATGTGCGCGATGACCACCATCCTGTTCTTCGGCGGCTGGCTCAGCCCGATCCCCGGGCTGCCGGACGGCGTGCTGTGGATCGTGATCAAGATCGTGGTGATGTTCTTCCTGTTTGCGATGGTGAAGGCGATTGTGCCGCGTTACCGCTACGACCAACTCATGCGGCTGGGGTGGAAGGTCTTCCTGCCGTTCTCGCTCTTCTGGGTGGTGCTGACGGCGACGGTGATGCGCGCGTTCGACATCGCGCCTTGGGCGTCAACCGCAGCGGCGCAAGCGCTGCAATAAACTGAAAGTTGAGGAGATTGCGCCATGGCGGCGGCCACCAGTTTCAAACTCGGCAAGGCGATCAACTACTTTCTTCTCAGGGATTTTCTGAGCGCTTTCGTCCTGGGCATGAAGTACTTCTTCAAGCCCAAGGCGACGCTCAACTACCCGTTTGAGAAAGGCCCGCTGTCGCCGCGCTTTCGCGGCGAGCATGCGCTGAGGCGGTATGCGAACGGCGAAGAACGCTGCATCGCCTGCAAGCTCTGCGAAGCGATCTGCCCGGCGCAGGCGATCACGATCGAGGCCGAGCCGCGCGAGGACGGCTCCCGCCGGACGACACGCTACGACATCGACATGACCAAGTGCATTTATTGCGGTTTCTGCCAGGAGGCCTGCCCGGTCGATGCGATTGTCGAGGGACCGAATTTCGAGTTCGCGACCGAAACCCGCGAAGAGCTTTTCTACAACAAGGATCGCTTGCTGGCGAATGGCGACAGATGGGAGCGGGAAATCGCCCGCAATATGGAAATCGACGCGCCGTATCGGTGACGGCGCCGTTCGGCTCGGCTTGACCGAGGGCGGGGCGAGGTTCAATACACGCGGCAGATCAAGATGCTGCGACGCAAAAAGCCCCTAGCGGGCGCGTGGCTTCGCAGGGCGGGCGGCGCAGGAGGAGCGAGAGGAATGACAGCGGCAGAGGTGCTTCCGGTACTGGCCTTCTACCTGTTCTCGGGCGTCGCCGTGACCTCGGGGCTAATGGTCGTCGTCGCCAGAAACCCGGTCCGTTCGGTTCTCTGGCTCATTCTGGCGTTTTTCTCGGCGGCAGGGCTGTTCGTGCTCCTCGGCGCAGAGTTCCTCGCCATGCTGCTGCTGATTGTCTACGTCGGCGCTGTGATGGTTCTGTTCCTGTTTGTCGTCATGATGTTGGACGTCGACTTCGCGGAACTGCGTCAGGGGATGTCAGAGTATCTGCCCCTGGGCGCGACGATCGGCCTTGTGCTGCTTGTGCAGATCCTGTTCGGCGTGGGCGCCTGGTTCGCATCGGAAAGCGCGCCGACGCTGCGCGTCCAGCCGGCGCCGTCGGACGTGCAGAACACCGCGGCGCTCGGCAACGTGCTCTATGACGACTACGCCTACCTGTTTCAGGCCTCAGGCCTGATCCTGCTGGTGGCGATGATCGGGGCGATCGTTCTGACGTTGCGGGAGCGCGAAGGCGTTAAGAAACAAAGCATTGTCGGCCAGATGCACAGAACACGCGAAGAATCGATCGCGGTCGTCGATGTGAAACCAGGTCAGGGCATCAATTAGCGGCCGGACGGAAGAAAAAGAAATGGGCGCTCCGACAAAAGGGTAGCCCTGAGCGAGATGGCGGCGCGGCGGGAAGCCGGGCGAAAGGGGTGAGCAATGGCCATTGGCCTTGAGCATTATCTGACGGTGGCGGCGATCATGTTCGTCACCGGCGTGTTCGGGATCTTCCTGAACCGCAAGAACGTGATCATCATCCTGATGTCGATCGAGCTGATGCTGCTCGCGATCAATATCAACCTCGTCGCGTTTTCGAGTTATCTGGGCGATCTGACAGGTCAGGTCTTCGCGCTCTTCATCCTCACCGTGGCGGCGGCGGAGGCGGCGATCGGCCTCGCCATCCTCGTCTGCTTCTTCCGAAACCGCGGGTCGATCGCGGTTGAAGACATCAACATGATGAAGGGCTGAGGGCATGATCTACGAGCTCATCGTCTTCCTGCCGCTTCTGGGCGCGATCATCGCGGGGTTCTTCCACCGGATGATCGGCGAAAAGGCCTCGATGTTTGGAACGACCGGACTGCTGCTGATCTGCGCAGTGCTGTCGTGGTTCGCGTTCTTCGAGATCTGGAGCGGCGAGGCGCCGGACAAAGTGGTCGTCGCGACATGGATCGCGTCCGGAGATTTCGTCGCCGATTGGTCGCTCCGGATCGATATGCTGACGGGCGTGATGCTCGTCGTCGTGACCAACGTCTCCGCGCTCGTCCACCTCTATTCAATCGGCTACATGGAAGAAGACGAGGCGAAATCGCGCTTCTTCGCGTTCCTGTCGCTCTTCACCTTCGCCATGCTGATGCTGGTGACGGCGGACAATCTGCTGCAGATGTTCTTCGGGTGGGAGGGTGTCGGCCTCGCGTCGTATCTGCTGATCGGGTTCTGGTGGAAAAAGCCGACGGCCAACGCGGCCGCGATCAAGGCTTTTGTGGTGAACCGGGTCGGGGATTTCGGCTATGCGCTCGGGATCATGGGCGTCTTCGCCGTCTTCGGCACGATCGAGTTCGACGGCATCTTCGAGGCCGCGCCCCAGTTTGCAGAGCACACGGTGTCGTTCCTTGGAGCCGAATGGCACACGCTGACGCTGCTGACCTTCCTGCTGTTTATCGGCGCGATGGGCAAGTCGGCGCAGTTGTTCCTGCACACCTGTGTCCGCCCTGATCCACGCGGCCACCATGGTCACCGCGGGCGTGTTCCTCGTTTGTCGGATGTCGCCGCTCTTTGAACTCGCGCCGGATACGCTGTGGTTCGTCACCGTGATCGGCGCGTCGACGGCGTTCTTCGCCGCGACGATCGGCTTGGTGCAGCACGACATCAAACGCGTGATCGCATACTCGACCTGCTCGCAGCTCGGCTACATGTTCTTCGCCGCGGGCGTCGGCGCTTACGAGGCGGCGATGTTCCACCTCTTCACGCACGCTTTCTTCAAGGCGCTCTTGTTCCTCGGCGCGGGCTCGGTGATCCACGCGATGCATCACGAACAGGATATGCGGCAGTACGGCGGCTTGCTGAAGAAGATCCCGATAACAGGGTATGTGATGTTGATCGGCACGTTGGCGATCACGGGCGTCGGGATCCCTCTGACCTATTATGGCTTTGCCGGCTTCCTGTCGAAGGACATCATCATCGAGAGCGCCTACGCGTCGGAGAACGCGGGCCAAGCCTACGCCTTTTGGTGCGGCGTGCTCGCGGCCCTGATGACCTCGTTCTATTCCTGGCGGCTGTGGTTCAAGACGTTCCTCGGAACCAACCGCGGCGACGCGCATACCTATGACCACGCGCATGAAAGCCCGATGGTCATGATGATCCCGCTGTATCTGCTGGCGGTGGGCGCCGTGCTGGCCGGCATGGTTTTCTACGAGCCGTTCGTGGGTCATCACGTCGCCGAGTTCTGGCAAGGATCAGTCTTCCACCTGAACTGGTACGATGATCACGGCACCCAGATCCCAGAGATCCTGCACGCCGCGCATGAAGTGCCGAAATGGGTGAAGGCAGCGCCTTTCATTGCGATGGCGATCGGCCTAGCTGGCGCGATCTGGTTCTACATCCTCGACAAAGAGCTGCCGAACCGCCTCGCCGCACGGCATCGCCACGCCCACGACTTCCTCATCAACAAGTGGTACTTCGACGAGATCTACGATTTCATCTTCGTGCGTCCGGCGATGTGGGTCGGCTCGTTCTTCTGGAAGAAGGGCGACGGCGCGGTCATTGACGGCACGATCAATGGTCTCGCGATGGGCGTAGTGCCCGCCGTCACCGCCGCGACGAAACGCGCGCAGTCAGGGTATCTGTTCCGCTATGCGAGCGTCATGATCCTCGGGATCGCCGTTCTGGTCACCTGGTTGCTGCTGCGGGGAGGCCAGTGATGGCGGACGCATCATTCATCGCGGAATATCGCTGGCTGACCTTCGTTACCTTCCTGCCGTTGATCGGCGCCGGGCTGCTGCTGCTGTTTTCAGAGCGCAGCGCCGAGGATCAGGCGCAGATCAAACGGTTCAGCTTGGGCGTCAGCATCGTCACGTTCATCGCGTCGCTGGCGCTGCTGCGCTTCTTTGACCCCACGGCCGAGGGCTTCCAGTTCGTCGAGGAGACAGAGTGGCTCGGCATCCTGACCTACAAGCTCGGCGTTGACGGGATCTCATTGCCGTTCGTGCTGCTGACGACGTTCCTGATGCCGTTGACGATCCTTGCGAGTTGGGGGGTCACCACGCGCGTCCGCGAGTACATGGTCGCGTTCCTGATCCTCGAGACGCTGATGATCGGCGTCTTCGTCTCGCTCGACATCGTGTTGTTCTATCTCTTTTTCGAGGGCGGCCTGATCCCGATGTTCCTGATCATTGGGATCTGGGGTGGTGCGAACCGGATCTACGCGGCGTTCAAGTTCTTCCTCTACACGTTGTTGGGCTCGGTTTTGATGCTGGTCGCGATGCTGTGGATGATCGGCGAGGCCGGGACCTCGGACATCACAGTGCTGCTAGAGCATGAGTTCTCCGCTGAGCCGTTCAGCCTGTTGGGCGTCTATCTTCCCGCGGGCATTCAATCCCTTCTGTGGCTGGCGTTTTTCGCGTCATTTGCGGTGAAGATGCCGATGTGGCCGGTGCACACCTGGTTGCCCGACGCGCACGTCCAGGCGCCCACCGGCGGTTCGGTAATCCTGGCGGCGGTGCTGTTGAAGATGGGCGGCTACGGCTTTCTGCGCTTCAGCCTGCCGATGTTCCCCGTCGCGTCGGAGAGCTTTGCGACCCTTGTCTTCGTGTTGAGCTGCACCGCGATCGTCTACACGTCGCTGGTCGCGCTCATGCAGGAGGACATCAAGAAGCTGATCGCCTACTCCTCGGTCGCGCATATGGGATACGTGACCATGGGGATCTTCGCGGCGAACCAGCAGGGCGTCGACGGCGCCGTGTTCCAGATGATCAGCCACGGCTTCATCTCCGGCGCGCTCTTCTTGCTGGTCGGCGTGATCTACGACCGAATGCACACGCGCGAAATCAGTTTCTACGGCGGACTGGCGACGCGAATGCCGATCTTCGCCATCGTGATGCTGCTGTTCACGATGGGGAATGTCGGGCTTCCAGGCACCTCAGGTTTCGTGGGCGAAATCCTGGCTCTGGTGGTCGCGTATCAGGCCAGCACTTGGACCGCTCTTGTCGCGACCTCCGGCGTGATCCTGTCGGCGGCCTATATGCTGTGGCTGTACTGGCGGGTCGTCCTGGGCGAGATGACGAACCCCAAGCTCGCCGACATCAAAGACATGAACACGCGTGAGATCCTGGTGCTGGCGCCTTTGGCCGCCGGCGCGTTGATCCTTGGCGTCGCGCCCGGCTTGGCGCTCGATATGTTCAGTCCAACGGTCGAGCGCCTGCTGCTCGACTACGAGGCGGCTTTGGCTGCGGCTGAAACCATCACCACCGCGGCCGCCGACTAGACGCCCGGCGCGAAGGACGAGACGATGAACAACTTCTCCAATGATCTTCTCGCAGCAGCGCCCGAAGTGGCGCTCGCGATCGGCGCGATGGTGCTTTTGATGGTCGGCGTCTTCGTCGGCGGTTCGGAAGAAAGGAAGGGCCGGGTTGTCTTGCCGATGGCGTTGGCGCTGCTGTTGGCGGTCGGTTTTGTCGTGCCGCGTTTCGACGGCGCGCAGTCGGCGTTCAACGGCCTCTTTATCACCGACGACTTCTCGCGTTTCGCCAAGGTTCTCATCCTGTTCAGCGCCGCGATCATGTTGTTTCTGGGAACCGATTATCTGCGCAGGAACAACCTTTTGAAGTTCGAGTACTCGGTCCTCATCATCTTCGCCACGCTAGGCATGTGCATGATGGTCTCCGCCAACGACCTGATCGCGCTTTACATGGGGCTCGAGCTTCAGGCGCTGTCGCTCTATGTGATCGCCGCGTTTCGGCGCGACTCGACACGCTCAACGGAGGCGGGGCTGAAGTATTTCGTCCTTGGCGCGCTGAGCTCCGGCCTTCTGCTCTATGGAGCCTCCCTGATCTACGGTTATGCGGGAACAACCCAGTTCGACCGTATCGCGGTCGCTGTCTCTGACACCGACGCGCCGCTTGGGCTGTTGTTCGGCCTGGCGTTTTTCATCGCCGGGCTTGCGTTCAAGATCTCGGCGGCGCCGTTTCACATGTGGACGCCGGACGTGTACGAGGGCGCGCCGACCCCGGTCACGGCGTTTTTTGCGACGGCGCCGAAGATCGCGGCGGGCGCTCTGTTCGCGCGCGCCATGATCGAACCGTTTAACGGCATTCAAGCCGATTGGCAGCAGATCCTCGCGTTTCTGGCGATCTGTTCCATGTTCCTTGGCGCGTTCGCAGGGATCGGCCAGACCAATATCAAGCGCCTGATGGCGTATTCGTCGATCGGGCATATGGGCTTTGCGCTTGTCGGCCTGACCGCCGGCGGCGAACAGGGCGTCCAGGCGATGCTCGTATATCTCAGCATCTATCTCGTAATGAATATCGGGGTGTTCGCGTTCCTGTTGACGGTGACGCGCAATGGCGTGCAGGCCACGCAGATCGTCGATTTCGCGGGTCTGGCGAAAACGAACCCGGCTTCAGCGGCTGCGGTGGCGGTGCTGATGTTCTCGCTCGCCGGCATCCCGCCTCTGGCCGGCTTCTTCGGCAAGTTCTTCGTGTTCGGCGCAGCGGTCGACGCCGGCCTGGGCTGGCTCGCAGTGGCCGGCGTCATCGCGAGCGTGATCAGCGCCTACTACTATCTGCGCATCGTAAAGCTGATGTATTTCGACGAGCCGGGCGAACCTTTGGAGATCGTCGGCGGGATCGAGCACCGGATCGCGTGGGGCGTCGCAGCGCTCCTGATGCTGTTTGCAGTGGCGCCGTTTGAGCCGTTCAACGGATTAGGCGCTCCGGAAGCGGCTGCGAAGGCCGCTGAAGCGCTGTTGAATTGATCGCATCCCGAACCGCCGAGCTGAGCTGGCCGCAAGGTGTCGGCCTCAAGGCGCTTCCGAGCGTGGACAGCACAAATGAGGAAGCGCGCCGGCTTGCCGAACATGGCGAGATCGGTCCGCTCTGGATCTGGGCGCAGCATCAGACGGCGGGGCGCGGGCGTCGCGCGCGGGCCTGGCTTTCCAGCAGCGAGGATCTGACAGCGACGCTTTTGGTGCGGCCGAGGATCCTGCGTCCCGAGGCGAGCCTCGGCGAAGCCGCGACCCTTTCATTCGTCGCGGCTTTGGCGCTGGCGGACGCCATCGGCTTTGTCACTCCGAAACCGAAGATCACCCTGAAATGGCCCAATGACGTTTTGACAGACGGCGCGAAAGCGGCGGGCATTCTGCTCGAAGGGCGAACCGATCCCAAGCTGGGGGACTGGGTTGCGATTGGCGTCGGTTTGAACCTCGTCAGCGCTCCGACCGAGAATGAGGTCGAAGCAGGCGCCTGGCGGACGGCGGCGCTGTCGCAATACGGAGCCCCCCCGGCGCCGGACGACGCGCTGAGGATCCTGGCGTTCTTCTTCGATCAGCGCTTGCAGAGATGGCGGAACGAAGGGTTCGCGGGTCTTCGAACCGACTGGCTCGCCCGCGCCGCGCGTTTGGGCGACGCGATTGAAGCAAGACTGCCGAACGAGACGATCTCGGGGCGCTTCACAGATGTGGACGCTGACGGGGCGCTCGTTCTAGAAACCTCGAGAGGAAGCCGACGCATCGCGGCGGCGGACATCTATTTTCCCTGACGGAGTTGCGGATGCTGCTGGTCATCGATGTCGGCAACACAAACACCGTCTTCGCAGCCCACGACGGCGAAGGCTTCGTCCAGCGTTGGCGGTTGCGGACGGAAGGCCGTCGAACATCTGACGAGTACTTCGTCTGGCTGAACCAGTTGATGAGCCATGCCGGGATTGGCCGGAAGAACATCGACGGCATCGTCATCGCGTCGGTCGCCCCGCAGACCCTGTTCAACCTGCGTCGGTTGGCGACGGACTATTTCGACACGGAACCGATGATCGTGGGCGCGCCGGGCGTCGATCTTGGCGTCGAAGTGCGCACGGACCGTCCCGCCGAGGTTGGGGCCGACCGCGTCGTCAACGCTCTGGCTGCGTTCCAGACATACGGGCCCAATCTGATTGTCGTCGACTTCGGCACGGCGACGACGTTTGACATTATTGATCACGACGGCGCCTATGCCGGCGGCGTCATTGCCCCTGGGGTGCGCACATCGGCCGAGGCTCTGTATCAGGCCGCCTCGAAACTGCCGCGAATTGATATTGAAAAGCCGGAGCGCGTGGTTGGAACCGACACCGTTCCAGCGATGCAGTCGGGTCTTTTCTGGGGGTACGTTGGGCTGATCGAGGGGATTTGCCGCCGTATCTCGGTGGAGATGGATCGCAAGATGACCGTGATCGCGACCGGAGGGTTGTCACCGCTCTTCAATGAGGGCGCGGAGGTTATCGAGCATGTCGATGATGACCTGACCCTGCGCGGGCTGGTCGAGATTTACAGGCGCAACGCCGGCCATTGAACGGGCGTGAGAGACGAGGAAGGGAGCGCGTAGCGCATGAGCGAGCGGAATGAGCTCGTCTACGTCGCCTTAGGCGGCGCAGGCGAGATCGGCATGAATTGCTATTTGTATGGGTTTGGCGCCGGAAAGAGCCGGCGCTGGATCATGGTCGATTGCGGGGTGACCTTTGGCGATATGGCCTCGGCGCCCGGCGTTGAGATCATCGTCCCGGACATCGACTTCATCTCGGCGGAGCGCAAGCGCTTGGCGGGGATCTTCATCACCCATGCGCACGAAGACCATGTCGGAGCGATCGGACGGCGCTGGCGGCGCTTGAGGGCTCCGATCTACTGCACCCGTTTCACGGCCGAAGTCGCACGGCGCAAACTGGCTGAGGCCGGCCTGTCCGACGCGGACCTGACCGTCGTGGAGCCGCATCAGGCGGTGGAGGCGGGGCCGTTTGAATGTTCGTTCTTTCCGGTCACGCACTCGATCCCGGATGCGAACGCGCTGGTTATCCGCTCTCCTGCGGGAGCCGTCTATCACTCCGGCGACTTCAAGTTCGACCCACAGCCGCAAATCGGCCCCCCGACGGATCTGGGGGCGCTTGCGAAGCTCGGCGAGGAAGGGGTCCTCGCGCTGTGTTGCGACAGCACCAACGTCTTTGAGAATGGCGAGGCGGGCAGCGAAGAGAGCGTGAAAGAAGGGCTGCGCCGCGCGATCGCGTCCTGTGACGGCGCGGTGGCGGCGACGACTTTCGCGTCCAACGTCGCACGGCTGCGGAACATTGCGGAGATCGCCCGCGAAAACGACCGCGCCGTTGTCGTGGCTGGGCGCGCGATGCAGCGGATGATTGAGGCGGCTGTGGAATCCGGCGCGATCCCGGATTTTCCACACACAATCTCCGGTGATCAGGCCGCCGAAACGCCGTCGCGCCACGTGCTCTACCTGGTCACCGGAAGCCAGGGCGAAGGTCGGGCGGCGCTCGGTCGCATCGCTTCAGACAGCCACCCGTTCGTCGATCTCGGCGAGGGAGATCTGGTGATCTACTCCTCGAGCACGATCCCTGGAAACGAACGCGAGGTCTACCGCACGTATAACCGTCTGGCGGAGCGGGGCATTCGCGTCATCGACGCGGACCAGGAGCATGTGCACGTGTCCGGCCATGGCAATCGTGACGAACTCAAACAGCTCCATGAGCTGCTCAAGCCGCAGATCACGATCCCGGTTCATGGCGAGTATCGACACCTTGTCGAGCACGCGCGTATGGCGCTGGAGTGGGGCGCCGGCGCGTCTCAAGTGGCTCCAAACGGGGCGATGGTTCGTCTGGCCGGAGGAAACACGCAACCCGAGATCGTCGAGGAGATCGAGACCGGTCGGGTCTACGTCGATGGCGAGACCCATGTCGGCGCGCTGGATGGCGTGATCCGCTCGCGGCTCAAGCTCGCGCGGCAGGGCCATGTGGCGAGCACTCTGGTCGTCGATGAAGAGGGCGAGCTGATCGCTGATCCCGAAGTGCGGCCGGTCGGCGCTCCGGAAGACGGCGACGGGTGGCCTGCGCCGCTTGACGAGATGATCGCAGAAGCGGTCGACGAAGCGCTTGAGAAGCTGTCGAAGAAGCAGCGGCTGTCCGACGAGATCCTCGAGGAGACGGCCTCTCAGGCCTGCCGGCGGCTCTGTTCGAAATACTGGGGCAAAAAGCCTGAGACGACGGTGATCGCGGTGCGGCTCGAAGAGGAATGACACAGGCCGTAAAAAGGCGCAGTCAGCCCGCAACAGGCGTGGCGGGCTGAGATCCGTCGGCGGTCGGCTGGCTAGTTGACCAGCTTGAGCGAGTCGAGACGCAGAGCAATGGCGCGGAAGGTCTCTTCGAGTTCGCCTGTCGCCGGCGTCATGTAGTTTGCTTCCCGTGTCGCGCAGTCCTTGAGCAGGTCGAGCATCCACGTTTGGCTGACCGCGAAGCCAACGGTGTAGACTTGAATGCCGGCCTTGGCCGTCGCTTCATCGCAGACTGCTGTGAAGTTCAATTGGGCCTGCGCCTTCGAGTACAGGCTGCCGTCCGCATAGACCGGATCCACGGTCGGGTGGTCGTCGCTTGGATCGTCAATGTCATCGCCGAACGCCGCCAGAAGATCGTAACTCGCCGCGCGGCCCTGATAGGTGATGCCGCCGTCCGTCATGATCACCAGCGACTTGACCGAGTCGCCGTAGTCGGCGGGTGTGTCGGATGGCGCGCCGTCGATGCGGCCTCGCCAAAGCGGCGAGAGCGCCTTGAGCCCCCAGGCGGACCCGATATCCGAACCGGTGCCGTCAGACAGACGGGTCAGATTGTCGATGTAGGTCGTCAGCTGGGTCACGTCGTTGGAGAAGAAGAGCGGCTCCGACGCGCCAGGCGGGCACCACTCGTTGTTCTTGTGGTTCTTGTAGCGCCAGATGTGTTGAACCGGGTCGTGCGCGCCAAGAGGAATAAGCCCGTCATTCATGATGGAGCTGTCGAACTCCAGGCATCCGTTCCACTTGGCTTCCGAGTAGCCCGGCTTGAGATAGTCGAAGAAGTCAGCGCCGAGCTTCACCGTCCCGCCATAGGGAATGATCGAGATATGGCGGAATTCACGGTCGGTCTCTTCTTCGAGAAGCGTTGTGACAAAGGCCTTGGCGGCTTCGCGCAGCTCAGCGACTTTATCGCCGGTCATCGAGGAGGAGATATCAAGGACCAACGCGACTTCGAGCTTTTCATATGCTTCCGCGGTCGCGGTCCGTGCCGTAACGTCAATCTTGTCGAGACCATAGAAGGCCGTGAAGATGCCTTCGACCGACGCGTTGGCTTCAATCACCTCCTCCCGAGATGTTTGTGTCTC
>CALDSD010000041.1 GCA_937911325.1 uncultured Neomegalonema sp.
GCGCGCGCAGCGATACGGCGCACGCTGCGTGATCAGGAACGGCACGCCGCCGCCCCCGCGCCTGGCGCGCCGTGCCAGAGCGTTTCAAGGACTACATCTCGGGCCCGAAGTCGAACGGCTATCGTTCCATCCACACAACGGTTGTCGGACCGAACGGCGCCCGGATCGAAGTACAGATCCGCACTGAACAGATGCATGAGGTCAACGAGACCGGCGTGGCCGCGCATTGGGCCTACAAGGGGGGAATGCGCTCGCAGAACCCGTTCGCGGTCGACCCGCATCGTTGGTTGCGCGATCTCGTCGACCGCGTGGAGCGCGGCGACCCACCACAGGATTTCCTCGAAGAAGCGAAGATGGAGATGACCTTCGACCAGGTCTTTTGCTTCACGCCGAAAGGGGACGTCATCGGCTTGCCGCGCGGCGCGACCGCCCTGGATTTCGCCTATGCGATCCACACGGATGTCGGCCACACCGCCGTGGGGGCCAAGGTCAACGGCAAGCGCTCGCCTTTGTGGACGCCGGTTCGCAACGGTCAGACTGTCGAAATCCTTCAGTCCAAGGGGCAAAAGCCGTCCCCCGTCTGGCAGGAGATGGTCCGCTCGGGACGCGCGCGCGCAGCGATACGGCGCACGCTGCGTGATCAGGAACGGCACGCCGCCGCCCGGCTCGGACGCGGAATTGTGGAAGTGCTTTTTGAACGCGCCGGCGCCGCGTATTCGGCGAAGGTTCTGGATACGGCCGCCCGCAAGCTTGGGCATTCGGACGGCGAAGCGTTGCTGGCCGAAGTCGGCGCGGCGCGGATTACGGCCCGACAGGCGCTGGAGGCCGTCTATCCCGAAAAAGCGGCGTCATCGGCGAAAGTGGTGGACGCGCTTGATCCGATCGACCCCAACAGACCTCAAGTCGTCCCAACCCGGAGCGGGCAGACGGGTCGCGACACGGACGACTCGCCGCAACCAGCGCTTGCGATGCCCGCCGCGCCCTGCTGCTCCCCCTTGCCGGGAGAGCGGATCATCGCGCTGCGCGAGCCTGGCCTCGGCCATCGACTACACGCGATCGACTGCGAGCGTCTCGCGGACTTCGAGGACGATATGGACCGGTGGCTCGACGTCGCGTGGGCGCCGAACGCCGGTGATCACGCCGATCACCTCGCCCACATCGCGTTGGTCCTTGTGAACGAGCCCGGCGCTCTGGGACAAGTCTGCACATTGATCGGCGCGGCCGGCGCCAATATCGACGACATGACGTTCGCCGACCGCAAACCGGATTTCTTCCGCCTCGATATCGATCTTGAGGTTCGAGATCTTCGGCATCTGACAAACATAATCACGACATTGAGCGCACAGCCCGTGGTTGCGCAGGCGGAACGGATCCGCAATGCCGCCGCGATGTCGATGACAGCTCCGTCGGGCGAGTCCGACGCCACCCCAGCACCGCCGGCGGGCGCATCAACCGCGTCCGGGTCGGAGCAGGAGAAAACACGTGACCCCGCCGCATCCGACACAATCCCCGCGCACTGACGCCGCCGCGCTCGCGCAGGAAGCCGTTCTGAACGAGTTTCGCGCCGCAGGCGCTTTGCTTGAAGGGCACTTTCTGCTGTCCTCGGGGCTGCGCAGCTCGGTCTATCTGCAATGCGCGAAGGTGATGCAGGACCCCCTCCGGGGCGGGCGCTTGTGCGGCGCATTGGCGGCGAAAGTTCTCTCGGAACAGGGCGCAACGTTCGACTTGTGCGTCTCTCCGGCCATGGGAGCCGTCATTGTCGGCTACGAGACCGCAAAACAGCTCGGCGTCAATTCGATCTTCATGGAAAGGCCCGAAGGTGGCTTTGAGCTGCGCCGCGGCTTTGAGATGGCGGCGGGGGCGCGCTGTCTGATGGTGGAGGATGTCGTGACAACCGGAAAGTCCTCCCGCGAGTGTATCGCAGCCATTCGCGCCGCTGGCGGCGAAGCTGTCGGAGCCGCGTGCCTGATCGATCGATCCGGTGGAACGGCTGATCTTGGCGTGCCGCTGACACCCTTGGTCCAGATTGAGGCGCCCCTCTTTGATCCGGACAATTTGCCGCCCGAATTGGCTGCGATCCCGCCTGTGAAGCCAGGCAGCCGCCGCGCTTAAACCGATCCGAGCCAGATGATCTTCAAACGCCGAAATAAACGAAGCTGGTTGTCCGCGTTGCGGGACATCTTCGCGCCAAAGAAAGGGTGGCGCCGCGGCTTTCTTTACATCGGCAAACGCGTCCAAAGACTGCCCGACACCCCGCATCGCATCGCGCTTGGCTTCGCCTGCGGAGCCTTTGCGTCCTTCACGCCGTTTTTCACGCTGCACCTCTTCGTCGCCGCGTTCTTCGCCTATCTGCTCCGCGCCAACGTCATCGCTGCGGCCTTCGGCACAATCGTCGGCAACCCGATCTCGTTCTGGCTGATTGCTGCGATCTCGATGAACATCGGGAACTGGCTGACCGGAAGCATTGGCGGTGAAGAAAAACTCGCGGAACTGTCCTTCACCTATGTTTGGGAGCACCCGGGCGAGTTTTTCGTCTCGGTTTTCTGGCCATACCTGCTGGGTGGCATCGGCCCCGGACTGCTTTGCGCCGCCGCGTTCTACTACGGGCTGCGTCCTCTCGTCGCTCAATTCCAGAAAAGCCGGCGCCAGACGCTGACAAGCCGGGCTCGGCAATTGGTGACCCAGCGCCGCGCGGCTCGACAAAAGGCGGCCGAAAGCGCCTCAACCGAGCCGCCGCGCCTTGACTGGTCGAAAAAGAAAGCGAGTTGACTGAACAAGATGCGAATGGCCCGTGAACGGGCGATCGAGCCGAAACCGCCAACAAGAGCATTCCAATGACCGAGCCGAACCGCCCTCCCCTGCGACTTGGCGTCAACATTGATCACGTCGCGACAATCCGGAACGCCCGCGGCGGGGCGCACCCTGATCCTGTGAAAGCGGCTCTGATGGCCGAAGCGGCCGGAGCCGACGGGATCACGGCGCATCTCAGAGAGGACCGCCGCCATATCTCCGACGACGATATCGGACGGCTCATGGCGGAGCTGTCGAAACCGCTCAATTTCGAGATGGCCGCAACGGCGGAGATGCAGGCGATCGCGCTAAAGCATCAGCCGCATGCGGTCTGCATCGTTCCGGAAAAGCGCGAGGAACGCACCACCGAAGGCGGCCTTGAGGTCGCCGGCGACGACAACCGCCTCGCCGAATTCATCGCGCCCCTGCGCGAGGCCGGTTGCCGCATCTCGATGTTCATCGAGGCCGACCCTGGTCAGATTGAAGCATCCGCGAAAATCGGCGCGCCGGTTGTGGAACTGCATACTGGAACCTACTGCGAAGCGGTGATCGCCGGTGATCAGGCGAAGGTCCTCGACGAGCTGCGCAAACTGCGCGAAGGCGCGCGGTATGCGTGGGAGCTTGGTCTCGAGCCGCACGCTGGGCACGGACTGACCTTCGACTCGGTCGAAGCGGTGGCGGCGATCCCGGAACTCGTGGAGCTGAACATCGGCCATTTCCTCATCGGCGACGCGATCTTCACCGGTCTGAAAGACGCCATCACGCAGATGCGTTCGCGGATGGACGGCGCGCGCGGGGAGATCGGCGATCCGGTCGGCGGCGTCGCGTGATCATCGGGATCGGCTCGGACATCTGTGACATTCGTCGGATTGAGAAGACGGTCGCGCGGTTTGGCGGGCGTTTCACAAATCGGGTCTTCACCGACATCGAACGCGCAAAGGCGGATCGGCGACGGAACCGGATCGAGACCTAGGCGAAGGAAGCATGCTCAAAAGCACTTGGAACGGGGCTTCGGATGGGAGTCGCCTGGCGCGAGATGGAGGTTGTGAACCTGCCAAGCGGACAACCAACCATGCGGCTTCACGGGGGCGCAGCAGAACGGCTGGCCAAGTTGACGCCCGAAGGATGCGAAACAAGAATTCACGTCACGATGACCGACGATCATCCCTACGCTCAGGCGTTTGTGATCATCGAGGCGCTGTTTGAGCCGCCGGCGAGAGGCGCCTCGCTTTCAGATTGACGCATGTAAAGCTCAAGCCAACTAAAGCGACATCCGCCCACTAGGACTTGTGTTGACATGCCGTGGCGCCTCTATCACACCCCGCTAATGGTGCGGGAAAGGCCGTACAAAATCTAAGGAAGCGACCTTGAGCGACAGCAGCGAACCGAAAGGCGCGCAAACCGAACGGCCGAAGGAGTCTCTGGGCGAGATCTTTCGCACGGTCATCTATGCGTTGCTGATCGCGCTGGTCTTCCGGACGCTGCTGTTCCAACCGTTCTCGATCCCGTCGGGGTCGATGAAGTCGACGCTTCTGATCGGCGACTATTTGTTCGTGTCGAAATATGCCTACGGCTATTCGCGGTACTCGCTGCCCTACGGCAAGTACATCCCGTTCGAGGGTCGTATCTTCGGCGCAGAGCCCGAACGCGGGGACGTGATCGTCTTCAAGCTGCCGCGGGACAACCAGACCGACTACATCAAACGCCTGGTGGGCCTTCCCGGCGACCGAATCCAGATGAAGAACGGCCGGCTGCACATCAATGGCGCGCCAGTGCAGGTGCAGCCCGACGGCGAGTTCGTCGAACCCAATGTCCGACAGGGGCCGGAACGGCGCCCGCCACGCTGCATCCGCCCGATCTCAACTGCGACTGATTGCGTTAAACAGAGTTTTGTCGAAACCCTGCCCGGCGACGTGACCCACACGATCCTCAGCATCGATGGTGGACGCGGTTCGATGAACAACACCAGCGTCTACACGGTGCCCGAAGGCCATTACTTCTTCATGGGCGACAACCGCGACAACTCGCAAGACAGCCGAACGATCGTGGGATTTGTTCCGTTCGAGAACCTCCTGGGGCGCGCCGACCTGGTGCTCCTGTCCTCGAGCGGGGCGTTTTGGGAGATCTGGAACTGGCGCGGCGACCGCTTTTTCCAGTCAATCGATTGATGCGGCGTCGGAGCGACACGCCGGATCAGACGCGCGATCTGGGCTAGACGTCGAAAATGGTTCTGACCAAACGCGACGAAAAACGCCTCGCCGACTTGGAAAGTCGGTTCGGCCACGTTTTCTCGAACAGAAATCTTCTGATCGAAGCTCTCACCCACGCCTCGGCCGCTGGCCGGTTCGAGCCTGACAATCAGCGCCTGGAGTTTCTGGGGGATCGCGTTCTTGGTCTTGTCGTCGCGGAGGCCTTGATCGAGCGCTTTCCAAACGAGACGGAAGGCAGGCTTGCGCCACGGCTGAACGCGCTGGTGCGCCGAGAAACCTGCGCTGAAGTCGCCACGCAGCTGGCCCTTGGCGACGAGCTGCGCATGGCGCGTTCCGAAGCGAATACCGGCGGCCGCAAAAAGCTCGCCCTTCTCGCGGACGCGATGGAGGCTGTTATCGCCGCGGTCTATCTCGACGGCGGGCTCAAAGCCGCCTCGTCCTTCATCGTCACGCATTGGGGGGAGCGGCTTGATCAGCAAGCCGAGACTCCGATCGATGCGAAGACGGCGCTGCAGGAATGGGCGCAAGGCCTTGGTCTTCCGGTGCCGAGATACGAGCTGATTGAACGCTCCGGCCCCGATCATCAGCCGCGCTTTCTGATCGAAGCGGTGTTGTCCGATGGCCGCCGCGCACGCGGGGAAGGGTCGGCGAAGCGCAGCGCCGAGCAGGCTGCTGCGGCAGCGCTCATGACACAGGTGGCGAATGATGACTGATGGCCTCGAAGCGAGTTCCGACGGCGGGATGACGCGTGCCGGCTTTGTCGCGCTGATCGGCGAGCCGAACGCCGGAAAGTCGACGCTGCTCAATCGGATGGTCGGCGCAAAGGTGTCGATCGTCACCCACAAGGTGCAGACCACCCGCGCGCGTCTTCGCGGGGTCGCGATGCACGACCAAACCCAAATCATCTTCGTTGACACGCCGGGGTTGTTTCGACCGCGGCGAACACTCGATCGGGCCATGGTCGCCGCCGCCTGGTCCGGCGCCGCCGACGCGGATCTGATCGTCGTGATGGCGGAGGCGCACCGCGGCTTGACCGAGGGCCTCGAGCGCATCCTGTCCGACTTGCCCGAGAGAGCGGCTGGACGCCCGGTCGCGCTCGCTGTGAACAAGATCGACAAGGTGCGCCGCAAGGACCTGCTGGCCCTCGTGGCGGAGCTTTCGGCGAAGATGGCGTTCGAGCAGGTCTTTCTGATCTCCGCGGAAAAGGGCGACGGCGTCTCGGATCTCAAGTCCTGGCTCGCTCAGCAGATGCCCGAAGGGCCCTGGCTTTACCCCGAAGACGATATCTCCGACCTGCCGCTGCGGATGATCGCGGCCGAGATCACGCGGGAGAAGCTGACCCTCCGTCTGCACCAGGAACTGCCTTATCAGCTGACCGTTGAAACCGAGACATGGGACGACCGCAAAGACGGCTCCACCAAGATCGAGCAGGTCATCTATGTCGCCCGAGACGGTCACAAGGGAATCGTGCTCGGAAAGAAAGGCGAGACGATCCGAGAGATCGGCAAACTCGCTCGCGCCGACATCGCGGAATTGATCGAGCGTCCTGTGCATCTGTTCACACGGATCGTGGTTCGACCGGAATGGCTGACAGAGGCGGAGCGGTTCGAGCAGATCGGCCTCGACATCAAGGACGCCAACGAATGAGCGCGCGGCTCGCGGCGGGGATCTGGGTCGCCGCCCATATCCGACGCTGCGAGATCGAAGGCGCCGCCGCTTTCGTCGCGCGAAAAGGGGCCGAGGAATCCGGCGCGGTCTTGCTCAAGATCGCAACATTGGACGGACAAGCGCGGGCGCTGACGCGGGCGACGCTGGGCGATGGCGGCTCCGGCTGGACATGGCTGGTTGGCCCCGATCCCGCGCCCGAGCCCGAAGTCGATCAGCGCCTCTCTCGCCAGGCGGAGTTCGACCCGGACGTCTGGGTCCTGGAGATCGAGGACCGCCAGGGAAGACACTTTCTCGACGACCTGATCGGATAGACGCGTATACTTCGACCAGCGACGAAGCATTGTCAGTCGCGATCGTGCTCTAAACAGTCCATGCGCGATCGCCTGCTCCTCCGAAACTATATGCTTCTGGTCCTCCTTGCGTTGCTGTGGGGCGGCTCGTACCCGTTGATTAAGGTCGCGTTGGAGACCTTTCCGCCGGTCACGCTCATGGCCTATCGCGTGACGGTCGCCGCAGGTCTTCTGAGTGTCGCCGTCAGCCTTCGCGGTCACTCGTTTCCTTACGAACGCACGACGATCGCCGCGCTTCTCGTTCAGTCCTTCTTCAACAGCATCGGCGCCTGGACGCTGCTCGCCTGGGGGCAGCAATACGTCGATAGCGGATTGGCCGGGGTCCTGAACTCGACATCGCCGATCTTTGTCTTCTTCCTCGCCCTCGCGCTCAGGTTGTCGCCGCATATCGAATGGCTGAAGCTCGCCGGCGCGCTGATTGGACTGGCTGGCGTCGTGGTTCTGCTCGACGTGGAGGGTCTTGGGAGGGAGTTGCTCCCTCAGCTGGCGATCCTTGGCGGCGCGCTGCTTTACGGCTGCGCTGCAGTATATGGCCGCCGCTTTCGGGATCAGCCGGCGATGGTCACGGCCGCAGGGACGATGATCTGGGCGGCGCTTGTTCTGACCCCGGCCGCCTTCATGCTTGAGACGCCCCTCGCAGCGGAGATTTCAGCGCGTTCGCTCGTCGCAGCGACGACGCTCGCCATCGGGTCGACGGCGCTCGCGATGCTGATCTACTTCCACCTGATCGGTGCGATCGGGTCTCTCGCCGTCGCAAGTCAGGCTTATCTGCGCTCCGCGGTCGCCGTCCTTCTCGGCGTAGGGCTTTTGGGAGAACCCATGAGCCTGTCGCTCGCCGCAGGCGTCGGCCTCGTTCTGATCGGTATGATCCTGCTGAACAGGTCAGGGTCTCAACGGTCGCCGAAAGAAACGCGTTGATCAAAGCAGCGACCTCCACCGGCTTATCCTCCATCGCCTACGTCGCGAGACCACGCCGTGGGCTTCGGGCTGAGCGAAAAGCAGTCGGAGCGCTCCTAGAGGCGGTGCAGGACGAGTTCACAGAGACTTACGAGATCCAGTCCGTCGCTGGAACGCTGCATATCGCGATATCTGGAAGATTTCGCCTGCCCTTCCCCATTATCTGCGCTATAAGCCTATATATGCGCTGGCAGGACGAAGGCGTGCTGCTCTCCGTGCGGAAGCATGGCGAGACCGCCGTCATCATCGAGGTCTTCACTGAGACGCGGGGACGCCATCTGGGCCTCGTGCGCGGCGGCGTGAGCCGTAAGAAGACGCCTTTCCTTCAGCCGGGCGCACAGCTCGCGCTCGCCTGGAGCGCGCGGCTTGAAAACCATCTGGGCGTCTTTGAAGCTGAGCCGATCCGGACGCGCGCGGGGAGATTACTGGACGACCGTGCGGGACTGGCTGCGTTGAACGCCGCCTGTGCGCTGCTCGCGAGCCTGCTGCCCGAGCGCGAACCGCAACCCGATCTCTACGCGCCGACGATCGCACTGTTCGACGCTCTGGCCGACAGCCCAGATTGGCCGACGATCTACGCGCATTGGGAGCTCGCGTTGCTTGAGGCGCTCGGCTATGGGCTCGATCTGTCGAACTGCGCCGTCACGGGTCAAACGCAAGAGCTGATCTGGGTCTCGCCCAAGACCGGGCGCGCCGTGTCTCGCGCTGCGGGTGAACCGTACGCCGACCGGCTCTTGCCATTGCCCGACTTCTTGAGATTTGGCGATCTCGCCGCGCGCGAAGAGATTGCCGACGCGCTTAAACTCTCCGGACATTTCCTGCGGAAATGGGCCTATGCCGGCGTCGGCGTCGATGCAGCACCGCCCGCGCGCGGACGCTTGACCGCGCTCTTCGAAACGGAGACTGTCTGACCTTCAGCACCGCCCGAGGGTCCCATGCCATCCGCAGAGCTTCTGCTGCCGTTCTTCATCGCGAGCGTGCTGTTCGCGTTCTTTCCCGGCCCCGCGCTTCTCTACACCGCCGCGCGCACGATGGCTGGCGGGCGACGCGCCGGTTTGTTCGCCGCCGTCGGCATTCACCTCGGCGGGTATGTGCATGTGATGGGCGCGACGCTGGGATTGTCCGCGATCCTTCGACACGTGCCCTCGGCGTATCTGGCGCTGAAGATCGCTGGCGCGCTCTATCTGATCTGGTTGGGGATCCAGATGATCCGGTCGCGGACCGCAACGGCGGAGATATCTGAGGAAACACTCCGAACAGCGCCGAAAAGCGACCGGCGCGCGTTTCTGGAGAGCTTTGCCGTTGAAGTTCTGAACCCGAACGCGGCGCTGTTCTTCATCGCCTTTCTTCCGCAATTCGTCGACCCAAACGCCGCGTGGCCTGTCTGGCTGCAGTTTCTGGTCCTCGGAACGATCGTCAACGTGATG
Source organism: uncultured Neomegalonema sp. (assembly GCA_937911325.1). Lineage (GTDB taxonomy): Bacteria > Pseudomonadota > Alphaproteobacteria > Rhodobacterales > Rhodobacteraceae > CALDSD01. Next base: position 9,403 of record CALDSD010000041.1, read on the forward strand.
TTCACGATGGCGGACGTGATCACGGTCTTTGTCACGGAACGTGTCGTGCGGGCCGTTCGCTCCAGCAGCGTCGGCGAACGGATCGCCAAAACAGTCGGCGGATCCGTGCTGGTCGGCCTCGGAGCCCATCTCGCCTTCAGCCGAGTGCAATAACCCGGCTGAAAGCTTCTTTCGCTGGAGGGTCGAGAGCCCTTAGTTCCCAGTCTCCAGGACGCGCCGCGCGATCACCTGCGCCTGGATCTCGGCCGCACCCTCGAAGATGTTGAGGATGCGCGCGTCGCACAGCACGCGAGAGATCGGATACTCGAGCGCAAAGCCGTTGCCGCCGTGGATCTGCAAGCCGTTGTCAGCCGCCGCCCAGGCGATGCGCGCCCCAAGCAGCTTGGCCATGCCGGCCTCGAGATCACAGCGACGATCCGCATCCTTCTCGCGGGCCGAGAAATAGGTGAGCTGTCGGGCCACCATGATCTCGACCGCCATCATCGCGATCTTCGAGTAGACGCGTGGGAAGTTGACCAGCGACTTGCCGAACTGCTGACGCTCCTGCGCGTATTGCAGCGAGATATCGAGCGCCGACTGCGCCACGCCCACCGCGCGAGCGGCGGTTTGAATGCGGGCGCTCTCAAAAGTCTGCATCAGGTGCTTGAAGCCCATGCCTTCGGTCTCGCCAAGCAGGTTCTTCGCCGGCACGCGATAGCCGTCGAAACCAAGCTCGTATTCCTTCATGCCACGATAGCCGAGGACCTCGATCTCACCGCCGGAGATCCCTTCGTCGGGGAAGTCCGTTTCCTCGGTTCCGCGGGCTTTCGGCGCCAGAAACATCGACAAGCCGCGCCAATCCGTCGTGTTCGGGTCGGTGCGAACAAGCAGCGTCATCATATCCGCCCGCGCGGCATGCGTGATCCAGGTCTTGTTGCCAGTGATCACGTAGTCATCGCCGTCGCGCTCCCCGCGGGTGCGCAGAGCGCCGAGGTCGGAGCCTGTGTTCGGTTCCGTGAAAACCGCTGTCGGCAGAATCTCGGCCGACGCGAGTTTGGGCAAAAACTCCGCCTTCTGCTCATCGGAGCCGCCGCACAGGATCAGCTCTGCAGCGATCTCGGAACGGGTGCCGAGCGAACCAACCCCGATGTAGCCGCGCGATAGCTCTTCGGAGACGACGCACATCGCCGTCTTCCCGAGGCCGGCTCCGCCAAACTCCTCCGGGATGGTGAGACCGAAGACGCCGAGCTCCGCCATCTCCTGAACGATCTCCATGGGGATCAGCTCGTCTTTGAGATGCCATTCATGGGCGTCCGGAAGGACACGATCCTGGCTGAACCGCCAGAACTGCTCCCGGATCATCTCAAAGTCGTCGTCCAGTCCGCAGTCGCCGTAGGTCGCGGCGCCGGCGCGTTCGATCATGAGGGCGACGATCCGGGCCTTCGCGCCGTCGCTGGGCCCGTCGACGACCAGTTTCTCGGTGGCGTCGTTCACCAGAACGCGGGCCTGATCGAAGCTCAGCCCCAGATCCTGCGGACGCACCATTTCGCCCTGGCTCATCGGAATGCCGCCGCGCAATTGTGCGAGGTATTCCCCGAAAGCGACCTGCAGCAGAAGCTGTTCGAGCTCGCCGAGCTTCCCGTCGGCTTCCTGACGGCGCGCCCAGCTGAGCATCTGCCGCAGCGCTTCGACATAAGTCGCTGTCCACGCGAGGCCGTGGGTCGCCTGCTGATGGGCTTCGAGCATCTTGCCCGAGACGCGGTCTTTGGCCGTGACCTTGTCGCGCAGAACGCTCCGGGCTTCAGTCAACAGAGCCTCAGCGCCATCGAGCGCTTCCGCACAGATATCAATGAGATTGGGAAGGATCGCGGACGTATCTTCCGCGCGCGCCGCAAGCGACGGTGTATCGAGAGCCATCATGTCACTCCAAATTGCACAAGGAGGTTGTTTCGCACTTGCGAGACAACGGATATCTGATGGCTTGATTTCAGCGTGTCGTCAACGGCGAATTGAAGCAAATTTCACTTGGCGATACTTCAGCGCACGATTGTTTCGCGGACCGAAACAGGCTCTGCGTTTCGGCTTTGCATCGAAGTGGTTTGAAGATTCAACCACTTCTGACGTACGGACAGCATAGGCGATCGGGAGTCGGCATGGACGCGTTCATTGAAAGCCACGGACTGGGCGCGCTCCTCTTTGCCACAGCCGCGTTCTTTATGGGCGGTTTCGTCAAAGGCGGCGTTGGGTTTGCGCTTCCCTTGGTCGCAGTGACGCTTTCGGCCAGCGTGCTGCCCGCGCAAGCCGCTGTCGGCATCCTCATCATCCCGGTGTTTCTGACAAATCTCTGGCAAACGATCCGACACGGCCTGGCGCCGCTGATGGAGACGGCCAAACGCTTCTGGATCTTGAACCTTGTCGTGATGGTTGTGATCTGGTTCAGCGCCGGGCTGCTGCCGGGCATGGACGACCGGGCGTTCTTCGCGATCCTGGGCTTTGGGGTGTCGATCTTCGCTGGGCTTCAGCTTTTCGGGTGGCGGCCCGTTTTACCGTCGGCGTTAGAGAAGCCGACGCAGTTCATCGTCGGTTTGATCAGCGGCTTCTTTGGCGGCATCGCCGGGATCTGGGGACCCCCGGTGGTTCTCATGCTCGGCGCAATGAACGTTTCAAAACAGGAGCATGTCCGCGCCAGCGGCCTGTGCTTTTTTCTTGGGGCGTTGGTGCTGGCGCCGGCGCATCTGACAAGCGGCGTGCTGAATTCCGAAACGCTGCCGATCTCGGCCGGAATGGTGATCCCAGCTCTGCTGGGCATGTGGCTGGGCTTCAAGGCGCATGACCGCCTCGACGTCGATAAGTTCCGAAAGCTGGTTCTGATCGTTCTGGTGCTGACCGCGCTCAACCTCATCCGCCGCGCGCTGATGTGAGAGCGCGCTCCGGCAAAGCTGTGCGCGCAGCGGTTGAGGGGCAAGCCCTCAATAGTCCTCGCCCGCATAACGATTGGGCCGCCCCTTCGCCGCCGGGTTTCCGACGAACTCCGCCCAATCGTCGCCTGGCCGCCAGATGCTTTCCATGTTCGCGGCCGCATCGTCTTCCGACATCACGTCCGAGGATTTTGCATACCGGTAGAAAAACGCACTGACCCGGGCGTTGTAGATGCAGTGCACGTGCATCACCGCATCCGGAGCGTTCTCGACCGCCGTGCGGAACGCGTCGAAGTCCTCGTCGGTTGGATCCTCGAATTCGACCGGGATGTAGATGTAGCGCATTCCGAGCGCCGCGACTGAGCCGGCTTCGTCCTCCAGGGCTCCCTTGTTGTGATGTGGCCCCAGATTGATGACGTGGGTCACGCCGAGCTTTTGGATTTCAGCCAGCTCAGCTTCGCTGGGCTGCCCAGAGGTTGTGATCCGATCATTGATCCGGCGCCAATTCAGGATATGCGGCAGATCGGTCATGTCATGCTCCTGGTAAGGGCCGGGAAACCGGCGGTGACGAGGCCCGGGGCGCTCTACCTGCGAATGCCTTTGGCGAGGTCGCATGGCGTCGGCCAGGGCCCCCGCGCCGCCTCGAAAGCCAGGCCCGCTCGAAAGACGTCCTGATCTTGGAAGCTTTTGCCGACAAACTGCAAGCCAATTGGAAGACCGCTGGCGCTCACCCCTGACGGGACAGCCAAGACCGGATGGGTCGACAGCATGTTGAAGGGCGTCGTCAGCACCCAACCAATCATCGGGTCGACCAAAACGCCGTTGATTTCGATCTGATCCTGGCTCTGGTCGAACGCGACCGGGAGAGATGGAATCGCCGTCGTCGGGCAGACAAAAACGTCTAGCTCCTCCATCCTGTGCGAGAACCAAGTCGCCATCCGGCGGGTGGTGCGGATCGAATGTTGAACCTGCTCTGGGGTGATGCGACGCCCAGCCTCGGCGAAAGCACGGGCGTACGGCGTCATCAAATCCGTCTCTTCCCGTGACTTGGGCGCGATCGAAGTCCCGAAGTTCGATCGCAGATGCGTCAGAGCCGCATCGACGACCTCCCATCCCCATGGCGGGCGGATCTCGACCAATTCAGCTCCGAGCGCGCGCAAAACGTCCAGAGCCTCATGCGTCGAGGCTGCGACCGCGCGATCGATTTCAAAGAAGCCTAGATCCATCGACCATCCGATCCGCAAGCCCGCGACGCCTCTGAGGTCAGTCTCGATGTCGAGCTTGGGTCGCTGCGTTACGGGATCTTCCGGGTGCGGTCCTGACAGCGCGTTTTGAAACAGTTGGGCGTCGCCAACCGTGCGGGCCAGCGGCCCCGTGTGGCAGTAGACGTCCAGATTGAACGGCGCATCCACCGGATTGCGCCCGCGCGGCGGCTTGTATCCGACGACGCCACAGCACGACGCTGGTATCCGAATCGAACCTGCGATGTCAGCCCCCGTGGCCAGAGTGGCGGAACCGATGGCCAAGGCCGCGGCGGCTCCTCCGGAAGAGCCTCCAGGAGCATAATCGAGCGCCCAAGGGTTGCGGGTCGCGCCCCAGCGCCGGGAATGGGTCACTGCGGCGCAGGAAAACTCCGGCGTCGCGCTGCGCGCATGGACGATCGCCCCAGCGTCCAGCACGCGTTGGTTGATCGGCGACGTCGTCTCTTGAGGGCTCTCTTCGGACAACAACGAGCCAGCCGAGGTCGGCCATCCGGCGATATGGCCGGAGTCCTTGACCGCGACGCAAAGCCCTTCAAGCGCGCGCGGCGATCCGTCCCGTCCGGTATAGCGCTTCTCAGCGGCTTTGGCGGCGTCAAGCGCCTCCTCGAAATAGGTGTAGGTCAGCGCGTTGACGACAGGTTCGGTCGCTTCCGCCCGGGCGATCACCGCCTCGGTCAGTTCGACAGGAGACAGAGAGCGATCGCGAAACCGCGCAAGCGCCTCTTCGGCGGAAAGACTGCAAAGCTCATCCACCAGTCGTGATTACGACTGCTCGTCCTCAAGCGCAAACCTGAGACAGCTTCGATCCCGTATTGCGGCTTGGGTCAGGCCGCCTGCTTGAGCGCCGCGTCGCGAACGTCCTCAGCGACATGGTCGAAGTACTGAGCGAAGTTCTCTTCAAACATGCCGACCAGCTTTGCAGCCTGTGCATCGTAAGATGCGCCGTCTTCCCAGGTCTGGCGTGGGTTGAGAACGGGGCCAGACACGCCTTCGACAGCGATCGGCACTTCGAAGCCGAAATTCGGATCGGTGCGGAACTCGACGTCGTTCAACGACCCGTTCAGCGCCGCAGTCAGCAGCGCGCGCGTCACGCGGATCGGCATGCGCGATCCGGTTCCGTAGGCTCCGCCAGTCCACCCCGTGTTCACGAGCCAGCAGCGCGCGCCGGTCTCGGCGATCTTGTCGCGCAGCAGCTCGCCGTAGACTTCCGGACGGCGCGGCATGAACGGCGCTCCGAAGCAGGTCGAGAAAGTCGGCTGTGGTTCAGTGACGCCTTTCTCGGTGCCGGCGACCTTCGAGGTGAACCCCGAAAGGAAATGATACATCGCCTGTGCTGGCGTGAGACGCGCGATCGGCGGCAGAACGCCGAACGCGTCGCAAGTCAGCATGATCACGTTCTTCGGCGCGCCGGCCAACCCGGTCTCGGACGCATTCGAGATGTAATGCAGCGGATAGGCGCAGCGCATGTTCGCCGTGAGGCTGTCGTCGCTGAAGTCGAGTTCGCGCGTATCTTCATCGTAGACCATGTTCTCGATGACGGTCGCGAACTTCGAGGTCGTCGCAAAAATCTCCGGCTCGGCCTCGGCCGACAGGTTGATTGTCTTCGCGTAGCAGCCGCCCTCGAAATTGAAGATGCCCTTATCGGTCCAACCGTGTTCGTCATCGCCAACGAGCGTCCGTTCCGGATCGGCCGACAAGGTGGTTTTGCCCGTACCCGAAAGGCCAAAGAAGACCGCAGCTTCCGACGTGTCGCCCGTCGCGTGATTGGCCGAGCAGTGCATCGGCATCACGCCTTTTTCCGGCAGCAGGTAATTGAGCACCGAGAAAACCGACTTCTTGTTCTCGCCGGCGTAGGAACTGTCTCCGATCAGGATCAACTTACGCTCAAAGGAGACCGCGATAACGGTCTCGGACCGGCACCCGTGCTTGGCGGGGTCCGCCTTGAAGGTCGGACAATTGATGATCGTGAACTCGGGCACGAAGCTGGGCAGCTCGGAACGCTCGGGACGGCGGAGCATGTGCCGGATAAACAGACCGTGCCACGCCAGCTCGTTCACCAATCGCACATTCAGACGATGGTCCGGGTCAGCGCCGGCGTAGAGGTCCTGAACAAAGTACTCGCGCCCGCTCATGTGGGCGAGCATGTCGACGCGGAGCTGCTCAAACGCCTCCGGGGTCATGGACGCGTTGTTCTCCCACCAGATATGCGGCTCGACCGACGGCTCGCGAACGGTGAATTTGTCCTTGGGCGAGCGACCCGTGTGCTTGCCGGTTTCCACAAGCACAGCGCCGCCATTCCCAAGCTTGGCCTCGCCGCGCGCGACTGCGGCTTCGACAAGACCCGCCTCGTTCAGATTGTAGTAAACGCCGGCCAAACCCGTAGCGCCGAGAGTGTCGATAGAATGAGACGGGTTAAAAAGGCCGGTGATGCGCACTGGGGCAGCTCCTTGGACTCGGTAGCCGGATCGGGTTCGTGTTGTTCCAGCGTCTGCACGCAAAAACGATGCAAAAGCATACGGTCTTTGGTGAAAGGCTTTGCGCCGGACCAATAGCTAGGCCCTTTAGCAAGCTCCCTCGATCGGCACAATCCTCGTTTACCGGGCAGATTGACGCGAGCAGGCTGACAGTCGGCGATGTCGGGTCGTTAACGTCGATGAAGTTGAAAGCCAGAGCGCGAGCGACTTATTTATCTGTGACGAAAGAGAAAACAGCGCCCGTTGACGCAAAAACTTCTGGCGTGCTGGATTGAGAACGTCGCAGTGTCGACTGGTGAATTGGGAGCGCATGAATGACCACGATCGCGCTGGTGGATGACGACCGCAATATTCTGACGTCAGTTGCCATGGCGCTGGAGGCTGAAGGTTTTGAGGTGCGCACCTATTCAGACGGCGCCGCCGCGCTTACCGCGCTCAGCCAAACGCCCCCAGACCTTGCTGTGCTCGACATCAAGATGCCTCGAATGGACGGGATGGAGCTGCTTCGGCGCATTCGCCAGAAATCCGACATGCCGGTGATCTTCTTGACCTCGAAAGACGAGGAGATCGATGAGGTTCTCGGCTTGCGAATGGGCGCCGACGACTACATCCGCAAACCGTTCTCGCAACGGTTGCTGATCGAGAGGGTGCGCGCCGTCCTGCGTCGCCGCGACGTCGACGACACCTCGGTCGAACGGGCCGAGAAGGACAAGCCCATCAAGCGCGGTTCGCTGGTCATGGATCCGCTTCGACATTCCTGTTCGTGGAACGGGCAGGACGTCACCCTGACCGTGACGGAGTTTCTGATCCTGCAGGCGCTCGCAAGCCGCCCAGGCTTTGTCAAAAGTCGAGATCACCTGATGGACGCAGCCTACGACGACCAAATCTATGTCGACGACCGAACCATCGATAGCCATATCAAACGCATTCGAAAGAAGTTCCGTGGGGTCGACGGCGAGTTCGACGCCATCGAGACGCTCTACGGCGTTGGCTACCGGTACAAAGAAGACGCCTAACCCACGTCTGTTCGAGCCATCGCCTCTTGCGGAGAGCTTCGGCCGCCGCACGCGCCGGAGCCAGCCCATCGAGGAGACCGTGTGACCGAGGCTGAGAGACCAGATCGCGATGATTTGAAAGCCGACTCGTCTTCGGCGGCGGATCTCGCCACCGCAGGTCGCGCGCGTCTGGAAAAGCTGCGCGGCCAGATGGAGGGTGCGGCGTCAAGCGTGCGCGAGCGCCTCGAGGAACCCTTCTCCTTCTCGAGCCTCACGCGGCGGATCATCGCCTTGAACCTGGCGGCGTTGGTTTTCCTGCTGGGCGGCGTTCTGTACCTCAGTCAGTTTCGGGATGGATTGATCGATCTGAGACTGGCGTCGTTGAAGACGGAAGCCGAGCTGATCGCGATCACGATCGCGGAGTCGGCCGGCGAGCCCAACAATCAAAGCTACGATCGGCTTGTCGCGAACGAGATCCTGCGCCGCGTCGCTTTGCCGGCCGGTTTGCGTGCGCAGATTTATGATCGAAGCGGCCGACTGACCGGCGACACGCGCGCGCTGCCCGGTTCCGCCCTTGTCGTGGAGGTCGAGCCGCTTCGCGCGCCGGGGGCGGCAGACGGACTGCTCAGCCGCCTTGAGGACCTCTATGAGCGCGCCGCAGGGCTGTTTCAACGCCCGCTGGAACTCTATCAGGAGACCCCGCCTTCCGGCATCTCCAAAGATGAAGAAGTGTATGTCGCGCTCTCAGGCGAAATCGCGTTCGCGGAGCGCGTCAATAGTCAGGACGAGCTGATCCTGTCGGTCGCCGTGCCGATCAAGCGCGTGCGTACGGTCATGGGCGGCCTGATGCTGTCGACCGAAGGTGGAGAGATCGGCGAAATCGTCCGAGACGAACGGATCGCTATCCTTCAGGTCTTCTTTGTCGCGCTGATTGTGAACTTTCTGCTGTCGGTGGTGCTCGCGCAAACGATCGCTCGGCCAATCCGCAAGCTGGCGGAAGCCGCGGATCTTGGCAGCGGTCAGGAAGCGAGACCCCTGAACCCGAACCGCATTCACATCCCAAACTTCACGAAACGCCACGACGAGATCGGCGACCTGTCGGGTTCGCTTCGCCGCATGACCGACGCGCTCTACGACCGGATCGAAGCGATCGAGAGTTTCGCAGCGGACGTCGCTCACGAGATCAAGAACCCCCTCACGTCGCTTCGGTCAGCCGTGGAGACGATGCGACTTGCTCGATCGGACGACGCGCGAGAGCGTTTGTTGAGCGTGATCGAGAACGACGTGCGCCGGCTCGATCGGTTGGTGACGGACATCTCCAACGCGTCGCGGCTCGACGCCGAACTGGTCCGAGAAGACATGGATGTCTTCGACTTCCGGTCGCTTGTGCAAACGGTGGTCGACATCTCGGGCCCGCAAGCGGAAAAACGGAAAGTCGAGATCCACGTGCGGCTTCCAGAGACAGCTTTGCCGCTGCGAGGCATGGAGAGCCGGCTGGCCCAGGTCCTTCACAACATCCTGGACAACGCGCTGTCCTTCAGCGCGCCCGGCGACGCGATCACCGTCTCAGCCCAGACCAAGCCATTTGGCGTGCGGCCTGGATTGTGCCTTGAGATCATCGATGAAGGAGCGGGCATCCCTGAAGAGAATTTGGAATCCATTTTCTCCCGCTTTTACTCGCAACGCCCTGAAGATGAAGAGTTTGGCGGCCATTCGGGTCTTGGCCTGAGCATTTGCCGACAGATCGTCGAAGCGCATGGGGGCGCCGTTTGGGCGGAAAACAGAGCGGATCGGGCGGGCGCGAAGTTCTCGGTCCATCTGCCGTCATGACCTCTTTCGATCATGCGGGCGACGCGGAGCTGGTCGCCGGCGGCTGCGTCGCCTTGCTGCGCAACGGCGAATGGCGCGGAGCGCTTATCCGAGGACCGAGCGGCGCGGGAAAGAGCACTCTTGCGGTGCGTCTCATCGCGCTTGGGGGCAAACTCGTTTCGGATGACCAAACGACCCTCAGGCGTCAGGGAGACGCGGTTCTGGCGACCGCGCCTGCAGCGATCGCAGGTTTGCTCGAGCTTCGGGGAACCGGCCTCTTGCGCTTGCCCTATGAGCAAAGCGCATCGATCTCGCACGTCGTCGACCTGTCGCCGAATGGCCAGCCCGCGCCTGAACGTTGTCCCGCTCCGCGCAACACCCATTTGTTAGACATGCGCTTTCCGCTACTGTGTATGCGAGAGAGTTCGGCGACAGCGAGCGCGCTGGCGGTCTTGATGACCGAAGGCAGGCTCGAAGATCCCGATGCAGCGGTTGAAGAGATGGTGACGTCAGGCGGACCAGGTCGGAGCGCTTGAGCCTCCGATCGGCGTCCGTCAGAAGCGGATGATCGAGACGGTCGGGTATGCAGGCAGACGGGCGAAACGACGACGGGCCTTCACAGGACGCGCCGCCTCAGGTGGTGATCCTCACAGGACGCGCCGGCGCGGGTCGGACCAGCGGCCTTTGCGCGCTGGAGGACCTCGGTTTTCGCACCGTGGACACGCCGCCCCTGGCCCTCACCCACAGCATAGCGACCGAACTCGCCGAAACCCACGGCCTGCGCGTCGCGATTGGGCTCGATGCGCAGACCGTCGGTTACTCCGAGGGCGCGTTCGAGGCCGTGATTGACCGGCTGCGCAACGCCTTTGGTCGCCGACTGAGCGTGCTGTTTCTGGACTGCGATGAAGAAGTCCTCAGACGCCGTTACACCGAGACGCGCCGTCGTCACCCCCTCGCCCCGGACGAATCCGTCGAGATCGGGATCGCACGAGATCGGGCGGCCATGGCGTCGGCCCGCGACGTGGCCGACGGTCTCCTGGACACAAGCTCCATGACCCTTTCCGATCTCAAGAACGCGCTGCGAAGCCGCTTCGATCCCGCCGGCCTGGCTGCTCTCGCGACGACGATCACGTCTTTTTCGTACAAGCGCGGCGCGCCCATGAACGCCGATTTGGTGTTCGACTGCAGATTTCTGCGCAACCCCCATTACGAGCCGAACCTTCGACCCAAAACAGGCCGCAGCGCCGACGTTCGCGCGTATATCGAAGACGATCCGCTCTATCCGGCGTTTTTCGAACAACTGACCGGGCTGCTCGAGCTTCTTCTTCCAGCATACCAACAAGAAGGAAAAAGCTATCTAGGCATTGCGTTTGGCTGCACAGGCGGCAAACATCGGTCTGTCGCTTTGGCGGAAACGGTCGGTCAGCACCTCAGAGACAAGGGCTGGCGGATCGAGATAACCCATCGCGAACAAAGAGATGATCCGAGCATCGACCAGCGGGCGGTGGTTTCTGCAGAGACCGCCGAGGGGGCCGAGGGTCCTGCGACACAGGTGGAATTGGGATGATCGGCCTACTGGTCGTCGCGCACGGCGACCTTGCGACGGAGATCCTAAAGGCGACAGAGCACGTGGTCGGCCCCTTAGAGGCCGCTCGCGCAATCGGTCTTGGCCCAAAGGATGAGCTGTCGTCACGCCGCGCCGAAATCGCGCAAGCGATCGAGGACATCGATCAAGGAGCCGGCGTGATCGTGCTGACCGACCTGTTCGGAGGGACGCCGTCCAATCTCGCAATTGCCGCGATGGGATCCGAAAACGTCGATGTGATCACAGGCGTCAACCTGCCCATGATGATGCGATTGGCCCGCAGCCGCGACAAGACACGTGCCGAGGCGGTTGCTTCAGCTGTCGAAGCTGGGCGAAAATACATCTTGGCCGCAAGCGATGTTCTCGGCGGGCCGCACGCACGCGATAAAGCCATCTCCACTGACGCCGCCGAATGACCCCAGAACCGCCAAAGACGCTCAAAGCCACGGTTGAAATCGTGAACGCGAAGGGTCTGCACGCGCGCGCCTCTGCGAAGTTTGCGACGTTGGCCGAGCATTTTGATGCGAAAGTCACGGTCAGCCGCGACGGGATGAGCGTCGCCGCCTACTCGATTATGGGATTGTTAATGCTCGCCGCCGCGAAGGGATGTGAAATCGAGATCGCAGCGAGCGGCCGCGACGCCGAGGCGGCTTTGGCCGGGCTCGTCGATCTCGTGCGAACAAGATTTGGCGAGGCCGAGTAACCCTCGGAAGACGCCCGCCGTGCTCGGGACGTGGCCCTAAGTCGGGTAAGGATAACAATTTCCTGCGCAGCTGTCTTTCTGCATTCGTGCGCCGTCTTTGTTCCGAACAGTTCAGTTTTGCTTAAAACCTGAAACGTATTGTGGCGCAAATGAGGGGCGAACTGCGGAAACGTCCCGTGAAAATACGCGAACACAGGTGCGGTAATGGATGGTTCGGGAGTAATTGATCAAGGGATCGGCCCGGCCGTTACTCAAGCGCGCTATCAATGGTCACTTGAAGACGACAGCCTCGATTGGTCAGAAGGGTCGGCCGAAGCCCTTGGCGTCGACAAATCGCATCTGCCCGTTCGCAGTTCCGAATTGGCGCGCATCGCAGGACGAGCCGCGCCGAGGGATCGCGACGCCTTTATCGCGTTGGCGAGAATTGGCGCCCTCCCCCAAGAAGTGACGAAGACCTTCGAGTACCCGATCACCGATCGCCGCGGCGGACCGCGGTGGTTTGAGGAGAAAATCGTCTTCAGCCCCGCGACCCCGAAGGATGGAAAGACGGCGGCTTGCGTCGGCTTGCTACGGGACGTAACCGAAAGAAACCGCAGCGCGCCGATCGACCGGGACAGCTTGACAGGCCTGCTGAGCCGAAGCGGCCTGAGCGACCGACTGAGCGACGTGCTCGCGCATTATGTCGGAAGCTACGCCGACCCCAGATTTGCTGTGATCGGTCTCGACAACCTGAGCACCATCAATTCGGCGTTCGGCTACGACGTCGCTGACCATGTCATCACCCAGGTGGGCGCGCGCCTCGCCAACATCCTCGAACCTGGAGAACAAATCGGTCGTATCGGTGGCGGCAAGTTCGGAGTTGTGCTCACGAACGACGCCCAAGAGGGCCTCTGGGCGCGGATGCAGGAGTTCCGAGCAGCGGTACGCGGCGAAGTCATCGTTACAGCTTCTGGCCCGGTCACCACGACTGTTTGCGTCGGCGGCGTCTACATCGAGAAGAACACGCCTTCGGCGCAGGATCTGATGGCCGCCGGTCTTGACGCGTTGAACGAAGCGAAACAGGCCGGCCCGGACTCCCAGAGCATCTTTGCGGAAGCGCCCGAGAAGCGAGTCGCGCGAAACCGCGATATCGCGCTCGCAAGCGAGCTGAGCGCCGCATTGAAGGAAGACCGGATCGCGATCGCATTCCAACCGATCGTCGACGCCAAAGATCCTGATCGCGTTTCGTTTTACGAGTGCCTTGCTCGCATCAAGAAACACGATGGCGAGCTGATCGCCGCCGGCCAATTCATGCCGCTCGCCGAAAAACTCGGCCTCGTCCGTCTCCTCGATCGACGCATGCTGTCTCTGGCGCTGGAGACTTTGCGCCAGCATCCGCGCCTCCGGCTGAGCGTGAACTTGTCTCCGGCGACGACCCATGACAGCGAATGGTTGGCGATTTTCGAGACGGCCTGCATTGATCGCCCGGATCTTGGCGAGAGACTGATTTTCGAAGTCACCGAGACAATGGCGATCGCGGACCAGTCAAAAGCCGCAAGCTTCATTCGACACATCCGCAGTTACGGCGCGTCGGTCGCAGTCGACGACTTTGGCGCTGGCTACACATCCTTCCGGCACTTCAAGTATCTGCCGATGGACATGGTCAAGATCGACGGGTCATTCATTCGCGACGTGTTGGAAAACGCCGACAACCAGCTGTTCGTCAAAACGCTGCTGTCGATCTCCAAACACTTCGACATGTTATGTGTCGCAGAGTTCGTCGACTCGACGAAAACAGCAGCTTACCTCCGAAAACTCGGGATTGATTGTCTTCAGGGGTTCCATTTCGGCGAGCCGGTGCTCGAACTGCCGGAGACGCTGAGGGACAAGCCGAGGCGTGCGGCGCGCAAGGGCTCTGGCCCGAAGTCGTCCCGCTCTCAGAGACTATCTTGCGCAAAGTCCAAGAGATCCGGTCCCAAAGCGACGCGAGCGCAACTCGCGCGTGAAGAAAAACGGTCCGCGGCGCGGAAAAGATCTGCAAAAAGAAGCAGTTGATCAGCGGCCGCAGACCCGGTTGACCAAAACACAAAACACGATGGCGCCGAAGGGGCGGCGGTCAGTCGTCTGTCAGCCGGTCGACTTTCCGCTGCATCTCGCGAAGTTGGTCGCGTAGGGCGGCCAAGTCCTCTTTCTGCTCCGCCTCCTCCAAATCTGTTGGCTCAGGGGCGGTCGTGCCCGCTCCCTGCTGAAGACCCGAGAACATCTCGATGCCTTTGCGAAACATCTCCATGTTCGCGCGCGTCATCGCATCGAATTGTTGAAACCCCGGCGTCTGTCCAAACGACCGCTCCATATGCGACCGGAAGTTCTCCTGATTGCGTTCAAACGACTTCATCGTCATTTCGAGGTAACCAGGAACATAGCCTTGAAGGGCGTCTCCATAGAGCCGGATGATCTGGCGCAGGAAGCTGGTCGGCAGCAAAGGCGCGCGGCCTTTCGCCTCTTCCTCGAAGATAATCTGGGTCAGCACCGAACGGGTGATGTCCTCGCCCGTCTTGGCGTCTTGCACCAGAAACTCTTTCCCTTCGCGCACCATCGCCGCGAGGTTGTCGAGGGTCACGTAGCTGCTGGTCGCCGTGTTGTAGAGACGCCGGTTGGCGTATTTCTTGACGATAATCGGTTCGCCCTCGGCGCCCGTGCCAGACTTTGACTTCCCGGACGCTTTACCGCCTTTGGTAGGGGTGTCGTCTTTCATTCTCTTCTCCGAGCCTGAGGCGACCATCAGTCAGCCATTCTATCAAGCGCTCAAAATGACAACGCGCGGACGGTCAGATATCCTGAGCGGCAAAAAAACTGCCTATTTTGCAAGCATCGCATCGATCTATGCGGCGCCGCAAACTGTTTCTTCCACTGGGCTCATGGAAACTTGTCTAAATATACCGTCAGATATGTCGAAATCAGCAGATAAACCTATCGCAACCGCGAAGAGACGGTCGTCCAAGGCGCGCGCGACGCCCGCCGAGACGCTTGAAGCGGCGCGGGATGAGCTGGCTGCCGAGTACTGGCGGCTGTGGCTGAGAAACGCGCGCCCGCCCTTCGCCGCGCGACGCCAACGACAGCAGCCGGAGCCCCGGCGAAGATGACGTTCTCGCCCCCTAGACGCGCTCCAGGCGCTCTGGCCGTATATCTGAGCGCCGCCGGCGCGAGCCTGTCCGCCGCAGCACGCGCCTCGACGAGCCGAGACACGGCATGGCGTGAGACGATAGAGCATCGCGCGTTGGTGCTCACGTCGCGGCTGCGCCAGTATGATCCCGACGAGATCAGAGCGGCTGTGGCCAAGGCCGGCGTCTCGCAGCTTGCGGACGCCATCGAGGGCATTGAAGCCTACCGCGTCGCCCCCCCTTTGAGACGACCGCCGGACCCGCCCACGATCTGGAGCGACGGCTCGGCGCGTCTGCTTGATTTCGGGTCGGAGGACGCCAAAGCGCCCGCGGTCGTCGCCATTCCGTCCTTGATCAACCGCGCTCGGATTCTCGATCTCAGCCGAGCCAGATCACTGATGCGCGGCCTGCGCGCGCGCGGGGTCCGCCCCCTCTTGCTCGACTGGGGCGACCCCGGGGTCGAGGAACAGGGGTTTGGCCTGGCGGAGTACATCACACGGCGCATCGCGCCAGCCCTGAGCGCCGCACGGCGGACGAGCGGTCGCCGGGTCGCGATTTTGGGCCATTGCATGGGCGGCACGCTGGCGATCGCAGCGGCGCAGCTCTACGACATCCACGTGTCTCGCCTGGTGCTGATCGCAACGCCCTGGGACGCGTCCGAACTGCTGCCGCCAGAAGGATTGCGACCCGACCGCGCCACGCTTGAGAAGCTGTTCAACGCGTGCGGGGCGATCTTTGGCGGCGTGCCGCCGGATCTGTTGGACCTGCTGTTTTTCTCGCGCGATCCGCTGCAAATGCTGCGAAAGTTCCCGACGTTTGCGAAGCTCTCTCGAAACAGCCCTCGCGGGCGCCTCTTCGTCGCCGTCGAGGACTGGTTGAACGACGGGGTTCGACTGGCCGCGCCGGCTGCGCGCGAGCTCTTCATCGACTGGGCGATCGACAACCAACCCTTGCGCGGTCAGTGGCGCGTCGACGGAACGCGCATTCGACCGGATCAGCTAAGAACGCCGGCCTTGGTCGTCGCGTCGCATCAGGACACCATCACCCCTTACGCAAGCGCCTTGTCCGCGCATCACATGTTCCCCGAAGCCGACCTTATCGAACCTCGCGCCGGTCATGTCGGCATGATTGTCGGGCGCCATGCCGAACAAGACCTGTGGGATCCGCTCGCGAATTGGCTCCGGTCGCCCTGAGCCGCCGCGTCTAAGGCTGCGTCTCACAAACATTTGCCGTGAAAAGCTTGATACGGATCAAGACATTGCTGCATCGCCGCATTATGTACGGCGCGACGGCGCTGGAGTTCGAGCAGACACCTGGTCGAATTCTGGCTGTCGTCATCCAGAGGGGCGGCGCGCCGGGTCGAGTTGGGACCAGCCGCGATAGAAGCGCAGAACGGCGCCGCGCCTGAACCCTAAGGAGTAAACACAATGACGAATGTAGTAATTGCGAGCGCCGCCCGGACGCCGGTCGGCTCGTTCAACGGATCCTTCGCCAACATGCCCGCACACGCGCTGGGCGCTGTTGCGATCGAAGCCGCGCTTGAGCGCGCAGGCGTCTCCAAGGAGGACGTCTCCGAAACCATTCTCGGCCAGGTGCTGACCGCTGGTCAGGGCCAGAACCCGGCCCGCCAGGCGCATATCAACGCCGGATTGCCGATCGAAGCCGCCGCCTGGGGCATCAACCAGGTCTGCGGCTCAGGCTTGCGAGCCGTCGCGCTCGGCGCTCAGCACATCCAGCTTGGAGATTCCGCAATCGTCGTCGCCGGCGGTCAGGAGAGCATGTCGCTGTCGACCCATGTCGCGCATCTGCGCGCTGGTCAGAAGATGGGCGACATGAAGTTCATCGACTCGATGATCAAGGATGGCTTGTGGGACGCGTTCAACGGCTATCACATGGGCACCACCGCCGAGAACGTCGCCGAGAAATGGCAGATCAGCCGCGAACAGCAGGACGAATTCGCACTGGCTTCTCAGAACAAGGCCGAGGCCGCTCAGAAGGCTGGAAAGTTCAAGGACGAGATCGCGCCTGTCACTGTGAAGCACCGCAAGGGCGAGACCGTCGTCGAGGATGACGAGTACATCCGCCACGGCGCAACGATCGAGGGCATGCAGAAGCTGCGCCCCGCCTTCTCGAAAGAGGGCTCGGTCACGGCCGGCAACGCCTCGGGCATCAATGACGGCGCGGCCGTCACGGTGCTGATGAGCGCGGAGGAAGCCGAGAAGCGCGGCGTGACGCCTTTGGCGCGCATCGTCTCTTACGCCACGGCCGGCGTCGACCCTTCGATCATGGGCTCGGGCCCGATCCCGGCCTCGCGCCGCGCGCTCGAGAAAGCGGGTTGGAAGGTCGGCGATCTCGACCTGGTCGAGGCCAACGAAGCCTTCGCCGCTCAGGCCTGCGCCGTGAACAAGGACATGGGCTGGGATCCGGAGATCGTGAACGTGAACGGCGGCGCGATCGCCATTGGTCACCCGATCGGCGCCTCCGGTTGCCGGGTGCTCAACACGCTTCTGCACGAGATGCAGCGCCGCGACGCCAAGAAGGGCCTCGCAACGCTGTGCATCGGCGGCGGCATGGGCGTCGCCATGTGTGTTGAGCGCGGTTAAGCGCTCGAATGAAGGAAGGTACGCCAAATCTGGCGGAGTACCGGGCCAAATCGGGGCGTTTCGCCCCGGTTTGGACCTTGGAGATCCAAACGCTCGAAGAGGATGTCGACCGCATCCTCGACGCTGTCATGGCCGTCCACCCGCTCGGATATGGGCGATATCAGCGCAACGCGAGCATCTCGGCGGTTGGTCGCGAGACCTCTCAGCCGGAACCCGCCTCGACAACAACGACGCACAAGGACGGTTATGTCGCCGGCGCGACGGAAACCTATCCGATGGTGGAGCTAAAGATCTCGATCGACCGCGACCTTGCTGTGCTCGAACGCGTGATGGACGCCGTGCTGAACGTTCACCACTACGAGCAGCCGGTAATTTTCTTGCGCGAGGACTGGGCAAGTCGGGCCGATTATGATCCAAATAGCGATAATCCGAACCGTTGGTGGAACAACGGCCGCGGGATGCCGAAGCAACTTGATTGACTGCAAGCCGCCCGAAGGGAGGCGGCTGAACGGGAACTGCGCGCATGTGAAGAGCGCGAGAAAGAGACGGAGGAACACCCATGGGACGAGTAGCTCTAGTCACCGGAGGCTCGCGTGGCATTGGCGAAGCGATTTCAAAGGCGCTCAAGGCGCAAGGATGCAGCGTTGCGGCGACCTATGCCGGGAATGACGAGAAAGCGGCCGCCTTCACGGCAGAGACCGGCATCAAGACCTATAAGTGGAATGTTGCGGACTACGCGGCCAGCAAAGCCGGCGTCGAGCAGGTGGAAGCGGATCTCGGCCCGATCGACATCGTCGTCGCGAACGCAGGCATCACCCGCGACGCGCCGTTCCATCGCATGACCCCCGAACAATGGTCCGAAGTGATCGACACCAACCTGACCGGCGTCTTCAACACTGTTCATCCGGTCTGGCCAGGGATGCGCGAGCGCAAGTTCGGACGGGTGATCGTGATCAGCTCGGTCAACGGCCAGAAAGGCCAGTTCGCGCAGGTGAACTACGCTGCGACCAAAGCCGGCGACATCGGCATCGTCCGCAGCCTCGCCCAAGAAGGCGCACGCGCCGGCATCACCGCCAACGCGGTTTGCCCGGGCTATATCGCAACCGAAATGGTGATGGCGGTTCCCGAGAAGGTGCGCGAGAGCATCATCGCTCAAATCCCAGCGGGCCGACTTGGGGAACCCGACGAAATCGCCCGTTGCGTCGCCTTCCTCGCATCGGATGACGCGCAGTTCATCAACGGGTCGACGATCTCGGCCAACGGCGCGCAGTTCTTCAGCTAAGCGTCTTTCACGCCGCAAAGATCGACTGTGAGGCGGGGCCAGCTTGCTCCGTCTCAATTCTCGCGCCTATATCAGCTGAGGACTCAGCAGGAGACGGCGCATGCGGATCGGCATTCTTGAAACAGGCAAGGTAAACCCGGCCCTCGTCGCGGAGCACGGCCCTTACGCGCCAATGTTCGAGCGCCTCTTGGGCGGCGCAGACCCCTCTTTCGAGCTGCCGGTTTTTTCCGTTATCGACAACGAGTTCCCCGAAACGGTCCACGACTGCGACGCCTGGCTTGTCACCGGGTCCAAGCACGGCGTCTACGAAAACCTGCCTTGGATGGAGCGGCTAAAGGTGTTTTTGCGAGACGCCTACGCCGCCGAGGCGCCGATTATCGGCGTGTGCTTCGGTCATCAGATCCTGGCGGAGGCGCTCGGCGGCAAAGTCGTCAAATCTGGAAAGGGCTGGGGCGCAGGCCTTCATCGCTATGAGGTCTCAGCCACGGCAGGTTGGATGCCCGAACTGGGAGGCGAGCTGGCCGTTCACGCGATGCATCAGGATCAGGTGATCTCGCTGCCAGACGATGCGGAAGTGATCGCACGTTCCGAGTTTTGCGAGTTCGCGGCGCTTGCGTACGGCGGGATTGACGCCCCACGGGCGATCTCGATTCAACCGCACCCGGAGTTCGAGGAGCCGTATGAGCGCGCCCTCATCGAGTTGCGCCGAGGCGACGGCATCCCAGAGGAGGTCGCAGACCCTGCGCTCCAGACGCTGGGCGCGCCCACGGACAACAGCCTGATCGCCGACTGGTTCGCCGCATTTCTGCGGCAAGCGCGCGCCCGTCGACGCAACGCCGCCTAGCATCCAGTCAGCGACTACTCGGCGACCGCCGCGTCGGTGAGCTTGCCAATCGCCCCGCGCATCTTCATCGCGGCCTCGTCGCGCCCGGCGATGTGGTGCGTTTTCACGAGCGTGATCGGATCGCGGTAGGCGAGCCATACCTGACCGTCCGCATCCTCGTATGCCAGCGCGCGAAGCGGCAGATCCAGGCCGGCCTCCTGCGCGCCCGTCATCAAAGGCGTGCCGATCTTTGGGTTTCCAAAGATCAACAGTTGCGTCGGACGGAGGTCTTCTCCGATCTTCTCCGCGCCGGCGCTGTGATCGACGCGGGCAAACACGGTCGCGCCTTTGCTTTCCACGATGCCGGCAAGGCGGTCCAGCGTCTCCGCAACCGAGTACGGGCTCGGTTTGCGCACAAGGCTTTGATCCTCGGCAGAAGCAGTCCCAAACAAGACTGCATTGACAACAAGCGCCAGACAAAGGATGGCGGCGGTTACAAGACGTCGCATTCGGCATAACTCCCAAGACGTTCAAACGGATGAGCTCAGCTTTGACAGCACACGATCTCACGGCTGATTGTGGTTTTACGGCGCCCTGCGCCGGTAAAGGCGTCACGCATGCGTGAGATTGGTCGAGGAACGGCGACCGCGATCGGCTTTGTCGCCGTGCTGCTGTGGTCCCTGCTGGCGCTCTTTACGGTCGGCAGCGGCGATATTCCCCCGTTTCAGCTCGCCGCGATGTGCTTTCCGATCGGCGGCCTGATCGGTTTGTTGGACATCCAGCGCCGTGGCGGTTCGATCCGAACCGCGAGCGCTCAGCCTGCGAAAATCTGGGCGCTCGGGGTCGCGGGCCTGTTCGGCTATCACTTCTTCTATTTCACAGCGCTGCGGAACGCGCCGGCCGCTGAAGCGGGTCTCATCGCCTATCTCTGGCCGCTGTTGATCGTGCTTTTTTCCGCGGCGTTGCCCGGAGAACGGCTTCGAACCGGCCATGTCATCGGCGCCGGTCTGGGTTTCGCGGGGGCCGCGCTGATTGTCAGCGACGGCGGCGCATTCAGTTTCGATGGCGCCAATGGCGTCGGGTTCGGCGCCGCGATCATCTGCGCGCTCTTGTGGAGCTCCTACTCCGTGCTGTCGCGGGTCGTCGGCGAAGCCCCCACGGACACCGTCGCGGGCTTCTGTCTGGCCGCAGGCGCGTTGTCCTTGATATGTCACCTGCTGCTTGAGCATACGGTCTGGCCTACGACGGCTCTGGAGTGGCTTTCCGTGCTGGGACTGGGGCTCGGTCCTGTCGGCCTCGCATTTTACGTCTGGGACATCGGCGTCAAAAAGGGCGACATACAGCTGCTCGGGGTGTCGTCCTACGCGGCGCCGTTGCTGTCGACCTTGGTTTTGATCCTCGCAGGATACGCCGAGGCGCGTCCGGTGCTGTTAACCGCGACCGGGCTGATCGTCGCCGGATCTCTCCTTGCGGCGATGGCGTCGCTCACGGGCGCCACAAAAGCCAAGCCTGAGCCCTAAACGCTGCTTTGCGCGCGCCCTTGAATCGAAAGCGCCCGGTTCCCGATTGGAGCCGAGCGCTTAAAGCCAGACAATATCGCGCTTTCTTAGTTATACTCCCGCATACTTCGCGCGATTTCTTCCTTAAGCCTGAGCTTCTGCTTTTTGAGGTCCTGGATCTGGAGATGGTCCATTCCGGGCAGCTTTTCTTCCTCGGCGATTTGAATATCGAGGGCTTCGTGCTTCTTCCTCAGTTCCTGCAGATGCGTCTCCAGGCTCATTGGCGCCTCCTTTGTTTAGAGTACCTGCCAGTGAACCATCCGATTCGCGTGATTGTCACGTATTAAACGACAAAAAATAGTAGAGGATCAGGACTTGTCGGAAAGACGTTTGATAGTCGGGATCACCGGAGCGTCGGGGTCGATGTTGGGCGTGCGGGCGCTCCAGATGGCCAGATCGCAAGGCGTTGAAACGCATTTGGTGATGAGCAAACCCGCCGAGATGACAATCGGCTACGAGACCGACATGCACCCAAAGGACGTCGCCGCGCTGGCGGATGTCGTCTACCAGCCTCAGGACGTCGGCGCCGCCATCGCTTCGGGGAGCTTTCGCACCCTGGGCATGCTGATCGCGCCATGCTCGATCAACACTGTCTCCGAAATCGCCTACGGAACCACGAACACCCTGCTGACCCGGGCCGCAGACGTGCAGCTGAAAGAGCGCCGCCGCGTCGTTCTGATGGTGCGGGAAACGCCGCTGCACACAGGCCATCTCCGAACGATGACGCAGGCCAGCGAGATTGGCGCAGTGATCATGCCGCCCGTGCCAGCCTGGTACGCCGAGCCCAAAACAGTCGAGGAGATCAACGATCAGCTCGCAGCCCGCGCGCTCGATCTCTTTGATCTGGACCCGCCCGAGATGAAACGCTGGGGCGAAGACCTGACGAAAGGCCGGCGTGGCCGCTGATCGAGTGGCGTTGCCTAGGCCCGTCCGTTCGGACGCCGGACGCCGCCGTTCCGCGAGAGATCCAGACGCGGAGACTGCCCGTTGGAGTTCGGCTTACGCGCTTGCAAACCGCTCTGAGGCAGACGTTTTCGGGCGTCAGGCCGGCCTTGTTGATTGTCAAACAGCCCGTCGACTGCGTCCTCTGATCTGGTCGGCGTCCGAGCTTCAGTCGGCCTCTTGCTTGACTTCAGACCTGCGGGTTCAGTCTTGCTGGCCTGCTGTCGCCGCGCCGCTTCGGCGCGTGATTGCCCGGCGTTGACCGGCGTGTTGCGACTGCAGCGTTCCGCGATCTCGGCGGCGTAATCGACCGAGGTCCAGTCTTGGCTCCACCGGTCGGCGAAGTTGGCGGACATGCTCGCGGGACGCATGCCGTCTTTCAACATATGGAAGCGCAAGCGCATCGGCAGCGCGACCCCTTCGCCGAACGCGATGGCCTCTCCCGGCGCCAACGACGGCAGGAACGTCACAAGGCCGCGCGCGCCGTCTGAAACCGCACAACGCACGAAGGACTGATCGTCCTCGTTTGTCAGCCGCATTGAGATCAGCGTGTTGCACTGTGATAGGATGGTCGGATCGAGGTCCGAAGGTCGCTGCGTGATGATCCCGAGCGAGACGCCGTATTTGCGGCCCTCTTTCGCCACCCGAGCGATGGAGCGGCGCGCAGGCTGAAAGCCGAGCTTCGGATCAGCCGAGATGTATTTATGCGCCTCTTCACAGATGAAGGTGATGGGCGTTTCGCCATTGCTGCGCACGCCGAAGTCGAACGCCAACCGGCTGGTCAGCGAAACAATCACGCTCAGCACCTCGGACGGCAGCCCGGTCAGCTCGAGGATCGCCAACGGCTTGCCTGCGACAGGGATGCGGAACAGGCGCGAGAAAACGTCAGAAAGCTCGGTGGCGACAGCTTCGGGGCTGAACATGAACCCGTAACGCTCGTCGCGCATGCGCGATTCAAGCGCCCCGCGCAAACGTCGGTAGAGTGTAATCTCGCTCTGATGATCAAGCGCTCCCATGCGCTCGTCAACGAGCGACATGAGGTCGGTCATGCTGTAACGGACCGGCGCGTCCTCCGACACCGTGGACCGCAGCGACGACCGCCGGAGCGTCGCGCCGGCTTCACCGCGTTGTCCGTAGGTCGACTTACATTGACGTACGAATTCGGCGAGAATCTCGATCTCGGTCTTGTAGTCTTCCTTGTCCGGAAAGATCACTTCGACCAGCTCTTCAAAGGTGAGCATCCAGAAGGGAATCTGGAGATCGCTGTAGGTGATCACCTCGGCCCGATTGCCGAACGCCGCCGCATATTCGGCATGCGCGTCAAGCAGCAGGATATGCGCGTGTGGGCAGTGATCGAGGATCGATTGCAGCAGCAGCGCGACGGTGCATGATTTGCCGGTGCCGGTGGTTCCAAGCACTGCGAAATGCTTGCCGAGCAGCTCGTTCACCCGAACTTTCGCGGGCAGCGAAGCATCCTGAAAGACCGTCCCAACATTGATTGAGTTCCGGTCGTCGACGCTGAAAATGCTCTCGAGATCTTCTTTGCGGGCCGGCTCGGCCGAGGCGCCAAGCGCAGGATAGAACGAGACGCCGCGCTGAAACTTCATCAGTTCGCCGTCCGAGCTTCGGGGGCGCTCACCGATGAACTCCACATCGGCGATGCGGATCGGCATCACGTCCTCGCTCTGCGGGAGCGCAGGTGAATCCAGCGAGGAGATCATGCCAAAGACGATGCTGCGTGGGGTCTCGATCCGCAGGATCGCGCCGATCTCCGCGCCGAGCTGTTCCGAACGCGTATTGATCGAAGCGCCGAACAAACGAACGCGCGCCAGCGCGCCTTTCACGCTGATGACCAAACCGATCGACTCGGATTTTGGCTTCACTTCGTGATCGAAGAAGGCGTCGTCGAGCCGCATGATCGCTCCTAGTTCGACAGGGACGGTTCCCTAAAACAGAGCGCACGGTGCCCGTCGCCCAATTTTGTTGTAATTGCGGCGGGTTAAGGAAGCTGGAACGGCCAATGACCCGAATGGTGACCAGGTCGTTAAACCTGAAACAAACCCTTGTTAAGAAACACTTTTTGGCAGCGCCGTCTCAACCAGTTTACTCCAGTATGCAACACCGTGCGCGAGCGCGTCGTCGTTGAAGTCATACTTGGCGTTGTGCAGCGAGGCGGTGTCGCCATTGCCGCAAAAGACAAAAACGCCCGGTTTTTCGCGGCTCATGAAGGAGAAGTCCTCAGAGCCCATGGTGGGTGGAAACTCTGTGTGGACCTGGTCGGCGCCAGCGACCTCCGCCAAAACGGCGCGAGCGAAGCTTGCGGTGTCAGGATCATTGATCGTCGGCGGGTAGTAGCCGTCCGTGCCGCGGTAAACGTCTGCCGCCATGTCGAACATCTGCGCTGTTTCGTGCGCCAGGCGCGCAATGCCCTCGTGGATCAACAGATGGACGTCCTCGTCAAACGTGCGCACGGTTCCACCGATCTGCGCGCGCTCCGGGATCACGTTGAACGCGGAGCCCGCATGAAACTGCGTCACCGACAAAACTGCGGGCTGAAGCGGATCGACGCTGCGAGACACCAGCGTCTGCAAGGCTGTGACGAGATGGGCGCCGGCCACGATCGGATCCCGCGCCTTGTCCGGCTTCGCGGCGTGGCCGCCCCGGCCCTCAAGCGTCACCTTGAACTCGTCCGCCGCCGCCAGCATGGGCCCTGGCTTCACCGCGAAATGACCGATCGGCAGCGAAGGCCAATTGTGCATTCCGAAGACCTGCCGGCAGGGAAACCGTTCGAACAGACCATCTTCGATCATCGAACGGGCCCCGGCTCCGCCCTCTTCGGCCGGTTGGAAACAGAAGTATACCGTGCCCTTGAAGTTGCGGGTCTCGGCCAAATGCTTGGCGGCCCCAAGCAGCATCGTCGTGTGGCCGTCATGGCCGCAGGCGTGCAGCTTGCCCGCCACCGTCGACTTGTGCGCCGCGCCTGTTTCCTCTTGCATTGGCAGCGCGTCCATGTCCGCCCGCAGCATGATCGCCTCGCCCTCGCCGGCGCCAGCGCCGTCTGCGCCATGCAGAACCCCAACGACCCCGGTTTTTCCGATGCCGGTTTCAACCGCGTCGAACCCGAAGGCGCGCAGCCGCTCCGCGACCAGACCCGCGGTACGCGTCTCCTCGTAGCAAAGCTCCGGATGCTGGTGGAAATCACGGCGCCATTCTGTCAGTTCGGACGTCAGGGCGGCGATGCTGTTGGGCAGCGGCATGTGGTGTCTCCGGGAAAGCGCGCTTAAGGCTTGGGCCTCTACATGCTGTTCTTTGCGACGTCCGCGTCAACTCAAGACGCAGTCAATTTGTGGAAAGCCGATGTTTCGCCCGTCAGGCCGGGTCTCGCAACGGCAGAGCGCTCTCGACAATTCGCGCGAAAAACGCGGCTCCCGGCGCGATCGCCGCATCGTTGAAATCAAATTCAGGGT
This sequence comes from uncultured Neomegalonema sp., assembly GCA_937911325.1. Taxonomy (GTDB): domain Bacteria; phylum Pseudomonadota; class Alphaproteobacteria; order Rhodobacterales; family Rhodobacteraceae; genus CALDSD01. The sequence goes on from CALDSD010000041.1 coordinate 34,944, forward strand.
GATGGAGCGGAGCGCTGTCGCCATTGCCGATGCAGATGTAACTGCCAGGCCGCTTCTGCAGCATATACGAGAAATCCTCGACGCCGAGCTGCGTCGCTTCTTCGCGGATATTCTCTTCACCGACGATCTCCGCGGCGACGGAACGGGCGAACGCCGTCTTCTCGGCATCGTTGATCGTCGGCGGATAGCCGCCGGGAAGGACGCTCACGTCAACCCCAACCCGCCAGGTTTCCGCCACGCCGCGGCTGACGGACTTGATGCGTTCAATCAAGTACGCCGCCACCTCCGCCTCGTAAGCCCGCACCGTGCCCTTCAGGCGCACTTCCGCCGGCAACACGTTGTAGCTATCGCCGCCCACGATGCTGGTGATCGAGAGCACCCCTGCGCGCTCCGGCGCGATCTCCCGCGAAACCAGGCCGTGCAGGGCGGACACCAGGTTCGCGGCCGCCTGCACGGTATCGACGCAGTCCGCCGGATGGGCCGCATGCCCGCCCTTGCCCGACACGGTCAGATCGAAGTCCTCATTGGCGCCCAGCATCGGTCCGGCGCGCAGTCCGAACCGCCCAATCTCCAATCCAGGCAAAGTGTGCATCGCGTAGACTTCGCGAACCGGAAACCGTTCGAACAACCCGTCCTGGATCATCTCATTCGCACCGCCGCCGAACTCTTCGGCCGGCTGAAAGCAGATCACCGCCGTCCCGTCGAAGGCGCGCGTCTCCGCCAGATGCTCCGCCGCGGCAAGCAGCATCGTCGTATGACCATCATGTCCGCAGGCGTGCATTGCGCCGGGATGTTTGGAGACGTGCTCGAACGTATTGGCCTCCCTCATCGGCAACGCGTCCATATCGGCCCGCAACAAAACGCTCTTGTCGCCGTCGCCTGGTCCGTTTCTGCCATGGATCACAGCAACGACCCCAGTGCGCCCAATCCCCGTCTCGACGGCGTCACATCCGAAGGCTCGCAGCTTCTCGGCGACGAAGGCCGCTGTTCGCGTTTCCTCGAAGGCGGTTTCCGGATGTTGATGAAGGTCGCGCCGCCATTCGGCATGGACGCGAGCGCGGTCGGCAAGGCTGTTGGGGATCGGCACGAATGAGGTCCTTCAAATGGGGGCTGTCTGAGCTGAATGCCCCGGTTTGGAAGGGTCAAGTCCCTTAGAGCTCCAGGGCCGCGCCATTCCGCAAAATCGCCTGCGCCGCATCAGAAAAATCATCACCGTCCTGGTCGTGGACGCCATCATGAAGCACGAGACCGACGCCGACACGAAAGGGCGCGCGCGCATCCTTGATCGACCGGATCACGACCCGTTTCGCCGGCTTCCCTGCCCGCGGCCAAAGCGGGTGGAGGCGCGTGTCGCCCGTGCGGTCTTTGAGCGCCGACAGAATCTGAGGCACGCGCTCCACTCTATGGATGATCGTCAGCGAGCCCTTCGGCTTCAGCCGCCGGAGACAGCAATCAAGCCAGGCCTCCAGCGAGACGGTTTCGCGGTTCGCGGCGTCCTTCGCATCGATCGAGGAGCCGACCGCCTCGGCGGATGAATGAAACGGCGGATTTGTGATCACATGGTCAAAACTCAGGCTGCGCAACTCGGCTGGCGGAGCGGCGACGTTTCCGACCCAGACGCGCCAATCAACCCCGTTACGGCCGGCGTTTCGCTCCGAAAGCTCTGCATAGGCGGCTTGCAGCTCAAGCCCGCTCACCTGCGCCCCCATCACCCGGGCCGCCAGGCAAAAGGAAGCTGTGCCGACGCCCGACCCGACATCCAGAACTGTGTCGCCGGACTGGGCGGGGCAAGCCGCCGCCAAGAAGACCGGATCCGTCGCTGCGCGGTACCCACGCTTCGGCTGAAGGAGCTTGAGCCGACCGTTGAGAAACGCGTCCTCGGTCAATTCTGCTTGATCAAACGCCGCAGGCTGACACTCAGGCTCGGTGACCATCAGAGAGGATCCAGACCCAAATCGACGTCGTTGTCCTTCAAAATCGCCCGCGCCCGCTCCGCATCCTCACGCGCTGTCAGCACCCGGCGCGGCAATACGCCTATCGAACCTTCCATGATGCTCATATGGACGTCGAAAACATGGGCCTCTATATCCTCGCCAGACAGCAACGCGACGGCGAAAGAGATCAGAACCGGATCGTTCGTTCGGAGAACTTCCTCCATCGGACGGCCTTTCACACTTCTCTATCGGAATCGTCCCAATCGGAGTCCAGACCTTGGCGAAACCCGCGGGTCGCAATTCAGTCGAAACCGCCAGCGCTTCGGGCGTCGCGTCGAGCGCCCAAGCCTTTGACCGGTTGCAGGCTTTGGTGGCCGAGGATCTCGAGCAGGTCAACCAATTGATCCAACAGCGCATGGTTTCCGAGCATGCGCCGTTGATCCCGGAACTCGCCGCCCATCTCGTCGGCGCCGGCGGGAAAAGGCTGCGGCCGATCCTGACCTTGGCGGCGGCGCGACTGTGCGGATACGAAGGCGCGCATCACATCCGTCTCGCGGCGACGGTCGAGTTCATTCACTCCGCCACCCTGCTGCACGACGACGTGGTCGATGAAAGCGCTCTGCGACGCGGCCAGGCCACGGCCAACATCCTATGGGGCAACAAGCCCAGCGTTCTTGTGGGCGATTTCCTGTTCAGCCGCTCGTTCCAGTTGATGGTTGAGACAGAGAGCCTCCGGGTGCTCGAGATCCTCTCGAACGCGTCCGCCATCATTGCCGAGGGCGAGGTTCTACAGCTTTCGATGGTGAACAAGATCTCCGAGGACGACAGCATTTACATGCAAGTGATCCGAGGCAAGACCGCAGCCTTGTTCGAGGCTGCGACGCAGGTCGGCGGCGTGATCGCAGGCGTGTCGCCTGAACAGGAAGCCGCGCTCGCCACCTATGGCGACCGGCTGGGCGTCGCATTCCAGCTGGCGGACGACGCGCTGGACTACGGCGGGCTGGAAGCGCGGATCGGGAAATCCATCGGCGACGACTTCCGGGAAGGCAAGGCGACATTGCCGGTGATCCGCGCCTATCAGGCCGCTGACGCGGAGGAGCGCGCCTTCTGGAAGCGGTGCATCGAGAAGCGCGATCAAACGGACGATGACCTAGACCACGCTCTGAAGCTGATTGCGAAACACGGCGCGCTGGAAGCGACTTTGATGGAAGCACGCGACCATATCGACGCCGCGCGAAGCACGCTGAAGGCGTTCCCCGAAAGTCCGGTCCGTCAGGCGCTGGAAGACGTCGCCGAGTTCGTCGTCGCGCGAGCGTCCTAAGTCCTAAGCCCGTTTCGAGAGCGCGGCCAACACCCCCATCGCCATCAACGCGCCGCCGCCCACGCGGTTCACGGCGCGCCGAACGCTCGGGCGTGCGATGCGCTGACCCATTTTGTCCGCCAACAGCGCGAAAAACCCGGCGTTCAAAGCAGCCAGTCCGACAAATGTCGCCACCATCACCGTGAGCTGCGGAGCCAGGGCTGACGCCGGGTCGATGAATTGAGGAACGAACGCGACAAAGAAGATGATGCCCTTGGGGTTGGTCGCAGTGACCGCGAAGGCGTGCAGCGCCATTTTCGGACCCGAGAGGCGCGGCGCCTCAGACCGGGTCGCGTCGTCGACCGGGGCCCGCCACAGTTTCCAGCCCAGGTACAGAAGGTATGCGGCGCCGATCCAGCGCAGCAGGGTAAAGAGCTCTGCGGAGCTCAACAGCAGCGCGCCAAGACCCAGCACCGAGGCGGTCATCGCGACGAGATCTCCCATAGCGACGCCGAACACCATCCACAAGCCGGCGCGCCGACCCGCTGAAAGCGCATACGAGCAAACCAACAGGATCGTCGGGCCAGGGATCATCAGGACCACGACACAAGCGGCGGCGAAAGCGAACCAGACATCGATGCTCATTTCTCAACGATCCTTTTAAGCCCGCGACGCCAACACCGGCGCGGCTGCGACCCACCATTCGGGCTCCGACAGGCGCAGCTCGGATGCGGCATCCAGCGCAGTGTTCTCGCGTTCGAACAATCCAAAACATGTCGCGCCGCTGCCCGACATGCGCGCAAACCTGCAACCAGCGCGGGATCGCACCGCATCCAGAACCCCCGAAATCACCGGACGAAGCATTTGCGCCGGCGGCTCCAGATCATTGCGCGTCAGCGCGAGCCACTCGATGAGATCGTCAAGCGCGTCAAACCGCTCGGGACGCGACGGCAAACTCGGATTGCGCCGCTCGGAGAGCAAGCGGAAGACTTCCGGCGTTGCGACGCCAACCCCAGGATTGACCAGCACCATCCAGAACTCGGGCATCGCGGGCGCTGGCGACAAGTCGTCGCCGACGCCTTCCATCATGACGGGCAGAGACTCAAGACAAACCGGAACGTCTGCGCCGAGATCAAGCGCGATCTCCGCAAGCTTGGCGCGCGGCAAGTCCAGTCGCCACAGATCCGACAATAGCCGCAACGCTGCAGCGGCGTCAGCCGATCCGCCTCCGATGCCGCTTGCGACAGGAAGCCGTTTGTCGAGATGCAACGCGGCGCCGGTCGGCGTCGGAGAGTGGTCCGCCAACGCCAGGGCTGCTTGGAGGACAAGATTGTCGGCGCCAGCGTCCAGCTCGACGCCAAATGGTCCATCGAGCGCCAGGCTGAGAACCCGACTCTCCTCCGCATGGAGCAGGTCGCCAAGCTCCGGAAAGACGACCAGGCTCTCCAGTCGGTGGTATCCATCAGGCCTTTGGCCAACCACGTGAAGGCACAGGTTGACTTTCGCCCGTGCGAGTCGAGCCGTCATTCGAAGCCTTTGCGTCCGGAAGACCTTACGGGCTTAACCGCCATTCGCCGGCGTCTCATCGGTTTCCGCCGGCGCGACATCCTCGGCCCCGACATCCGCCTGCCGCGGCGTCTCGCCCTCGTCGGCAGCTCTTGCTTCGTCCGCAAGCACCTGGTCGAGGCCGACTTCGAGCTTACGCAGGATCCGTTTGCGATCCTCGTCCGTCGGGTTGAACGACAAGGACCGTTTCCATTGGAACTCCGCCTCAAGACGACGGCCGACTTGCCAGAGCGCATCTCCCAGATGGTCAAGGATCACCGGCTCGACCGGGTCGAGACGGACGGCCTCCTCGAGCTTTTCAGCCGCCGCCTCATAATCGCCTATGCGGTAGAAAAGCCAACCGAGAGAGTCGACGATGTAGCCCGACTCCGGGCGTTCGGCGGCGGCGCGCTCGAGATAGCCCCGCGCCTCGTCAAGGCGGCGGCGCTGCTCGATCAGGCTGTAGCCGAGGTAATTCAGCACGTCTGGCTCGTTCGGGCGCAACTCAAGCGCCATCAGGAAATTCTCCTCGGCGCGATCCCAGTCGCCTGTGCGTTCCAGACAGATCCCTCGGCGGTAATAGATCGACCAGTGACGCTCATTCATGCGACCGATGCGGGCCAGGCCGTTGTCGAACGCCTCCACACATTCAGCAAAGCGTTGTTCGCCGCTCAGGACCTGCGCCAGTGCAAAATAAGGCGTCGCATTCTCGTCCTTCAGCTCCGCCAACGCGCGCAGAGCCTCGATCGCGTCCTCGACGCGGTCCATCGATCGCAGCGCCGAGGCGATGCCAACCTGGCCCTGTTCGTAGACTGAATCGTCCTTGCCAATGCGGCCGTAAGCGTCGGCCGCGGCTTCAAAGCGGTCTAGCTCCAACAGGATGTCCCCGATCAGGAGATCGGCCTCCGGATAATCCGCCGCCAGGTGCAGCGACAAGCGCGCATAGAGCAGCCCAAACCGACCGCTATCCTCGTTGCTGAGGGCGCCGGCCAACCCAAACAAGGCGTCAGCAGCTCCCTCTTGAGGCGACGACACGACCAAAGCCAAGGCACGGCCGGCCTCGAACTCCTCCAGACCAGAGATCATCGCCGCACTGCCGGGATCGTTGGCGGCGCCGGCTTCGAAGAGCTCCCTGGCCTGCTCCAGTTCTCCCAATTGGCTCAACACGGCGCCACGGGCCTGGACCATTCGGGTCGAAGGCGTGTTGGCGGCTTCGAACGCTTCGGCCATATATGCTTCGGCTGCGTCAAACCGTCCGTTCAGCGCGGCCACGTGACCGGCGTGCATACGCCCGAACACGCGATAGATCGCGCTGTTTTCGAGGGACTCGAAATCCGCAAGCGCGCCGTCCACGTCGCCTTCGCCGGCTTTCGCCCAAGCAAGCAGCAAACGCACCATCAGCGAGTTCACGGCGTCGCCGCTTGTCACCTGCAGCCGTTCTCGCACGGCCTCAAACCGGCCTTCTCGAATTTCGTCGACCGCGAGGGTCAGGTTCGCGATCCGATCATCCGGCGCGCTCGTCTCGAGCTGACGCGCAATCGGCAGCGCCTTCTCAAGTTCCCCTGACAAAACCGAGTAAAACAACGCCTGCGACATCAACCGGGTGTCGCCAGGCGCGCGGATCAGCGCTCTTCGCCAGAAATGCGCCGCTTGTTCGAAATTGTTCTCAACGACAGCGTGGCGCGCCGCCAGAAACGACCCGGACAACGACTGCGCAAAGGCTGGCGCCGCAGAAGCCGTGAAACTTAAGGCGGCTAAACCGATGACGCCGATGAAACGGGAAGCGGTGACGCGCATGCGTTGGTCCTTTTCGACAGGGCCAACCCTGTCAAAAACAGAACCGGCATACCGCCATCTTGGCTGCTCTCAGCCACGCGGCAAGCCCTAGTCGACCCGAAACCCGGTTAAATCGGAGAAAACAACGCGCAAATTTTGGCGATCGTCGGCATCGCGCACGCTGCCGACCCCCACCGAGACCTACATGTTGGGGTAGTTCGGCCCCTCGCCACCTTGGGGCGTCGCCCAGTTGATGTTCTGAGACGGGTCCTTGATGTCACAGGTTTTACAGTGGACGCAGTTCTGCGCGTTGATCACGAACCTCGGCTCTGCGCCTTCCTCGCGAACGACCTCGTACACTCCAGCGGGACAATAGCGCTGCGCTGGTTCGTCGTATCGCGGCAGGTTCGTCGAGATCGGCACCGCTGCGTCTTTCAGCTGCAGATGGCTTGGCTGATCTTCTTCATGGTTCGTGAAGGAGAACGCGACATTCGTCAGCCGGTCGAACGAGAGCACCCCGTCTGGGCGCGGATACTCGATCGGTTGGTGCTGTGAAGCCGGCTCGGTCGCCGCAGCATCTGTCTTGCCATGTTTGAGCGTCCCGAACAGCGTGCCGCCGAAGATGTTGGCGAACCACATGTCGAGCCCGCCCAAGGCAAGGCCGCCCGCGAGGCCGTACCGCGACCACAACGGTTTGACGTTGCGCACACGCTTGAGGTCCTGTGCGACGTCGGACGTCTGGAAAGCCGACCAGAAATCAGACAGTTCATCCCCGGCGCGGCCGGTGCCGATCGCTTCAGCCACATGCTCCGCCGCCAGAATCCCCGACAGCATCGCGTTATGGCTTCCCTTGATCCGCGGCACGTTCACAAGCCCGGCCGAACATCCGATCAGCAATCCGCCCGGGAAGCTCATCTTCGGCACGGACTGCCAGCCGCCCTCGGTTATCGCGCGGGCGCCGTACGAGATCCGTTTTCCGCCTTCCAGCACCTCGGCGATCATCGGATGATGCTTGAAGCGCTGGAACTCCATGTATGGGAAAAGATGCGGGTTCTTGTAGTTCAGGTGAACGACGAAGCCGACATAAACCTGATTGTTTTCAAGGTGGTACATGAACGAGCCGCCGCCGGCGCGCCCGCCCAAAGGCCATCCCATCGTATGGCTGACCAGCCCCTGCTTGTGTTTGGCCGGGTCGACTTCCCATAGTTCCTTCATGCCGATCCCGAACTTCGGCGCATCGCTGTCGGCGTCGAGCTCGTACCGATCGATCAGCTGCTTTGCGAGGCTGCCGCGCACGCCCTCGGCAATCAGGACGTATTTGCCGTGCAGCTCCATGCCCGGTTCATACGCCGGGCCTTCGCTACCGTCCTTCTGGACGCCCATAACGCCCGCGACGACGCCTTTGAGCTCTCCATTCTCACCGTAGATCGGCTCCGAAGCAGCAAAGCCCGGGAAGATCTCAACGCCCAGACCCTCCGCCTGCTCCGCCAGCCAGCGACAGACGTTGCCCAGGCTGACGATATAGGCTCCGTGATTGCTCATCAGCGGCGGCAGCATCATGTTCGGCAGGCGCAAGTCGCCGTTTGGGCCAAGCACATAGAACCGATCGTCGGTGACCTCGGTATTGAACGGCGCGCCCAGAGACTTCCAATCGGATCCGAACAGCCGCTCCATGCCGATCGGGTCGACGACGGCGCCTGACAGGATATGCGCGCCGACTTCCGAGCCTTTCTCCAGCACGCAAACCGAAAGGTCGTCCCCGGCGATCTGCTTGAGCTTGATCGCCGCGGACAGTCCCGCCGGTCCAGCGCCGACGATGACGACGTCGAACTCCATTGCCTCGCGTTCCATCCGCGCCACTCCCTTGCCTCGGCGCACAACGACGCGCCGACCTGCCTCATGAATTCCGTCGTCAGGAAACTAGGGGGCTGAAGCAGCGCTCGTCAAACGGGCAACGGCGCCTTTCGCACCGTCCGCGACGACCTGACGCCGGTTTATCGACGTCTGCGTAAAGCCAATCAGCTTGGAGGATTAGAGCCGCAGCTTCTCTTGAAGCTGAAATACCATCTCGGGCTGGTCGCTCGGCTGGATCTGATGATAGGTGAAGACGCCGTCCTCGTCCCGCTCGGAAGCGCCTTGCTGAACGTAGCGCTCCTGGCCGCTCGTGATCTCATAAAGCTCGTGGAACCAGGCCCCGCCTTGGAACCGGCTCACCCGGCGGAAGTCGCGCCAACGCCCGTCTTCGCCCTGAAACGAGAACTCGCATCGCCCGTCGACCGCCGCGCAATCATGCGGCTCCCACGAGATCACGGCGCCGCCGTCGCGCGACCGGACAATTCGACCGTCGAGATCACGCCAATACGTGCGCCACGGCGCAGCGCCGCTCTGCGCGCTGTCGAGAGACCGATGCACCTCCCAGACGTGCTCGTCGCCAACCAGGCCCCGGTAAACTCGAACGATCTGCTCCAGCCCGGGTCGATTGGACGTGAAGACATAGGCGTCGCCCGGCGTCAGGCGCGCAAAGGTCTCGGACGCCAGGACGGCGCTGGCGCTGCTGGCGGCGACGGTCAACGCGGCGAGACCAAGCGCGACGGCTCGGCAAATCAGCGGCTCTCTCAAATTCGTCTCCTTGCGAAATCTTCTCACTTATCGCCCGAAATGCGGCGTTTCCCTTGTAAAACGCAGCGCTGGTCGAGATCCGTCGTCGCCAGAAAGGCGTCCATCGGGCGTCGACGAGGCGTCAGCGGGCCTCCCACCGCTTGCAAATTCCCTCGATACCACGATTTTGGACGCCATGGTCGACGCGATTGACGATTCACAGCTCCGCGCGGATATGTTGGCGGCGCTCGCATGGCAGGTTGAACTGGGAGCGGACGAAGCGATCGCCGACGCCCCGACCGACCGCACGCAGCTCACACGCGCGCCCAAAGCCGCCGCCGCAGCGAAACGACAGGACCGGGCGCAGGATCAGGCGCAGGACCACGACACGGGCCCAGCGGAAGACCCGGTTCGCGCCGCAAACGACCTCGCGGCGAATGCGCAATCGATCGAGCAGCTTCGCGACGCGCTCTTAGGCTATGACGGCTCGCCTCTGAAGACCGGGGCTCGGAACACTGTTTTCGCAGATGGAAACCCAGCCGCGGAGGTCATGGTGATCGGCGAAGCGCCTGGCCGCGACGAGGATCGCGAAGGAAAGCCGTTTGTCGGCCGCTCCGGTCAGTTGCTCGATCGGATGTTGGCGGCGATCGGACTGAACCGCGCCAGCGAGGACCCCGCGACCAGCGCGTATATCACCAACGTCATTTTCTACCGGCCGCTCGAGAACCGAACGCCAGACGACGCCGAAGTCCAGAAGCTTCTGCCCTTCACCTTGCGCCATATCGCGTTGGCGCAGCCCAAGGTCGTGCTGTGCGTGGGCAACGTGCCGGCGAAACACCTGATGCAGGCGAAGACCGGGATCACACGCTTCCGCGGGTCTTGGAGCGACGTGCCGAGCGCCTCTGGCTCCGTTCCCGCGTTAGCGACGTTCCACCCCGCCTATCTACTGCGTCAGCCCGACGCCAAACGCTTCGCGTGGCGCGACCTCATCAGCCTGCGAGAGAAGCTCGAGAGCCTGCAATGACGCAAAAGCCCAATGAAGACCGGATCGATCAATCAGCGGAATTCGTACCCGTTCGGATCGCGGTTCTGACGCTGTCCGATAGCCGAACGCTGGCCGAGGACCGCTCTGGCGACGTGCTGGTCGGTCGGATCGCCGAAGCGGGTCATATTCTCGCGGATCGCGACTTGCTCAAGGATGATTTGGACGCCGTCGCGACCCGACTTCAGGTCTGGGTCGACAACCCGGAGGTCGACGTAGTGATCTCGACTGGCGGGACAGGGCTGACCGGGCGCGACATCACCGTCGAAGCCCATCAACGCGTCTACGAGAAAGAGATCGAAGGCTTCGCCGCCCTCTTCCACATGATCTCCGCCCGCAAGATCGGAACGTCGACAATGCAGTCCCGCGCCTGCGCCGGCGTCGCGCATGGCACCTATCTGTTCGCGCTGCCGGGCAGCCCCGGCGCCTGCAAGGACGGGTGGGACGAGATCCTGAAATGGCAGCTCGATATTCGCCATCGGCCCTGCAATCTCGTCGAGATCATGCCGCGTCTCGAGGAACACCGCCGAGCGGCCAGCTGAAGACGGTTTTTTAACCAGCTTTCTCAACGCGATCTCAAGCGATTAACGATTAATGTCCTCTGCAAAAGAGAAGCAGAGAGCAGGACGGCTGAAGATGCCGACACGACGCGATTTTCTGATCGGCGGACAAATGGTCGTCGCGACAAGCGTTTTATCAGGCTGCGGTTGGTTTCGCTGGGGCGACGGCGGCTCGGATCGGCGCGTCGCGCGCGGCGGCGGCCGTTTGTTTGAGCCAAATGACCGGCGTTTGACGACCGATCACATCATGGTCGATCATCTTCGCCGCTACGAGACCCTGCAATTGAACGCCTATAGCGGCCCCAGCGGCATGACGTTGATCGGGTATGGCCATGCAAAATACGCCCGCATGGGAATGCGGATCACCCCGAACCAGGCTGAAGAGCTGTTGTGGTACGACGTGCGCAATCACGAGGCTGGGGTAAAGCGTCTGCTGCACCGGCCAATCCGCGTCAACGAGTTCTCGGCGATGTCCGCGCTCGCCTTCAATGTCGGCGTCGGGGCCTTCTCGAAGTCGTCGATCTTGAAGCGGTTCAATCGGAACGACCGGCGTGGCTCCGCAGACGCCTTCCTCCTGTGGAACAAGTACCGAAAGAACGGGATCTTGACGGTCAGCGGACACCTCTCACGCCGCAGAGCGGACGAGCGTCGTCACTTTTTGGGACAGTCAATCATAATTTAGCCCATTGACTCCCGATTCTGTATATTTTGTGATAGTTATCCACAGGTGATTGTCTGTGGGGATAAATTGCTATGCGGTCCATCTTCCTGCTTCTCGCATTGTGCTTGCTCCCGGCGTGCGCGTCTCAGAACGCAGCTCAGCGCGCTCAACCGGTTTCTCTGGCGGAACCGGAGCCGCAGTCCGAACGGTTGTCGCTCGCAGAGTTTGACGCAGCTCGCGAAACACAGACACAAGAGCAACTTCAGGACGGCGCCGACGCGCGCGATCCCACCCCCCCTGCTGTAATCGCCACTCCAGTTTCGGTTCCAGTTCCGGCGCCCACGCTCGAGTTGACGGCGGCGCCGAAAGAGCCCCCCGCCGGGGCGGAGATCGCCGAGCTGACCGCGGAGACCGCGCCCAAAGCGCTCGGTTTTGCTGAACGGCCACGGGTCGGGGCGCCCGCGCCGCAAGCGCGGCTTGAGCCTAGCTCTCCGGACCTCCGGCTCGATGAGACGATGGTGTCGCTCATCAAGCGGCACCACGGTCTGAAACGGCAGGCTTACTTGAGCGACACCGGGGTCTGGATGATTGGCTATGGTCGCGTAAAGGGCGCGCGCCCCGGCATGGAGATCTCGGCTGAAGAAGCTGAAACAATGCTGCGCGAAGACCTCGCGGTGGTTGCGCGGGAAGTCCGCTCGACCCTGCGACAGCCGGTCGGCGCCAACGAATTCTCCGCCATGGTGGCGTTGGCGCACAGCATCGGCACCGGCGCGTTCCGGCAGTCGCGCGTTCCCGCCCTTTTCAACCGCGGCGACATCGAAGGCGCAGCCGACGCATTTCTTCAATGGAATACGCAGTTCGTAAACGGACGACGCGTGGAAGATCCGGCGCTCAGCGCTCGGCGCATGCGCGAACGCGCTCATTTTCTTCAGAGCGCGCACTCAGAGCCGCCTGCTCCACAAGGCGTTGAAACCGTGAGTCTTCAACTCAACGACCGGCTTGTCGTTTCGCCCCAATAGGTCGTGTTCGCCGGTGGTACAGCCGTTGATTTATTGTCCGTCCTCCGGGGAGCGGCGACAGTCGTGCGCGCAGGATCCTCTTAGAGAGGGGGAAGCTCTCCAAGCGGGTCTGCATCGACAGAAGTCGACGCAGGGGGCAGTATGTTGAGGCTGGCGGGCCTGACTCTGATGGTGATCGCAGGTCTTTGCGGGTGCGCGAGCACGCAAAACTCGAACGCGCTCGGGAACAGCTATACCGCTCCTTCCAGATTTGCCGGGCCCAACCCGGCGCCGGCGGCTGTGGCGGCCTCCTTCTCGACACCACAACCCGAGCTGGAGAGCGACGGACAACCCTTCGAACCTGGCGATCCCGCTCTTCAGGTTACCGATTACATCGTCGAGATGATCAAGACGACGAGCGGGTTCCGCGCGGAACCCGAATTCACGGATATGGGGCTTTGGGTGATCGGCTACGGCTCGCTCAGCGCGGTGCGACCGGAGGCGACTGTGACCGAAGAGGCGGCCGAAGAGCGCCTTCGTGAGGAGCTCGTCAAGGTTGGAAACGGCATTCGCGGCATGCTTGAGACGGTTGTCCTGCGCCGCGAGTTCTCGGCGATGGTCGATCTCGCACGCGACATCGGCACGGCTGCGTTCGAGACGTCTGGCGTCCTGAGACGGTTCAACGCCGGGGATCGCGCTGCGGCGGCCGAGGCGTTTCTGCTCTGGAAGCGCACCTTGGTCGACGGCGAACGGGTGGAGGACCCTGTTCTTTCTCAACGGCGCGAGGCGGATCGGGCGCACTTCCTGGGTTTGCCGCCGCCGGAGCCCAAAGCGCCGGGTGGCGGCTAGGCCGCGTCTTCTCGCAACGAAATCGCGCTTTGTCCGCTTTCAGCCCAGCGAGCGCACAGCCACGAACACGCGGCGCAGACCGCAAACCCGATCGCAAGCGGCGTGGGCTCGCCGTCATAGGCGCGGGCGATGCCGATCCCGATCGGCACCGAGAGCGCATTGGATAGAGATCCCACCAGCGCCGCGCCAAGGCCGGCCATCGCGCCGAGCGGCTGCATCGCCAGCGCGTTGACGTTGCCGAACAGGATCCCACTGAAGAACATCGCGGGGATCATCCAGACCAGGAACACGGCAAAGCTCGGCGACCCAAGCACTGCAAAGACTGCGGCGGCGACGGTGGAGCACCCCATCAGGCTCAACTGCGCAACGCCCGTCAGACGCCGCATCCCGAGTTTCATGACCGCATGGGCGTTGACGAAAGCCGCAGCGCCGATGACCAGCGCCAACCCGCCAAAAACCAATACGAACCCGTCGCCCCACCCGTACCGATCCGCCAGGATCTGCTCTGATGCGCTCAGATACGCCAGGAAAGGCGCGAAGGCGAAACCGGTCGCAAGCGTGTATCCCATCGCCGTGCGGTCGCGAAAGATCCGACCAAGACCGGAAGAGACCGTGCGCCACCGAAGCGGTCGACGGTCCTGTTCGACGAGGGTCTCGGGAAGGCGCAACGAGATCCAGACGAAGATCAGGCCGGACAAGCTGAGCAACACGACAAAAACCGCGCGCCAGCCCGAGAGGCTTTCAACCAGCAAGCCAAGGCTCGGCGCCAAGGCCGGCACGAGGATGAAAATCGTCATGATGAAGGACATCACCTGCGCCATCGCCCGCCCTTCGTAGCGATCACGCACGACCGTGACCGCAAGCGTGCGCGGCCCCGCAGCTCCAACGCCCTGCAAGAAGCGCCCAAGCAGCATGGTCTCGAAACTCGCAGCGGTCGCCGAGACGACGCAACCGGCGGCGAAGATCCAAAGGCCCGCGATCATCGCCGGTCTGCGCCCATGCGCGTCCGCCGCCAGTCCGAAGAGAACCGGCGACACGGACATGCCGAGAATGAAGACCGACACCACCAGTTGACGATCGTTCGGCGTCGGCGCCTGAAGCTCTTCAGCAATCTCGGGCAAGGACGGCAGCATCGCGTCGATCGACAGGGCGACGATCGAAACCGTCAGCGCCATAAACCCGACGAACTCGATAAAGCCCGGCCCTTGCCCAGAAGACCGCGTTGTCATCAAGCGTTGGCCCCTGCCGTCCAAGCGTCCGGAGTCCAGCCCTCTTGGAAACCGGCTGGTCGCCCGCCGGCGGCGCCGAGGATCTCGTCCTCCCACATCACCCGGCGGCCACGGATGACGGTTCCCTTGGGCCATGCCTTGGCGACCATCCCCTCATACGGCGTCCAACCGCATTTCGAAGCGATCCAGTCATGGGTGATCTCGCGTCGAGCCTTCATGTCGACGATGGTGAAGTCGGCGTCATAGCCCACCGCGATGCGACCTTTGCCAGCCATTCCGAAGATCCGTTGCGGTCCATGCGCCGTGAGGTCGACGAACCGCTCCAACGTCAATCGGCCTTCGGCCACATGCGTCAGCATCACCGGCGTCAGCGTCTGAACCCCCGGCATGCCCGACGGACTTTCCGGATAGGATTTGTCCTTCTCCTCTCGCGCGTGCGGCGCGTGATCGGACCCCAACACGTCGATCACTCCCTGCCGCACCGCCTGGAAAATCGGGTCGCGATGCGCCGCGCCGCGCACCGGGGGGTTCATCTGGATGTAGGTCCCTAATCGCGCATACGCCTCGTCGCCGTCGAAGGTCAGATGATGCGGCGTGGCTTCCGCAGTGATCAGGTCCTTGTTCGCCGCCAGCATCGGCAGTTCGTCGGCTGTCGAGATGTGCAGAACATGGACCCGTCGGTTCGTCTCTCGAGCAAGAGCGATCAAACGCTCCGTGTTCATCCGCGCCGCTTCGGGGTCGCGCCAGACGGGGTGCGAACTGGGGTCGCCAGGAATGCGTTCGCCTTTGCGCGCTTCGAGACGGGCCTCGTCCTCCGAGTGCACGGCGACGCGCCGTCGGCCATTGGCCAAAACGCGACGCACATCGTCCGTGCCGTCCACCAGCAGGTTTCCTGTGGAGGAGCCCATGAACATCTTGATGCCTGCGCACCCTTCCAGACGCTCGGCCTCGCCCAGCGTGTCTGCGTTCTCAGCCGTTGCGCCATAGTAGAAGGCGAAATCGCAAAACATCCGGTCGCGGGCGCGGTTGATCTTGTCCGCCAACGCGTCTGGCGTGCTCGTGAGCGGATTGGTGTTGGGCATCTCGAAGACACATGTCACCCCTCCCAAAACCGCCGCGCGCGAACCGCTCTCCAGGTCTTCTTTGTGTTCGGCCCCGGGTTCCCGAAAGTGCACTTGGCTGTCGATCACACCCGGAAGGACATGGAGCCCGCGACAATCGATCTCCTGACCAACCGCCGCCGAACCAAGCGAGCCGATCGCGGCGATTCGACCGTTCCGCACCCCAATATCGGCAGGTCCGATCCCAAACGCGCCGACGACCGTGCCGCCGCGCAACGCCAAGTCATAGTTCGAATCTGCTGTCATCTGCGCACCCTTCTCGTCACCTCAGCGGTTTCGCAGATATTTCACACGGCGTCAGCATCGTTCCCACTTGATCGCCGCGCGCTGACAGCCGCAACTTGCTTCAGCCGCTTTCGGCGTCGTCCAGGCGCTCCACGCATTTCCGGCGAGCCGGCGCGTCGAGATCTGGGTTTCTGAAATGAAAGTTCCTATTTCCCAACCATGAGCAACGTAAGCCAAAACACCGCCGTCGATCCCAGCCGCGCCGTTATCCGGGTCCACGGGGACGACGCCGCGGACTTTCTCCAAGGTCTGCTGACCAATGACATTTCGAAGGCGTCCGCGGACACTGGCGTCTATGCGGCGTTGTTGACGCCACAGGGCAAGTATCTGGCCGACATGATCGTCACGCGCGCAGTGCACGACCAGTTCCTGATTGACGTCGCAAGCGCTCAAGCGGATGGACTTGTCCAGCGCCTGTCGATGTACAAACTCCGGGCGAAAGTCGCCTTGGAGCGCGACCCAACGCTGTCGGTCGTCGTGATCTGGACGGAGGACGGCCAACCGATCGCACCAAGCGATGGGCAGATCGCGGACCCGCGAGATCCGCGACTCGGCCTGCGTCAGGTGACGCAGACGCCGCCGGCCGCGCCGACCGACCTCGCCTCCTACCACGCATTGCGCCTTGGTCTCGCCGTCCCTTTGTCTGGGGTCGATCTTCGACCGAACGACTCGTACTTGCTCGAGAATGATTTCGAGCGTCTGAACGGCGTCGACTTCAAAAAGGGGTGCTATGTCGGTCAGGAAATCGTCGCCCGCATGCATCACAAAACCCAGCTGAAGAAGGGTCTTCGGCAGATCAAGCTCCAGGGCGTCGCCGAACCCGGCGCGGAGCTCTTGAAGGATGGCAAAAACGTCGGCGTCCTCGGATCCGTCGAAGGCGCGGACGCCCTTGCGCTCCTGAGGCTGGATCGCATTGGCGACGGTCGCCTCGAAACCCATGACGGAGTTCAACTGATCGTATCGCAACCCAAGGAAAATTTATAAGCACGTCCATTTTAATAGATTTTACCTATCGCTATAGCGCGCGACTGATAGTTTCGCCAAAAGACGCGGAGCGAAACGATCGAGAAAAACAATCATGCCCACGTTGCGTCAGATCGAGTATCTGGTCGCCATCGCCGATACCCAGCATTTCCGAAAGGCGGCTGAGAAAGTCGGCGTGAGCCAACCGACCTTGAGCGCGCAACTCAGCGCGCTTGAACAGACGCTCGGCGTTCAACTGGTCGAACGAAGCCGTTCTTCGGTTTTGGTGACCCCTGTCGGAGAACTCATTCTCACGATCGGGCGCCGTATGTTGCGCGACGCGCAGGAGGTCAATCACATCGCGCGCAGCAGCCGCGGAGAGTTCGGGGGGCTGATACGGCTGGGCTTGCCGCCAACGATCGGCCCGTACCTCCTGCCAAAGGTGTTGCCTCAGCTGCACCGCGCTTATCCAGACATGAAGATCTACGTCCGCGAGCAGCCCCCCAGCGCCCTGCCCTCGGCCTTGGGCGAAGGACTGCTGGACGTCGCCCTCGCGCCGCTTCCGATCCCTGGCGCGGACTTTGAGAGCGTTCCGATGTTTCGAGAACCGCTCTTCCTGTGCGCGCCGGACGATCATCCTCTGGCTTCGAAAGGCTACGTGGAGCGCTCCGACCTCAGCGGGCAAGCGGTGCTCGCTCTGGAGCCCGGTCACCAGCTTCACGAACAGGTCGCCGCGCTCTGCGAGGAGTTTGGCGCCAAGATGATGTTCGACTACGAGGGCACCAGCCTCGAAACGCTCCGCCAGATGACGGCGTTGGGGATGGGCGTCTCGTTTCTGCCGGGGCTCTTCGTGTCCACCACGATCGCGCCTGGAGGCGGCGTCACGCCCCTGGAGCTGCGAGGCCGCAGCTTGAACCGAACCATCGGAATGGTATGGCGACGCACCTCCGCGCGGCGCCGCGAATATCAGGTGCTGCTCGAATACGTCGCGCTCGCGATCGAAAACGATTTTCCCAGCTTCACCCGACTCTGACGGTGGATCTCAGTAAGTGATTTCTGACTAGGACGCCCCCAAATGGACCTACTCTCGATCGCGCAGCAGAACCTGCTGTCGCCCATGGTGCTGTGTTTCGCCCTTGGACTGTTCGCGGCAATCGCGAGATCCGAACTCTCTGTTCCAGAGGCCGCAGCAAAGGCGATGTCGATCTACCTGTTGTTCGCGATTGGGTTCAAAGGCGGCGCCGAAGTCGCCCGAGTGGGGTTCGGTTTGGAGGTCGCAAGCGCGATCGCCGGCGGCGTGATCCTGAGCCTTTTGCTGCCTTTGGTCGCCTTCGCCTTGCTGCGCGCCACGACAAAGCTGTCCGCCACCGACGCCGCGGCGGTTGGAGCGCATTACGGCTCGATCAGCATCGTTACCTTTGTCGCGGCCACGCAAGCGCTTGAGGCTGCGGGTCTTTCCTATGACGGCTACATGATCGCCGTGGCGGCGGCGATGGAAGCGCCGGCGATTATCGCCGCGCTCTGGCTGGTGTCGCGCACAAGCGAAACCGGTTCAAAATCGGCTGGGATCCCGCGCGAAGTCTTCGTGAACGGTTCGATCGTCTTGTTGATCGGGGCTTTCTTCATCGGATGGGCCTCAGGCGAAAAGGGCTTTGTGGCGATCGCCAGCTTTATCGACACGCCGTTCAAAGGCGTCCTTTGCTTGTTCTTGCTCGACATGGGTCTGGTCGCTGGGCGCTTTCTTCGGGAAACCGGCCGGCAACTGCGCCCGCCGGTGATGGCGGCGGCGATTTACATGCCCGCGATCGGAGCCCTATGCGCGGTTCCGGTCGCGATGGCGATCGGCGTCAGCACCGGGAGCGCCGCCTTGCTCATCACGCTCGCGGCGAGCGCATCCTACATCGCCGTCCCAGCGGCTCTGCGGATTGCGTTGCCTCAAGCGAATCCCGCGATTTATCTGACACTGTCCCTAGGTCTGACATTTCCCTTCAATCTGACCCTGGGCATACCGATCTACATCGCGCTGGCCCAAAGCATCACTTGATTGAGTGAAAGTGACGACGGGACGAAGCACGGCACGGAGGAGCTCCCGATGGAGACGCATGACAAGATCCGCCTCGATATCCTGATCGACGCCCCGCTGAGCAACCGCCTGGCCGCGCTCCTGGATGAGCAGGGGGTGTCAGGCTACACGATCTTCGCGGCGAAAGGCGGGAAGGGAGAGGTCGGCCCGTGGTCGCGCGCGGGCTTGATCACGGATGTCGGGCAAATGCAGCTGTTCATCTGCGTCATGGACATAGACCGCAGGACGCACGTGCTGGAGGCGTTGCGAGAGCAACTCGCCGACCATATCGGCTATGTGACGTCCAGCGCGGTGGAAGTGATCAGGCCTGGCAAGTTTCCCTGATCGCTCGTTCGTTTTGATCTGCGATCATTCCACGAGCATTCATTGATAAAATCTATCGAACAAAGCGCCAGAACCCAATTGTCATTGGGCTTTGCGGCGCCGATCTAAAGAGCGTCGTGGGGTATCCCCTCGCGAATGACCTTGGAAACAGGCCAAACAGAATTGAGGACGACTCATGTATCACGGCGCAAACGGGCCGCATGATCAACAAGGCGGCGGGCAGAGCGCGCAAGCGAGCCTGAGCGCGCGCCAAGAGAACAATCGCATCATCACGCTATCGGCTCTGTCGATCGTGCTGGCGCTGTTTCTCGCCTCATTCTATCCGCAGCCGCTGGTGCTGGCCATGTTCTCGACCTTGATGGTGTTGGCTGCGATGGCGTCGTCCTTCACGGCGCTGATCCTGCGTCAGGACCTTTTCGGGCCTCGCCTGACCCTCTGGGACAAGTCGGCGACACTTGCGGTCGCGGGTCTTGCAGCCGGTTTGGTCGTCGACCCCGAGGCCGTCCAGGTGTTCATCGACGCCGCCAACGCGCCCGCCGCCGCGGTCGAGGCTCCGAGCGTGCCTGCCGCCGGACCGCACTTTTAGCGCCGCACGCGCTCTTCAGTCAGAAAGGGAGTTGGAGATGTTGAATTTCGGTGCATTGTTCGAGCAAGCGACAGAGCTGCTGAGCAGCGCCAATCTCGGGGATGTGCAGCAACAGCTGTCGGACGCCGGGCTCGACTTGAGCACTCTGAGCGACCTGGCGCCGGAAGACGCATCGCAACTGCTCGAGCAGGCTGGACTTGATCCGGAGATAATGAACTCCGGCGTGCTCGATCAGATCTTGGGAGAGACCGACGCCGAAGGTTGATCAAGGCGTCAACGCCAAAACGTGAGACAGCCGCGCTCAAGGGCGCGGTTTTTTTGTCCGCGGTGTTTTCTCGTGTAGCCTGCTTCGTAAGGATGCCGCGCTGACGGGGACTCAAAACAATGTTCAGGAAAATGCTCCGCTCGGCCGCGATCGTCACGCTCAGCCTTATGACGATATCGCTCACGGCGGATGCCGAAGACTTCCCTGACCCGCCGATGCTGGAGGAGAACCGTCTTTGCTACGTTGCGCTGATCTCGCATCTGGACACGCCTGAAACCGAGACTCCGCGCTATCCCAAAAGCGTCGTGCAGACGCTCTTGAACCAGATGCACTTCACGATGGCGGAGTTTGTTTTCGGGCCGCCGGCGGCGAACGCCGATGTGTCGATTGCAAGGCTACGGTTCGCGGAAGCCTGGTTTTTCGACACAGCGGATCTGGCAGCTCGACGCGGCGACGAGTTGCGCAGCCTTGAGTCCCGCGAAAGAGTGATCGACGGCTGCGTCGACATAATCTGGCGCTCGGTCAAGTATGAGATCGACCGACTGATGCGTGACCGGAACGCGTTGATGGGATTGCCCGCGCAAACGCCGGAAACCAGCCGCGAGTAGCGATATCCAGCCAGCGCTCGAGGCTCAACGCCGCCGCGGTCTTGAGGAGGCGGAGCGGGCCGCCCTCTCAGACACTGCGGGTCTCTGCGATCACTCTGCGCTGATACAAACGTGAGTGGATCGTAAGCGCGCTTCTACGTCATAGAAAGAATAGCCGCCACCGTCGCCTGCCGAACGCACGCTGCGCGAAGCAGAAAGGCCGACTGTGAAAATTGCCGCGCAAAGCGGTCGATGACTTATTGCCTAACCATTTACGAGAGATACGTCGATGACATGTAGAATTCTTTCTAACGTGCGCAGGCCATTGGCTATTTGGCTTGTCAGTATTTCTTTTTTTCTACTCCCGGCGTTGCATGCTCAACAAGCTTCGGCGGCTTCCGACCATGCGATCGAACAGTTTGGCGCTCCGCCAACCGTTCCATCAGGTCCGTTGTCCGAGGATCTTCAAGCCGCGGTACAGGCAGCAGTCGTCGACAGCATGGTGCAAAACACCTGGGGCGCCGATCAGACGCTCGCGCTCGTCGAAATCGCCGAGTCTGGCGACCCGCGCCTCGTCTGGCTATTGAGAGATCTGTTGCGATTAATCGGCGCGCCGCAGGTGACCTCGGCGATCGCCGACGCATCCTACACTCTGCTCGAGGTCGAACCGGCGAGTCAAAACCACTGGCGCGCGATTACGAACTATCTGATCGCGTGGAACATCCCGGCGCCGCCCGACTATCTCGCGGCGAAGCGCACAGTCTTCACGAGCGTCGTTCCCGGTTGGGAAAGGATCTTCGTGGAAGGCGACGTCGACTGGCGACACGTGTCTTGGGGCGGCGTGCTGATCGACGACCGGCCGTACGATACGACAGATCAAATCTGCAATTGCATTCCGGCGGTGGACAATCCCGAAGTGACAAGCGCAGACGACGCAACGTGGCTCGAAGATGACGACATCGTCTTCGGCATCGAAGTCAACGGCGAGTATCGGGCGTACCCGCGTCAAATCATGGAAGTTCGCGAGATGGTCAACGACACGCTTGGCGGCCGCGATCTCGGGATCCCCTACTGCACCTTGTGCGGAGCGGCCCAGGCCTACTTTACCGATCGCATGCCCGACGGGGTGAAGAGACCGGTCCTTCGAACATCCGGTCTGCTCATTCGTTCAAACAAGGTGATGTACGATCTCGAGACCTATTCTGTGTTTGACACCTTTCTCGGAAACGCCGTGACCGGTCCGCTCGCCGAGAAGAAAATCGTCCTCGAACAGGCCAGCGTCGTCACCAGCAGCTGGGGCGAATGGAGGAAGGCGCATCCGGAAACGACGGTGCTGGCCGAAAGGCTGGCTTTGGGGCGCGACATAGACTTGCGCAACACGCGGGACGCCGACGGGCCGATATTCCCTGTTGGCGACGTGGATCCGCGGCTTTCGGTTCACGAGGACGTGGTGGGTGTGATCACAGCTTCGGGCAAACCGATCGCCTTTCAGCGCAGCAAGGCGCTGTTCGCCCTGCAGAACGGTGAGGACGTTGCTTTTGAGAACGTGCGGCTGGAGATGGACGCGGGCGGCATCAAGGCGGTCGACGAGAGTGGCGCAGACCTGGGAAGCCATCAGGCGTTCTGGTTCGCCTGGTCGCAGTTCCACCCTGAAACCTCGCTTTGGCCTGAATAGGGGACGCCTTTGATCCTTCGCGCGTCTCTCTTGCTGTTCGCCATTCTGGCGCCGCCAGCCTCAGCCGACGAGCGGGAGTTGTTCTACGGAACCTGGGGAACGCCGGCGCAATGCGCCCGCGCGCCGATCAAACCGGGCGGAACCGTTTTGGCCGAGCCTTTCGAGATCGGCGAGGAGTGGTTGAGGCATGGTCAGATTTGGTGCCGCCTCCGCTGGTTTCCCGTTGAGCCGCGCGCTTCAGGTTTCTTCACCGGCGCGAATGCGCAATGCGGCGAAGACGCTGTGCGCGGGTACTTCCTGGGAATGGTCCTCGAGGACGGAGACCTGACGCTTCGGGGGGACTTTCCGCTCTCAAACGGCCCCTTGTCGCGGTGCGACGGCGATTGATCTTCAGATCGATCGCCGTATCCGGCGTCACAATCGGTTCTGGATGGTACCGCCTTCTGGAATCGAACCAGAGACCTCTAGATCCACAATCTAGCGCTCTAACCAACTGAGCTAAGGCGGCGCGGCCTGTCGGCGAGCCGTTGAGGTAACCTCTGACCCGCATGAATGCAAGCGTCCCGTCGTACTCGTTAAGAGTCCGCGCTCTGCATTAACCCTTGGTCAACCATAACGGCGCAAAGTGGTCATAGAGGAGAAACGCACCGGCTGCGCGCCCCGAAAGCGGTTTTGGGTGATCCGGAACGTCTACGGGGCGCGTGCGAGACACGAAAGGAGCGGCGCGATGGATCTGTTGTTGGTGTTCACAACCCTGTCGATGGCGTCGGCTCTGGTCGTCGGCGCGGCCCTCGCCGCCTTGGCGATCGACTCGGCATTGGTCGCCTTCCGCGCCGAAACTGACTTCGCCCCGCGCTGAAAGTCCTGCGCTGCGGCCAACAGGCCCTCGGCGCGATTGGCCCCGCTCTTCAAACCCGCTAGGTTTTCGTGGAGTAAGTAAAGGGCGGCCCGCATGACCACTGAACTCCGCGACGATGAAGAGGGCGCGATCCAAATCGGCCCGACGGATCAGGGCATGGTGCGCCTTATCATCTCCACCAAAACAGGTCTGATGGAGCTCGATTTCCCGCCGGAGGAAGCTGAAGAGATGGCTGACGAGCTCAAAGCCTCCGCGGAGAAGACCCGCTCGCCTCGCAAGCGCTGACCCTGGCCAAGCCTCGGTTCCGGCCTTCCGGGGGCAAACTCGCCAGTTGCGGCAGACGAAAACCGCCTAGTTGCGAGACAATGTGAGATCCTTCACAGCTTGACCCTCCCAAAGCGGCACGAAGTCTGCACAGATATACGCGTGGATGGGGTATTGGTCGGCCGGCGGCGCGATGGACAGTTACGTCTATCGCGCCGTTACGAAGGATGCAGGATGACGGACGCACGCGCCGGTGGGGATCTACGGCAAGCAGGCGGCGCTGTAATGCGCCCCGTTTGGATATGGGACCCGGAAGATCTCAGAATTGTTTCCGCCAACCGCGCCGCCGTCGAGTTTTGGGGCGCCGCGAGCCTTTCCGACCTGCTGGATCGCGACTTCGCACCGGACGAGACATACGTGCGAGAGATGCGTCACGCGGCAGCGCAACTGAAGAGCCGCCCCGAAGACCAGACCGGCCCTCTCACCCGGGGGCTTGCATTTGCCCCGGCGGGTAAACCTCGCCGGTTTCGCGTCGAGATTCGGCCTCATGAGTTGGATGACGCGCGGCAAGGACTGGAAGTGTCGGTGCGACGCCTCCGCGCGCCGCTCGAAGCCGAAGTCGACCGCCTGCAAGACATTCTCCGCGCAGCTCCGACGGCGATCGCATTGTTCAACGATGCCGGCTTGCCGGTCTGGCGCAATCCCTCGGCCGAGCGGTTGTTCTCAAAACCCAACACCCGGTTTGAAGACAGATACGTGGACCCGGTGGCAGGTCGCCAGGCGCTCGGCGCAACCTTGCTGGATGGGGCGTTCAGCCATGTGGCTGAGCTCCATGTCAAAAGCGGACGCCGGTCACATCGCATCAGCCTTCGCCGAACGACCGACCCAGTGACCGGTTCCGTCGCTGTTATCGCGTATTTTGGCGACGTCTCGGACCGACGGCGCGCAGCGTCAGCGCCGTCACGCGACACCGCGGCGCTTGAGAAGATCGGCAGCGGCGTCGCCATGCTCGATCTGCGCACAGGGCGTATACTGAGGATCAACCCAGCGGCTCGCCGCATGCTCGACCTTCAAGAGCACGCGCCCGAACCATTGCTGGAAAGCCTGTTTCCAGAGGCGGCCGAAGCGCTTGAGAACACGCTCGCTCAATTACGCTCTGGCGCTCGGGCGACCGCGAGGCTCGATCTCTATCGCGGGGGCGCCGCGTTGGGGCAATGGTTCAACGCCGAGTTCTCGCTGTTCGATGAAGGCGGCGAGGCCGTCGCCCTCTTAAGCTTGGCGGATGTCAGCCGTGAGCGGCGCGCACTCTTGCTGCTCAAGCTTGAGGAGGCCGATCGCAGTCTGGCGCTCGAAGCCTTGGACATCGCCACACTGATCATCGACGGAAAAGGCCGGATCGTTCGGGCCAGCAATCACGCCGCTGCCATGTTGGGCCTGGATGATCCCAAAGGGGCGGTGCTTGCCGAGTTTCTGGATCCGCTGGCGGCGAAACGCATTCAGACTTATCTGCAGGAAGGCCCGATCGCCGCGGGCCGCCAGCTTGAAACCGGCGTTTCGGCGACGCTGTACACAACCTCCGGAACCGAGGGCAAGCTGGTGCGTTTGGCTATGAGCGACGACGCAACACGTCAGTCCGACCGTCGAACCGTCGCCATCTTGCCGGTGAACGCCGAGGCCGAGCTTGGCGGCGCGAACCAGGGCCAAACCCCACAGGTGATGAGCCTGCTAGAGGATGAGCCCGTCTTGACCCGCGTCAGTCACGAATTGCGGACGCCATTGAACTCGATCAGCGGGTTTGTCGACCTGCTTCGGGCGGCCCCTGAGACCCTCTCCGCCGAAAAGCGGGACGAATATCTGACGGATATCGCCGACGCGGCAGACTATATGCAGCGCCTGATACAGGAGATCCTGATTTTACGGCGCGCCGAGACGGCCAAAACGCCGGCTGCGGTCGAACACGTCGACCTCGAGGAAATCGCCCAACACGTCATCAGACAACTCGCCGCGCGCGCCGCCGATCGACAGATCGCATTGAGCCTGGATGTCGAACCAGGCGCGCCGATGGTGCTTGCGGATCCGCATGCGCTTCGACAGGTCGTCACCAACCTGGTCTCGAACGCCGTCGCTTATGCCGGAGAAGGGGCCTCGGTCACCGTTTCGATCGCGCGCGAGGACGACGGCGCGTTGTCGCTCGAAGTCGCCGATGACGGGCCCGGGCTCACCAGCGAAGAGATCGCCAAGGCGATGACGCCTTTTGGCCGCGCACGCGTAACGGACGCCGCTGCTCTGAATGACGTCGGCTTCGGCCTGGGACTTCCAATCGCCAAGGCGTTGGTTGAAAGCTGCGGCGGAGACTTCGCGATTGAAAGCGCCGCCGGCGCCGGCCTTGTCACCCGCATGACCTTTCCGACCACCCTGCTGTCGAACGAATAGGTTCCAGGCGCGCTAGTTTTCACCGACCGCCAGGGGATCGAAGTCCGGATCCTCAACCCGGTGCAGACGTCGAGCCGCCTGCCGGGCGAACGACTTTGTAAGGGCTTTGCGACGGGCTGGCGCCAGAGGTTCGCGGTTGGCCTCGCGGACGATCTCCGCGCCGAACGCATCTGCTGTGATCACTCCGACCCCATCGGGCAGTTCGTCGCGTGGAAAGTCTTGCGGCACGGCGAAGAAAAATAGATCGCACCATTCCCCATAGCCGACCCATTTCTGATCGGCGCGAAAATCCGGCACAGACGACTTCACTTCGATGATCCAGATCTCTCCGTCTGGTCCCACCCCAAAGACATCGGCTCGCAAACCCCGCGCCGGCGCAAACTCCGTAATCGTCGCGACATCGCGCAACGCCAGGGCGCGCCGCACTCCACGGGTCACTGCTGCAGTCAGGTCAACACGTGACTGCTTGCTCTCATAAGATATATTCAAGCCAACACTCCACGCATTTTATAGTAAAAATCAATAAACCAATTCAATTCACAAATAAAAAACCAACAAAATACTGAAACAAATTCTGTTAACCTCTTTTCGTAAGATCTCGAAAACAAGTTGTGCCTAGTTTGGGACGCGTCGCAGGCGAAAAGCTACGGCAAAACACACACACGGAGAGACTACAATGTTCGCTAAATTCTTCAAAGACGAGTCGGGCGCAACGGCTATCGAATACACCCTCCTGGCTGCTCTCATCGGCGTCGCCATCATCGGCTCGCTCGAGACCCTGCAGGAAGCAATGGACTCGACCCTGAAAGACGCTTCGGACAAGCTGTAATACTCAGCTTTCCTTGTTTCGGCCAGTCCGCGGCGATCGCCCGGGCTGGCCGTTTCTATTTCTACGATGTGCTTTTAGCTGATTTTCAACGAAGGTTAACGAAATGACGATCGCGGCGCACAGCTTGGTTCTGATGATCCTGCCCTTGAGCCTGCTTTACGCGGCGGCGTCCGATCTGCATCGTTACATCATCCCCAATACGGCGTCGCTGGCCCTGATCGCAGGCGCGGCGGTATGTTTGCCCCTGGCTGTTTTCATCAGTCCAGAGTTCGGTTGGGCGCAAGTTTCAGAGCATCTGCTCACCGGCTTGGCGTGCTTTGCCCTCGGGTTTGCGTTTTTCGCGCTGGGCCTGTGGGGAGGCGGGGACGGCAAGCTCCTCGCGGCAGCCGCGCTCTGGTTTGATTGGCCGACCGTTATCGACTTCGTGCTGGCGACAACGCTTGCCGGCGGCGCACTTGGACTGTTGGTGATGCTGGTCAGCTTCCTCAGCGACAACATCCACTGGATCCCTGGGTTGCATCGGTGTTTCAAGCAGATTGATTGGGCGCGCCGCAAAGTCGACGCGCCATACGGCGTCGCCATTGCGATCGGCGCTCTCTGGGCGTTCCCATCCACCGATCTCTTCCACGCGCTGACCCTGACGCCGCTTCAGTAAGCCCGATTACTTGGCGACCGCCTCGGCGGCCGCCGGCGTCACGTCGAACGCGGCGGACATCAGCGTCCGGGTGTATTCGTGCGTCGGCGCCGTCACGATCTGCTCCGCCGATCCTTTTTCGACGATTTCGCCCTGCCGCATCACCAGAATGCGATGAGACATGGCGCGAACCACCCGCAGGTCGTGACTGATGAAAAGATACGCGAGACCATACTTGGTCTGCAGGTCCCGAAGCAGTTTGGTGATCTGAACCTGCACGGTCATGTCGAGCGCGGAGGTGGGTTCGTCGAGAACCAGAAGCTTTGGTTTCAGGATCATCGCCCGCGCAATGGCGATGCGCTGTCGTTGCCCGCCGGAGAACTCGTGCGGATAGCGGTCCATCGCCGCGGGATCGAGGCCGACCTCGGTCAAGGCGTCGCTGATCACCTGACGGCGATCCTCCCCTTGCGCCGCCATCCCATGCACGTCCAAGCCCTCGCCAATGATCTGGGCGATGGTCATCCTCGGGCTGAGCGACCCATAAGGGTCCTGGAAAACGATCTGCATGTCGCGACGGATCGGTCGCAGCTCGACGCCTGATTTCTGTTCTATGGGCTTCCCGAGGAAGGCGATTTTCCCTTCGGAACTGATCAGCCGCAGCATCGCCTTGGCGAGCGTGGTCTTGCCGGAGCCGGACTCGCCCACAACCCCGACCGTTTCACCGGCATGAATGGCGAAATCCGCCGATTGGACGGCTTTGACATGGCCCACAACGCGGCGCAGCAGCCCCCGCTTTATCGGGAACCAGACCTTCAACGCGTCGGCCGAGACGATCTCTTCAGCGTCGGTCGCGATCGGTTCGACGGTCCCCTTCGGCTCGGCCGCCAACAGCAACTGGGTGTAGGGATGGGTGGGGTTTGCGAACAGCTGAGCGGTCTCTCCCTGCTCGACGATTTCCCCACCTTTCATCACGCAAACCCGGTCTGCGATTTTCCGCACGATGTTCAGATCGTGGGTGATGAACAACATCGCCATGCCGCGCTCTCGCTGCAGCTCTTTGAGCAGGGAGAGGATTTGCGCCTGGATGGTGACGTCGAGCGCCGTCGTCGGCTCATCGGCGATCAACAGCTCGGGCCCGTTGGCCAAGGCCATGGCGATCATCACCCGCTGTCGCTGCCCGCCAGACAGCTGGTGCGGATAGGAC
The DNA here is from genome assembly GCA_937911325.1 of uncultured Neomegalonema sp. Taxonomy (GTDB): domain Bacteria; phylum Pseudomonadota; class Alphaproteobacteria; order Rhodobacterales; family Rhodobacteraceae; genus CALDSD01. The sequence goes on from CALDSD010000041.1 coordinate 63,548, forward strand.
GCAAGCCGGCTTTCCGGTTCACGAATGCCGACCTGATTGAGCAGCTCCAGCACCCGCGCCCGCGCTTTGTCGCCGGACAGTCCCTGATGCAGCTCCAGGCTTTCCGTGATCTGTTTCTCAACCGTGTGCAGTGGGTTGAGCGAAGTCATCGGCTCTTGAAAGATCATCGAGATGTCGTCGCCGCGCAGTCTGCGCAGCGTTGGCTCATCGGCGCCGATGATCTCGCGCCCCTGATACCGCACCGAGCCGGAGCTGGTCGCCGAGCCGGGCAGGAGTTGCAAACACGAAAGCGCCGTCACCGATTTTCCAGAACCGGACTCGCCCACCAGCGCAACCGTTTCACCAGCCGCGATCCGGAAAGAAACGTGGTCGACCGCCCGCACGACGTTGTCGCGGCTGCGAAAGACGACCGAAAGGTCTTCTACCTCAAGAAGCGGAGAGTCGTTCTTTTCGTCGCTCATCGTCCGCCCCTAGTTGAAAGTCTTTCGCGGATCGAACGCGTCGCGCACGGCTTCGAAGACGAAAACCAAAAGCGACAACATGACCGCAAAAGTGAAGAATGCCGTGAGCCCCAACCAAGGCGCCTGGAGATTGTTCTTTCCCTGCAAGCCGATCTCGCCCAGGGACGGATAGTTGTCGGAGAGGCCGAAGCCGAGGAAGTCCAGCGTCGCCAGCAGCGAGATCGTCGCGGTCAGAACAAACGGAAGCATCGTCAGCGTCGCGACCATTGCGTTGGGCAGCAGGTGCCGGACCATGATCTTCCAGTTCGACACGCCTAGCGCGCGGGCTGCTTGCACATACTCGAAGTTTCGCGCCCGCAAGAACTCGGCCCTGACGACCCCCACGAGCCCAGTCCAACTGAACAGACTGACCAGCCCCATCAGGATCCAGAAGTTCGGCGTCAGCACCGCCGAGATGATCATGATCACGTAAAGCGTCGGCGTGGAGGACCAGATCTCCACGATGCGCTGGAAGAACAGATCCACCCAACCGCCGAAATACCCCTGCGCCGCCCCAGCCAGCACGCCGACCACGGTTGAGACTGCGGTGACGATCAGTCCGAAAGTCACCGAGATCCGGAAGCCATAGATGATGAGCGCGAGCAGATCGCGACCGCGATCGTCGGTTCCGAGCCAGTTGTCGGCGGAAGGCGGCGCGGGCAGGGTCGCTGCCTCGTAGTTGATCGTATCATGGCTCCAGGGCACCAGCGGCCAGATCATCCAGCCGCCTTTCTCCTCGATCAGCTCCTGCACGAAGGGATCCGTGTAATCGGCCTCCGTTTCGAAATCGCCGCCAAAGCGCGTCTCAGGATACGAGACGAAAACCGGCGACAAGAACGAGCCGTCATAGGAAACCACGAGCGGTTTGTCGTTGGCGATGACCTCGGCGAACAGCGAGAGCACGAACAGCACGAGGAAGATCCAGAACGACCAGTAGCCGCGCTTGTTCGATTTGAAGTTCTCCCAGCGCCGCTGCTGCAGCGGGTCCAGTTCGATCGCCGGCATCCGGACGAAGCCGAGTTTCATCTCAGACCTCCCGGCTTTCGAAATCGATCCGCGGATCAATCAAGGTGTAGACGATGTCCGTCACAAGCCCCATCACCAGTCCGATCAGCGAAAAGATGAAGAGGGTGCCGAAGACGACCGGATAGTCACGGCTGATGATCGACTCGTAGCCCAGCAGCCCAAGACCATCGAGCGAGAACACCGCTTCAATCAAGAAAGCGCCCGTGAAGAAGATCCCGACGAACGCCGCCGGGAAGCCGGCGATGATGATCAGCATCGCGTTGCGGAACACATGTCCGTAGAGCACCCGGCTCTCGGTCAGGCCTTTCGCCCGCGCCGTCATCACGTATTGCTTTTTGATTTCGTCGAGAAAGGAATTCTTCGTCAAAAGCGTCAGCGTGGCGAAGCCGGAGATCGCCATCGACAGCACCGGCAGAATGATATGCCAGAGATAGTCGCCGATCTTTTCGATCAGGGTGAAGTCCTCCCAACCGTCCGAGGACAGTCCTCGCAGGGGGAACCATTGCAGGTACGACCCGCCCGCGAAGAAGATCAGCAGGATCACGGCAAACAGGAAGTTGGGGATCGCATAGCCGACGATGATCACGCCGGAGGTCCATGTGTCGAACGCCTCGCCGTCTTTCACCGCCTTGCGGATACCGAGCGGGATCGACACAAGGTACGAGAGCAGCGTCGTCCAGAGACCCAGAGTGATCGAGACCGGCAACTTCTCTTCGATCAGCTCGAGCACCGATTTCGAGCGGAAATGGCTCTCGCCGAAGTTGAAGGTCAGGTAGTTGCCGACCATGATGCCGAAGCGCTCGAACGCGCCGATCAGTTCTTTCTCGCATTCCGGCGCGCGCACATCCGGTTCGCCCTCAAAGCCCTCTGCGCAGACAATCCGGGCGAAGCCGAATTGAACTTCCAGCTCGGCGATAAACTCAGGGTCGAGCCCTTGCGCGCCGCGGTATTGAGAGCTCTGTCCTCCAGCGCCCTGGGAAGCTGTCGCATCTCCCGCGGAACCGCTGAAGCGGTCGGTTGCGCCGCCGCCCAGCTCGGTGATTTCCGCGATCGCCTGCTCGACAGGCCCGCCCGGCAGGAACTGGATCACAGCGAAGTTCAGCAGGAGAATGCCCAGCAGCGTGGGAAAAATCAGCAGAACCCGCCTGAGGATATACGCACCCAAATACTCAGTTCCTCATCTGCTCAATTGCTCATCGTAGCTGCTAGAGCGTTGGACTTCGCAGGATCGTACCACCACGTCGTCAGGATGGCGCGGTCAAACGGAGGCTTGTCGATGCCCAGGTCCTGCGGACGACCAAAACGGTCCCAATAAACAATACTGTGGCTCGCCTTGTTCCAGTGCGGAGCCCAGTAATGGCCTGCGCGAAACACCCGGTCCAGCGCCTTCGCCGCATTCCGCAGCTCGTCTCTCGACGTCGCCGCGTTCACTTTCTCGATCAAGCCGTCGATCACGGGATCCGACACGCCGGCGAGATTGAACGATCCTTCCGCCCCGGCGCTCTCTGACGAAAGATACCCGCGCAACTCTGGGCCCGGCGTCGGGCTCAGGGGGAAACGGGCGGTGGCGACATCAAAATCAAAGCTCTTGGCGCGACGCTCATACTGGGCCGGATCCACCTGCCGGAGCGACGCGTCGACGCCGAGCCGGCGCAGGTTTGCGATGTAGGGATCAACGATCCGGTCGAAACTGCTGCCGACGCGGTCGAGAAACTCGACCGTCAGCACCTCGCCCGCATCGTTCTTGCGGAACTGACCGTCGATCTTCCAACCGGCTTCGTCCAGAAGCTTGGCGGCGGCTCGAATTTCAGCCCGATTGCGTCCCGACCCGTCCGTGACTGGCGGCAGATACGCCTCTTCGAAAACACTCGGATCAAGCTGATCGCGAAAAGGCTCCAACACGGCCAATTCGCCCTCGGTCGGCGGCCCCTCGGCCATCAAGTCGCTGTTCTCAAAGAAACTGTGGGTTCTGGTGTAGATCCCGTAGAAAAGCGACGCGTTCGACCACTCGAAGTCGAACACCATGCCGATCGCCTGGCGCACGCGTGGATCGGAGAACTTGTCTTTACGGCTATTGATGAAGAACCCCTGCGTGCCGGAGGGGCGCCCGTCTGAAATCAGCTCTTTGACGACCCAACCGTCGTCAATCGCCGCGAAGTCGTACTGCGTGGCCCAAGCGCGGGAGAGATAGACCTCGTTCAGGTCGAACTCATCAGCCTTGAACGCCTCGCGGGCGATGTCGTGATCGGGAAAGTACTCGTAGACCACCTGATCGAAATTGTACTGCCCACGGCGAACCGGAAGGTCCTTGGCCCAGTAGTCCTCCCGCAGGCGATAGGTGATGGTCTTGCCGGCGCTGAACTTTTCGATCTCGTAAGGACCCGAGTAGATCGGCGGCTCTAGCGACGCTTCTTCAAAATCGCGGGTATCGTAGAAAGCCTTCGAGAAGATCGGCAGCTGCGCGACGCGGCCGATCAGATCGCGTGTCGGCGCGCCGTCGGCGAAACCGACGCGAACCTGCAAGGGCCCAAGCGCCTCCACAGCTTCAACGTCCTTGAGCGGCAATCGAAAGCGTGGGTTCGCGCGGTCGCGCATGGTCAGGATCGACCACGCCACGTCATCCGCCGTGACCGGCGAGCCATCGGAGAACCGCGCCTGTTCGCGCAAGTTGAAGATCACATACGACCGGTCGGCGGGATATTCGACGCTCTCCGCCAACAGCCCGTAAAGCGCGTCCGGTTCGTCATACGCGCGCGCCATCAGCGTATCGAAGGTCAGCAAGTATCCGTCAGCGGCGTCGCCCTTGAAGATGAACGGATTGAAGCTGTCGAACGTACGCGTCGCGATCGTCGGCCGCACGGAGATCTCGCCGCCCTTTGGCGCATCCGGGTTCACATAGTCGAAATGGGTGAAGTCAGCCGAGTACTTCAGCTGGCCGAACGCCGAAATCCCGTGCGAGACGGTCACGTCGTTCGCCGAGGCCGATACACTCGCGAGGCTGGCCGCGCACGCCAGCGCCAAAACCCAACGCATCGCCATGATCAGATCTCCGCCGCTTTGTCAGCGTCCCACCACCAAACGGTCGGAAACCCAATTCTCCGGGCCGGCAATGGGTCGGGCGCGCCGAACTTGTTCCAATGCGCGATCCGCTCGTACGGCGTGTACAGCTGCATGACCGAGTAGTGCTCCCACAGGAGCACGCGGTCGAGCGCCCGGCTCGCCGTCTCCAGAGCCTCGCGATTTTCGGCAAAGATGATCTTTTCAATCAGCGCGTCCACTACAGGGTTCTTCACGCCTGGGGTATTGCGCCCTCCGGGAGCGTCGGCCGAGGCCGCGCCCCAGAACTCGCGCTGCTCATTCCCGGGGCTCTCCGAGTTCGACCAACCATCAATGATCATATCGAAATCGTAGCTGCGGACGCGATTGATGAACTGCGCCTGATCGATCAAGCGGTATTGCGCGTCGATCCCCAACCGACGCAGTCGCTGCGCATAGGGAGCGAACACCTTGTCCTGCTGCGCCTGGGCGCTGAGAAACTCGACGGTGAGCGTCTCGCCATCTGCGTTCTTTCGCACCTTGTCCTCAATCGTCCAACCCGCTTCGTCGAGCAGCTGGCTGGCGAAGCGCAACGGCGCGCGGTCTCGTCCTGAACCGTCGGTCTCCACGTTCTTGAACGGCTCTGTGAAGAGCTTCGGCGGCAACTGATCGCGAAAGGGTTCGAGCAACGCCAACTCGCCTTCGGCCGGCAGGTCAGTCGCCATCAGCGCCGGCGTGCCCTGAAAATAACTGTAAGGCCGAGCGTATTGCCCGAAATAGACTTGGCGATTGGTTCGCTCGAAATCGAACGCGGCCGCGATCGCCTCGCGCACGAGGCGGTTTTGAAACTTCGGCAGGCGCAAGTTGAACGCGAAACCCTGAATCGGCTGCGGCCCTTGCAGAACCGGCTCTCGCTTGACGACCTTGCCCTGTCGCGCGGCGGGAAAGTCATAGCGCTCCGCCCAGCGAGACGCGCTGTTCTCGACCCAGTAGTCGATCTCGCCTTTCTTGAACGCCTCGAACGCGATGTCGCGGTCCAGAAACGCCTCAAAACTCAGCCGATCGAAATTGTGCGCGCCGATATTGGGAGGCAGATCCTTGCCCCAGTAATCCTCGACGCGCTCGAAGACGACCCGTTTGCCGACGTCGACTTCGACCGTGCGGTAAGGTCCTGACCCCGGAATCGGCTCCAAGGTCGTTTCGTCGAAAGGTCGGCTCTCCCAAGCTTTGGCCGGCATGATGTAGAGCTGCCCGAGAATATGAGGCAGCTCTCGGTTGCCGGTCGTGTCCAGCTTGAAGCGCACGATGCCATCGCCTTCGTCCACGACTTCCGAGACGTTCTGATAGTAGAAGCGGAAGAACGGCGCGCCTTTGTCGACGAGGATCTGAAAGCTCGCCTGAACATCCGCGACCGTCACAGGCGAGCCGTCGTGAAAACGCGCCTCCGGCCGCAGCTTGAACGCAGCCCACGAATAGTCTTTGGGCCATTCCATCCACTCGGCCAGCAGACCATAATGCGTCGATCCCTCATCAAGCGGAGAGACCATCAGCGTCTCGATCGGCAGCGTCGCTCCGACAGGCGCATCGCCTTTCGCGTTGAACGGGTTCAGCGTGTCGAACTTGCCGCCGCCATAGAGTTTCGCGACCCCGCCTTTCGGCGCGGCGGCGTTTGCATAGTCAAACTGCGTGTACTCGGGGCCGTAGTTCATGGAGCCGAGCAGGGACTCGCCGTGCGAACGGGCGCCTCCGCCGCTCCATTCCGCAAGCGCGGGGCGTCCACCCACCGCGTTCAAGCCGAAAGGCGACAGACCCAACCCCGTTCCGATCAACCCCAGTCTCAAAGCGTCGCGGCGGCTTAGAACCATAGAATCCGTCTCCTGATCACGGTGATGCGCCGATTAGCGCCTCTAATTGCGGCGCGCGGACGGCGCAGACCAGCTCTTTAAAGGGGTAGAGCGCACGGCATGCGGCTTCAAGACGCTCAAACGCAAAGAGCCGCGCGAAAGACGCACGGCTCTTGAAAGATTTGTGATCGAAACGCCGGCGCGCCGATTACTCGGCTGGCGCGGGCAATGGCGCATCCGACATCGAATTCATCCACGCCATCAGGTTGGCGCGATCCTCTGCCTTCCGAAGACCGCCGAAAGCCATCGAAGTGCCCGGGGCCCAATCGGACGGCTTGGTGAGAAATGCGTTCATGTTCTCCCAGGTCCAGGCGCCCTGATCGGACGGCAGCGAACCAGAGTAGTTAAAGCCGTCCGCGACGCCGATGTCGCGACCCATCACAGCCCACAGCGCGGGGCCGGTCTTGTTGCCGCCGCCCTGCTCGGCGTTGTGGCAGGCCTTGCACTTGTTGAAGACTTTTTCGCCTTTCCCGATATCCGCGGACGCGAGCAACGCCGCCAACGAGATCTCCGGCTCCGCGTCCGCTTCGGCGACTTCTTCCTCTTCCTCGATTTCGATCGAGTACGCCAAAGCGCTATGATCGCCATCTCCGTGCCCGGCGTGCTTTTTCTTATCGAAATACATCTCGGTGCCGAAGGTGATCACCAGGAAAATCATCAGAGCGCCAGTGGTGGCCCCTACGATCTTGTTGAATTCAAAAGCGTCCATCTGCATCCTCACGCGATAGGCGGCGACCGCCGGAGCCATGGTCAAAACAACTCGGCTCTTCTCTATCGGCTTCCCGCGGTGCTCTTCAATCCATATAAGCGCTGAATTCGCCCCTCGAACGGGGATATCTCGTCGCACATGGGCCTGTTTTGGCCTCCAAGACCGTAAATGCAGAGTTAACATGACCGAACGCATCGCATTCCAAGGAGAACCCGGCGCCTTCTCGCATCAGGCCTGCCGGGAGGCGTATCCCGATATGGAGGCGATGCCTTGCGCCACATTCGAATCCGCGATCGGGGCCGTGACCTCTGGCGAAGCAAAGCTGGCGATGCTGCCGGTCGAGAACTCGCTGTACGGCCGGGTGGCGGACGTTCACCACCTGCTGCCCGAGAGCGGTCTCTACATCATCGGCGAGCACTTCGTCCGCGTTCGGATGCAGTTGCTCGCGCCAAAGGGAGCGACGCTGTCGAGCATCAAGACGGCTCAAAGCCACATGGTCGCCCTGGGGCAATGCCGCAAGTTCCTCAAACAGCATCAGATCAGCCCGGTGATCGGCGCGGACACCGCAGGATCCGCCAAGGAGATCGCGGATGCTGACGATCCGACGCGGGCGGCGATCGCGTCGACCCTCGCAGGCGAAATCTACGGCCTGGAGAAACTCGGAGCCGACATCGAGGATGCGGACCACAACACCACCCGGTTTCTGACCGCGTCGCGCCAGAAGATCGAGGCAGACCGGCTGGAGAGCAAGTCGATCACAACTTTCGTTTTCAGAGTGCGGAACATTCCAGCGGCGCTTTACAAGGCGATGGGTGGTTTCGCGACGAATGGCGTGAACATGGTCAAACTGGAGAGCTACATGCTCGACGGCAAATTCACAGCGACGCAGTTCTACGCAGATATCGAAGGTCATCCGGACGAGCCGAAGGTCCAGCGCGCGCTCGAAGAGCTGCAATTCTTCACAAGCTACATGAAGGTGCTCGGCGTCTATCCGGCGGCCAAAGATCGCGACTAGGTTTCAGAGCTCGAGTTGATCCGTCGCCCAGGCTTCGACAAGGATGCGCGCAATCGCATCCTTTCTTGGCGCCATCAGGCGCGGATGTTCCCCCGCCAGCGCTGCGAGGATCTCGGCCTTGGTGAACCAGTCGATCTCTTCAAGCTCTTCCTCTTCGCGGACGAGCTCGTCGCTGAGTCCCTCGGCGTAGACGCCGATCATCAGCGTCGAGGGAAACGGCCAGGGTTGAGACGCTAGGTATCGCACCTCGCCGACGCGGACGCCGGCTTCCTCGAAACTCTCCCGACGGGCCGCGTCTTCGATCGTCTCGCCCGGTTCGACATATCCTGCGAGCAACGAGAACAAACCTTCTGGCCAGCCATGTTTGCGGCCCATCACCACGCGGTCCCCCATTTCCGGATGCCGACGGGTCAGCAGCATGATTGTGACAGGGTCGGTGCGCGGGAAATGCTTGGCTCCACAGCTCGGACAATCGCGCCGCCAACCGCCATCCGCCATATCGGACGGGGCGCCGCAGCGCGAGCAGATGCGGTGGCTGCTGTGCCAGTCCAACAGCGATTTCGCTTCCGTCAGAACGGTGGCCTCGCCCCCCTGAAGGTCTGGAGCGATGGAGCGAAGATCGATGAACTTTACGCTTTCCGAGAAGAAGCCGAGCTCGCGCGGATCCTCAACCGGCTTCAACTCGATCGCGAAGCGTGGCGCGCCGTCGTCAAGGCCAAGAAACACCGGCTTGTCGGTCGCCGCAGCCAGGATCGCCTCCGACATCGGAGACCAGTCGACGCGGGGCGCGCCCGCAAGATCGATGGGAAACTTACCGCCGGCCATCGCCAAGAGCCGCGCTTGAGGAGCGCGCAACAACTTGTCCAGCGTCTTCGCCTGCGTCCGCAGTTCGGCTGCTCGGTCCAGACCGGAGCCAGTTAAGGGCACATGCAGCGGAAAAGTCATACAAGCCGTCGACGTGGTTGCCAGTCGCGCGACCCTGTCGGATTCGTGCGACCGGCGCAATGCCGGGCTGTTCCACCTCGGGCGGAACCTCCGATCTCGAGGATTCAATCTTCGGCGCCTGTGCGTTGGCGTCTCTTGCCTTGAGCCCGCACCCGCGCCTATATGGGCCTTGAGAGGTTGGTGCGGGCGGGCCCTTCGCCAACCCGGTCAGGTCCGGAAGGAAGCAGCCGTAACGATCCCGGTTCGGGTCGTGTCAGCCTCTCACCTTATCCTTGGCCGCGCGGACCAAAATGAACGACGGCGATCCTGTTTCCCCCAACGCAGAAAACGCGCCCTACACGGTCTTAGCGCGAAAGTACCGCCCTCAGGACTTTGACGCGCTGATTGGTCAGGAAGCGCTTGTCACCGTCCTGCGCAACGCTTTTGAACGCGACCGCATCGCCCACGCGTTCATGTTGACCGGGGTTCGCGGCGTCGGGAAGACCACAACCGCTCGGATCATCGCCAAAGGACTGAACTGCACAGCGTCGGATCGACCCACCATCAAGCCCTGCGGCGTGTGCGAAAACTGCGTCGCGATTGCGGAAAGCCGGCATGTCGACGTTCTTGAGATGGACGCCGCGTCTCGCACAGGGATCGACGATATCCGCGAGATCACCGAGTCGGTGCGTTATCGCGCGGCGCAGGGGCGCTACAAGGTCTACATCATCGACGAAGTGCACATGCTCTCGAAGGCTGCTTTCAACGGCCTTCTGAAGACGCTTGAAGAACCGCCGGCGCACGTAAAGTTCATCCTCGCCACCACCGACATTCATAAAGTCCCAGTGACAGTGCTCTCGCGCTGCATGCGTTTCGACCTGCGACGGGTCGAAGCCGAGCAACTCACGGCGCATCTCAAAGGGATCTGCGACAACGAAGGCGTCAACGTCTCGATCGAGGCGCTGAACCTGATCGCGAGAGCGTCAGAAGGCTCGGTGCGGGACTCGCTTTCCCTGCTCGATCAAGCCATCAGCCACGGCGCGGGCCAGGTGGACGACGCCACCGCAAGGGACATGCTCGGGCTTTCGGAACACGGCCGCATCCTGGATCTGTTCGAACACGTGATGCGGGGGCGGACTTCCGAGGCGCTGACAACGTTGCGGACACTGTATGTCGAGGGCGGAGACCCGCTGTCGTTGCTGCGCGAACTGGCCGAAGCGACCCATTTGGTCTCGATGATCAAAGTGGAACCGGCGCGGGCCGACGACCCAACCCTTCCGCCGACCCAGCGCGACCGGGCGCGGGAGCTGTCGGCGACCCTGCCGATGCGAAGCCTCAGCCGCGCTTGGCAAATGCTGCTCAAAGCCATTGAGGAAACGAGCCGCGCGCCCTCGGCCCTCGCCGCGGCGGAGATGGCGATCATTCGGCTGACGCATGTGGCTGAACTGCCGTCGCCTGAAGAACTGGTGCGCAGGCTTTCGCAGGCAGGTCAAACCCCGACCGGCGCGTCAGGCGGCAACGGCGCCGGTCTCTCGCCCAGCGAAGCGCCACACGCGGTCGCGCCCGGGCATGGCGGGCGCTCCCAAGGCGGCGACGACGCGCCGCGCGCGCAGTTGAAGGCCGTCGCGGGCGGAGCGCCGGAGCCGCAATTGCAGCCGACGGCGCGCGCCCATTCCGAGCTGAAAAGTGAAACGCTCGCGGAGCCTGTGAGCCAAGCGGAAACGATCAACTTCGAGGAGCTGATCGCCATCTTGCGATCTCGTCGCGACAAACTTCTCGAAATCGAGGTCGAGCGGTATGTGCGTCCCGGCGTCATCCGACAGGGCTTCTTCGAGTTCACGCCCACCGCCGACGCGCCGAAGGATCTTGCGGCCAAACTGGGCAAAGCGCTGAGCGAATACTCCGGGGCGCGCTGGTTGGTTTCGGTGGCCGATCATCACGAGACGCCGACCATCGCCGAGACCAAAGCGACGGCTCAGAATTCGCTCCGGGCCCGGGCGCTTGATCATCCGTTGATCCTGTCGGCCCTGGAGACGTTTCCCGGCGCTCAGATCGGCGACGTCCGCGACCTCACGGCGCACACCGCGGACGGCGACGCCGCCGCGCCAGAGGATGACGACGACGAGGATCTTCCGCTAATTGTTGACGAATGGGACGACCGCGACGGCTACTAAGCGCCGCGCGACTGAGAGAGGAATTGACATGCTGAAGGGTTTGGGCGCGCTTGGCGACATGGGCAAGATCATGAAGCAGGCGCAGGAGATGCAGGCCAAGATGGCCGAGATGCAGGAGCGTCTGGAGGCGATCGAGGTCGAAGGATCCGCAGGCGCGGGCATGGTGACGGCCACCTGCACAGCCAAGGGCGCGCTCCGCGGCATTGCGCTCGATCCCTCGATGATGAAACCCGAAGACAAGGAAGTCCTCGAAGATCTGATTGTCGCCGCCGTCAACGACGCCCAGGAGAAAGCTAAAGAGCGCGCAGCCGAAGAAATGAAAGAACTGACCGCCGGATTGCCGATCCCGCCGGGGATGGGTTTCCCCGGAGCCTGACGCGTCTGAGTCGAATGAGCCAAACCGCGCCGGAAATCGAAGAGTTGATCCGTCTGCTGGGCAAGCTGCCCGGGCTCGGGCCAAGGTCCGCCCGGCGCGCGGTCTTGCATCTGGCGCGACGCCGGGAGCAGTTGCTTCAACCTTTGGCGACGGCGCTCGCGGAGGTCGCCGAGAAAGCGCGCCCGTGCGCCATCTGCGGCAATGTCGACATCGGCGAGATCTGCAACGTTTGCGCGGATCCCGACCGTGATCCGAGCACCCTTTGCGTTGTTGAAGAGGTTGGCGATCTCTGGGCGATGGAGCGCGCCGGCGCGTTTCGCGGGCGTTACCATGTTCTCGGCGGCGTTCTGTCGGCGCTCGACGGCGTCGGGCCGGAGGAGTTGCGGATTCCGTTCCTGGTCGAGCGCGCGCGCGCGCCGGAGGTCACCGAGGTCGTGCTTGCGCTGAACGCGACGGTGGATGGTCAGACGACGGCGCATGTGATCGCGGAGGCGTTGTCAGGCGCGGATGTTCGGGTGACCTCTCTGGCCAAAGGCGTCCCGGTCGGGGGCGAACTCGACTATCTCGACGACGGCACGATCAGCGCGGCCCTGGGCGCTCGGCGGGAGATCTGAGCTGAGCCCGGCGCCGTCGGGGCGGGCCGCGTCGACGGCGGATCCGGGCGCGCGCTAACCGGGATGGGAGGCGGCGCCGGGCGCTGTCCTCAATCCAATCCACCAAGCATCCGACGCCAGACGTCGACGCAGAGGCGTGTCGGTCTCAGTCGGGGCGCTCTCGATGTAGCGATGCGCTTCCTCGAGGCTCTCGCCCTGAAGGGTCTGCAGATACGACACGGCCGTCTTGAGCGCGAACGACTGCCCCGTGTGCTCGACAAAGTTGCCGGGCAGGTCCGTCCAGACCGCGCCGGCCCAGCCTGCCTCGGCGCACCAACGTCCGACCCGATCGATCACGGTCTGATCCGCCGCGCGGCCACGACCGGCGTCACGCTCGACAAACCCGATCCGGGACAAGGCGGCGCGCTCTCGCGCGGCCAGGTCCTGCGCCGCGGCTTCGATGTCGGCTCGGTTGCTGACAATGAGCGAAACCGGGCAGTCGGCCCCATGATCGGCGTCGATCACCACCGTCAGCCCCATCTTCCGCTTTGGCGAAATCCGGCAGAACTCGAGCGGCACGCGCGGCCCGGCGGCGCGCGCCCAATCCCCGATCACATGCGGCTCCAGGTTATCAAGGTCCCACAGCAGAGAGCCCCAGCCCAAAATGGCGATGCGGTCGGTCATTTCCGTTCCCTGTCAGCTCGCCGTCTTCATCAACAGGCGCTTCAACGCATAAGGAAGGAAAGTCTTCGGCAAAATATGGCCAAAGCGATGCTGACACAGGCTGGCGCCGCCGCCCTTGGCGCAGGAGCTCCAATGCCGGCAGGTGTATACGTACCAGGTCTCGGTTTGATCCGGCTTTGCAGCGCAGCTCGACAGGCGCCGCCACGACGGCAGAACCTCGCCGCGGCGCCACGCCGCTGGAAACTTGAAGACCGCATCCGTTGTTCCGTGCACGGCGAAGATCTGCGCCGGTCCGGCTTTGCACGTCTCCGGCGGCATCTCGAGCGGACGGCCGGCGATCGGCAGATAGGCTGCGTATTTCGGCCCTCGCTCGCACGCGATCCGGTATACGAGACCGCCGCCGTTCGAATACCCGGACAGGTAGATGCGACTGCGATCGATGGGCAGGCGTTGGGCGAGATCCTCGACAATCGCGTCCGTGAAGCGCACGTCCTCGAGATCATCCGCCCGCCAGCTCCAGTCGCGGCCCGTCACCTTGCCCCGACCGATCTTTCGTCCGTCGGCGCCGACCAGAACGACCCCGAGATCAAGCGGCCCGCTGTTCACTTGGCGATTGCGCAAAACATGCAGCCCGTTGCGATCCGCTCCATGAAAATGGATCAGGACCGGAAGGGCCGAGCCGCCGTCCCAACTCTTCGGCAAGCGGTAGCGGTACGAGCGGTCGCCCACGCGGCAGCTTTTCCACTCCGCGCATGGCGAGGCGGTCGGGCGCGGGGCCGTTTCCGGAGCGAGCGGCGAGGCGGCGGCCACAGGCGTCGTCAGCGCCATGAACAAGATCGTCAGAAAGATGCGCATCGGCGCACAGTGCTTGGAATGAAGCGCTCTGACGAGCCCGCCTCTCGCAAGCGTGAGCGAATGTGCGCCGCATTCCCTTGCGCTACGGCCACTTGGCTTCCGGCGGCAGGGACATCAGAACCGCCTCTGGGTTGTGACCCGTCGCCAGCCCGAAATGCGTTCCCCGATCATAGACCAGGTTGAACTCCGCATATCGCCCGCGGCGCACCAGAGTGTGTTCGCGTTCGGCGTCGGTCCAGGGCTCATGCATCCGTTTCTCGACCAGAGGAACGTAGGACTCGAGGAAGGCCCGACCGACATCCTGGGTGAAGGCGAAATCAGCCTCCCAGTCGCGGGTGTCGAGATCGTCATAGAAGATCCCCCCGGCGCCGCGCGGCTCTTTCCAGTGCTTGATCATGAAGTACTCGTCCGCCCATTTCTTGAAGCGGGGATAGTAGTCCGGCGAGTGCTTGCCGCAGGCGGCTTCCAGAACGCCGTGGAAGTAGGCGACGTCCTCGCCGACGATCGGCGTGTCCATCGCAATCGTCGGGTTGATGTCCGAGCCGCCGCCAAACCAACCGGCGCTCGGCGTCCAGAAGTGCCGGGTGTTCATGTGCACGGCGTGCACGCGCGGATTGCGCATATGCGCGACCAGCGAGATCCCCGACGCCCAGAAGCGCGGATCGTCTTTGATGCCTGGGATATCCTTGCGAGCGGCCATCGCCGCCTGCGCCCGTTCTCCGAGCATGCCGTAAACGGTCGAGACGTTGACGCCGACCTTTTCGAAAACGCGGCCGCGCATGACGCTCATCTCGCCGCCGCCGGCGTCCGAGCCGTCGTCCGACGCGCGTTTCGTGATTTTCCGTTCGAAACGCCCAGGCGGCATATCGGCGTGCGGTCCTGTTTCAAGTTGGTCTTCGAGCCGTTCGAACGCCGCGCAAATCTGGTCTCGCAACTCCCAGAACCATTTGCTTGCGCGCGACTTACGCTCTTCCACGCCGTCCGCTGTTGCAGCTTCGCTCATCGATCATTCTCACCCTTTTTCGCGGTCGTCTTCCCGTGCGCAAACGACCGGCAATGCAAAGTTTTCGCGACGGCCTCTGTGGACGGGCCGGTTGACACCCTACTTCACATGCCAATGAGCCGCTGAAAAGAGCGGTCGGAGAATTCTCATGTACGCGTTTTTCGAAAGGCTGGTGGATCCATACCAGTCCTATGATGATCGTTCGCCCCCGCCGTCCACGCTCGGGCGCTTCTACCAGCACTTCCTCTATCCATTTCGCAAGTTGATCGCGATCTCGCTCGTGCTTGGCTTTGTCATCGCCGGAACCGAAGCGCTCTTGATCAGCTACGCGGGCGAACTGGTCGACCTGCTGACGCAGTCGACGCCAGAGACGTTCTGGGACGAGCACGGCGATGCGGTGCTGGTCATGATCGCGGTCGCGCTGGTGATCCGGCCGATCGCGATCATCATCGACTCCCTGGTCATGAGCCAGGGCTTCTTTCCGACCGCCGGGGCGCTGATCCGCTGGCGGACGCATCGGCATATGCTGCGGCAGAGCGTCGGGTTTTACAGCGACGACTTCGCCGGACGGATCGCCAACAAGCAGATCCAGCTGGCGCCCGCGCTCAATGACAGCGTGTTCCAGATCATGGACACGATCTGGTACGCCTTTGTTTTCCTTCTGGGCTCCGCGATTATTCTGGGCGGGATCGACCTGAGGTTGCTCATCCCGTTGGGAATATGGTTCGCGCTGTTTATCGCGATCGCCATCTGGTTCGTGCCGCGCGTGACCGTCGTCGGCAAAGACGTGGCCGAGGCGCGCTCTCGGCTCGCTGGGCGGATCGTCGACAGCTACACCAACATCCAGACCGTGAAACTCTTCGCGCATGCGGCTCGGGAAGAGCTGTACGCCCGCGAGGCGATGGAGGACTTCCGTTGGACCTTCGCGCGGCAAACCCGTCTGTTCACGATGCTCACCATTCTGATGAGCTTTCTGAGCGTGGTCCTGATCGGCGGCGTGGTCGGTTACGGCGTCTGGTTGTGGAGCGTCGGCGCCGTCAGCGTCGGCGTCGTCGCCGCGGCGACCGCGTTGGTGATGCGTCTGATCGGCATGGTCGACTGGATCATGTGGACGCTGTCGATGCTGTTTCAGAACATCGGTACGGTGATGGAAGGGATGGAGACCGTCTCGCAGCCCCATCGCCTGCAAGACGTCGACGGCGCCAAGACCCTCGAAGTCCCAGCTGGCGGGATCGTGTTCGAAGACGTCTCTCACCATTACGGGCGCGGGGCCGGCGTTCAGGACGAGACCGAGACACGCGCCCGCAAAGGCGGTCTGGAGCGCGTGACGCTGTCCATCGCGCCGGGCGAGCGCGTCGGTCTGGTCGGACGCTCCGGCGCCGGGAAGTCGACGCTGGTCAACACGCTCTTGCGGTTCTTCGACCCTGAAGGCGGACGTGTGCTGATCGACGGCCAGGATATCAGCCAGGTTACCCAGGACAGCCTGCGCAGCGTCATTGGCATGGTCACGCAAGACACTTCGCTGCTGCACCGCTCGGTGCTCGACAACATTCTCTACGGCGCCCCTGAGGCCAGCCGCGAGGCGGCGGTCGAGGCGGCGGTCGAGGCGGCGAAGAAAGTCGCCGCGGATGAGTTCATCGTCGACCTTGAAGACAAGGACGGCCGCCAGGGCTATGACGCGCAGGTCGGCGAGCGGGGCGTCAAGCTGTCTGGCGGGCAACGTCAGCGGATCGCGTTGGCGCGCGTCGTTCTGAAGAACGCGCCGATCCTCGTGCTGGACGAGGCGACCTCCGCGCTCGACTCCGAAGTGGAGGCCGCGATCCTGGAAGCGATGGACACGCTGATGGAGAAACGCACAGTCATCGCCATCGCGCACCGGTTGTCGACGATCGCCCAGATGGACCGCATTGTCGTCCTGGATGAAGGACGCATCATCGAACAGGGCTCGCATCAAGAGTTGCTGGAAGCGGGCGGCGTCTACGCCCGGCTCTGGACGCGGCAGTCCGGCGGCTTCATCGGCGGGGACGCAGAACTCGCCGCAGAGTAAGTGCTTGGCGTGCAGTAAGTGCTTGGCGCGCAGTAATGCGCCTGTGAAAGGTTTGGGATGTTTTCCGCGATCATTCGACGGATCGAGCGGCTTTACGATCCGTTCGCCGATTATGGCGACGAAGCGCCTCCGCGGCGGCCGGTCGCTTTTGCGCGGTGGACGCTCAAACCACTGCGCGGCGCTCTGTTCGTTTTCGCCGGCCTGAGCCTGAGCGTCGGCGCGATCGAAGTCGGCATCATTCAACTGATCGGCGCCCTGGTCGACCGCGCCGCCGCGGGACCGGAGGCGTTCTTTGCAGACCATTGGAGCCTGATGCTCGCGTTGCTGATCCTGGCCGGCGTCGCACGACCAATCATCGTCACGCTGCAGGGCGCTTTGATGAGTCTGGGCCTGAACCCTGGCTTGCCGCAGACGACGATCTGGCGACTGCATCGCCATTCGCTGCGACAAAGCCTCGGCTTCTTTCAGGACGACTTCGCCGGTCGCCTCGCGCAGAAGGAGATGCAGGCCGGCGCTGCGCTCTACACCATCGTGACGGACACGTTGAATGCGGTCGGCATGCTCCTCGCGTTTGTTGTCGGAATGACGCTGGCGATGGCGGCCGTCGACTGGCGGCTTGCAATCCCCTCGGTTCTTTGGATCGTCGCCTATGCCGTGCTGCTGAGATACTGCCTCCCACGGATCCGAGACGCTGCGCGGAACCGAGCCGACGTGCGCGCCGGCGTCACCGGTCAACTCGTCGACAGCTTCTCCAATATCGCGACGGTGAAGCTCTTCGCCCACGCGGCGCGCGAGGAAGCCGCCGCCAAGTCGTCGCTCAAGGCCTATCGCTCTGCGTCCTTCCGCGTCGGCGCAGAGATCACGCGCCTTCGAGCCGGCCTGAATCTCCTGAACGCCGCGTTGATGGTCTCTGTCACCTGGCTGGCGTTCGAGATGTGGAGCTCCGGATCCGGCGTCGGGATGGGCGCGGTCGCGGCGGCGGCGATGTTTGCGTTCCGGGCGACCGGCCTGGCGGGCTGGATCGCCTTCACAATGCTCAGCATCTTTTCCGAGATTGGCGTTCTCGAAGACGCGATCCGCACGTTGACGCCAAAACTCAAGATCTCCGACGCGCCCGATGCGGTCGATGTCGACAGCGCAAGCGGCCAGATCAGGTTCGACAACGTCAACTTCCACTATGGTCGCGACAGCGGAATCATCGACGATCTGAGCCTGGAGATTTCGCCGGGAGAGAAAGTCGGGCTCGTCGGGCCGTCGGGCGCCGGCAAATCCACACTCGTGTCACTGCTCTTGCGGCTCTACGACGTTGAAGGCGGCGCGGTGACCCTCGATGGCCATGACGTGCGAACGCTCACCCAGGACAGTCTGCGGCGGCAGATCGGGGTGATCACTCAGGAAACAGCGATGTTCAACCGCTCGGCGCTCGAGAACATCCGCTATGGCAGACCGAACGCCACGCCAGAGGAAGTGATCAAAGCCGCAGAACGCGCAAGGGCGCATGAGTTCATCGGCGATCTGAAGGATTTCCGGGGCCGCGCCGGGTACGATGCGCATCTGGGCGAGCGCGGCGTGAAGCTTTCAGGCGGGCAACGACAACGCATCGCGCTTGCCAGGGTCATGTTGAAAGATGCGCCGATCCTCGTGCTCGATGAAGCGACGTCGGCGCTCGACTCCGAAGTCGAAGCAGCGATCCTGGAGACGCTGGAGCACCTTATGCGCGGCAAGACGGTTCTTGCGATCGCGCACCGCCTGTCGACGATCGCGCAGATGGATCGGATTGTCGTCATGGATCAAGGACGGATCGTCGAGCAGGGCGGCCATGACGTCCTTCTTGCCCAGAACGGCGTCTACGCGCGCCTGTGGAGCCGCCAGTCCGGCGGGTTCATCGGGGCGGATCCTCAACTCGCGGCGGAGTGAACGACGAGCGATCTCTGCGTCGAGCAGCCGGTTGCAGACTGCTGAGTCTGCGACAGTCCCTGAACAGGGCTCATGAACGCCATGACAGCCGCAAACGTCATCACGGCGAACCTCGGCGACCAAGGACCACGGGCTGCACACACCGCGTTCCAACGGCAGGCTTCGCGCCACCTCTCCTCTTCGGCGCGCTGCGCGGTTTCCACCCATTCTCTCCGCAGCCGCGATCTCAACCCAATCAGATTGAACTCGCGCGTCGGAAGCGGGGCCAAGGGCGGCACCTCGGGATGCGCTTTTGGCTCGGTCCTATGGATTGATCGGTTCGACACGACTACCCTCGCATGCAGATAGCGGGATAATCCCCGTAATTCCCTGACAAACCGCAAAGAAACACCGGTAACATCAGGTAAACAAAGCGACTGAGCAAAAGTTGACGATGCGCGTTTTTATTGTTTTAAAACAATTACTTAATCAGATTCCTACTGACGCAACGCTGCTTGGGAGCAATGGGCGGTGGATTGTTCTGAGACAAACCGACGCTCTAAATCGGGACAATTAGACGTGAGAAGCGGGGCCTCATCTGACCGGCGGCAAATCGGTTTCCGAGCCTCAGAACCAGGACAGCAGACGGTTTGCTAGACGCGATTGCGTCCGCGGCCCGACCGCGTCAGGGATCAGACTTCGGACACACGGTCCTCGCCCCGGCCCGTTCTCACGCGCGGAGTGGGTTCGACGAGCAGACGTAAGACGCCCATCAGACGACGAAGGTCGTCTCCGTCGACGTGGACGCCGCCGCGAGGTTGCTCGGGCCGCCGTCGATCGGGTCAGACGCGGCGAGCGCCGCCGCCAGGGCCATCATCATAAAAATCGGAGAGCGAGCGCCCGTGACGCCCGGAACGTCGTCCCAGCTCCGTGTCTTGCTTGGCTCGCTCTCGGTTGTCTGTCGCACAGTCCACTCCGCCCGCATCTTGGAACGCACCGCCGACAAATCGACCTCTCGTCGCGGAAGCGGCTTGAGTGGAGGGACATCCGAGCATCCAATCGTGAATTCAGCTTCTTGAAGATCAGACGACATCGCAAACCTCTTAAGCGTAGAGCGCCTACAATCGTCATTAAGCGTTCACAACATCGAAAAAAATGAAGTTAAGGCCGGGATTACCCTGGGCTTTTACTCGAGATTTTGTATCAAACTTTAAGTTGCCGCCGCGCTTCCGCCAACACGATCGCAGCGGCCATTCCGACATTCAGCGATCGCGCGCCGGGCGCCATATCGATCCGCACGCGAAGATCGGCCGCCTGATGGACTTCCGGCGGCGCGCCTGCGCTCTCGCGGCCGACAAGCAGCACGTCGTCTGGCCGATAGACTGAGAGCTCATGCGACACCGCCCCCGACGTTGTCAGCAACACCAGTCGCCCGCTACGCGCCGCCTCGAACGCGTTCCAATCGTCCCAGCGCGTAACGTCGGCCAACTCGCCATAATCCATCGCCGCGCGGCGCAGCGCCTTCACCGAGAACGCGAAGCCACAGGGTTCAATCACATCCATCGGAACGTCGAGACAGGCGCAAAGACGAACCATTGCGCCGAGATTCGCTGCGATATCAGGTTGAAAGACAGCAAGTCGCATTGACGGACCAACATTTGTTGCGGTTAGAGACTAACGTAATTGTGTGCGACGCCGTGTCACTCGGCGTCGCCTTGCCGTGCAATATTTCTGCGTGCGACAGCACTACTAAACGCCGGAAGAAGCGCCGGCCAACAAATTAAGGAGCATGGGAGAATCCGATGACGGATGCACATCATGTCGATAGCTCGGAACGCCGCGACTTTCTGTATGTCGCAACCGCCGCAACCGGCGCTGTTCTGACCGGCAGCGCGGTCTGGCCGCTAGTCAACCAGATGAACCCGGACGCCTCAGTGCTCGCATTGGCGTCGATTGAAGTCGACGTGTCGGCGGTCGAACCAGGCCAGCAGCTGACCGTCCAGTGGCGCGGAAAGCCGGTGTTCATTCGCAGACGCACTGAAGCGGAAATCGCCGAAGCGCGCGCTGTGTCCGTCGACGTGCTGCCGGACGGAGATGCGCGAAACGACAACTTGAGCGGCGGAACGCCGGCATCTGACGAGAACCGCGTCCTCGGCTCTGACGAGTGGCTCGTCGTCATGGGCGTCTGCACGCATCTTGGCTGTGTGCCGCTCGGCGACGGGGCTGGTGATTTCAACGGGTGGTACTGCCCGTGCCACGGCTCGCATTACGACAGTTCAGGTCGGATCCGCAAAGGACCCGCGCCAGAGAACCTTCACGTCCCGACGTCGGCATTCATCGCCGACGAAACGATCAAACTCGGTTAAGAGGAGCGACGACCTATGGGCCAGATCCCTCAGGACCATTACGAGCCGAAGGGCGAAGCAGCCAACTGGCTGGAGAGCCGCCTGCCGATGGGCGGTCTCGTTCATCACTTGATGACGTTCCCCACCCCGAAGAACCTGAACTATGCGTATGTCTTCGGCGGCATCCTTGCAGTCTGTCTGGTAGTGCAGATTGTGACGGGCATCGTGCTCGCGATGCATTACACGCCACATATCGACTATGCGTTTGCCAGCGTTGAACACATCATGCGCGACGTGAACTCTGGCTGGTGGCTGCGCTACGCACACTCAAACGGCGCGTCGATGTTCTTCATCGCCGTCTATCTTCACATTTTCAGGGGACTCTACTACGGCTCCTACAAAGCGCCCCGCGAGATCCTCTGGATCATCGGCGTGCTCATCTATCTGCTGATGATGGCGACGGCGTTCATGGGCTACGTTCTGCCGTGGGGCCAGATGTCGCTTTGGGGCGCGGTGGTGATCACCAACCTCTTCGCGGTCATTCCGTTCGTCGGCGACTCGATCCTGATCTGGCTGCAGGGCGGCTACTCGATCGACAACGCAGCGCTGAACCGTTTCTTCTCGCTGCACTACCTGCTGCCGTTCGCGATCGCCGGTCTGGTCATCCTGCACATCTGGGCGCTGCACCATGTCGGCAATACGAACCCGACAGGCGTCGAAGTTCGGCGCGTCGCCGAGAAGACCAAGCGGGATACGGTGCCCTTCAACCCGTTCTACACGGTGAAGGATCTCTTCGCGATCGTGCTCTTCATGATCTTCTTCGCCGTGTTCGTGTTCTTCATGCCGAACTATCTCTGCCATGCGGACAACTACATCCAGGCCAACCCGTTGGTGACGCCGGCGCATATCG
>CALDSD010000042.1 GCA_937911325.1 uncultured Neomegalonema sp.
GCCCCGCCTCTTTCGCCGTATATCCCGTCCGGCCCGCCCCGCGCGGGTGCCGCTGCCTCCCGCGCCTCTCTCAAGTCGCTGCGCGCATCGGCGAACAACTCCGCCATCTCCGGGTCGCCTTCTTCGAACCGCGCGATCATCCGATCGAGGTAGTCGATCGCGTCGCCGTAACGACCGACCCGACGGAAAACGCGCGCAACGCCGTCAGGATCGGCCTTCGCCCGATAGTATTCAGCGATCCAAGGGATCAGTTCCTGGTTGCGCCAGCGCGCGACGATGTGGTGTCCCGCCGGCGCCCGGGCGCCGCCGTCGACGAAGATATAGCGGCAACTCGCGGTCTCGAGAACTGCGCCCAACTCCCAGCCGCTTTTGCCGACAGCACGCTCCAGCGAGGCTTGGCCCGTCTGCTCGGCGAGCTCGCGACAGACCAGCGCCTCCATCTGTTCCACAGGCAATGGATCCGCCGACGCGCTTTGAAGCGTCGCGACAAGACCAACGACGACGGCGGGAAGCGCTCCGACGCGAGAGCGTTCGACACGGCGTCGGGCAGATCGCGTCACCCGACCTGCTCCGTCTTGTCGTCTCCCGTCTTCATCTCTTCGAGAGTGGCTCGCAGCTGGGTGACGGCAGACATGAAGACACGCCAGTCTTCAGAGTGAAGAGACGCTCTGACCTCTTCGGTGGGCCTCCGCAGACTGGCCTCGCAGGCGATCAGCATGTCCTCGCCCTTTCGGCTGATCTGCACGAGCTTGCTACGACCATCGCGCGGATCTTCCGAGATTGCGACGAAACCTGCTTCGGACAGACGCGCCAGAGTCTGGGTCATCGCCGCTTTGGTCACTCCGAGCGTTCGTGCGATCTGCGCGGGTCCGCGCGACTCGTCGCTGGCGGACAGGTGATCCAGAACCGCGAATTTCGTGACGCTCATGCCCTCGGGCAAACTCCGGTCGAGAAATGCGGCGACGGCCTGTCCCAGACGAACGATATCCTGAAGGGCGTCCGTCTTGTTAGACCCCTTCTCCGGGGCCTCGCCGCGTTCCTCAAGGGGCGGCATTTCGAACAGATCTTCCATCAGCCGCGCCTCCCGCTAGCTCTCGTCGCGATCCCGTTCGTCAAGGCGACCCGGATCGCGACCTAACCCGAGCCTTATAGTCCGGGTTAATCAAGCCATTCACAATAGTCCTCAATCGAGACTTTTCGCCGCGTCTAAAACCTGCCTCGCTCCCTTGGCGCCGTCTCAGACGCCGCCCATCAGCACGTATTTGATTTCGACGAACTCTTCGACGCCGTATTTCGAGCCCTCGCGGCCCAGACCCGACTGTTTGACGCCGCCGAAGGGAGCCACCTCGGTCGAGAGAATGCCGGAGTTGACCGCCACCATCCCGTATTCAAGCGCCTCCGAGACGCGCCAGACGCGACCAAGATCGCGAGCGAAGAAATACGCCGCCAGACCGAACTCGGTGTCATTGGCTTGCGCAACGACATCCGCCTCGTCCTCGAAGCGGAAAAGCGGCGCCACCGGGCCGAAGGTCTCTTCTCTGGCCACCTTCATCTCGCGTGTGACCTCCGTGATCACCGTCGGTTCGAAAAACAGCGCGCCAGCCGGGTGAGGCGACCCGCCCGTAGAGATCTTCGCACCTTTGCCCGTCGCATCGTCGAGATGAGCGCGCACCTTGTCGACGCCAGCCGCCTCGATCAACGGACCGATCTCCGTGCCGGGCTCGGCCCCATCGCCGACCTTCATCGCAGCGACACGCGCCGTCAGCTTCTCGGCGAACGCGTCGTAGACGGCGTTCTGGACATACATCCGATTGGCGCACACACAGGTCTGGCCCGCATTTCGGAACTTGCAAGCGATGGCGCCTTCGACCGCGGCGTCGATATCAGCGTCGTCAAACACGATGAAGGGCGCGTTGCCGCCAAGTTCCAGGCTGACCTTTTTGATCTGGTCGGCGGATGCGCGCATAAGAATGCGCCCCACTTCGGTCGAGCCCGTGAACGCGATCTTTCGGACGAGATCACTGCTGGTGAGCTCGTTTCCAATCGCCGGACCGTCCAGACCGACTACGACGTTGAAGACGCCCTTGGGAATGCCCGCGCGCTCCGCCAGCTCGGCGAGCGCCAACGCCGACAGCGGTGTCTGTTCCGCGGGCTTGATCACAGCAGTGCAGCCGACCGCCAGGGCCGGCGCGACCTTGCGTGTGATCATCGCGATCGGAAAGTTCCACGGCGTGATCGCCCCGACGACGCCGATCGCTTGCTTCAGGACGACGATCCGCTTGTCGGCTTGATGGGTTGGGATCGTGTCGCCATAGACGCGCTTGGCTTCTTCGGCGAACCATTCGATGAAAGACGCGCCATAGGCGACTTCCCCCTTGGCTTCGGCGAGAGGCTTGCCGCATTCGGCGGTTGCGATCGCCGCCAGGTCGTCCTGGTTGGCCATGATCAGTTCGAACCACTTGCGCAGGATCGCGCCTCGTTCCTTGGCGGTCCGAGCCTCCCATGGCTTCCAGGCGGCGTAGGCCGCGTCGATCGCCCGACGGGTTTCCGCCGCCCCTTGATCGGCGACCTTCGCGATCTCCCCTCCATTCGCTGGGTTATCGACTGCGAACGTTTCACCGCTGTCCGCGGCGACCCACGCGCCGTCAATGTAACCGTTCGTCTTCAGTAAGGTGGCGTCGGTCAATCGAGACCCGAGATCCTGATCAAGCGGCATGGGCGATCCTCCAAGACTTGGCTTGCTGTTTGTTTTCGGAGCGGAGCCTAAGCGCCCGCCGCTGCGACGCAAGGCAAGAGTTCCGCAAGCGGAATTCACAAACCTTTCGCATCGTCGACGCGAGCGAACCGAGCGTTCGTCGATATATAATCTAATTAGAAAAGTGTTGAATTGTCCGACAGCGCTTCGTGGGCTCGCAAGCGGCTTAACCCCCTGTCATTTTGAGATTTGTCCAAACTGGTGTATGACGGTTTTATGACATTTTGCGACGAAAGGCGACGGCATGGCGAGGGTGCGGGTCGAGGGATCAGTCAGGGAAGCCATCGACCAAAGGACGTCGACGACACCGGCCGCCGATCGACGCGCCTCAACGGGCGCCACGGCAGCGATCTGCCTGGGTCTCGCGTTGAGCCTAGCCTCTCTCGCCCCGCTAGAGGCGGCGCCCTCGGACACGCCGCTGATCTTCGCGCATGATCAGGCTCCAACGTCCGAGAGCTGCCTTGCGCCAGATCAGCGATGCACTTGGGAACTGACGGAGGGAGGACCGTACGAGGAGAAAGCCCTTGGGGCCGCTGCGCTCGCCAATGGCGGCTTTATCGTCGTTGGCGATGCGCGGGGCGCCGGATCGCCCAACTTCTCGGCATGGGCCATGAGCGTTTCGGCGGATGGACGACGGCTTTGGAGGATTCCCATCGGCGGCGCGAAAGGCGATCAGCTTGTCAGCGTCACGCCCACCTCTGGCGGCGGCGTGCTGGCTGTCGGTCATACCCGCTCGAAAGGCCGGGGCGAAAGCGACGTCTGGATCGTGCGTCTCGCTCCCAGCGGCCTTGTCCTTTGGGAGAAGACCTTCGGAGGCCCGGAAAACGATCGTGCGAAATCCGTAGTGCGGCTGGCCGACGGCGGATATGCGGTGGCCGGCTTCACAGCGTCGTTTGGCGCAGGATCCCGAGACATCTGGTTGCTCCGGCTGGATGACGCCGGCGCGCATCTATGGTCCCGGACGTTTGGCGGCGTCGGCACGGACAGCGCCATGAGCGTCGCAGCGACGGCCGACGGCGGGATCGCGCTCACCGGGCAAATCTGGGCCGAAGACGCGCCTCGCGCAGATCTCGCGGTGATGCGCCTGAACGCCGAAGGCGACGTCCTTTGGCGACGGACGGTCGACCGCTCGAAGATCGACATCGGAACGGCCGTCGCGCCGACGGCCGATGGCGGATTGATGGTGCTTGGCTCGAGCCAGGCCGAAACGGGCCTGACCGACGACATTCTTGCGCTGCGGTATGACGCCGCTGGCGGCCTCGTTTGGGAAAAACGCCTGGGCGCGGAAAAACGCGATGTGCCTTGGTCGACAACGGAAACGGCGAATGGCGACATCTTGATCGCCGCCGCAACCTGGTCCTTTGGCGCCGGAAGCGCCGACGCCTGGCTGCTCCGGTTGAGTGCGAGCGGAGACGAGGTCTGGCGTCGCACTTACGGTGGACCCGCCTGGGACCGCGCGCTCGGCGTTCTCGCCTTGCCCGGGGACGAAATGCTCGTGATCGGTCACACGTCGAACAAGGGCGCCGGATATGAAGACGCTTGGATGCTGCGTCTGGACTCCGACGGCCGGCTATAGCGCCGGCGCGCAGCGGTTAGTCCAAGTTCTTGAGACGCTCCGCATGCCAGGCGACATGGTCTTCCATGAAGCTCGCCACGAAGAAATAGCTGTGGTCATAACCGGGCTGCATTCGATGCGTCGCCGCTTGACCGGTTTCGGAGATCGCATCCACGAGCGCCTGCGGACGCAATAGCTCTAGGAACGGGTCGGCATCCCCCTGATCGATCAGGATGTCGCCCTTCCAGCCGCGCGAGCGGAGCAGCAGGGAAGCGTCAAAGGCGCTCCAAGCCGCCTCGTCCGAACCCAGATACGCGCTGAGTTGCTTGCGGCCCCAATCTGCCCCGGTCGGGTTGGAAATCGGTGCGAAGGCCGAAACGCTGCCAAAGCGGTCCGGCTCTGACATCGCCATGGTCAACGCGCCATGCCCGCCCATGGAGTGTCCGGTTATTCCCTGCCGCGCCATATCCAGAGGAAACGTCTCAGCAAGAAGATCGGTCAGATCATTCAGAATATATGACCGCATCGAGAAATGCGGGGCCCACGGGGCTTGCGTCGAGTCGACGTAAAAGCCCGCCCCCTGGCCGAGGTCATAGCTCTCGTCATCCGCCACCCCGTCGCCGCGCGGCGAGGTGTCGGGAAACACGATCGCGACGCCGTGCTGCGCGCACCATCCTTGAGCGCCCGCCTTCGTCATTGCGTTCTCATGGGTGCATGTCAGCCCCGAAAGATACCAGAGCAAAGGAACCGGACCATCGGCTGCAGCGGGCGGCATGTAGAGCCCAAACGTCATATCGACGCCGCAAGCCGCCGATGCGTGACGGTAGACGCCTTGCTCGCCTCCGAAACACTTCACTGAAGAAACAGTTTCCATCGATCGGGCGCTCCTCAAGTCATAATTGTCTCTCAAGCCGAGGCTTTTCACGTTTTCTCGGGCCGACTCGGTGCACTATTAACGGATCGCCGCGATAAATCTTCACCGATTTTTTATCCTGTAGGTTGAATACTCACGGACTTGCCGAAATGGTCGGCAAACGGAGAGAGCGTCGACACCATGAAACCCGTCCGCTTGATAGGTCGGGTCGCCGACAAGCGGACAGGCGGACCCAAAAGCAATCGCGGCTTCGACGTCTTCAAATGGCGGCCGCGCGATTTGCGCCCGCAGGCGGAGTTCGCCTCCCTCACGGCGCTCCGGATTTGCGCGCGACAACAGCGGTTGACCGCTTTCGTCTGGCCGGCCGAAGGCGTTTTGAACGCCAGCGTCTTCAAGTTTCACCCTGGCGCGTCGCACCTAGAGCCGATTGTTATCCATCCCAATGCGGCGCGGGCGCTGGTCGAGGCGCATGACAAGCTCTCGCCGACGCGACAGGTGCGCGTGGCGAAGCTGGTGTCAACCGGGCGCGGGAGTTTCGCGCAGCTGATCTGCGCGCTGATCGAGCACCGTCGCCGATCGAGTTCACCGCGCTGAGCTTCTGATCTTTCGCAGTTTCCTTTGCGTTTCGTCATGCGCCGGCGCATGGTCGCCGTCCCGGCCAAAGCTGAACCTCTCGAGCCCAGAGCATGACCACCACCGTCGACGCCGCAAACGCCGACCATCGCGTCCGAGGCGTGGTGCTGATGATCTGCGCGATGTAGTTCATTCCCGGCATCGATGCGATCGCAAAACTCTTGGCCGACCGCGTGCCTGCTGTTCAGATCTCCTGGTCGCGTTTCTTCTTTCAGACGCTGTACATCGCGCCGATCATTCTGCTGACGATCGGGCCGGCCGCGATGCGGGCGAAAAACCCGCCCGTCGTGATCTTGCGCGGCGTTTTGATTGCCGCGGCGACGCTGTTCTTTTTTACCTCGCTTCGCTACCTGCCGCTGGCGGAGGCGATCGCCATCTTCTTTGTCGAGCCGCTGTTGCTGACTGTTCTGTCGGCGATTTTCCTGCGCGAGCGGATCGGTTGGCGGCGGATCTTGGCCGTGATCGTCGGTTTGGGCGGCGCGCAGCTGATCATTCAACCGAGCTTCGCGGAAGTCGGTTGGCCAGCCTTGCTGCCGCTCGGCGCCGCGGCGACCTTCGCCGTCTATCTTTTGTTGACGAAGACGCTCGCCGCGTCTGAGAGACCGCTGACCCTGCATCTTTGGGCCGGTATCGCCGGAACCGCTGCGCTCGGGATCGCGATGGGCGTCGGCGTCGTCACCGGCGTCGAGAGCTTCACCCCGGTCTGGCCCTCTGCGGGCGACTGGCTGTTTCTCGCGCTCCTTGGCGCGATCGCCACCGCTGCGCATTTCCTTGTCGTGATCGCGTTTGGTCTCGCGCCGGCCTCGTTGCTGGCGCCGTTTCAGTATCTCGAGATCGTCTCGGCGACGCTGCTCGGCTATCTGATCTTCAACGACTTTCCAGGTCCGCAAACCTGGGCCGGCATCGCCATCATCATCGGGGCGGGCGGCTTCGTGCTGTGGCGCGAGCGCGTCCGCGCCGAGGGCGCTTAAGCGCTAGCCGCGCCCTGCCTCGAAGCGATAGCTCGCGGGATTGTAGAGGATCTCGGCCGGCACCTGCACCCCGTCCCACATCTGCATCTCGAGCTGGATGACCACGAACGAACCAGCCGTTCGAGCCGACATCACTTTCGCCGAAACGACGTCCTTCAACGTGTAGACCTTCGACACGTCGCAGATCTGCAGAAACTCACAGGCGAACTGACCCATCACTGCGCCTGGCGACCGGTTCTCTGCTGCGAGAAAGGCGATCTGCTCCTTGAAATAGGTTGGGTCGACGAGGTCCAGGAATGCAATCAGGTCCTGTGTCGAGAGCGCTCGCTTCAGCCTCAGCAAAAGGAAGGGCAAATGCCGGTCGCCCTGGCCGGTCCGCGCCTGCGCCAAGAGTTCGTTCAGCGCATCCGAGGTGGGCCCGAGGCTTTCCTCCTCGGGGCCCGGCGCGAACGCCGCTTCGCCTTGTTGTTGAGCAAGCGCAGGTTGCGCCACCAGCGCGCCAGCCAGGCACACCGCCGCCAATAGATTGAAATCACGCCTCATATTCGTCCCCACACCACGTCCCACACTCATATCTCAGGCTAACACAGGCGAAAATGGGGCAACGAACCTAGCCGGGCCTTTTGAAACACGTGCTCACCGGGCGCACCATCGAGATTTCGTCGAGACCGCCGCGCGCGTTCGGCACGTAGAGCACCGCCGCATCCATCCCCAAGGGCACGCCCGCGTAAATGGGATTGGATTGTCCTTTGGTCAGTCCGGCGTCTGCGTCCTCTCGCGCGATGTCAAAAACGGCCAGGTTGCGATTGACGACGCGATAGCGCAGAACGCGTTGCGTTACGCCTTCAATCACGACGCGCTCGCGACCGAAGGTGATCGTCGCGCCGCTGTCGAGCCGCCAAACGCCGAACAAGGCTTCAGGATTGGGGCGCGTGTCAAAGCAGCGCGGGTCCATCGACGTCTGGAACTTCGACAACCGGACGGGGCCGGTTGGGAAGCCCATCATCAGCTCGTCTTTCTCCCGCAGCAGCTGGATCTGCGTCGCCTGCGCCTCGCCGAACAAGAGCGTTCGGGCGAACGGCCGTTCGTCGCCGTTTGACGCGACAGTTTGTTCAATGACGAAAATGGGGTGGCGCGCCTGGTCGGCGACGCCGCCATTCAGGAACACCGCCTTGTCCGTGATGGCGTAGATCCCGGCTGTTCCCTGCCAATAGCCCTGGATGTCGAACAGGTCGGCGCGCGGGCTGCTTTGGGCGACCGCCAACCCGCCGACAGCGGATGCGAACGCTGCGAGCGCGCACGAGAAGCTAACCGTCCACCCGCGCATAACGCCCTTCCAATGCGCAGCCCGACAAGACCATCGCCTTACCGTCGAATGCGACGTCGCAAATCTGAGCGCCGACGATCGAAGCGATCCCCGACAGCTCAATCTTCAGTTTGCCGGCTTCGATCTCTTCCCATGCGCCTGTCACCTTTACGGGCCCTTCGACCAGAGCGACGTCGCCGCTGTCGTAGAGCTCGATGCGGCTTCCCCCGCCTTCGTTCTGCCAAACGCCAGAGACCTTCTCGCCGCAACCGGCGAGAAGCAGCAGGGCCAAAGCAAGGCTCGTTTTGCGCACGCGCAGACCTTTCTAGTAGACGACCACTGAACGGATGCTCTCGCCGGCGTGCATCAGATCAAAGCCTTTGTTGATCTCTTCCAGCGGCAGGGTGTGGGTGATCATCGGATCGATCTCGATCTTTCCATCCATGTACCAGTCGACGATCTTCGGCACGTCGGTCCGGCCCCGAGCGCCGCCGAAGGCCGTGCCGCGCCAGATGCGGCCGGTCACCAGCTGAAACGGGCGTGTGGAGATCTCTGCGCCAGCCGGCGCGACGCCAATGATGATCGACTCGCCCCATCCCTTGTGGGCGCATTCAAGCGCGGCCCGCATCACGCCGACATTCCCGGTCGCGTCAAACGAATAGTCCGCGCCGCCTCCGGTCAGGTCCACAAGGTAGGGCGCCAGATCGCCTTCGACCTCGTTCGGATTGACGAAATGCGTCATCCCGAACCGCTCGGCCATTTCCTTTTTGCCTGGGTTGATGTCGACGCCGACAATCATGTTCGCGCCGACGAGGCGGGCGCCCTGGATCACATTGAGGCCGATCCCTCCGAGACCGAACACGACGACGTTCGACCCCGGCTCGACCTTGGCTGTGTTGATCACGGCGCCGATGCCCGTCGTCACACCGCAGCCGATATAACAGATCTTGTCGAAGGGGGCGTCTTCGCGGACCTTCGCGAGGGCGATTTCAGGGGCGACCGTGTAATTCGCGAAAGTCGAGGTGCCCATATAGTGGAACACCGGCTCGCCCCCGATCGAGAAACGCGACGTGCCGTCCGGCATCAGTCCCTGCCCCTGTGTCGAGCGGATTTTTTGACAAAGGTTCGTCTTGGGGTTGAGGCAGTAGTCGCACTCCCGGCACTCCGGGGTGTAGAGCGGAATGACGTGATCGCCCTTTTTGAGCGACGTCACACCCGGGCCGATATCGACCACCACGCCGGCCCCTTCATGGCCAAGGATGGCGGGAAAGATGCCTTCCGGGTCGGCGCCGGACAGAGTGAACTCGTCGGTGTGGCAAATGCCCGTAGCCTTCACCTCGACGAGGACTTCCCCTTCTCTTGGGCCGTCGAGATTGACGGTCGTCACCTCAAGCGGCTTGCCGGCTTCCGTCGCCACGGCTGCGCGTACTTCCATTGCGTCCATCCTCCTTAAAGCGTTGCTTTTCCTTTGAACGTGACCGATTTGCGAGCCGCGCGCAATTGGTCAGAAGTCCCGTGCTCGACGAGCTCAACTTGCGAGGCATTCGAGAAGCGCTGCGAGGCGCGCCGGATCCTCGGCCTGCTCGATCGCGACGGCGAAAGCGGCGTGGGTCTCGGGACCGAGTTTTCCATCGACGCCATGGTCGGGCAGTTCGGCTCCCGCGGCGATCAGGCATTTCTGCAAAGGCTCCGGATTTGCCGCGTCGAGGACGTAACCGCGATCGAGCAGCCCAGAGATCTTAGGATCATAAAAGCCGTGTAGCCGCTTTAGAGCGGTCAACGCGCGCTGACGCGACCCTTCCAAGGTCTCCCGCGCCGTCCGCAGTTCGGCTCGGAGTTCTTCGGCGACTGCGCTCTCGGCGTTCACCCCCACCTCATCCGCCGGCAACGATCTCAGGTCTTGCTCAAGCGCTGCGATCTGCTGCGCCTGTTCAGCGGTTTCGGTCGCTGTTCGCGCAAGCTTAGTCCGCAAACTCGTCGCTTCAGCGATCGCTTCGTCGCGCTCAGCGGACATCGTCGCCATCTGGGCGGCAGCTTCCCGTCGCGCATTCGCTTCGGCCTCTGCCGCGTCCTGCGCTTGGGCTCGGGCGGAGACAATCTCTTCCTCAGCCACGCGCAACTGCTCGGAAATCTCCGTGACTGCGGAAGCTTGCAGCGCCCCGGCGCAGCCCAAGGCGTTCTCAAGCGCGCCAAGCGCCTTTGCGGAGCCAGGCCCGGGTTCCGGCGGGCGCTCAAAGCGGGCTTGGATCGCCGAACACCCGCTGTCGCGCAGCTGAGGCGCGAAGAAAATCAGCGTCGCCGCCGTCGCGCCTACGATTAACGTGGTGGGCGCCAGCCACCCCAGGATCCCACGCAGCGCGTAGAAGAAGCGCCCGGCCCGGCGAAGCGACCGCCGCCGGGCGGACGCCAAGGCCGAGAAGACCGGTTGGTGCTCGCCAAAATCGGCGAGGTAGCGACCGAAGTCCCGAGGCTTTTGACTCTCCGCGATTTGAGCCCAACGCGCGGCCGCAAGCTCCAGCGTCGCAGGAACGCCGTCCGAAGTGGCCCGCGCTTCCCGGCTTTGAGGAGGTCCTATGAGATCGATCACGGCTTTGACGACGTCGTTCAGCTCTTTCGACTGCGGACCGAAGTCGCGGACACTGGGAGCCTCCGAGCGTCTCAGCTCGGCCGGCAGTTGTCGCCGTGGATTGAGCCAGATCGAGAAGAACTTGCTGGCCTCGGGCGACCCCTCTGGCAACTGAAGACCGGGCAGGCCGCCATCGCCAAGAGGTGATTTCACCGCTTGCCGCGCGCGGGCGCGCACCTTCCGAGACCGCCAGGACGCATCCGACCACGCGACAATCGCGATCGTGGCGAAGTCAAGCTGCGCGCGAGAAATCTCGTCGCTGCAGTCTTCTCCCAAAAGCACGTCGGTCCAAACATCGTAGCCCCGCTGATCGAACTCCTCGACCAGGCGGCTCACCTTGGCGAGATCCGCCGGCGCATGTGCGATGTAGATGTCCGCCATGTTCGGCGACGCTCCCTGCCACTCCCTCTCGCATCACTCTAGAGCAAACGCGCGATTCGTTAACGGCGACAGTGATCACGCTCACGCGTTTGAGCGGCCGCTCGTCTCAACTTTCCACGCAATCAAGAACGGCGGCCGCGCCGGCAGGGTCCAACGCCGCGATCGCTTGCATCGTCCGCAGGCCAAAGACGCCGTCGATCCCAACAAGGACGTTCCGCTCTTGCTCCAGGCAGTATTGCAGACTGATCAGATCACCCCGCGAGACGATCGGGAACCGAGCAGCAGATCCGCTCGCGGCCTCACGGGCCGCCCGCGTCTCGTTGAGCCGGACGAGATAGTAATCGAACAAAAGCCCGGCGCCGCCGCCCCCGGCCAAGGGCGCGCCCGGATCTCCGGCCGGCCACCCTTTAAGGACGCGGACCCGGTCGACATAAGCCTGGAGCGTCTTTGTTTCGCGTTCGGAGGCGCTCAATTCGCGCAAGGCGTCCGCCAGCTCAGTTTCCAGCATGTCCGCCCGCGCCGTCGCCTCCTCCAACGCTGCGCTGATCGTCTCTATCTCGGTGTCGCGCTCCGCCAGATCGCGTTGAAGATCGCCCGAGTTCTCCGGTTGGTCATCGAGGCTCGCGAGCGCCGTTTTTTGCGCTTCGAGCTGCGCCCGCGCCGCCGCCAGGTCGTTTTCAAGCGATGCGATCCGAGTCGACTCTCCAGCATCGATCGACCCCGCGTCCGGTCCCGGCGCTGGCGCGACGCCGAGCTTCGCCTCAAGCTCGGCGTTCGTTTTCGACAGCTCTTCATTCTGGGAGATCAACGCGTCGATGTCCCACGCGACGCCGTCGGACGTCACGGCGCGCCCCTCGTTGGCCGCCTGAAGGCTTGCGACCTGTTCTGACAAATCCGCATTCGCCGAAGTCAAAAGCGCGTTCTGCTGGACCAACGCCTCAATGTCCCAAGCGACGCCGTTCGAGCTCACCGCTGCGCTTTCGTCATCCCCTGTGGCGGCCGCTTCAAACGTCGCGATGCGCGCGGACAGGTCTTTGTTCGCCGCGGTCAGCTCGGTGTTCTGGTTCAGAAGCGCGGGAAGATCCCATTGAACGCCGTCCCCGTCACTCACGAATTGAGCGGCGTTCTGATCTTCGGGAACGGCGCCAGCTTGATCCTCCGAGGCCGCGAGCTGCTCGGCGAGATCGGCGACTTCCTCTTGCAGCGACGCGATCGTCAACTCTGCTGGCGAAAGCGCCCCGCCGTCGGCGCCGGACGGCTCGACACGTTGCACGATGGCCCAGAACATCAAAGCGGCGACCGCGACAGCCACGAGCGACGCGCTCACCGACCCAACCCGTTCACGGGTTCGGATCCGATCCTCGCGTTCTTCCCGGTCGCGTTTGCGCCGCAGGAGTTCTTCGATCCGCGCCTCGGCGCGAACCGAGAAATAGGGATCATCCGCGAGCATCGTCCGAACCTGACGAAGCTGCGTAAGGTCCGTGCTGTTTCGAACCGCCTCCCACAGCGCGCCGGCGAGCGCTGGCTCAACCTTCTTCGGCGCGCCCGACACGTTGGCCTTGTTTTCAGTTTCGGGCGCGGCGTCCGACGCCCTGTTCGGTTCAGACGCCTCCAACGCGACATTCACGGCCGCGATGAGCTCATCGAGCCCGGCTTGTCTCAGAACGACGGCGTCCGAGCCGTCTGCCGAGGCGCTTTCGGAGGCGCTTTCGGGCCTCTCCCAAAGCGACAAGAGAGGGCTCTTCGCAGCATCGGACGCGTTGCCCGGCGTCGCTTCGAGTTGCTCCAGCGCCTCCGTGCCGGTTTCGAGTTCGCCGCTCCACAGTCGGCGCCATGCGGCGTCCCCAAGTTTCGGCTCCAACGTCGCGGCGATCACCTGCGCGCCGTACTCTCGGGCGATCGTCAGTTCCCGCTCCATCACTGTGGAAGACCAAGCGCCCTCGCTCAGCAGGACAACGACGGCCGGCGCCGACTTTATCTGTGCGGCGGCCCGGTCCACGCGTTCGTTCACCGGTAAATCCGGCTGCGAATAGGCGAGCTTGACGCCGGCGCCCGACAAAGCCTCCAAAACGGGTTTGGCGCGCGCTGCGTCCGTCGGCGCGAAGATGACAAACACTTCAGCCATATCGGCCTCCCCTGACCAAAACTCGGCGAGATTCCGCAATACCCCCGTGGAGACTCTAGCGGTTTGAAGCGGCTCACGCCAAGCTTGGAGCCCGCGTTCGACTCAAAACGGCGCCTTCATTCCTCTGCGCCGGCGGTTGCTCGCCGCGCACTTCCGTTCATAACAAGGATGGCGGCTTCATGCGCGTCAGGAAGCTTCAAGCTAGGCCGCGCTTCATTGGCCTCGCGAGATTGGGTTCGCGACATGGGTACAGTTCTGGACACTCAAGATCAGATACTCTCGGCGTTGGCTGCGCCCGGCGGGCTCGCACCTGACGGTTGCGATCGCATCGACACCCACCTTTCGACGATCCTCATGACGCCCGACCGCGTGTACAAGGCGATGCGGGCCGTTTCCTTTGAGTTCGTCGACTTTCGAGACCTATCGGCGCGGCGGCGCGCGTGTTTCGCTGAGATCGCGGTGAACCGTGCGGCCGACCGTCTCTACCTGCGCGCGGTTCCGGTGGTCGCGTCCCCCAGCGGCCCGCAGATCGGCGATGCGTCGGATCCATCCACAGCGATCGAATGGCTCGTGGAGATGCGCCGGTTTCGCGCGGACAGCGCCTTCGATCAGATGGTCTCTCGGAATGCGCTGTCGCTTGAGCATGTCGAGAGCCTGGCGGACATCATCGCAGACACGCATGCGACCGCGCCGCGTCGACCGGACAGGGACGTCCCCGCTCAGACAGCGACTGTCATCGAAAACTGCGGGCAGGCGATGAATGCGATAGCGCGGAGCCGCAAAGACAAAGCCCTCGCGGATCAAGTCGAAAGATGGCGGAGGCAGGCGGACTCAATCCGATCAAACCACGCGGCCTACATGTCGGCGCGCGCGCGCAGGGGCTGCGTGCGACGGTGTCACGGCGATCTGCATCTCGGCAACATTTGCCTGTTCGAAGACCGCCCCACTCCCTTTGACGCCATCGCCTTCAACGACGCCCTGAGCGACATCGACCTGCTCTACGATGTCGCGTTCACCTACATGGATTTGCTGTTTCGAAACCGTGCGGATCTCGCAAGCGCGTTCGTGTCCCGGTATCTGTCGTCGACCCAGGATTATCGCGGTCTTCGTCTTTGGCCGCTCTTCGTGTCCATCCGATCAGCTGTCCGCGGCATGATCAGCGCGCTGTCAAACGACCCTGATGCGTGCGCCAAATATCTCGGACTCGCCCTGCGATCACTAGAGCAGACGCCGTCTGGGAGGCTTGTCGCGATTGGCGGCGCATCCGGTTCGGGAAAGTCGACCCTCGCTCGAGCGCTGGCGGCGCGGATGGGCGGCGTCGTCCTCAGATCGGACGTCACGCGCAAACGTTTTCTGGGCGTCGCGCCTGAAAGCCCCGCGCCAAAGGACAGCTACACCCAAGCGGTGTCAGACCAGGTCTATTCGCGACAGCTCGCAAACGCGCGCCGCGGTCTCAACGCCGGAGCGGTTGTGATCCTAGACGCTGCTTTTCTCCGACACGGAGAGCGCCGCGCCGCCGCGCAGTTGGCCGCCGCCTTGGGGGCGCCCTTCCACGGATTCTGGATCGATGTGGACGTCGAGATACGTCAAAGGCGTGTTTCCGCCCGCCGTCGCGACGCCTCGGACGCCGACGCTGCCGTGGCCGCCGCGCAAGCGCCCGATCCCATAAACGACCTTGCCTGGCGAGTGCTGGACGGCGGCGGCGACGCCGAGGAGGTCGCGGCGAAAGCGTCTGAACTGCTTCGAATAGAGCGTTAACGCTTTTTCTGGCGCATACGATCGAATCAGTGGATACTTCCCGTTTACGGGAGGGTCTCGTGGATTTCACACTGCAAAAGCGCGCGCGCCGGCCATGGCGTCCGTTCCGATTGGCGATCCTGCAAACACTCCTGGCTCTTTTCGCGTCCTCATCGGCGCTTGCAGGCGCATGGACGCTTGAGCCAGGCGCCACGCAGATCGTCAGCCAGTCGGAGGCCTTCGAAAGCGACGCGTCTTTCGACGCGCTCGGAGCTCCTGCCGACGGGACGTATCGCAAGGCCAGCTTTAGCCTGGCCATCGAACACGGACTGTTTGACGGGATCACCGTTGGAGGTCGCGCCGAAGGGCGCATCACCGCGATCTCGTCAGACGGCCAAGACGGCGCGAACATGGGACTCGCCGAAGTCGGCGTCTCGGTCCGGGGACGGATATGGCGAAACGACTGGACCGTCGCATCGGCTCAGGTCGGGTATACGAACGCCTCGTTTCAGGACGCGTTGACGCCGGCGGATCACATCCAGCCGACAGTCGGCGACGACGCATCGGAAGTGGACGTGCGGGCGTTGCTTGGGCACGGGTTTCAGACGCCGTGGGGCGACGGGTGGTTGAATGCGGAGACGGCCTATCGCCTTCGATTCAACGACGCCGTCGATCAGGCCAGATTCGATCTGACGACCGGTATGCGGCCCTCCGGCGCCTCACGGTTTATCTTCATGGCGCAGGCCTTCGGAACCCACGCGTTGGGGAATGGGTCGCGATCCGATTACGACGTCTGGAAACTCTCGCCGTCGATCGGCTATGAGTTCACGCCCTCTCTGACGCTCCAGATCGGCGCGACGCAGGAAGTCGCGGGCCGAAACATCGAGGAGGGCCGCTCCCTCTTCACCTCGGTGTGGTGGACGTTCTGATCGGTCGCAGCCGCCGGCGCCTAGAACGCTTTGAAGGTGAGAATACTGTAGGTGTCGCGGACGCCTGGAATGTCGTGGACGTTTTCATTCACGAAGCGGCCGATATCGACATCGTCGTCGACGTAGAACTTCGCGAGCAAATCATACTCGCCCGAGGTCGAATAGATCTCGCTGGCGATCTCGCGGTCCGCAAGCTCGCCGGCGACGTCGTAAGCCCGTCCAAGCTCCGCTTTCACACGGACAAAAAAGCACTGCATCACCGTCTCCGCCTATCGGTTCCGTCACAGGGAACATCACAACAAGGAATTGCGCAACGCCAGGCTAGCCTGTTCCCTCGATATGGCGTCGCTTCAGTTCCCGGCGCATGATCTTACCTGTCGCGGTCATCGGCAGCGCCTCCAGAAACGCGACCTCGCGCGGGTATTCATGCGGGGAGAGCTTGGTTTTCACATAGGTCTGAATGCTCTCGATCTGAGCCGCGTCGGCGGCTTGCCCCTCGCGAAGAACCACATACGCCTTCACGGCCTCGCCGCGCAGCTCGTCCGGAACGCCGACGACCCCAGCCATCGCGACGGCTGGATGGCCCGTGAGACAGTCTTCAATCTCGCCGGGGCCAATCCGATACCCGGCGGAGCTGATCACGTCATCCGTGCGCGCGTTGAAGAAGACATAACCATCCTCGTCGACCACGCCTTCATCGCCCGTGCGCATCCAGTCGCCGATGAACTTGCCTTTCGTCGCGTCGAACCGGTTCCAATACTCCAGAAACATCGCCGGATTGGGACGACGCACCGCGATCTCTCCGATCTCTCCGGCGGGCAGCGACTTGCCGGCGCTGTCGATGACCGCAACGTCGTGGCCAGGCGT
This sequence comes from uncultured Neomegalonema sp., assembly GCA_937911325.1. Classification (GTDB taxonomy): domain Bacteria; phylum Pseudomonadota; class Alphaproteobacteria; order Rhodobacterales; family Rhodobacteraceae; genus CALDSD01. Next base: position 16,760 of record CALDSD010000042.1, read on the forward strand.
GGGCCGCCCCATCGAGCCTGGTTTGTTCGGCATCAGCGCGCCATTGTTGCAGAGCACGAGATTACACTCCGTCTGGCCGTAGAACTCGTTGATGGTGAGGCCCAGGGTCTCGCGCCCCCACTCCAGCAGCTCGGCCCCGAGGCTTTCGCCGCCGCAGCCGATCGCGCGCAACTTCAGATCGTAGCGCTCCGGCGCTTCGACGGTGCGCATGATCTTCAACGCGGTTGGCGGCAGAAACCCGACGGTGACGCCAAACCGTTGCCAGATGTGGAAGGCCTTTTCGGGGTCGAACTTCCCCATACGGTGCGCAACCAGCGGCACGCCGTAATGCAGGCTCGGCATCATGACGTTGCACAACCCGCCGAGCCAGGCCCAGTCCGCCGGCGTCCAATTCACGTCGCCCAGGCGCGGCAAGCCCTCAAGCCACATCTGCACGCCAGGAAGGTGCCCCATCAACACACGATGGCCATGTAGAGCGCCTTTCGGCGGACCGGTCGTGCCGGACGTATAGCAGATGAAGGCAGGATCCTCCGGGCCGGTCTCGACCGTTTCGAACCGATCCGCGCCGCGATCCAGCGTCTCCCAAAAGCCGCGTGCGGCGCCGTCTTGCGGACCGTCGATGCAGAAGACCGTCTCCAACGCCGGCAGCCGGTCGCGGATCGCCAGCAGTTTGGGCAGGTTCGCCGCATCGGTGACCACCATTTTGGCGCCGGCGTCTCCAAGCCGGAACTCCAACCCTTCTTCGCCGAAAAGGGTGAACAACGGCAGCGCAATCGCGCCGAGTTTGTAGAGCGCAATATGGCAAAGCGCGGTTTCAACGCGTTGCGGCAGCAACACACCGCAACGATCACGGCGCTCCAAACCGTGCGCCTTGAGCGCATTCGCCAGCCGGTTCGCCTTCTCGTTCAGCGCTCCGAACCGCCATTCGGCGACGCCTCCGTCGGCGTCAAGATCAAGAATGGCGATGCGAGACGGCTCGGTCGCCGCCCACCGCTCGCAAAGCTCCGTCGCCAAATTGAGCCGGGCCGGCTGCGGCCAGCGGAATTGCGCGCGCGCGGTCTCGTAGCTGTCGACGTCGAAGGCGGAGATCATGCTCAGGCCAGTTTTGGATGATGCCGCCCGATCTCTGACCGGGCGTTGGCGCGTTCCGCGAGAGCAGAGACGTTTGGCGCGTCAGCCCGGATGACGTCGGCCAAAGCGAAATCGACGAAGTCGCAAGCGCACACGACCACGGCGTCGGCGCCATTTGGCCGCTCGCCGCCGAAAAAGCCGTCCTCGGGGCAATGCGCCTCTAGATTTCTCATCCCGCCGAGGACTTGGCCCTTCAGGCGCTCCATCCATTCAGGCCAGCGATGCTCTTCCGGGCGGCGCTTCGCCTCGTACATCAGCGCCACAGCTTTTTCTGCGACAGAATTCGCTTGCCCAAAAATCTGCAGCGCGTCTCGCCGCGCTGGGTTGGCGCTGGGCAGAAGCCGCTTCTCGGCAGATGCTTCAGTTTCAAGGTAGTCGCAGATCGCCATACTATCGGTCAGACGCGTTCCGTCATCGAGTTCCAGAACGGGCACCCGACCCGAAGGGCTGATCGTCAGCAAACGCTCGTAATCGGGTCCTCCAACGCGCACCGCGTCTTCCGAAAAGGACACGCCCTGCAGGCTCAACCAGATCTTCACCCGGCGCACGAATGGCGACAAGTTGTGTCCGTAGACTTTCACAGGCGAAACCTCCGTAAACGATTTTTCGCAAAGCGTTTATTGTCTGCGCTGGAGTAGACGCGCCGCTGCGGGCCTGTCAAACGCATGCGAGAGGCGACAGTTCGCAAACGCAACCGATTGCCCCGGCGTGCATCTCACCCTATTCTCCGGTCGACACATCGGTCATCTGGACACGCTCATGAGCCCTGCTGCTGACGCCAACGCGCCCAAACTCGTCGATCCCTTCGCGCGAACGATTGACTACTTGCGCGTCTCGGTCACGGACCGCTGCGATTTCCGCTGCGTCTACTGCATGTCCGAGCACATGACTTTCCTGCCGAAAAAGGACCTGCTGACGCTGGAGGAGCTCGACCGGCTCTGCAGCCTGTTCGTCAGCCAGGGCGTCAAAAAACTGCGGATCACCGGCGGAGAACCGCTCGTGCGGCGCGACGTGATGTGGTTCTTCGAAAGGATGGGCCGGCATCTCGACAGCGGCGCCCTCAAAGAGCTGACCTTGACGACCAACGGTTCGCAATTGCGTCGCTTCGCCCAGCAGTTGGCGGATATCGGCGTGCGCCGGGTGAATGTCTCGCTCGACACGATTGACGAGAAGAAGTTCGCGGCCGTCACGCGCTGGGGGCGTCTGGCGCAGGTTCTGGACGGGCTTGACGCGGCGCAGGAGGCCGGCCTGGCCGTTAAGATCAACACGGTGGCGCTGAAAGGCACGAATGACGATGAGCTTCACAAACTCGTCGAGTGGTGCGGCGCCCGCGGATACGATCTGACGTTTATCGAAGTCATGCCGATGGGAGACCTCGGCGAGGAAGAAGACCGCCTCGATCAGTACCTGTCGCTGAAAGACGTCCGCTGCGAGTTGGAGACGCAGTGGGGGCTGACCGACGTCCCGTTCCGCACCGGTGGTCCGGCTCGGTATACTCAATGCGAAGAGACGGGGCGCAAGATCGGGTTCATCACCCCGCTCACGCATAACTTCTGCGAAAGCTGCAATCGGGTCCGCCTGACGTGCACCGGCACCCTTTACATGTGCCTTGGTCAGGAGGACGCCGTCGACCTGCGCGCCGCGCTGCGCAACAATCCCGAGAAAGACGAGGCGATCGTCGACGCGATCCACCGCGCAATCGCGAAAAAGCCGAAAGGTCATGATTTCGACTATTCTCGCCAACAGGTCGGCGGGCAGATGTCGCGCCACATGAGCCACACGGGCGGGTGACCGAGGCCACGAGAGACGAACCATCGAGGTCGTCGCCAGGTCACAAACTCTGACTGCTTGCATCATTAGATCGAGCGACTACGCTCCGACCGTGGACGCGCCGGTTTTGGACGGCGCAGGCTTTCATTTTCTCGGAGACAGACCGTGATCGACCCTACGACGCTTGCGACCTACGTTCTCGTCGTTCTCGGCTTCGTGTTCATTCCCGGCCCCGCCACCATGCTGACCATGGCGCGCGCGAGCACGTCTGGGACCCAGGTTGGCGTCGCGACCGGGCTTGGGATCGCAGCCGGCGACCTGATCCATACCGCAATGGCCGTGATCGGGCTCTCAGCGATCATCCTCGCGTCGGCGACGCTTTTCACGATCGTGAAATACGCAGGCGCGGCGTATCTGATCTATCTTGGTCTTTGCGCGATCCTGGAGAAAGCGCCAGCCGGTCATGAAAACCTGGCGCCGCCGATTACGGCCAAACGCGCTTTCAAGCAGGCGATCCTCGCTGAGGTGCTCAACCCGAAGACAGCGCTTTTCTTCCTCGCTTTCCTGCCTCAGTTCGTCGAGCCCGCGAATGGCTACGTGCTTTTGCAGTTGACGGTGTTCGGCTTGATCCTGACGGCGCTCGGCCTCTTAAGCACCATCGTTTTCGCCATCGGCGCGGGCGGATTGGGCGGGTTCATGCGGCGCAATCCGGCGGTGCGGCGCTGGCAGGGAAAAGTTGTCGGCGGAGTGTATTGCGCCTTGGGTCTACGGCTGGCGTTTCAGGAGAAGTAATGCGCAACCTCACGAGCTTCCTGGCGGCTTTCGCGCTCACCGCGAGCATGGCTTTCACGGCGACGCCCCAAACTCAAGCCGATCCAGAAGCCGCGACTGGCCTGGCCGCAAAGCCCGAACTGCGCGCCGATCGCTTTATGATCGTCGCAGCGCATCCCCTGGCGGCCGAAGCCGGACGGGACATTCTTGGGCAGGGCGGCTCCGCCGTGGACGCCATGATCGCCGCGCAATTGATGCTCAACGTCGTCGAACCCCAGTCCAGCGGCATAGGCGGCGGCGCATTTGCGCTGCATTGGGACGCTGCAGAGGCCGCTCTGACGACCTGGGACGGCCGAGAGACGGCCCCGGCTTCCGCACGCCCTGACATGCATCTTGACGCTGACGGCGAGCGCAAGCCGTTTTTGGAGGCGGCCGCGAGCGGCTTCAGCGTCGGCGTTCCGGGCCTCGTTCGCATGATGGCCGACATGCATGCGCGCCATGGGAAGCTTCCCTGGGCGCGTCTGTTTGAGCCGGCGATCGACGCCTCTGCGAACGGTTTCACGGTTTCTCCGCGGATGTCCGCCTCGCTCGGCCTGTTCGGCAATCGCCTGCAAGGAGAGGCGGCTGACGTTTTCACCGGGCCGCTCGGGGCGCCTTTGTTGCCTGGAATGACCTTCAAGCAGCCTGGTCTCGCCGAAACCCTGCGCACGCTCGCCGATGAGGGCGCTGATGCGTTTTACGAGGGCCCGATCGCCGAAGCGATCATCGCAGCTGTCGCCGAGGGCGAGGACGGCGCGACGCTGACGATGGCCGATCTTGGCGGCTATCAAGCGGTGGAGCGTCCCGCGCTCTGCATGACCTATCGGGCGCGCTACGAGATCTGCGGGATGGGCCCGCCGTCCTCCGGCGCGACCACTGTCGGACAGATGCTGGGATTGCTCGACCATTTCCCGCTTCACACGATGTCGCCTCAAGATCCGCGGGCTTGGCATCTCTTCGCCGAGGCGTCTCGTCTCGCCTACGCCGATCGAGGCGCATATCTCGGCGACGCGGACTTTGTCAGCGTGCCCGCGAAAGGGTTGCTCGACCCGGCTTATCTGACCACGCGAGCACAGCTGATCGCGCCAGACGTGGCTGGCGCCGTCCCGGCGACGGCGGGCAATCCGCCTTGGCGGGAGGGTCGCATCGACTATGCGCCGTCGCTTCATGAAGGGCGCCCCGGGACGACGCATTTGTCCGTCGTCGACGCTGACGGGAACGCCGTGGCGCTGACCTCGTCGATCGAGATCGCCTTTGGGTCTGGCCGCATGGCGGCGGGCTTTTTGCTGAACAATCAGCTCACGGATTTCTCGTTCCGTCCGGAGATCGACGGAAAGCCGGTGGCCAATGCCGTCGCTCCAGGAAAGCGCCCCCGTTCGTCGATGGCGCCCACCATGGTGTTCAGATCAGACCGCAGCGGAGGACCTGTGCTGGTGCTCGGCAGTCCAGGAGGCTCTCGGATCATTGAATACGTCGCGGCGGCGACCATCGCCATTCTGGATTGGGACATGAGCCCCGCAGAGGCCGCAGCGATGATCCACGTTTCCCAAAGAAATGGAGCGCAGACCGCTGTGGAAGTCGGCGCAGAAGGCGATGAGATCGCCGCCGGACTTACCGCGATGGGTCACGAGGTGGCGCGGGCGGCGATGACCTCTGGTCTGCACATCATCCAACGCCGAGAGACCACGCTGATCGGCGGCGCCGACCCACGCCGCGAGGGCATCGCGTCGGGCGAATAGCGCGGCCTAGTCGTCCGTCCAGGCGAGTTGGCTTTCGGTGAACCTCACCCGGACCACGACCGTGCCGATTGGACTGGGGATCTCGACCCGCACAGGAGCCCACTCGCCGGCCACTTCGGCGAAGTGGATTGTTCGAGGCGTGTCGCCCTCCGGGGCGCCCCACCCGCGCTCTTTGGGGAACCCGCCAATCCGAGAGAACAGAAGCTTGCAGGTCATGGTCGGGCCGCCATACGCCCATGGACGGTCCTTCTCCGCCTCGCCTGGCCCCCCGGCCTCCGACTTCAGACTGTAGAGCCGGTACCCGTCCCAGACTTTGGTCTCAACGTCGCAAGCGTCGCCATCGCTGTGACGGACAGTGTCCACCAGCGACGCATAAAAGCTCAGACTGTCGCTGACGTCCTGAATCTCGTCAGGCTCGATCGGCGTAACCTTTTCCGGGTCCGGGCGTGGAGAAACAGCCGTGATCGGGGCGCCTTCCTCAAGCCACAGAACCTGAGCGCGGATCGGCCCTCGTTTGGTGATCGAAGTCGACTTGTACTCGATTGGCAAACGTTCCAACCCTTGGCGTCGCCCGATAGACACGAGCGATCCCCGCCAAGGCGCCCAACGCGCAAGCGGACCAACCGAGCGTCCCCCCGTTATGATCTGATAAGCCCCGTCCGGATCATCCATGACGGTGAAGGCGCCTTCGCCGATCGCCAGATTGCCCCAGCCGACCTGAAATGCGTAGATATCCTGGGCGGTGTTCGTACGCGGCGTCGTTTCCGTCGTCGCGTCTTCCGCGGACGCTATCGTCAAACTTGCCAAAAGCGCGCAAAGACCAAGACCAAGACCCAGACCAAGACCAAGAACAGCGCTGCTTGCAGCACTGTGCAGCGGCTTCCGCGCTGTCTTGTGAGAAGGGATCATACCGTGCCTGCCATCCATGCTCGAAGACGTCCCACCTATCTCGCCTCTCTGTCTGGCGATCAGCCCGCGCGCCGACTCGCCCCTGCACCATAGTTAACGCGATTCACGCTCTGATGGAGCCTGTCAGCGAGACGCCTCGCGACTTTGCGATCGACGCCACGCGGCGGCGCCGCGTCAAACGCAAAAGATGCGCTTAAAGCCGTTAACCTCAAGGCAGGCCGTCACAGGAGACGCATCCCGTTGCGAAGAGCCCTGACGCGTCTCACAAGCGTCCGAAATGATGTCGGATCCCGAAGGTTTCAGGCAGGCGCGGTCCGGCGGAACCGTTGATTTCAGCGATCAACGCAGAGGCGAGGCGATGCGCGACGCCAAGGCCGATTTTGAAGCCGCCCGCAGCCAACCAGATCGGCCCGTCCACAGGGGCTTTCCCGACCAACGGGTCGCGGAGCCGACACTTGGGACGCACCCCAGCCCACCACTGGAGGATCTCGGCGCCATCCAAGCGCGGGCAAAGCGCGATGAGCCTGGCGAAACGTGGATCGACCTCGCTGCGCACTGTCGCTGGATGGCCGTCATAGTCGTCAAAACCGCCCAAACTCACCGTATCGACGCCCTGTGGAACAATGTAAGCGCCGCCGTCGTAAATCAGAGGACGCGCTGAAAGATCGAGATCCGACGCCTTCCTGATCCGAGCCAATGCGACGCGCCCAGGGGAACCGCGACCGATCTCCGCCCCCGTCAGGTCGCGGATCGCATCGAAAACGCCGACCCCGTGCGCCAGGACCACGGCCCCTGTCGCGAGCCGCCGTCCATCCGAAAGGCGCGCAGCGTCCGCCCAACCCTCATAGCCGACCCCTTCGAGCAAGGTTGCTCTCGATGCGAGCCAGTCCGCCAGCGCCCTGGTGTAGCGTCGCGCGGAGATCCTGGCCGCCAACGTGTCGTGAACATAGCCCAAAGGCGCTGCGGCGGCGTCAAGCCAGTCTCCGGACGGCGCGTTGCGCACAACCTCGTAAGACCGCCCGGCCCAATGTGCTCGGGCCCCCTCCGATCGCGCGGGCAGTTGCGCCAAGAACGCGTCTGAGCGGATCGGCATGACCCGCCCGCAACGGCGATAACCCGTCAGAACCCCGGTCTCGTCTTCGAGTCGGTCGATCTCGCCCGGCAACTCGATCAGAGCGTCGAGTTGAAACTGCTTCTTCGCGTTCCAGCGGTCCGGAGAGTGCGCCGTCAACGCGCCCAGCGGCGTGGCGCTGGCTCCAGACCCGACGCTGTTCTTCTCCACCAGCGCGACGCGCATTCCCGCCTCGACCGCACGCTTGGCGACCCATAGACCGAAAACGCCGGCGCCGACGACCACGAGGTCATATGTGCTAACAGAAGTCATTGGCGGGACCTGCGCCGCGGAGAGCGAAAAGGCAAGCCGGGAGAACATCTTTGCCGACCAATACGCCCAACATCGAATGGACAGACGCCGGCACGCCCCGAGCGGCCGCGTTCGACGACGTCTATTACTCTGACGCGGACGGCCGAGCAGAGGCCGAGCATGTGTTTCTCGCCGGAAACAGTCTTCCCGATCGCTGGCGAGAGACGCCTTCGTTCACGATCGCAGAGCTGGGCTTTGGAACCGGCCTGAACTTCTTGACGGCGCTCTCCGCTTGGAGGGACGCCGCGCCGACGACCACCCGTCTTCATTTCGTATCGTTCGAGGCGCATCCAATGACGGCCGCCGACATCCGCCAAGCGCTGTCGCGTTGGCCGGACCTCGGGATCGACGCAGACGCGTTGCTGAGCAGCTGGCCTCCCGCGCGCGGCTTTTCGACGAGAGATGTCGGCGCTGCGCGGCTGACATTAGGCGTCGGCGACGCGAACGATCTGCTGCCGCGATGGCAAGATCGCGCCGACGCGTGGTTTCTGGACGGCTTCAACCCAGCCAAGAACCCCGACCTCTGGCGCGCAGAGCTCATGGCGGAGCTCCATGCCCGCACAGCGCCGACGGGAACATTCGCCACTTACACCGCAGCAGGTTGGGTCCGCCGGAACCTGATCGCCGCCGGGTTCACCGTCGCCAAGATCAACGGCTACGGAACAAAGCGCGAGATGTTGGTCGGTCATGTCTAAAGGCGGTCCGTGACGTCTCGGCAGACCCGCTCGCAGGCGCGCTGCGGCGCGAAATTTCTATTCGCAGCTGGAAAAATGCCTCTATTCGACACGCAAAATACAAAAGCATTCTCGAGATCAGTCATTCCAACACAATCCGACGCTCTCATTCGAATGCGAAACCAAGCGTAACGAGTTGTTTACTTAGGTAAATACTTCGTATTTTACACGGCAATTCGCCGGCACGCACCAAGATCTGGCGCTGCTTAGATCTGAATACACAATATAGGGAAGAAGGTTTGGTGGCGGGGGAGGGACTCGAACCCTCGACCTCAGGATTATGAGTCCTGCGCTCTAACCAGCTGAGCTACCCAGCCGACACCAAAGAAAAATGGCATGGCGTGTGAATAGGGATGGCGCAGGCCGCCGTCAAGCGTGGCCATCTTAACTGAGGCGCAAGCTCTCTCGGCGCACTGTCATCGTGAGAGCCTGTGATCCTCCTCCAGAGCGCGAGGGCGCGCGAATGACGGAACGGAAAGACATGGCGAGTTTGCCGGTTCTGGACAGAGAAGAGCTGAACCACAACACAATGCACGATCGTGCGTTGCAGGAAGAGCTGTTCGATCTGATGTTTGATCAGACGGGCGTCTACCTGAACCAGTTGCGCGACGCGATTGCAGCGCGCGACGTCGGCGCCTGGAAAGCGGGCGCGCACGGCATCAAGGGCACCGCTCGCAGCCTGGGCTTGATCCGCCTCAGCCAGACCGCAGCTCACGCAGAGACAAGCGCCCGGCCCTCTCCGACCGTTGTCGCGTTGCTTGAAACCGCGTGTTCTGACGCGAAGAAAGCAGCGTCGGCGTATCTCGCCGACAGCTGATCGCATTTCGAACATCGAACTCTGACTGTGTGAACCGCGGCGGTCCTAAACCAGGGCCGCTTCGGTTTTTTCACGCACCTCTGCTTCGGTGACGTCCGGAGCCAGCTCGACAAGCTTGAGACCGCCGTCGACGACATCGAAAACGCCCAGATTGGTGATGATGCGGTCGACGACGCCCTTGCCTGTCAGCGGCAAGGTGCACGCCTTCAGCAGCTTGGTTTCGCCCGCCTTGTTGGTGTGGTCCATGATCACGACGACCCGGCCGACGCCTGCGACCAGATCCATCGCGCCGCCCATGCCCTTGACCAACTTGCCAGGGATCATCCAGTTCGCGAGATCGCCGTTTTCTGCCACTTCCATCGCGCCCAGGATCGCCATTGCGATCTTTCCGCCGCGGATCATGCCAAAGCTCTGCGAGCTGTCGAAATACGCCGTCTGCGGCAGCTCGGTGATCGTCTGCTTGCCGGCGTTGATCAGATCCGGATCGATCTCGTCCTCGGTCGGGAACGGCCCCATGCCCAGCATGCCGTTCTCGGACTGCAACGTGACGGTGATGCCGTCCGGGATGTAGTTGGACACCAGCGTCGGGATGCCGATCCCCAGGTTGACGTACCAACCGTCCTGAAGCTCCTGGGCCGCGCGGGCGGCCATCTGATTGCGATCCCAAGGCATTATGCGGCCCTCACTGTGCGCTGTTCGATGCGTTTCTCGTGTTCGCCCTGGATCAGGCGGTTCACATATATGCCCGGCAGATGGATGCTGTCGGGGTCGAGAGAGCCGGTCGGGACGATCTCCTCGACTTCGACGAGGCATGTCTTGCCGCACATCGCCGCCGGCGGGTTGAAGTTCCGCGCCGTCTTGCGGAAGACAAGGTTGCCCGTCTCATCAGCCTTCCAGGCCTTCACGATCGACAGGTCCGCGAAGATCCCGCGCTCCAGGATATAGGTCTCGCCGTCGAAGTCTTTGTGCTCTTTGCCCTCGGCGATGACAGTGCCGACGCCGGTTTTGGTGTAGAACACCGGAATGCCGCAGCCGCCCGCGCGCATCCGTTCCGCCAGCGTGCCCTGCGGGTTGAACTCAAGCTCGAGCTCGCCCGACAAGTACTGCTGCATGAACGTGTCGTTCTCCCCCACATACGACGACAGCATCTTCTTGACCTGGCGCGTCTGCAACAAGAGACCCAAGCCAAAGTCGTCGACGCCGGCGTTGTTGGAGGCGATCGTGAGATCTTTGGTCCCGGCATCGCGGATGGCCGCGATGAGCAGTTCCGGGATGCCGCAGAGCCCGAACCCTCCCGCAGCGATGAACATTCCATCGAAGAGGAGACCGTCGAGCGCCTCTTCCGCCGAACCGTAGACTTTCTTCATGAGTGAGCTTCCCAGATCATGCGCTTTTGCAGTTCGCACCTGCAATAGCGGCTCCTTAAACGCCTTAGGGCCAAGGCGCAACGTCCATACGCTGTCTCGGAAATCTATCGCAGAGGTTCGACGTCCGGTTGATCGTCGACCACGCCGCCGTCTTGGGGGCGCGACGGATCCAGGCCGCCCAGGCTGGGCAGCGCGAGGTCCGCGGGGGTCGCCAGGCGCGGCTCTGCGAAACGCCGCACCAGCAAGGTGTCGACGAGGATCTCGCAGTGCGTCAGGCTCGCAAGGTCGGAGGGCGAGAACCACG
>CALDSD010000043.1 GCA_937911325.1 uncultured Neomegalonema sp.
CGTGGACCATCCAGTCGGCCAGCGCCTTGCCGGCGCCGCCTCCCCAGGCCAAGCCGATCGAGGAGCCGCAGGCGAGCCAGACATTGGGCGCCCCTGACGGCCCCACCAGCATGCCGCCGTCAGGGGTGTGGGTGCTGGCGCCTCGCACCACCCGCTTGATCCCCAGATCCGCCAGAACCGGCATCTTCTTGAACGCGACCTCGAGAAAGCCGCCGATCGACTCGTAGTCCGGCTCGAACAGCTCGTTCTCCGCCGCCCAGGGCGCGCCGCGCGGCATCTCCCAAACCGTCGGGCAGACATGGTCCTCGTAGATGCCGATGAGCCCGGATTGCTGCTCTTGTCGGATGTAGCCGCCAGAGGCGTTGTCGCGCATCACCGGGAGCTCTGGACGGTTGACGAACTCTGGAACCGTGTACGTGACGAGGTAGTGGTGAAGACAGGACGCTGATGGGACTTGCAGCCCGAACCAGGCTCCAACCTGATTGGCGTAGGAGCCGGCGGCGATCACCACATGCTCGGCCAGCACCTCGCCTGCCTCGGTCGTGAGACGCCATAGATCGCCCTTGCGGCAGGCCCCCAGCACTCGGTTGCGCCGTTCGATCTTCGCGCCGCGGTTGCGGGCGGCGACGGCGAGAGCCTGGGTGACGCTTGACGGGTCGATATGCCCGTCCTCGTAGGTACGCACCGCCGCTTTGACATCGCTCACACGGTAGAACGGGTTGCCTTCGGCCACCTCGCCCGGGCCGACCAGATCCATCGGTAGATCGAGCAGTTTGCCGACGCCCATGATCGACTTCATCCAGTCCACTTCATCGTCTGAGGTGGCGATGCGAAAGCCGCCGACCTCGTGCCAGCCGATGCTCTGACCCGTTTCCGTCTCAACCCGCTTATAGGTCTCGATCGAGGTCTTATTGATCCAGCCCATGACCCGCGATCCCACCGCATGGGCGATCTGACCAGCGGCGTGCCATGTCGAGCCGGACGTCAGCTCCGCCTTCTCGAACAGGATCGTATCGGTCCAGCCGGCCTCCGCGAGCTGGAATTGTGCTGCGACCCCCATTATCCCGCCGCCGATAATGGCGACGCGCGTCGTTCGCGCTTGATCGGTCATGCGCGCGCCTCCGAGGCCAAAGTTTCTGACACGAAAACTTCCTTGGCTGGTTTGAGCGATGCTCTGGCCGCGAAGCGCTCGCAGGCGATCTCGACTTCGAAGCCATGGACCACCGTTTCCTGCGCCAGACGATCGAGGGGCGCGCGGATCATCGCCAACGCGACCGAGCGACCGAAGCGGTAGCTCCAGGCCGACGACGTGATTTGACCGACGACCGCGCCGTTGAAATAGACGGGATCGTCATGGATAGGGACGGCGTCCGGCGTGTCGAACAGTAGCGAGACGATGCGGCGCGTCGGCGCGTGGCCGCGCAAGGCGTCTTCGCCGACAAAACCGGATCCGACGGCGCAGAACCGCGCCAGCCCCGCCTCGTGCGGCGTTGTTCCCGGCGTCAGCTCATGGCCGAAGGCGCGAAAGCCGCTTTCGATCCGCAGAGAACCAGATGCGTAAAGCCCCGCATGGGTCGCGCCCGCGGCGAGCAGCGCTTCATGCGCCGCCATCGCCATCTCTGAAGGCGCGAAGATCTCGTAACCCTCTTCCCCGGTGAAGCTGAGCCGCCCGATCCAGCCGCGCGCCAGACCAATCTCGACGGAAGCGAATTGAAAGCGCTTCAGATCGGGAACCAGCGACCGAGTGGTCGCTTGCAGAACCGCGCTGGCCTGCGCCCCGACCAGACCGAGGACGGCGTAGCCGCTGGTGAGGTCCGCGATCTCCACACGGAAGCCGGCCTTCATCCGGCGCATGCGCTGCAGATCGCGCACGACCTCTCCCGCGCCGACGATCATCAGATAGCGCTCAGGTCCATGCCGCTGGACGGTCAGATCGCTCTCGATCCCGCCGCGGTCATTCAGGATCTGCGTATAGGCGATCCGGCCCTCGGCGATGTCCATCTCCGCCGCGCAAAGTCGGTTGAGAAAGGCGCAAGCGTCCGGACCCTGAACCAGGATCTTGCCGAAGGCGGACTGGTCCAGGATCGCGGCGCCCCGTCGACACGCCTCGACCTCTCGGCCGACCTGCTCACGCCACGCCGGCGGTCCGAAAGTCAGCGGCAGATGCGCGTCCTCCCCACCGAAATGGGCGGCGCGCTCCCAGCCGCCGCGCGCTTCGAAGACGGCGCCGGCTGCGGCCAGACCTGCATGGACCGGCGAGCGACGCTGGCCGCGCGCGCTCGCCATCGTTCGACCTGGATACGGATTGTCGTAATGCCGGCCGAGAACTTCGGGAATGCGAGCCTCCAGCGCGCCGAGCACGTTCATTTCGGGTCCGAAGCGGCGAATGTCGGCTTCATTCAACTCCATGGTCGGCTCGCCAGCGATGATCCATTCGGCCATCGCCTTGCCGGCGCCGCCCGCCAACGCGATCCCGGTCGAATTCATGCCGCCCATCAGGAACAGGCCCGGCGTCTCCGGGCTTTCGCCCAGGATGAACTGGCTGTCGAGGGTGAAGCTCTCCGGTCCGTTCAGCAGCATCCGCACTTCGGCCCGCTCGAGCGCGGGAATGCGGCGCAGCGCATTCTCCATCATCGGGGCGAAGTGCTCCCAGTCCTCGTCCAGCAGGTCGAAACTGAAATCTGCGGGCAAGCGGTCGAGCGACAGCCCCTTGGCGTTGGGCTCGAAGCATCCGACCAACAGCCCTTCGACGTCATCGCGCGCATAGAGAAACGCGTCTTGATCGTTCAGCGTCGGGAGATGCACGCCCGGGCCCAGCGCCTGCACCTCTAGCATGGGCTTGGTGAGCATGTAGAAGTGCTCGCAGGCGTAGAGCGGCATATGAGCGCCAGCCATCGCGGCGACGTCGCGCGACCAGAGCCCACAGGCGACGACAACCTCCTCGGCCTCGATGAGATGCTCGCCGACCTGGACGCCAGAGATCCGACCAGCGGTTTTGCGCAGCCCGGTGACCGTCGTGTCTTCAAAGATCCGCACACCGCGCGCGCGGGCGCCTTTGGACAGCGCCAGCGCCACGTCTGACGGGTTCACCCGACCATCCGCCGGCGACCAGACGGCTCCAATGACGTCGTCTACCGTTATCAGCGGCCAGAGTTCGCTGGCCGCGGCCGCGTCGACCACATGCGCCTCCAGCCCGAAGGCGCGGCCGAGCGAAACCTGCCGTTTGAGACTGGTCAACCGGTCCGAATTGGTCGCCAGCGTCAACGACCCGGTCTGCGTCCAGCCGGTGGCCTGACCGGTCTCGCTCTCCAACTCGCCATAGAGATCGATCGAGTCGTTGATCAACTGCGTCAGCGTCGAGGAGGGGCGCAGACGCCGCACGAGCCCGGCCGCGTGCCAGGTTGTGCCCGAGGTGAGTTTCGAGCGTTCAAGCAGCACGATGTCGCCGCGCCCTTCGCGCGCAAGATGATACGCGATCGAGCAGCCAATCACCCCGCCGCCGATGATGACGGTCCGTGCGTGATCAGGCAGGCTCATGTGATCGCCCCACTGCGGATGAGATCTCGGAACACGGCGTCAAACGCGCCGAGCGCCTCGTCGATCAGCGCCGGAGTATGGGCGGCGGAGGTCACGCAGGACGTGTGGGACATCAGATCGACGCCCCGAGCCAAGAGCCCGCCTCGAAGCCCCTGGATCACGGCAGGCGACACGTTGCGGATCTCGGCCGTCGACAGCTCCTGCGGCCGCCGCGCCCCGAACAGCAGATGGCAGGTTGAACTTTCGCCATAGGCGCAGCCGACAATCCCATGGCTTCCCATCAACGCATTCACCCCGTCGCGCAGAGCGCTGGCGGTTTCATCGGCGACCTTCTGCGCTGCGCCGCTGGCCAGATGCGGCATCGCGGCGACAGCCCCAGCGGCGATCAGCGGCGAGGCGTTGAACGTGCCCTTGTGGCTGACTGGCGGCGACAACCCGTTGCGCTTGGCGACGTTGTTCATCAGCTCCATGATCTCGGCCCGCCCACAGACCGCGCCGCCTGGCAGGCCGCCGGTGACGATCTTGGCGAGCGTCGTCAGATCCGGCGTGATCCCGTCCCGCGCCTGCCGCCCGCCCGGAGCCCACCGAAAGCCTGTGATGATCTCGTCAAAGATCAGCACCGCGCCCGCCTTCCGCACGACGTCATGCAAGGCTTGCAGGCGTTCGGTCGGCAGGGGGGCGGAGCCGTAATTGGCGCCGGAAACCTCGATGATCACGGTTCCGATGCGGTCGTCCTGTAGCGCGCTCTCCATCGATTGCGGGTCGGCGTCGCAAATGTCGATCAGATCGGAGACCGCCCTCGGCACGCCCAGCGACGTCGACTGTTCGCAACCAGCCTTCGCGCCCTTGAGCGCGTGGTCGTGCCAGCCGTGGTAGTGGCCGTCGACCCGGAGCACGCGCTCCTTGCCGGAGAACGCGCGGCCCAACCGCAGCGCCAACATGGTCGCTTCGGTGCCGGATCCAGTGAAACGCGTGCGTTCGGCGCAGGGGACAAGACGGTTCACCCATTCCGCCCATTCGATCTCAGCTGCGTGGCAATCGGCGCTGAAGATCGCGCATTCGGCCTGGCGGCGCACGGCCTCGACGACGTCTGGGTGGCCGTGTCCCAGCATCTGCGCGGCCGAGCCCATCTTGAAGTCGATATAGCGTCGACCCTCGACATCCCATTTCTCGGCGCCGCGGGCGCGGACGATCGAGATCGGATTGGGCTCGCGATAGCGCAACTCGTGGCTGACGCCGCCCGGCAACGCGCGTCGGGCGCGCTCGAATTGTGCGGCGTTGCTCATGGCGCGACCCCCATCCGCGCGCGCGGCAAGCGGATGTCAAAGCGCGCTCGAAGGACGCGATCGGTCGCGTCCGATATGTGAGAAGGGAAATGCGTCGCGAGCAGCGCACGCGTCTTGTCTCGCGCGACATCGCCGACCGGGCGCGCGCCATCCGCTTCCCAGTCCAGAGGGCTGCGGCGGTCGCCCAGATGCGGGTAGAAATAGTCCGACTTCATCCGATCGAACGTGTGCGTCTCGCCAAGGTAGTGGCCCTCGCCGCGACACACTTCGACGATGACGTCGGCTGCGATGTTTTCCCGCGTCGCCTCGACCCCGCGGATGGTGCGCAGGATGTTGCCGAGCAGGTCGTTGTCGCTGACATAGGCCTCCAGTGAGACGCCGAGCAGGCTCGCCTGCATGCCGGCCGCCTGTGTCACGATGTTCGAGCCCGCATGGGCGGCCATGGCCACCGCCAGGCTTTTCTCGGCTCCGTATTGCGCATCGAGCGTTTTGGCGTCGGTGATCCCGGCGATCGAACTTGTGGGGAGGTCGAAGCGGCGCCCCATCTGCGCCGCCGCCGCCATCAGGATCGCCTGCTCTCCGCCGCCGCCGCACATGGCCCCGGTCCGCAGATCCGCGACGAGCGGTTTGGGCGCGAAGATCGCCTTGACCTCTGGATCGACGAGCCTTGCGAACACCAGCCCCGCCAACGTCTCGGCGATCGCCTGCGCGAGCGAGCCTGCGAGTGTCGCCGGGCTTGTGGCGCCGGCCTGACCCGCGCTGATGAGCTGAACCGGAAAGCCGGCCAGGATCGCTTGTTCGAGCACCTCGCAGGCCTCTTCCGCAAAACGCATCGGCGGGACCACATGGCATACCATCACCGTCAGGAACGGCCGCGCGCGAAAGGCGGCTTCACCACCGGCGATGGCGTAGCAGAGCTCGGCCACCGCCTGGACGTTCTGCGGCTCGGTGATCGAAATCGAAACATGCTTCGCCGTTCCGCTGAGACAGGCGTAGGCGGTGTTCAGATCCATGACCGCGCTGTCGTCGATATCCCGGGCCACGACCGAGCGGCTGAAATGATGGATGTTGCCCATCGCGTCGACGAGCCGCGCGGCGTCATAAAGATCGGCGAGCGTCGAGTCCCGATACGCTCCCGTCTCCAGATCGAAGACGCCCGGCGCAGCGCCGCCAGTCGACATGTGCACGCGAGCGGCATCGATCGTAAGGTCATGCGCCGGGTCCTGACCGCAAAGCGTAAAACCGCGCTTTGCCTCTGCGATGCTTCGGTGGACCAGTTCGCGAGCGAACAGCAGGCGCCCGTCCGACGTGACAGCTCCGCCCTCGGCGCAGACACGGTCCACCATGGACGGGATGGCCTGGCTTAGTCCGAGCGTCTCTAGCAGGGAAAGCGCGGCTTCTTCGACAGCCTCGGCCTCCGCATCGCTCAGCGGCTTTAACCGGCCGCCGAGCACTCCGGGCCAGACGGGCGGCTGATCCTCGAGATCCGTGTGTTCCGCAAGGCGCTCCTTCCGACCGCGACGTCGAGGCGATGAGGACATGACAGGCTGAGTCCTTTTTGCGACCACCATCAATCTCCTCAGGTCTCGCTGATGTTGCAAAAGCAGAATCCTCAGCAAATGATGAGTAAAACTCATCAAAGGCGCTTCTCATGCTGCCCTCGCTGCCCGCCCTTCGCGCTTTTGACGCCGCCGCCCGCCGAGGCAGCTTTCGTGCGGCCGCCGAGCATCTGTCCGTCACTGCGACGGCGATCAGTCATCACGTCCGCGGGCTGGAGGAGCAGCTCGGCGTCAAATTGTTCGAGCGAACTGGGAGAGACATCGTCTTGACCGAGGAAGGACGCCGCCTTGCGGAAACGACCGCCCGTGCTTTCAGCATGCTCGAAGACGCCGTCCAAACCGTTCGCCGCACTGCGCGCCGCGTCGTTCGGCTCGCCGCCGGCCCCATTTTCACAGCCCGCTGGCTCATGCCTCGGATCGGCGATTTCTGGGGCGCGCATCCTGGCGTCCAACTCGAAGTTGCGCCGTCCTTCCGACCTCGCGCCCATACGGAAGGCGACGCCGACATCGTCGTCACGTGGGAACGCGTCTCAGACATGCCGGAAGGGGCGGTGAAGCTGCTGGAGTTGCGACCCGTGGCCATCGCGAGCGAGCAGTTCCTCGACCGGAATGGACCGATTGAAACGCCGACGGACTTGTTGCGCGCGCCGCTGATCCATCAACGCAATCAACTGGGATGGCTCGATTGGTTCGCGGCGATGGGCGTCCGGTTGGAAGAGGATCTGCGCGGGCCTGTGTTTGAGGACGCAAACGCGATCCTTCGCGGCGCCGCAGACGGACAAGGCGCCGTCATCGGTTGGCTGCCGTTGATCCAACAAGACCTGAATGAGGGGCGGGTGGTCCGTCTCTTTAACGAAGAAATTGCGCCGACCCATGGGTATTTTCTCGAGATCGCCAGCGACCGGCGCGCGGAGACGATCGCCGTCGTGAACTGGTTGACTGCGCAACGCGCGGGCTCCGTTTGAGCGACCAGGCTCCTGCGATTTCGGCAGGAGTTCCTCGCGCTTCCGGGGACGGCCCCAGGATTGCCTCGCTGGAACTGGTCGCCGTCAGGTCAGCGATCAATAGCTGACACTTCGATGCGCGACACCATTCGTACCGCCGTCCGTCTGGCGAAGCGGCTCTTGATAGTACGATATCGCAGTATATATGATACGATATCGTACTAAATGGAGTTTGAAGATGCAGATCTCAAGACGGAAATCCCTTGCACTGATTGGCGGCGGGGCAATCGTCGCGGCAGCTGTTCCGGCCGGAGTTTTCCTATCGACGCGGACGCCGACAAAGGCGCTTGAGCCATGGAGCCGGGCCGGGGGGTACGAGGATGCGCGGATGCGCGCGCTCTCCTACGCGCTGTTGGCTCCCAATCCGCATAATCGCCAGCCTTGGGAGGCCGAGCTTCTAGGGCGGAATCAGGTTGCCCTTTACCGGGACAAGACGCGCGACCTCCCGGTCACCGACCCCTACGGACGTCAGCTCACGATTGGCATGGGCTGCTTCCTGGAGCTGATGGACATGGCGGCGGCCGAGGAACGCATCGGTGTGACGTCGCAGCTTTTTCCGACAGGTGAGGACGGCCCTGTCGCCATTTGCACCTTCACTCCGGATGCTGGACGGCCTGATCCTTTGTTCAAGCAGACGATGCTGCGTCGCTCTCACAAGGAGATGTTTGACGCACGCGCCATCGACGCCGAAACCTCCGCTCCGCTCAGAGAGCATGCAGAGCTGTTCCTCAAAGGGGAGGATCGGGACGCTCTCCGCCAGATCGCCCATGCCGCTTGGATGCGTGCGGCGCCAACGCCGGCCG
>CALDSD010000044.1 GCA_937911325.1 uncultured Neomegalonema sp.
GCGGCGGCACCAACATCTTCCGCGGCCACGACAACGTGCAAGGCGCGACCGACCTCGGCGTGCTGTCGCACACCCTGCCGGGCTATTACGGTCTGAAGGCTGGTTCTTGGAAGCACTGGGCGCGGGTCTGGGCGGGCGAGAAAACCGCTTCTGACAAGGCCGCGAGCGAGTACGACTACATCCTCGGACAGTTCGCCAGCCAGGATCTGATGGAAGGCAAGGGCATTCCGGTCTCGCGCTGGATCGACGGCGTGCTCGAGGACAAGGCCAACATGGACCAGCCGGACAACGTCCGCGCCATGGTTCTGTGGGGCCACGCGCCGAACTCTCAGACCCGTATGGTTGAGATGAAAAAGGCGATGGAGCAGCTCGACATGCTGGTCGTCGTCGATCCGTATCCGACGGTCTCCGCCGTGCTGCATGACCGGAAAGACGGGGTCTACCTGCTGCCGGCCTGTACGCAGTTCGAGACCCGAGGCTCGGTCACCGCGTCGAACCGCTCGGTGCAGTGGCGCGACAAGGTCGTCGATCCGCTGTTCGAGAGCCTTCCGGACGAGGTCATCATGGCCAAGTTCGCGAAGAAGTTCGGCTTCGCCGATCGGTATCTGCAGAACATCTCGATGGACGCCGAAGACACGCCGAACGTCGAGGACATCACCCGCGAGTTCAACGCGGGCATGTGGACCATCGGCTACACCGGCTGGGCGCCGGAGCGGATCAAGTCGCACATGGCGAACCAGCACACGTTCGATCGCACGACGCTGCAAGCGGTGGGCGGCCCGAACGACGGCGAGTACTACGGTCTGCCGTGGCCATGCTGGGGAACGGCCGAGATGGGTCACCCGGGCACGCCGAACCTCTATGACATGTCCAAGCCTGTCTCTGAGGGCGGCCTCACCTTCCGTGCGCGCTTCGGCGTCGAGCGGGACGGCGAGAACCTGCTGGCGGAAGGCGCCTACTCGGTCGGATCGGCCGTGCAGGACGGCTATCCGGAGTTCACGATGGCAATGCTCAAGGAGCTCGGCTTCGACGGTCAGCTGACCGCCGACGAACGGGCGGTGATCGAGGGCGTCGCAGGCGACAAGACGAACTGGAAGACCGACCTTTCCGGCGGCATCCAGCGCGTCGCGATCGCCAACGAGATGGCTCCGTTCGGCAACGCGAAGGCGCGCTGTGTGGTCTGGAACTTCCCGGATCCGATCCCGCTCCACCGCGAGCCGCTCTACACCAACCGTCGTGATCTGGTGGCGGACTATCCGACCTACGAAGACCGCCAGGCCTATCGTCTGCCGACGCTCTACGCGTCGATCCAGAAGAACGACTTCTCAAAGGACTACCCGATCATCCTCACATCCGGCCGCTTGGTCGAGTATGAGGGCGGCGGCGACGAGACGCGGTCGAACCCGTGGCTCGCCGAGCTGCAGCAGGACATGTTCGTCGAAATCAACACCCGCGACGCCAACGATCTTGGCGTCCGGGACGGCGAGATGGTCTGGGTCGAAGGTCCCGAGAAAGGGAAAGTGAAGGTCAAGGCCATGGTCACCGAAAGGGTGGGCGCGGGCGTGGCCTTCATGCCGTTCCACTTCGGCGGGCATTTCCAGGGCGAAGACCTGAGGTCGAAGTACCCGGATGGCGCCGATCCTTATGTGCTCGGCGAATCCACCAACACCGCTCAGACGTATGGCTACGACTCCGTCACGCAGATGCAGGAGACCAAGGCCACACTCTGCAAGATCATGAAAGTCTAAGGGAGGACGCAATATGGCTCGCGCCAAATTCCTTTGCGACGCCGAGCGCTGCATCGAGTGCAATGCCTGCGTCACGGCTTGTAAGAACGAGCACGAAGTGCCGTGGGGCATCAACCGTCGTCGGGTCGTAACGATCAACGACGGTAAGCCTGGCGAGCGCTCGATCTCGGTGGCCTGCATGCACTGCTCGGATGCGCCATGTATGGCGGTGTGTCCGGTGGACTGCTTCTACGAGAACGAGGACGGGGTGGTTCTCCACTCCAAGGACCTCTGCATCGGCTGCGGCTACTGCTTCTACGCGTGCCCGTTCGGCGCGCCGCAGTACCCGCAGGCAGGCAACTTCGGCAGCCGCGTCAAGAGTGACAAGTGCACCTTCTGCGCCGGCGTTCCTGAAGAGAACCACTCGGAGGTCGAGTTCCAGATATACGGCCGCAACCGCATCGCGGAAGGCAAGCTGCCGATCTGTGCGGAAATGTGCTCGACCAAAGCGCTGCTCGCCGGCGACGGCGACGACGTCTCGGCGATCTATCGCGAGCGCGTCGTGGCCCGTGGCTTTGGCTCCGGCGCATGGGGCTGGGGCACCGCTTACGGCCAGAAGTCTGGCTCGTAAGAGGTCAATATCGCTTGCGGGGCGGCCGTTCGATCGCCCCGCTTTTCCCATTGTGACGGGCTCGCTCGCCGAGCCGTCATTACCGCGAGACCCTCATGAGCATGACGAGTTTACTCGCAAATAAGCGATGCTGGACGGCTGCCTTACTTGCAGGCGTGGTCTTGCTCGCGGGATGCCGGGCCGAGGAGCAACGCGCGCGCGACTATACGCCGGGCGTCTACAAAGGCCCGCAGGATCAGGAAATCAGCGACGAGACGCGCGAGCAGCTTCGAGAACGCACGCGCCTTCAGAGCTTTAACTAACCACTTCGTCGGATCGGCTGCGCGCCGCCGCGTGTGAGGTTGGGGAGAAACAAATGGCCATCGCTTTCGAAAGTCGTGTTCGTCGTCGTCGCGCCATCGCAATCGTCGCATTGTGCTTTAGCGTTCTCGCTTTTGCGTTGACGACCGTCGGCTTTTTCGGCGCGCCGGCAGAAGCGCAAAACGTGCGTCCGCCTGCGAATGCGGTGGAGAATGGCATCGCGACCGAGGGCGGCGGCGTCGTCGGTCGGGAAGTTCCCAACGAAGAGCTGACGGACGGCGCGGTTCCGGGCGGTTCGCGCGGCATCAACTCGGATGCGGATCTGTGGCGCTATGTGCGCGGCGTCGAAGTTCCCGACTTTGACGCGACGGTGTCGATCCCGAACGAGCAGGCCGCGATCCTGGTCCAGTCGCAGGGCGACGAATGGCGGTCGATCCGCAACGGCGCGTTGTCGACCTATGGCCTCTACGGTTTGGCCGGCATGTTGGGAGCGCTCGTCGTCTTCTTTGTGCTGCGTGGGCGGATCAAGGTCGATCACGGGATGTCCGGCCAGACAATCGAGCGGTTCAACGGTCTTGAGCGGTTCGGGCACTGGTTGTTGGCGGTCAGCTTCATCATTCTGGCGCTGAGCGGTCTGAACATCCTCTACGGCCGCTATTTCCTGCCGGATCTCATCGGAGCGGAGGCGTTCGCAAGCCTCAGCCAGGCCGGCAAATGGGCGCATAACAACGTCGCGTGGGCCTTCATGCTCGGGCTGGTCATGGTCTTCTTCATGTGGGTCCTGCACAACATCCCCAGCAAGATCGATTTGCAGTGGATCGCGAAAGGCGGCGGGCTGTTTTCGAAGAACGTCCATCCGGACAGCCGGAAGTTCAACGCCGGCCAGAAACTGATCTTCTGGTCGACGATCTTACTCGGCGCTTCGCTTAGCCTGTCTGGCATCGCGCTGCTGTTCCCGTTTGAAACCGCGATGATGGGCAAGACCTTTGGGGTGCTGAATGTCTTTGGCTTCGGTTTGCAAACGAATCTGACGCCGCTGCAGGAGATGCAGTATCAGACGATCTGGCACGGCATCGTCGGCCTGGCGATGATCACCGTTATCATCGCTCACATCTACATCGGCTCGCTGGGGATGGAGGGCGCGTTCGACGCCATGGGCTCGGGCCAGGTCGATCTGAACTGGGCGAAAGAGCACCATAACCTGTGGGTGGATGAGGTTCAGGCCGCAGAAAAGTCGTCGGCGAAACCGTCCGGTTCTGGAGCTGCCGCGACGCCGGCCGAATAGGCCACATCTCGGTGGGGATGATGTCAAAACCCGCAGGAGCTGGTCGCAGCTGGGCGGTGGGCGTGGTGCTCGCGACCATTGTCGGTTGGTGGCCAATGACAGTCTCCGCCAACGGCTATGAACAGCTTGTCGGTCATGGCGGTCCGGTGAAGGGGGCGGCGGTCTCCGGCGATGGCCGGTACGCGCTGACAGCCAGCTTCGACTACACGCTTGGTCTTTGGGACCTGGATAGCGGTGATCAGGTTCACTGGCTCGACGCTCATGAAGCAGCAGCGAATACGGCGGCCTTTCTGCCGGATGGACGGCGCGCCATCTCGGGCGGCGACGATTTCGACCTCGTGCTCTGGGATCTTGAAACCGGTGGGGCGCTTCAACGCCTGGAGGGGCACAAAGGCAAAGTGCTGAGCGTTGCGGTCTCGCCTGACGGCGCACTGGCCGCATCCGCCAGTTGGGACGGCTCCGCCGGGCTGTGGTCACTGGAGACTGGCGAGCTCCTCACCCTCTTTGCTGGACACGTCGCTGGGGTAAACGACGTCGCTTTCTCACCTGACGGCGCGCTTCTCTACACGGCGTCGACCGATGGGAGCCTGCGCAGCTGGCGCTTGAGCGATGGCGAGCTGATCCGGATCGAGGCCAGCCATGGCTTCGGGATCAACCTTGTCACGGTGGATCCCGCTGGAGCCTGGATTGCGTATGGCTCGACGGATGGCGTCGTGCGGATCCTCTCAACGAAAACCGGGGAAGAACTCGCGCAACTCACAGGCGACCGACGACCGATCCTGGGCCTCGCCCTGAGCCCGGACGCGAAGACGCTCGCTTTTGGGGACGGCGAGGGCTTTATCACCATCGTCGCCACCAAGGACTGGCGGATCGTCCGTGATTTTCGCGCGGCCGCGCGGGGCCCTATCTGGTCGCTCGCCTTCGCCGACAACGACAGCCTGATCGCCTCGGGTCTGGACGATTACGCCGCGATCTGGCCCGTCGGGTTCGAGGGTGATCCCCTGTTCGCGGAAGACGCGCGACGCTTCCTTGTCGATCCGGACGAGGTTTCAAACGGCGAGCGGCAGTTTGCGCGGAAGTGCTCGGTCTGCCACACGCTTGAGCCAGACGGGAAACGCCGGGCAGGGCCGACCCTTTTTGGCGTGTTTGGCCGCAAAGCCGGCGCTCTGCACGGCTACAACTATTCGGAGGCGCTTCTGGGCGCGACCATCACATGGTCGCCTGAGACGCTGGACAAACTGTTCGATATCGGGCCGGATTACTATACGCCTGGCTCGAAGATGCCGATGCAGCGGATTGTCGACCCGGCGGACCGTCAGGACCTGATCGAGTTTCTGCGCGCCGCCACCGCCAAGCCGCAGCAATAATAAACGGGAGAAAACCGATGAAAGCGTTTCTGGTCGCCTGCGTCGCCATCGTCGCGATCACAATCGGCGCGGACATGTACCTGAACAACGTCATGGATGCGTCGTCGGAGTCCCGCTACTCGACTGACAACGTCCGTCTCGACTGATCGTTACGAGACTACTCTGAGCGAAGGGACGCCAGCGCCGCCTCGACAACGCCATCGCGGGAGGGAAGCGTCGCGGCGTAAGCCGGGCCGGTGGCGATAAAGCAATCCGTCGCCGCGAGCCGAGACGCCGGCCGAGGACTGCGCTCCGCAAACAGCGCCATCAGCGCTTCGCTTTGCGAGCCCGTGATCCGGCACTCATCCACAATCAACACCTTGTCGCAATCTGCGGTCGCCTGCAGCAACGCCTCCTCGGCCAACGGCGCCAACCATCGCAGATCGATCACCCGCGCATTCACCTCGTGGGTCTCGCGCAGGATCTTCTCCGCCTGGCGCGACAGATGATATCCGTTGGCGTAGCTGACGATCGCCAGATCAGTTCCATCGCCATATACGCCGAGTTCTCCGAGCCCGATGGCGTCCGAGCCAGGCGCTGGGTAGAGGCTGGCCCAGCCGCCATCTCCCTTGTCGTGCAGATCGCGCGTCATGTAGAGGGCGATTGGTTCGACCATCACGACAACCCGCTGTTCTTCGCGGGCGAGACGAACAGCCTCGCGCAACATCAGCGCCGCGTCGCGCCCGTTTGACGGGCAGCCGAGCACGATCCCGGGGATATCTCGCAGCACCGCCAATGAGTTGTCATTGTGGAAGTGACCGCCGAAACCCCTTTGGTAGCCCAGGCCTGCGATGCGCACGACCATAGGGTTTGCGAACTGCCCGTTCGAGAAGAAGGGTAGGGTGGCCGCTTCGCCGCGCAATTGATCCTCGGCGTTGTGCAGATAGGCGAGGAACTGGATCTCCGGAATTGGCAGCAGCCCGTTCTGGGCCATTCCGATGCCGAGACCGAGGATCGATTGTTCGTCGAGCAACGTATCGATGACCCGATGGGCGCCAAAGCGGCCGTGCAGCTTTTGCGTGACGCCGTAGACGCCGCCTTTGCGGCCGACGTCCTCGCCCGCGAGCACGATTTCCGCATGCTCCAGCATCAGGTCCGTCAGCGCGAAGTTGATGTGTTTCGCCATATGCTGCGGTTCGGCGAGCGCGCGCTGATCCGAGGAGCCGAAGGTGTTGGCGCGCGCCTCCTCGGAAGGGCCGTTGGTCGTCGTGCAGGCGCGTTGCGGCGGAACGAGGCTCGCCACGACCTCGTCCGCCGTTTTCAGCCGCGGCTTGGCGATCGCCTCTTCCGCGGCGGCGTTCGTCGCGGCTCCGATCTCTTCATAGAGGGCGATCACCTCTTCTGCGGACAGGGCCCCTTCCTCGATGAGACGCCGGGCGGTGTGCAGCAACGGATCATTCGCCTCCGCCGCTTCGATTTCCTCATTTGACAGATAAGCGTGCTGCGCGTCGGGACCGGCATGGCCGTAGAGCCGCACGCAGCTCATATGGAGGAAGGCCGGCTTGCGCTGGCTGCGCACCCAGGCGCCGAGTTCTGACGCCGCCTGATAGGTCTCTACAACGTCGAGGCCGTCACAGCGCTCGTACCGTAAGCCCGGACGTTGGCTGACGCTGGCCTCGACCCAGCCGCTGGGCGTCTTCACCGAGATGCCGATGCCGTTGTCCTCGCAAACAAACAAGAGCGGCAGCGGTGCGTTCTGGTAGGCCGTCCAGCTCGCTGTATTGAGCGCCCCCTGCGCGGTCGAATGGTTCAGCGACGCATCGCCGAAGGAGCAGAGCACAATCCCATCCTCCGGCAGGTTTTGATGCTCGGGCTTAAGCTTCCTGGCGAGACCGAAGGAATAGGCCGCGCCAACCGCCTTTGGCAGATGCGACGCGATGGTTGACGTCTGCGGCGGAATGTTCAGGGCCTTTGAGCCCAGCACCTTGTGGCGACCGCCGGAGATTGGATCTTCGGCTGAGCAAACAAAGCTCAGCAGCATGTCTCTCATTGGGTCTTGCCCGGGAACTTGTCCTGCGCGGGCGATCTGAAAAGCGGCGTCCCGATAATGCAGAAACGCAATGTCCGTGGGGCGCAGCGCAGCTGCGATCGCCGCATTTCCCTCATGGCCGGAAGAGCCGATCGTATAGAACCCCTCGCCGCGCGCCTGAAGCCGCCGTGACGTGCGGTCGAGCTGACGACTGAGAACCTGGGCGCGGAAGATGTCCTTCAGCTGCTGCAGAGCGAGACCCGCATCATCAAGAGCGACGCGGCTCTCTCCTGGCAGCTCGGCGCTTCGAAGCCGCGCAAGAAAATTGTCGTGAACGATGTCCGCCCGATCCAAAACGACCCTCGCGATGCGACTAGCTGAGATCCTGCCAGTAGCTGGACCCGAATGGCGCGCGGACTGTCAAGTCAGCGGCTTGTTCTTCGATTACTTGAAGGAAAGTGGAGAAATCCACAAGTGTTTCATTTTGTACTTCTCCACAAGTGTATGAACTTATTTTGGATTGGGGGAGAAGCGAGTTCTGATGCGCGGCTGGTTTGAGCGGCTCGGCGCGCTCGCTCTATTCATCGATTGCCAAAAAACGAAACGAGCGGTTTGTGAAAAGACTAACTTCGATCCGGTCCATAAAACTCCGAAAATTTTAAAATACTCAATTTTATCTCTCCTGCGATCGTTTAGAAAGTCGTTCAGGTTTCATTTTACCTTTAACCCGCAAGCTTCGAGCGGGTGCTATGAAGAATATAACGATGAAATGTGTCGCTGTATTCGTAGCGACATTGGTCTGGTGGTTGATCGGCGGATCAACGCTCTACCAGCATTTGTCGGCGCGCGCCAACGCGACACAGCTGCAAGAACTTTCGCAAAGACTGGCGGAACGCGCTGAAAAAGCGCTCGACTACGTTGTGACGGCGCAGGCCGACCTTCTGGTTGTTGGTCACGCGTCGTGTTCGCCCGAAGCGATCCGTGAACTCAGGAAGATGGTTCTGACGACCGGCACTGTGTCGGAAGTCTACATGATCACGCCGGAGGGGTCTTGTTCGACCTTTGACGAGCTGAGCATGCCGCTGCCAAACGCCTATGAGCGGATGGCGTGGACGCCTGGACGGAATCCGAAGTTCCGCGTCGGCGCAATCGAAGGCGATGGCCATACGGCGTTGGGCGTATCCTGGGGGCTCGGCACGCAACTCGAACTCGTGATGGCGATCAGCGCGGAATCGCTCTTGTTCGACGTTATGCCGACCGCGTTGCGCGAGCATGGCCATATTGAGCTGTTCGTCGGCGACGGCGAGCGGCTGATTTTCCGATCCCACAGAACCACTGTGGATCTCGACCCTGGGCATGAGAACACCGAGCTCTTTCTGGCGGCGGGCGCGCGCTATCCGGGCAGCGCTGAAATCGCGGTGGACCGGACGGCGCTTGCCGCGTGGCGCGCGCAACCACCGCGCGCCGTGGTCGTCGGGTGGGTCCTGTTCGGAGTGTTCTTCGCAGCGGTGTTCGGTCGCGCCGTCGTTCGCATGGACAATCCTGAACTGGCGTCCTTGTCGAAAGCGCTCAAGGAGCGGGAGATCGTCCCGTATTTCCAGCCGATCATCGATCTTGAGAACGGCGCGGTGATCGGATGTGAGGCGCTCGCGCGTTGGATCAAGCCGAACGGCGACCGCGTTTCGCCGGCGCAGTTCATCCCTCTCGTTGAACAACACGGTCTCGCAGACGAGCTGCTGGAAGCGATGATCAGCGGAACCGCGCGCCGGCTCGGGGCTCGGCTGCGGGAGCATCCGGACTTCCGCGTGAGCTTCAACGTAACCCCCGATCAGTTCGTAAAGCCTGGTTTCGCTGAACGCCTGAAGTTCCTGGCCGACCAATACAATCTGCAAACGGGCCAGATCTGCATCGAGGTGACCGAGCGCCAGGCGATGACGGCGCCGGATGAAGCCAAGCGCGTCACCGAGGAGTTGGCGAAACTTGGTGTGAGGGTCGCGATCGATGACGCCGGCACTGGCCATAACGGTCTCGCATCGATGCAACAACTGAACGCTGGAAGTCTGAAGATCGACAAGTTCTTCGTCGACCAGGTCCACGCCGACCCGCGCTCTCGCGTCATGATCGAGATGTTTGTCTCGGTCTCTCAGAAATACGGGATGGAGACGGTCGCCGAGGGCATAGAAACCGAAGAACAAGCGCAAGCCTTGCGCGCCGCAGGGGTCGATGCGGCGCAAGGCTACTTCTTTTCAAAGCCGGTGCCGCCCGAAGAAATGATCGGCCTGATGCGTTGGGAATTCGAGATCGCGATCTTGAAAGAAACATTGGCGAAAGACGAGGACAAGTTTGCCGCGTGACCAGGGTCAAAACGCGCAAAGGATGACCGGGTGTTCCGAGCGCGTTCTGTCGCTGAAGATGCGGGAAGACGTTCGGAACCAGAGGCATAGCTCACGGCGACTAAGGAGAAAGGCATGACGGGCGATGAAGAGAACCCGACATTGATGGACGAAGTCGCGCGCCTCGCTGCGCTTCACCGGTATCAGATCTTGGACACGCCTCAGGAAGAAGCGTTCGACAGGATCCCCCGCATCATCAAGAGCGCGTTGCGCGCGCCGATGGCGGCGGTGGCGTTCATCGATGACGAACGACGCTGGTTCAAGGCTGTCGCAGGCGGCAAACGTGGAGAGCTGCCGCGCTCGATCTCATTCTGCAACCACACAATCCAGCGCGCGACCCCGACGATCGTGGTCGACACCCATCTCGATCAGCGGTTCTGCGCGAACCAGCTGGTCGTCGAGAGCCCGTTTATCCGCTCGTATCTCGGGGTCCCCTTGCAGACGCCTGATGGATACAGGATCGGCTCCGTTTGTTGCGTCGACAAGGAGCCACGGGATTTCACAACCGAGGAGATCCAGCTTGTCAAAGACCTCTCAGCGATCGTCGTCGACCAACTGGAGCTCCGTCAGCTGGCGCTGTTCGATCCGCTGACGTCTGTCCGGTCGCGGCGTGGTTTCCGCGGCGACGCGGAGATGCAGCTGGCGCTGTCGACCAGATATGGGCGCAACTTTTCGCTTCTGCTTCTGGACATTGATCACTTCAAGTCCATCAACGACACCTATGGTCATAACGTCGGCGACGAGATCCTCTCGGCGTTGGGGCCGCGGCTGTCGGAAACCTTGCGCGACTGTGACTTTGTGGGTCGGGTCGGCGGCGAGGAGTTTGCGGTCGCGCTGCCGGAAACCGACCGGTTTTCGGCTCTTGTCTGCGCGGATCGGATTTGCGGGGCGGTTTCAGCCGTTCCCTTTGAAACTCAGGCCGGTCCTTTGTCGGTGAGCATCAGTCTTGGCGCCGCAAGCTATGACGGCGGCGACTGCGGCTTGGACGAACTCTTTGAGGCGGCTGACAAAGCGCTCTACCGCGCGAAAGCCGATGGCCGCAATTGTGTGCGCATCGGGATGCGCGCCGCCGCGTAAGGTCTTGATCGACGGATCTTTGCGCGATGGGGCAGGGCGGCGGCCGGCTTCGGTTGCTCCGGCCGCTCTGCGTCTCGCGCGATTCCATTCAAAACCAAAGGGACGACGCGAGAAACGTCGTCCCTTTGCTGATTGCGCTTTTCACTGACCGGCCGGGGCAGGGCGAAGCGGGTCCTTCGCCCTGTCGCGTGACGCGCGTCAGCTCCAGCTGATTGCTTCCACATTGGTGAAGTCGACGGTGTCGCCGTTCGCGAATTCGATCGACCCCGCCGCATCGTCCGTGAAGGTCAGCGATGCGTCCGTCTCCGACGTGATCGAGCCGGAAGACAAGCTCAACGTCCAATCGCCGGCGTCGAACGATGTCGCATCCGAGGCGACTCTGGCCCGGCCGACGTCGTCCAGAACGATCATGTCCGTCCAGCCGACGCCGGCGCCGCCGTCAATACTGTCCGAACCGCCGTTCGCTTCGACGATAAACGCGTCGTCGCCGTCGCCGCCGCTCATGACGTCGTCGCCAGCGCCGCCCGAGAAGGTATTGTCGCCAGCGTCTCCCTTCAGAACGTCGTCGAAGTCGGAGCCGATCACGTTCTCGACGTTCTCCAGCGTGTCGACATCGCCGCCGGTGTTCACGACGTCCTCATTGACCAGCGTCATTTCGCCGTCGGTGTCGGGACCAGAGTAGTCGAGACGCACGCCCTGCGAGCCTGTGTTCTCGAAGTAGCGCACCTCGATTGTGTGCTCGCCGGGTTCGAGCTCGATTTCGCCCGATTGGTTTCGATAGCTGTGCAGGCCGTCGTTTCCGACGACGCGTTCGCCGTTGATCCAGACCGAGCTTCCATCGTCGCTCCCGGTGCGGAACGTGTAGGTTCCGCCTTCGGTGATGTTGATCTCGCCTTCGAACTTCGCAGCGAAGCGGTCCAGCGGAGCGCCTTCGTAGAACGACGTGCCGCCGCTATTGGAGTAGTTGATGTCCGAGACGACCTCCTGATGCGCCGGCTCTGCGTCAAAGTCGACGTCGCTCAGGTTTCGGATCGTCGTGCCGACGTCGAAGAACGTGGCGGTGAACCCAGGTGAAGACTGTCCTGTCTGGCCCGCCTCAAGGTCTACGTCGACCCCGGTCTCGCTATTGGCGTAGGAGACCGTATCGACGCCTTCGCCGCCATCGATCGCGTCAGAACCTTCGCCGCCGACAATGAAGTCGTCGCCCGCGCCGCCGTCTATGTCGTCGTCGCCCGCGCCGCCGAAGATGCGGTCCGCGCCTCCGGCGCCGTCGATCGTGTTGGCTTGAGCGTCGCCGACGATCAGTTCGTCGCCGTCGCCGCCGACCACCGCTTCGGCCGTTGTGACCTCGATGATGTCGGCGACAGAGACCGACTGATCCTCAAAGCGCAGCGTCTCGATGTTCTCGATGGTGTCCGAACCGTCCTGGGTTTCAACCACCAGTCGGCCGGCGTCGTCGATCGAAAAACCTGCGTCTTCAAACGTGCCGCCAACGATGGCGGTGTCATTGCCGTCGCCGCCGTCCATGATGTCGTCGCCAGCGCCGCCCGTCATTTCGTTGTCGGCGGCGTTTCCGGTGAGCGCGTCGCCGTGATCCGAACCGATCAGGTTCTCGACGCTATGGAAGGCGTCGGTTTCCGCGCCGACGGACACGACGTCGCCGGTGACAAGGCCCATCACGTCGCCGGTGTCGGGGCCGCTGTACTCAAGCGACAGGCCCTGGATGCCGGTGTTCTCGAAGTATCGCACCTCAATCGAATACTCGCCTGGCTCGAGCTCGATCGAGCCGGACTCTGTTCGGTAAGAGTGCAGACCATCATTGCCAACCACGCGCTCGCCGTTGATCCAGACCGAGCTGCCGTCGTCGCTGCCGGTTTGGAACGTGTAGGTTCCGCCCTCGGTGATCTTGATCGAGCCTTCGAACTTGGCCCCGAAGGTGTCGAGCGCGCCGCCTTCATAGAACTCGGTCGACGAGCTGTTGGCGTAGTTTATCTCGTTGACGACTTCCTGATGCGTCGGCTCTGCGTCGAAGTCGATCTGGCTCAGGTTCGAAATCGAGCCGTCAACGTCGAAGAATGACGCGGTAAAGCCCGGTGTGCTGGTCGCGGTTGCGCGCGACGACAGGTCGGCGACCACCGGGCCGTCCGAGTTCTCGTAGGAAACGGTGTCGGTTCCGGATCCGCCACGGATCTCGTTTCCGCCGTCGCCGCTGAAGAAGGTGTCGTCTCCGGAGCCGCCGAAGGCCCGGTCGTCGCCCGCGCCCAAGTCGATTTCGTCGTTCCCGCGTCCGCCGACCAAAGTGTCGTCGCCGTCACCGCCCGAAAGACTGTCGTCGCCATTGCCGCCGTTCAAACGGTCCGCGCCGTCGCCACCCGAAAGACTGTCGTCGCCGTTGCCGCCGGCCAGCCGGTCCGCGCCGTCGCCGCCGCTAAGGTCGTCCTCGCCTGCACCGCCGTTCAGGCGATCGTCGCCGTCGCCCCCGGAGAGGGTGTCTTCGCCACGGCCGCCGACCAGAACGTCCGCGCCATCGCCTCCGCTGAGGTCGTCGTCTCCGCTGCCGCCGTTGAGACGATCGTCGCCTTCGCCGCCGACGAGCGTGTCTTCGCCGGAGCCGCCGCTGAGACGGTCATTCCCGTCGCCGCCGTCGAGCTGGTCGTTGTCGCGCCCGCCGACCAGACGATCATCGCCGTCGCCCCCGGTGAGGTCGTCTTCGCCAGAGCCGCCGATCAGCGTGTCGTCGCCGCCGCCGCCGTCCAGCGTGTCGTCGCCCTGCCGGCCATCAAGGCGGTTGGCTCCGTC
>CALDSD010000045.1 GCA_937911325.1 uncultured Neomegalonema sp.
GTCGGCGACACGGTCGTGGCGGTGGATCCCACAGGGTTCCTCGCCGGGGATCAGATGCAGGCGGATCTTGGCCGGCGCATCCTCGACGCGGTCGACCGAGGCCGCCAGACGCCGGGCCGCGGACAGGCCCAGAACCAGACGCAGAACCAAGCCCAGGCGCTAAAGGTCCTCACCTTCAACGCCGGCGGTGCGGCGCCGAACGCGATCTGGGGCCAGACCTTCTACAACCGCACCGACGCCGACGCGACCAGCGACCGCGGCGCCTATGACAGCACGCTGACCGGGCTCGTCTTCGGCCGCTATAGCGAAATGCTCGCCGGCGATCTCTATATCGGCGGCGCGCTCGGCGCGCAGGACGGCGAACAGAGCTTTGACGCCGAAAGCTGGCATCTCTTCGCCGGCTATCAGACCGGCGCGACGCTCGGCCCGGTCGACGTGACCGGCGGGCTGACCGTGGGCTACTCGCACACCGATCAGGACCGCACCATCGCCGACAACACCGCCGCCACCGGCCTGCGCGAGCTCTCGGCCGAATACGGCGCGGTCTTCGTCATGCCGATGATCGGGCTGAGCGCCGATCTCGACCCGGCCGAGGACGCGCAGCTGCGCCCGAGCCTGCGCCTGCGCGCCGCCGCCGTCTTCACCGAAGGCTACGAGGAGGACGGCGGCGCCCTGCCCCTCGACGTCGACGCGCGCACCACCCGGATCTACGAGCTGCGGGCCCAGGCCGCGCGGATCGTGAACTGGGGCGAGGTCCGCGGCTTTGGCCCGTTCGACGGCGCCGGCGTGACCGCAGGCCTGCGGCTCGGCGCGGATTTCCAGCATGTCGACGGCGACGAGGTCTCCAGCACGGTCGAGGGCCAGGCGCTCGACTTCACGCTCGACGAACAGCAAGCCGTGCGCCCCTTCATCGGCGCCGATCTGACCCTCGCACGGGCGGACGGCATGGCGCTCGACGCCGGCGTCGAGCTCGGCCGCCCGGATCACGACAGCACAGACTTCAACGCGACCCTCCGCGCGACGCTCCCGTTCTAGAGCCGTTCGGGGGCGAGGTCAGGCTGTCCCTCGCCCGACCTCGTACCCTTGCTCCTCGGGTTCGTCGTCGATCATCTCCGACGGGAAGCCGGGATAGCGGATGTCGGCGCCCGTCGCCTCTTCCAGGCGGCGGATCACATCATCAGACTGGCAACGCTCGCCATACCGCGCCGCTGTATCCTGCATGATGCCGATGACCATCGGATTGACCTCCAGCGGCACGCCGTTTCGATCCGCGATCGCCTGAAACAATCCAATGTCTTTCAGCACGAGATCGGTCGTGAAGTTGATGTCGCGGCAGCCGTTGAGGATCATCTGGCTTTCGGTCTCGTGCACGAAGCTGTTGCCCGAGCTGATGCGGATCGCCTCGTAGGTGGTTCCGAGATCAACGCCGGCCTGGTCCATCACGGTCAACGCCTCGCACAGCGCGACCAGATGCGTCGTCGCAAGAAAGTTGGTCATCACCTTCAGCACTGAAGCCGACCCCAGCGGACCGGTGTGCAGCACCCGCCGACCGAGCCGCGTCAACACCGGCAAGGCCTTCTCGAAGGTCTCGCGCTCGCAGCCGGCGAAAATCGCGATATTGCCCGTCGCGGCGCGGTGGCATCCGCCAGAAACCGGACAATCGATTGGGAGCCCGCCTTGCGCCGCGACCAGGCCGCCGAGACGTTTGACTTCCGCCTCGTCCGTCGTCGACATCTCGGCCCAGATCAGGCCGGGACGCATGCCCGCGAGAATGCCGCCCTCGCCCTCCATGACGGCCGCGCAGGCCGCGGGGCTCGGCAGGCAGGTGATGATGTAATCGACGTTCGCGGCCATCTCGGCCGGGCTGTCCGCCCATTTGGCGCCCCCCTCGAGGAAAGGCCGCGCCGCCTCCTGATCAAGGTCGCGGACCGTCAGGTCGAACCCGTTTCGCAATAGGCTGCCCGCCAGCTTGCCGCCGACATTCCCCAACCCGATAAATCCGACGCGCATGCGGCGACTCCCTCTTTGTTCTGCTTATGGCCGCAAACTGTCCACATCGGCCATTTCTAAATGCAACTGTTCCCCTTCATAGGGGTGCGCTCTGGCGACCTCTTCATCGAGTTCGACGCCCAATCCCGGCTCGGTCGGCGGGATCACGTACCCCTCCTCCCAACGCATCGGCGACTTCAAGATCTTGGCGTGAAACCCATCCCAGCGCTCGATGCTCTCGAGGATCAGAAAGTTGGGCGAGCAGGTCGCGAGGTGCAGGTTCGCCGCGCCCTCGATCGGACCGCAATAGAGATGCGGCGCGATCTGCGCGTAATGCGCTTCGGCCATGCCTGCGATCTTCTTGGCCTCCAACAGGCCGCCGACGCGCCCAAGAGCCATCTGCAGGATCGACGCGGCTCCGGTCTGCAGCACACGCGCGAATTCGTACTTGGTGCAAAGCCGCTCGCCCGTGGCGATCGGCACCGAGGTCGCGCGGGCGACCTTCGCCATCTCCTCGGGCATTTCGGGCGGGGTTGGTTCTTCGAACCAGAGCGGGTCGGCCTTTTCGAGCCGTTTCGCCATGCGGATGGCCCCGGCGCTGGTGAACTGCCCATGCGTCCCAAACAGGAGATCCGCCTTGTCGCCCACCGCCTCGCGCAGACGCGTGACGAACCGTTCCGAGCGATCGAGATCCTCAAGGCTGGGCATGTGCGGATCGATCACCGTGTAAGGCCCTGCGGGATCGAACTTCACCGCGGTGCACCCCTGCGCGACCCAGTACGCCGCGCGCTCGGCGGCGATGTCAGGATCGTCGTACACGTTGGGCCCGTCATCGGGATCCGGGTAGACGTTCCCATCGGTCGGATACAGATAGGTGTAGGTCCGAACCCGTTCGCGCACCTTTCCGCCCAACAGCTCGTAGACCGGCTTTCCTGCGGCTTTTCCGACGATGTCCCAGCAGGCGCATTCGAGCCCAGAGACCACGCCCATCATCGAGACGTCCGGCCGCTGCGAAAAACCGGCGCTGTAAGCCCGCCGCCACATCCGTTCGATATGATGCGGATCCTCGCCATCAAACCAACGGGCGAAGACGTCCTGGGTCATCGCCTCGATGACGCTCGGCCCAAAAGTCGCGGCGTAGATCTCGCCATAGCCGACGATCCCGCAGGCCGTCGTCAGTTTCACAAAGATGAAATAGCGCCCGCCAAAGCTGGGCGGCGGATTTCCAACGACGAAGGTCTCAAGGTCTGCCAGACGCATGACGCTCCTCTTTCAAGTCTTCGAGGAGATCACAGCATTGACGCGACGCGGTCTAGGCGGAATCCGGCGTCGCCTGGACGTTTTCGTCAGATGGCAAGGCAAGAATGTCGAGATGCCCGATCTCGATGCTGTGACGCAAGAAGGGGCGCCATGCGCCAGCCTTCACTCCGCTCGCTTCCGAGCCCATCGCGATCCCATCGGCCAGCTCGTTGACAAGCTCAGGCTCGGAGTCCGGGTCGAGCCGCCACCATGCGTCCGCAGTGGACACGTTCCAACCGCGCTCGGAAAGCAACTGCGTCAGTTTCGCGGCGGCGTCTGGCCCAAGCGCCGGCCCAAATCCGATGTCGCGTCGCTGATATTTGTGGAACGCCTCCAAAACATCCGCGTCATCGCGATGGCGGGGCCGCCAGTGTTCGCGGCCGTCATAAGTCAGCGCCGCGTAGACGATCGCATCTTGAGGGAGCAAACGGACGAAGCGGTCGAGCCAGTCGAGCGACACAAGATCGTAGAACGCGGTCGCGGCCACACAATCTGCGTCGGCGACAGCTCGTTCGATCTCCTCCGCCAGATCGAGATCCAGAACGTCAGCTTCCGGAAACCTCTCCCGCGCGACTGCGAGGACATCGGGGTCATGATCGACCATCCGCCATCGAGCCGACGCCGGCGCCACGTTCGTCAGGGCTCGACGAAGCGCGCCGGTTCCACAGCCAAGATCGACGATCAGCGGCTCGGTTCGTTCCGAAAGCGCGGCGCCAAGCTGCTCGATGAGCCTGCGGTCGCGCGCGCGTGCGTCGGCGTCCTCACGCAGGGCTAGCCAGTTTGGCGTGTATTTCATAGGACACTTCCCAAACCTTAGGTTCCCCAAGACAAGCGCTGTTTCAATGTCCCGCGACGTCCCCAATGACCGACCCGACGCCGCGAGCAACCCAGAGCGCACCCCGGCCGGGATTCAAGCGAGACGCTCCATTGTCGTCAGGCGGATCGTCGTCTTCACGGCGACCGCCACGCTGACAATAGGGGTGCTGGCTTGGCTCTCAATGATCCTTTCCCCCGGCGGGATCGGTCTGTTAGACGCGCTCCTGCTTCTGAGCACGATAGCACCGGCGGCATGGATCGTCTTCCTCTTCGTGAACGCTATTGTCGCATTCTATCTATTCATGTTCCGCAGCGATCCAACTCAGGCGACGACGCCGGTCGCTCGAGGGTCTGAGGGGACCGAAGAACTCAGCCTTCGGACAGCGATCTTGATGACCGTCCGCAACGAGGATCCAGCCCGCGTCTTCTCCCGTTTGGTCGCGATCCGCGAGAATTTGCAAACAACCACGTCCAGCGCGCAGTTCGACGTTTTCGTTCTGTCGGATACAGACCAGCCGGAGATCGCCGCCACGGAAGAAGAACTCTTCCAAAGACTGCGGCCACAGCTTGCCGGCGACGCCGCCGCATACTATCGACGCCGCGACGGGAATGAGGGGTTCAAGGCGGGCAACATCCGCGACTTCGTCGATCACCGGGGCGAGGACTACGACCTGATGCTTTGCCTCGACGCGGACAGCGTCATGTCGGGCGCGGCGATCGGCGCGCATGCGATGATCATGCAGCGGCATCCGAAGCTGGGCCTCTTGCAGAGTCTGATCTTTCCAGCGGCGGGCGAGCCGCTGTTTACACGCCTCCTGCGCTTTGGTTCGCAGTGCACGGTTCGCACCCATTACCTCGGGCACGCTTGGTGGCAGGCGGACGCGGGTCCTTTCGGCGGGCACAACGCGTTCGTGCGTGTCGCGCCCTTCAAGACCCATTGCCGCTTACCCCAGATCGCCGCGAGACCACCTCTCGGCGGCCCAGTGCTGGGTCATGATCATGTCGAAGCGGCGATGCTGAGCGCGGCGGGATACGAAGTCAGGTTGCTGCCCGAACCGACCGAGAGTTGGGAAGATCATCCCGCGACAGCGGCCGAGTTCGCGCTCCGCGACCAACGCTGGGGACGGTGCAACATGCAATACGCCTATCTTCTGGGGTTGCCTGAGCTGACCGGAATGAACCGTTTTCACCTCGCCCATCTTTTCACGCTCTTTCTTGTGCCCCCTGCGGTGTTGTTTTGCGCGCTCCTGGCGACGCTGAAGACCGTCGACTCGGATGCGCCTGAAATCGATAGCGGCGAAGCGGGTCTGTTCTTTCTCACGCTTCTGGCGCTGTCGCTCGCGCCAAAACTGGTTGGGTATGTCGACGCTGTTCGCTCGCAGGGCGGAGCCGCGGTGTTTGGCGGCTGGGCGGCTTACCTTTTTTCGACCGTGCTCGAGATCGTTTTCACCGTTTTGCAGGCTCCGGCGATCCTGTTCCTGACTGGAATGTCGATCATCGCGCTCTGGTTGGGCTTCGAAAAGCGCAACGGCTCGGTCTGGATGGCCCCGGCCCGAGACGCGGACGGTCTAAGTTGGCCGCAAGCCTGGCGTGTTTTCTGGCCGCCGACGGTCTTCGGCGCTGGAACAACGCTCTTCCTGGCCGCCTTCGCCCCAGCGGCGTTGCCCTGGTTTGCGCCCGGCTTGCTCGGATTGATCTTCGCGGCCCCGTTCGCTGTCGTCACCGGATCGCGGAAGCTGGGCTTGGCGCTGCGCCGCTCCGGGCTGCTGTTGATCCCGGCGGAAACGAGACCGCATGAAATCCTTGAACGGGTGAAGCGGACGACGCTCGCTTAAAGGGCGGCTTCGTACCAAGCTTTCGCGACGTGGCTTTCGTTCAGAGTGACCCGAAGCCGCGAGATCTCGCCAGCCTCCGGCCCCAATCGGCCGTCCCCGATCGCATCCTTGAGCGCATCGAAAACGTGTTTGCAAAGAAACTCGGTGGTCGTCTTCTTTCCTGCAAACTGCGGAAGCTCGTCGAGATTGGCGTAATTGATCGGCGCAAGGGTTTGCTTCAGCGCGTCGAGCGCCAGGCCGATATCGACGACGATCTCGTCCTCACCCAGAGTTTCACGAAAGAACGTCGCGTCGACGACATAGGTAGCGCCGTGAAGCTTTTGAGCCGGGCCGAACACCTCGCCGGGCAAGCTGTGGGCGATCATGATGTGCTCGCGCACTTCGACGGCGTACATGGCGATCCCCTTTAGTCGCGTCGCGCCAAAAGCGCGCCGGCCACGCCCGGAACGGCCGCCATCACGCCGGAGAAGATCCGCGCGATGTCCCAGTCCTGTTCGGCCGCGTCGGGGTTGTCGATGAACTGGGCGATGAAGTCGATGCCCGACACCGCCCACACCGCAAAACCAAA
The DNA here is from genome assembly GCA_937911325.1 of uncultured Neomegalonema sp. GTDB lineage: Bacteria > Pseudomonadota > Alphaproteobacteria > Rhodobacterales > Rhodobacteraceae > CALDSD01. The sequence goes on from CALDSD010000045.1 coordinate 6,508, forward strand.
CATGAAACCCAGAAACGCCAATCCAACGGCGATCCCCGCCCGACCGCGCCCCGCCAACATGGCGATGAAGCCGACAAGCGACCCAATTAGAACGTACAGCATGCGCATCTCCCGCCTCGCATCTGAAACGCCGCCCTTATGCGGCGCATCGCGCGCTCTGGCAATCGTGCAGTCATCCTTTTCACCGATACCGCACCGCGGTTGCGAGACCGTCGGCGCCATCCGCGAGGATCCGTGGGATCGCGTCAGGCAAGTCTTCAAAGCTCACCTCGCCCGTGAGCAACGCCTCGTACTTGTCATTGCGCAGCAGCTCCAACGCCTTGGCCAATCGACGACCGTGCGACCAGCGCGGGCGACGGCTTGGCGCCACCTCGCCCACTTGGCTCGAGATCATCGTCAGCCGTTGACTGTGAACCGCTCCGCCCAAGGGAGAGCTCGGCCGACCGGACCCAAACCAGCACATTTCGACCAGTTTGCCCTCGCGACCGAGGCAGCCCAACGCGGTCGCAAGTCCAGCCTCAGTCGCGCTTGTATGAAAGACGATGTCGACGTTCGAAGGGGCGTCGGCTGGTGCGGCGAATGTCACATTTATGCGATCAGCAAGTGACTTGCGTTGCGGTGCAACATCGATAAGCGTCACATCCGCGCCGGGAAGATCGCCGCAAATCCCCGCCAGCAACCCGCCCAAAACGCCGCCGCCGACAATGGCGATCCGATCTCCCGGCCCAGCTCCGGCGTCCCATAGACCGTTCAACGCTGTCTCCATATTCGCGGCGAGAACGGCGCGCCTCGGGGGCAAATCATCGGGCAGCGGCACAACGCTGGCCACCGGCGCCACGAACAGATCTTGATGGGGAAACAGGCAGAAAACGTTTTTTCCCACAAGGTCTTGTGGTCCAAGTTCAACCTCGCCCACCGCCGCATAGCCGTATTTGACGGGGAACGGAAACGCGCCTTCCTGAAACGGCGCCGTCATCCGTTCGTGCTCGCTCTCTGGCACCTGTCCCTGAAAGACGAGACGTTCCGTTCCGCGGCTTACGCAGCTCCAGCCGGTCCGCACCAGAACCTCCTCCGCAGAAGGTTCTGGAAATGTGATCGATTGTGTTTGGACTTGTTGCGCCGCAGCATAGAATAAGGCGCGTGCGCTGATCCGGCCCACATCTGGCCGCGTTTCACCTGTTATCGCCGTCATCGGCAAACGACCCGCTGAGAAAAAACCCGTCGAATGGGTCAATAGAGGAAACCGAGCATGCCCCCAACCGCGAAGATGGAGGCGACGAAGATCGCGCCCGACCTCGCCACCGACATGGGCGCGGGCGTCCGCGGCGACAAGTTCGTCGGTCCACAAAGCGGATCAGACGGGTCTCTTCCTCGACGCCCCGAGAGCACGCCAGCTGGTTTGCAGCTAACCGCGACGCTCGCTCAGCGCCGGGCGCTGTTCGCGGTGCTGATCGTTGCGACTCTGGCGGCGCTTGCTTTCGGGGTCGCTCAGGTTCTCGGCGCAGGGGGGTGGAGCGCCCTCGACATCGGTCTCTTCGCCGCGATCATGCTGAGCGCGCCCTGGACGATCCTCGGGTTCTGGAGTGCGGTCATCGGGCTGGTGATCCGCCTGACGTCGAAGGACCCCGCCCGCCTCGTCAGCCCGCATTGGACGGACGACGTCTCCGTCGCGCCGCTGACGGATCGGATCGCCGTTCTCATGACGCTGCGAAACGAGGACCCCGACCGGGCTTACCAACGTCTCTTGTCGCTGCGTGCGGATCTTGACCGGCAACAGGACGCAGGCGCCTTCGACATCTTCATCCTGTCGGATAGCGACGATCCCGAGATCGTCTCGCAGGAACGGGCCCTATTTGACTCAAACCGCTCAGGCCTAAACGGCGCTGGCTTGGCGACCTACCGACGCCGGTTGTCGAACGAAGGCTACAAGGCCGGCAATGTCGACGACTTCGTCCGGCGCTGGGGTGATCGCTACGAACTGATGTTGCCGCTCGATGCGGACAGCATGATGTCTGGCGCGGCGATTGTGAAGCTCGCCCGCTTGATGCGCCGGCATACGAAGGTCGGCGTCATGCAATGCTTGGCGCTCGGCGCGCCCGCCCAGAGCCCATTCGGCCGGATCTTTCAGTTCGGCGTCCGCATCAGTCTCAGAAGCTTCGCGCTTGGCTCGGCCTGGTGGCAAGGCGATTGCGGTCCTTATTGGGGGCACAACGCGATGATCCGCGTGCGTCCTTTCAGAGATCACTGCGAGCTGCCGGTTTTACCCGGGCGACCTCCGTTGGGCGGGTACATTCTAAGCCATGACCAAGTCGAAGCCGCCTTTATGCGTCGCGCCGGGTACGAGGTTCGCGTTGCGCCGTTTGAGACGGAGAGCTGGGAGGAAAACCCGGTCACCCTTCTCGACTTCATCAAGCGCGAACAGCGCTGGTGCAACGGCAACATGCAGTACGGCGCATTGCTTGGCGCCCCGGGCCTCACGCGGACCAATCGGTTCCAGCTTCTTCAGGCCATGCTGATGTATCTCTCGGCGCCAGCCTGGATCGCCATGATCATTTTCGCAGCTTTGAAGGTCGTCGCGCCGGTCGAGATCGCCGAAGGCTCTATGATCGGGCAAGCGAGCGTCGACGCCACTCTGGCGATCGCGCTGTTCGCGACCATGGTGCTCATGAGCCTGGCGCCGAAGCTTCTGGGGGCGCTGGACGTCGCGCTTGAGCGAGGCGGCGTGCGCCGGTTCGGAGGACCTCTCCGATTTGCAAGCGGCCTGATCCTCGACATCGTGTTCGGGATGTTGATGGCGCCGGTGGTGGCCGTGCAGCTGACGATCTTCATGCTCGGCCTTCCGTTCGGTCGGCGCATCGGGTGGAGCGGGCAGATCCGCGACGCTTATGGGCTGGAGTGGTCGACAGCCCTGCGTGGTCTCTGGCTGCAAACGGTGTTCGGGTTTGCGCTGCTTGGCGTGATCGGCGTGAATGCGCCGAGCCTTCTGGTCTGGGCCGCGCCCGTGATCGCCGGCCTTATCTTGGCGGTCCCTTTCGCCGTCGTCACCGCCTCGCCGCGACTGGGATCGGCGATGGCGCGACACGACGTCTGCGCCTCTCCGGAAGAGATCACGCCAGCGGCGGCGCTGCAGGCGATCGAGGATTGTCCTCAGGCCCAGGTTGCGACGAAAGCTTGACGGCGCGACGATGCTGCATTGCAACATTTCCCCACGATTCGACGGAAGCAGGGTTAACAGGTTAGAGTGCGCTCCGTATGTCGGCGCGGTATTGGGGAGGTGCGCTCATGTCGACGCATGATCTTTCTTTGCGCGCGTACTGGATAACGGTGCGCGACGCGCCGTATCCAAGTATCGGCGGCGGCAGCGGCGTCACCGTCGCATTGGCCGGAATGATCGCGCTGATGATCTGGGAGATTTGGGCGAACGGCGTCGCACCGATCTGGACTGGCGTCGCTCTGTCCCCAGGGGAACAAGTCACGGCGATCCTCGGCGTGTCCGATGCCGGCGGCGAAGCGATTTTCGTTTTCTTGGCGCTCATCGGGTTTCCTGCGCTGTTCGAATTCGTCATCCGACCGCTCTCGCGGATGTCTGAAGCGGAGACCCCGACATGGCTTCTAGGCGCCGAGTTGGGAGCTTTTGTTTTCGGATTGTCGCTGGTCTCGACGGCGTTTGCGGCCGATCCCGAGGCTTTGACCCATCAAGGATCGGCGCTGGTGCTGCTTTTGGGCCATTTGATCTACGGCGTGATCGTCGCCGTCGCGATTGAAAAGCAAGAGCAGTTTGAGATCTGACAAGTCTGACCGCTACCGCGCCGCCGCCTGAGCGATCGCGGCGAACCGGGCGTCGAGCTCTTGCGCGATCGCCGTCAGCTCGGAGCCTCCTTCATCCGCGTAGGGCGCGAATACGAAACTTGGCGTCTTGTACGACAACGTCGCCGACCCGTCGGTGTTTTCCGTGACGTAGAAGCGGATCGGCGCCTCAATCATCGCAGCAGTTGAGGTCGCGAGAACACGGACTGCGAAATCATTGTTGTAAACGCCGATGACCCGGTTGCCGGGAATATCGATCCCCCGGTTCTTCGCCGCCTGGGTCGGTCCAGCCTGCGTGACCACGATCAAGCCATTGGCTTTGACCGCCGATTTCAGATCGTCGACGAGCTGCTGGTAGTTCTTCGTGGTCGCCGTGACGGACCAACCGTCGCGCGGCGAGACCGAGGGCTCGGCGGCCGCAGCCGTCGCGAGCAAGCATGCAAGCAGGGCGGATCCCAAAGCGCGTCCAGGCATGGTGTCTTCTCCGAATGAGTTACGCTGATTTCTTTGAAAGAGGCGGATCCATGCCGATCGCGCCGCGGGCGATCACACCGAGCCAACTGCCGGCAAAGCCGAAGATATGCCACCTCCAGCCGTGCAGGCTGCCAGAGATCACGCCGCCGACAAAACCGCCGATGTTGCAGCCATAGGCCAGACGGGCTCCGTAACCCATCAGCAAGCCGCCAAGGACCGCCGTCCAGACATCGCGAAAGCTCAGCCGCAATGTCGGCGCGAACTTGCCCGCCAGCCCGGACGCCGCCAGAGCGCCCAGCATGATGCCGATGTTCATGACGCTGGTTCCATCTGAAAAGATCGACCGATCGGCCGCCCGCTGGGACCATCCGTTCCATTCGAGAACCGGCGCGCCGAGCGCGTCGAGCGCCTTGACCCCCCAGAATGGATAGGCGGACGTGATCCCCCACGGACGGCCGAGAACCAACAACGTCAGCACGACGACCAGCGCCAGCGCCAGCGCGCCCAGCTCGAGCGACCAGGGACCGAACATCGTCGAGCTTGTCTTTCGACGCAGCTCCAGCGCCCCATGATGCGACAGCTCTATCCGCAGCGTCGCCCAATAGATCAAAGCCAAGGCGCCCAAGACGATCGCCAAGGCGCCCGGCATGCCGAAGGTCGAGAGGGCGGACACGCCCTCGATCCGCGGCAAGCCCTGGGTCCAAGCGGCGGTTCCCGTCCACAACACCGAGCCGGCGATGAACGCGACCAGGGTGATCACCATCCTGGTCGACCCGCCGCCGACGGTGAACAAGGTGCCGGAACCACAGCCGCCGCCGAGTTGCATGCCGAAGCCGAACATCGCCGCGCCGATCGCGGACGCGACCCCAACCGGAAAGACCCAGCCGTTCGCGTCAACGCCGATCGCATCGCCGTAAGCCAGAAGCGGGAAACTGACGAGCACGGTCATGGCGATCAACAGCAGTTGCGCTCGGAACCCCTGCCCCCGACGCTCGCGCACGATACGCCGCCACCCGCCGGTGAAGCCAAACGCCGCGTGATAAAGCGCAAAGCCGCCCAGCGCTCCGATCACGGTCGCATAGCTCAGGATGTAGTCGTCGTTCACGCCGCCTTGAGGCCCCGCCGCCCAGGCGACAGCGCAAAGCCCGACGAACGCCACGATTACGACCCATTTCAACATTGTGACAGCCCTGACAAATCGCCAACCCCCTTGTTTTGCTGCCTTTTTGTGCGATTGACCACCCATTTCGCACTCGCAAAATTATCACTCATGAGTGAAGCGATCGTCATGTGAATTCCGCGTTCTGACACGCTAATGTTTTGGTTCAAGCAGCAGCATCGGAACAGTGTTCCTGCATTTGCGACAATTGAGGATAGGCGATATGCGGTCGATAGATGCCTTCGGTTATGAGACGACTTTCGACTCCCCAGAGCACGCGGAACAGACACTGACGTCGTGGAACGCGACGGCGCGGGCGTTTCTTTCGCACGCAGCAAACACGCCAGTGCACCTTTCAGACACCTTGAAACTGACGCCGGATTTCGCGCTTGCGCAGCTCGCCAAGGGGTACTTCATGCTGCTTCTGGGGCGCCGCGAGCTGATCCCCGCCGCGCAGGAGGCTTATGACGCGGTGACGCCGTTGGTCCCGGCGCTTACGCCGCGCGAGAAAGCGTATCACGACGGGCTGGGTCTTTATCTGGCCGGCAGAATGGGTCCGGCGGCCGACGTTCTCGACGCCGCGCTTCGCGCACATCCGCACGACGCCTTGCTCGCCAAGCTCGTTCACGCGATCCGGTTCATTCTAGGCGATCCGCGCGGGATGCGCAGCTCGCTGGAGGCGATCATCGGCGCCTATGGGCCCGATCATCCGTCAGCCGGTTACATCAATGGCTGTTACGCGTTCGCGCTGGAGGAAACCGGCGAGTACCTGGCGGCGGAGCGTCGCGGACGCGACGCGCTTGTTATCGCCCACGACGACGCCTGGGGGCTCCACGCGGTGGCGCATGTCTACGATATGACCGGACGCTCGGCGGAAGGCGTCGCCTGGATCTCGCGCCAACCAAAGGCGTGGGAGCACTGCAATAACTTCGGCTACCATGTCTGGTGGCATTTGGCGCTCTTTCACCTCGACCGCGGCGAGTACGATCGCGTTCTCGAGCTTTACGACGCTGAAATCCGAAAGGAACAAAGCGACGATTATCGCGACATCTCGAACGCGGCGTCGCTGCTCTCGCGTCTCGAGCTGGAGGGCGTCGATGTCGGCGAGCGATGGGAGGAAATGGCCGCTCTTTCAGAGAACAGAGCAGAGGATGGCTGCGTCGTCTTCGCAGACCTTCACTACCTGCTCGCGCTGGAAGGCGGCGGTCGGCCGGAAGCCGCGTCGCGATTGCTGGGAGAGATGCGCAACCGCGCTCAGCGCCAACTCGGCTGCATGGACTCGGTCGCCGGAGAGGCCGGTCTCCCGGCCGCGCAGGGTTTGCACGCGTTCGCATCCGGCGATTACGCCGAGGCGTATGGCTGGTTGGCGCGCGCCCGGCCGCATATGCAGGTTGTCGGCGGCAGTCATGCTCAGCGAGACGTCTTCGATCGCATCACCATTGAAGCGGCGCTCCGATCTGGCCTATTGCGGGAAGCACGCGCTCAGATCGAGGATCGCGTGCACCGTCGGGGCGCTATGGACCGTTATGCAGAGACACGGTTGGCCCGGATCGACGAACTCGGCCGCCAACGCGCATCTGGCGCGCAGAAACTGGCAGCCGCTGGTTAAGTCTGGCCCTCGGGGGCTGCGGCGCGAGAATTTGAACGGCGCTCTTGGAGCGCCGACTTTTTGGTTTTGCGAGGACTGAGATGCGAGGAGAGGCGTCGGCGGCGGAAGATCCCGCAGGCAATGGCGGCCGCAAATCCGCTGGTGAGGACGATCCGCGGATCGCCCGTCTGGCGAAGGAAAGGCGCCGCGACATCCGCCTCGACTTCTTTCGCGGTCTGGGCATGTTCATCATCTTGATCGCGCACACGCCATGGAACTCGTGGAACCGTTGGATTCCGGCGCGTTGGGGATACTCGGACGCCACCGAGATCTTCGTATTCTGCTCGGGCGCGGCTTCTGCGATCGCTTTTCTCAAACTGTTCGAGGCCAGAGGCTGGGGGGTGGGAACCGCGCGCGTCGCCTATCGCATCTGGCAGCTTTACTGGTGTCATATCGGCGTCTTCTTCGCGACGCTCGCAGCGCTGATAGTCGTCGATCAGACGCTGGTCGACGCGCATAGAAACTATGTCGGCGTGCTGAACCTGAGCCGCTTCGTCAACGATCCCGCGGCGTTTCTGCCTTCGTTGTTTACGCTCACTTACGTGCCGAACTATTTCGACATCCTGGTGATGTACATGGTGATCTTGGCGCTGATGCCGGTGATGGTCGCGCTGAGCTGGATACGGCCCTGGGTCGCGCTGCCCTTCTCGGCCTTGCTCTGGGCGGCGTCGAGCCAACCCTGGATCGCCTTTATCGACGTGCCGGTGATCGAGTTCTTGAGTTTGCCGGCCGAGCCTGTCGGCAATCCCCGCGGCTGGTTCTTCAATCCGTTCGCCTGGCAACTGATCTTCTTCACCGGCTTCGCTTTCGCCGTCGGCTGGTTGCCCAAGCCGCCCGCCAATCCCTGGCTGATCGGCGTCGCGATCTTCATCGTGCTGATCTGCCCGGCGCTCGACCCGGACGGCGTGCCCATCCGCCGGCTTGTTCGCCAGATCGACTGGCTCTACGAGCCGATCAAGGCATTCAACGACGCCACCGGAGCCCTGCACTCCAAGAGCTTCTTTGGGATCTTCCGATACGTGCATTTCCTCGCGCTCGCCTATCTCGTCTGGCTCGCGGCTGGCGAGGGCGGACGGCGGTTGCCGCAAACCGGGATTGGCGGACGCGTCGTGACCGTCGTTCGGCGGGTTGGACAGCAGTCGCTGGCCGTCTTCATCGCAAGTCTGCTGCTGGCGCGGTTGCTCGGCGTCGGCATGCTCGAACTTGGCCTTCTTAATCCCGAAGGGCGTTGGCCACAGATTTCGCTCCCGGTGACGATCGCCGTGAACCTGACCGGCTTCGCGCTGATCATCGGCGTCGCCTACATCGCGCGTTACTTCCGCAACCCGCCATGGAAGACATGACGCGAGAGGCATAGCCAGGGCCGTTTCAAACGGCGCCTAGAAATCGCCTTGTCAACAGCGTCTTCTGGGACCCAGAGCGCATGATATCGCCGCTGTCCCTATTCTTGAGGAGCGCATGAAGCACCTTGTTCCGATCATTTTGAGCGCTGCGCTCGTCTCGACGCCAGCGCTGTCCGACGCCTTCGAAGACAACGTCGAGGCGGCCCTCGAAGCCTATCGCGGCGGAGATTACGATGCGGCCCGCCGACAGATGGAGCAAGCGGATCGGCATCTTGACGCCGCCAAAGCCGCTCAACTGGGCAGGTTTCTGCCGCCGCCGTTCACCGGCTGGCGCCGCATTGTCGCCGATCCAAAGCAGTTGGGGGCGGAAGCCCTCGGCGGCGCAGTCGCGCAGGCGGCCTACACTGATGGCGAACAGACGATCTCGATCAAACTGGTCGCGGGGAGCGCGCTTGCGTCTTCCATGGCGGCGATGCGGTCGAGCTTCTCATATCTGTCGGTCACGGGTCAGGTCGAAAAGGTCGCTGGTCAGAATGTGGTCGTGGATGACGACGGATCTCTGCAAGGTCTGATCGACAGCCGCATCGTCGTCGAGATCGAGGGGGAAGCCGACGTCGAGACGAAGAAGGCCTATTTCGCCGCAATCGACGCGCCGGCGCTCAGCAGCTACTAAGCGGCCCTTTCCGACTCCGCCGCCCTGCGCTATCCGGACCTGAGTGCACAGCTCGGGCCTTTTAATGTCAAACACCTCACGACCTTTGGACGGCGTTCTCGTCGTCGCGCTGGAACAGGCGGTGGCCGCGCCGCTCGCCTCTTGCCGTCTCGCCGACGCCGGCGCGCGCGTGGTCAAGATCGAACGGCCCGAAGGCGATTTCGCGCGCGGGTACGACACCGCGGCCGCGGGCGGATCCAGCTATTTCGCCTGGCTCAATCGCGGCAAGGAATCGATTGCGCTGGACCTGAAATCCGCGAGCGACGCAGCTCTGCTGGAGCGCATCCTCGTTCAAGCCGACGTCTTCATCCAGAACCTCGCCGTCGGCGCCGCCGCGCGCCTGGGGTTCGGCTCAGAAGCGCTCCGAGCGCGGCATCCTCGCCTGATCACCTGCGACATCTCCGGCTATGGCGAAGACGGGCCCTACGCCGACATGAAGGCGTATGACCTGCTGATCCAGGCGGAAAGCGGGCTCGTCTCCGTAAACGGCGCGCCAGGAGCCTATGGGCGCGTCGGCGTTTCCGTCGCGGACATCGCTTGCGGGATGAACGCCGCGCTCGCCGTCACCCAGGCGCTGATGCGCCGCGAAACAACGGGAAAAGGCGAAGGCGTCGCCGTCTCGTTGTTCGACGCGATGGCCGAGTGGATGACGGTGCCGTTGCTGCACCATGAGGGTCTTGGACGGGCGCCTGAGCGCGTCGGTCTGGCTCACCCGTCCATTGCGCCCTACGGCGGCTTCGAGTGCGCAGATGGTCAGACGCTGTTGATCTCGATCCAGTCGGATCGGGAATGGCGCGCCCTTTGCCAAGAGGTGCTGGCGCGACCGGAGCTCGTCGGCGACCCGCGCTTCGCCACAAACACCGCGCGCGTCGAGAACCGTTCCGACACCGATGGCGCAGTCGCGACTGCTTTCGCCCAATGCTCCCGCGCCGAGATGGAGGACCGCTTACGCCGGGCCCGCATCGCCTTCGGCGCGGTGAACGACTGCGCGGGCCTCTCGGCGCATCCGCAGCTCCGGCGCACTGTCTGCGCGACGGAGCACGGTCCGGTCGCCGTACCCGCCCCAGCCGCGCGCCAATCCGGCATGGACGTCTTCGGGGCGGTCCCTGAACTGAACGCTCATGGACCGTCGATCCGCGCCGAGTTCGCGTCCGAATGAGGGTGTTTTGCGGTCAAGGGCCGGTTCGCCGGCTTGTGCAACCCTTGACCGCAAAACGCTGTCGCAGAAACTTGAGTACGGTCGCCCCTGGCGGCGCTCCGAGTCCCCCAAACCCTGCTCGGATCGGGCGGAGGCCCGAGCCGAGGAAAAAGGAGACGGGGTGAAACGCGTTTCAGCCCGGCCGCAAGATCAACGGAGAGCATGATGACCAACGACACAGACTGGGTCGGCCGCAGCGTCGAGCGCCGCGATGTGATCCGCGCATGGCCCGCCCAGGCGCTCCACGCGACGTTGGACCTGCCCGGCGAACCGCCGCAGGACGGCGATCCCCTGCCGCCGTTTTGGCGCTGGATGTACTTTCTTGAGGCGCGTCCCCGCAGCGCGCTCGGGCGCGACGGGCATCCGGCGAAAGGCTACGGCGTCTCGCCCCCGATCGAACTTCCGCGACGCATGTGGGCCGGCGGCCGGCTCCAGTTTCACCGCCCTGTCCCGCTTGGCGCAGAGGCCGTCCTGCGGTCGACGATCGCCTCCATCGCGCCCAAGACGGGACGCTCGGGCCGATTGGCCTTTGTCACAATCCGGCACGAGCTGCTCGTCGGAGGAGCCCTCGCCGAAGTCGAGGAACAGGATATCGTCTACCGGGAAGATCCAGCGCCCGACGCGCCAAAGCCCGAGGGGCGCATGGCCCCCGCCACCGAGCAATGGCGCGCAGAATGGACGGCCGACCCGACCGTGCTGTTCCGATACTCGGCGCTCACCTTCAACGGCCACCGCATCCATTACGACGAAGCCTACGCGCGCAAGGTCGAGGGGTATGACGGATTGGTCGTTCACGGACCGCTTTTGGCGACCCTGATGGTGCAACTCGTCAGGGAGCGCGCGCCCGACCAGCGGATCACGCGTTTCGCCTTCCGCGCGCTGTCGCCGATCGTGCATTCCGAACGCTTCAGCGCCTGCGGCGCGCCGACAAGGGACGGCGTTCAGCTCTGGATCGCCGGGTCCGACGGCCGCCTGGCGATGTCGGGCGACGTGTCGTTCGGCTAGCGGAAAATCCTGTATCTCGGACAAAGCGGTTCTTGCGAAACCTCCGCGGGCGCCGATGCTCGAACGGCGAGCCAGGAGCATCCCAATGACCGAACAAGCCGACCTCATCCTCCCCAACCAACGCGCCGCGTTCGGCATTCCCCGCGACGTGGTGTGGATGAACGCGGCGCAGATGTCGGTCCTTCATCGTGATGTCGAAGCCGCCGGTCAGATTGGCCTGAAACGCAAGGCCGCGCCCTGGAACAGCCCGCCGGTCTCCTTCTTCACGGAAGTCGAGGAGGCGCGTTCCCTGTTTGCAGACCTGATCGGCGCATCCGGCGAGGACATCGCTGTTTGCCCCTCCGCCTCATACGGGATCGCCGCCGCGGCGCGAAACATGTCTGTCGGCACGGGCCAGAACATCATCGTCTTTGAGACCCAGTTTCCCTCCAACGTCTACATATGGCGCAGGATCGCGGCTGAGACCGGCGCAGAGATCATTACGGTGGCGCGCGACTCCGAGGGCGGCCTCACCGATCCGATTTGCGCCGCCATCAACGCGCAGACCGCCGTCGTCGCAATTGGGATGGTGCACTGGGCGGACGGGACGAAGATCGACCTCGTCTCTGTGTCTCAACGCGCAAAGGAAGTCGGCGCCGCCCTGGTGTTGGACGGGTGCCAGTACTTTGGAGGCTGTCCGTTCGACGTGGCGGAGGTCGATCCGGATTTCATCGCCGCGCCAATGTACAAGTGGCTTCTGGGCCCTTACGCGACCGGCTTTCTCTATGTCGCGCCGCGCCATCATCACGGTCGGCCGCTCGAAGAGACCTGGATGAACCGAAAAGACGCCGCCAACTTCGCGGCTTTGGTGGAGTACACGGACGCGTACGCGCCCGGCGCCCGGCGCTTCGACATGGGTGAAAAGTCGAACTTCGCCTTGATGCCCATGGTCGTGGCGGCTCTGAAGCTGCTGCGGGACTGGCGCGTCGAGCGCATCGCAGCAACGCTTGACGCCCTCAATCAGAACCTGCTGGACGAGCTCGGCGCACGCGGCTTCACGCTGCCGCCCGAGCATCTGCGAAGTCCGCACTATTTCGGCGTCGAGCTGCCCGCGAACGCCCCCGCAGACCTCGCGCAACGGATGGCGGCCGAGCAGATCTATGTCTCGGTCCGCGGCCCGAAAATGCGGATCGCCCCGCATCTGTGGATCGACGAGGAGGACTTCGCACGGTTCCTCGCCGCGGTTGATCGGCATCTGGACTAGGTCGTCTGCGAACTCGGCGGGATCAGCACGAAGTTGCCGAAATGCGTTTTCGCCATGAAGTCTTCCTGGGCCTTGGCGATCTCTGACAGCGGATAGGTCGCGGCCACGATTGGCCGGATCTCGCCGCGCTCGATATAGCCGATGAGATCCGGGAACACGGGCTCGTCCCAGGCTGTGCAGCCAATCAGCGTGATGTCTTTGAGATACATGTCGCGCATGTCTAGATCGACGATCGGCCCGGCTATGGCGCCCGAAGACACGAACCGCCCACCGCGTTTGAGAACCTTCAGCATGTTGGGGAACCCAGGGCCCGCGACGTTGTCGACGACGACATCGACGGACTCAGACCCAAGCTCCGCAACCAGATCGGCGTGTCGGTCCAACGCCCGCGCCGCGCCGAGCTCCAACAGCAGATTGGCCTTCGACGCGCTGGTGATCGCCGTAACGCGGGCGCCCCGTCGTTTGGCGAGTTGCACCGTCGCCGAGCCGACCCCGCCCGAGGCCCCCACGACCAGAACATGATCGCCGGGGCTCACCCTCGCCCGGTGCAACATGTTCTCTGCGGTGCCGTACGCGCAGGGGATCGTCGCGAGCTCCGCGTCGGTCCAGTCGCAGTCGACCGGAAAGACCTCCTTCACGGGAACCTTCACATATTCCGCAAAGGCGCCGTCGAAATCGGACGCCATCCAAACATTGTCCATTGTGTCGTAGCCATTGGGACGCATGCAGGCGCGCACCAGGACCCGCGCGCCCGTCCAGGCCGCGTCGACATCCGGACCGACCTCGGCCACCTCGCCGCAGCAATCCGTGCCCTGAATGAACGGGAACGGCGTTTTCTCATTCCAGCCGCCGTCGGCCTTCTGTTCGGAGGCTGCGCTTTGCGCATCCGCCGTCATCGCCGTATCGCCTGTGACGCTGGACGAATACCAGCCCAACCGCGTGTTGATTTCCGTGTTGTTCACCCCGGCGGCCAGAACGCGCAGAAGCACCTCGCCCGCCCCCGGTTTTGGAACCGGAACGGCTCGATAGTCGAGCTTGTCGTAGCCGCCGTTGCCGGTTGTGACGACGGCCATCATCGTACGCTTCGCGTCCGTTGTATCGAACCTGTCCATGTCAGTGCTCGCCTGTTGCCCGCTTGCCCAGAAGGTTTGCCTCGCGCCAGATCCGAGCACAAAGCGACGCGGCTGTCACTCATCCGGCGCGGCGAGTTCGAAACACTGTGAGCCGGCGCCGTGCCGCCAGTCGCGCCGCCCGGGGGGCCTGAGCCGATAGGGGCCATCCTCAGCCTCGGTCGCGTCGGTCGCAAAGTCGGCGCAAAGTTGATAGCTGTTCACGCCGAGCGGATCATAGGCGCAGTCGCCGCAGAGCCGCGCGACCTCCGCATTCGAGCGCGCCCGATGCACCCGCGAGCAGACCGAGGCGGTGGCCGCCGGGTCCGGAACGAATTCGGCGAGTCTCGCCAGATCATCGGGCAGCTCTCCGGTCTGCGCATATCGGCAGTCGATCAGATCGGCGAGTTGGTCGAGACGCGAGACGCGTTCGAGGTCCAGGCGATGGGCGCGCTCCTGCCAGGGGCTTCGGATCATGCTCAGCGCGAGCGCCACCGCCGCCAGAACCGCGGCCCCGCCCGCGATGGCGAGGAACCGCCCACGACGTTCACGACTGTTGAGCGTCATCGGAAACCGTCCGGTAGTAGAACAGGAAGATTGGGCCGGCGATCGCTGCGACGATTACGATCTTCAGGCAGAACCGTAAGGTAAGCTCGCCGCGCAGGAACTCGTAGATCAAGGCCACCACATCGCCGATCAACACCATCGCTGCGATGAACAGCGCGATGTAGGTGAGCCACTTGCGCACGGAGGAGGCGCGTTTGGCTGGATCAGCGGCGACCTCCCGACCGATCCGCCGAGCGACCAGCCCAAACACAGGAACCGAGACCGCAAGCATAGCGACGCACCACCGGATCCAATCATCCGAATATCCGCGGTACTCGCCCAGATCCGGATCAGGGATCAGCCGGTCCACAAGCTCGAAGAGCAAAGCGCCCAGATAGAACGCGCTCAAACTCAATGTCAGGAACAGCAGCAGGTAAAGAAAGGCGTCTCGCGCGGACACCGACGGACGCGGGCGCGGCACCGCCATTGGAAAATCGACTGCGGCGTAGGCCGCCAGCGCGGATCTCGCCTCCCCCGGCGGCCATCCCGCTACCGTGAGCGCGCGTTCAATCGCCTCGCGCGACTCGCCGCGATCAAGCGCCCGTCCAACGAATTCGATGAGATCTTTATCGGCTGACGCCATGTGGTCACCCCCCTAGCTGGTGGGCGATCGTTGCGCGAGCGCGAGCCGGGATTGTGACGATCTCACGCTCGATCCAAGGCGGCGAAACAGAATGTTTGCCTTTTGTTCTTCTCTTTGGCAGCGTCCCCTCAAAGGATTCGGAGGACTAAGATGGGGATCGGTCGAAAACTGAATGGCGGCTTGCGCGCCTTCATTGAGCGACAACCGATGTTTTTTGTCGCGACGGCTGCGCCGGAAGGGCGGGTGAACGTGTCTCCCAAAGGAATGGACACCCTTCGGATTTTGTCGGACGACCGGATCGTTTGGCTCAATCTCAGCGGCAGCGGAAATGAAACGGCGGCGCACTTGCGCGAGACGCCCCGCATGACTTTGATGTTTTGCGCTTTCGACGGCGATCCGATGATTTTGCGGGCGTACGGAACAGCCGCAACGCTCCACCCCCGTGATCCCGGCTGGGCTGAACTCGGGCCGCTCTTTCCCGAGATCGCCGGCTCGCGTCAGATCTTCGATCTCAAGATCGACATGGTGCAGACCTCTTGTGGTTCCGGCGTGCCGGAGATGTCGCTCGTCCGCAGCCGCGGCGAGGAGGAGCTCGCGCCGTTTTACGCCGAGATGGGTCCCGACGGCGTAAAGGACTACTGGAGCCGCAAGAACACCCGCAGCATCGACGACAAGCCAACCGGTATCTTCGAGAGCGAATGACGCGGCTTATCCGGCGACGAGCATGCGCTGCGCGAGCCATTTCGTCCGGTCGAGGTAGTGTTCTTGCGACCACCCGCGGTCCTGGCGCAAATGCTCCCAGTTCCGCACGGACAGCAGCGTCCACAAGAGATCACTGGCGTCGCCGACGGAAAGATCGGGCCGAAGCTGACCGGTTTCTTCGAGAGACCGCACCGCCGCGGCGCAACCGTGCATCAGCGCTCGCATCCGATCACGCCAGGCTTCGGCCGCGTCCACATCGGTTTCCTGGATCGCCAGCAGAGCCTTTGAGATCCCATAGATTTCCGGAATGTAGTCGCCCCAGGCTTGGATGAACGCGTCGAGCCGATCGATCCCCGCTGCGGCGCGGCTCGCCGCGAGCCGGTCGTCGATGTTTTTGACCTCGTCAACATAGCGGGTCGTGTCGATCAACAGATTCGCCCGTGTCGGAAAGTGCAGATAGACCGCCTGGCGGCTCACGCCGGCCGCCTTGGCGATGTCGCTCATCCGTACCCCGGCCGCCCCTTCCTCCAGCAGCCGCCAAGCCGCCTGCAGTATCCGGGTTCTGGTATCAGATTCAGCACTTGACATCGCGTCAAGCTACCATAACTTGACATCGTGTCAATTTACACGATGTCAAGTTTGATGGGAGATGACGATGCCGACCGATCCACTCGTCTACTTCTGCCTTGTCGCCGGTCTCAGCAGCGCGCTTGTCGCCGGCGTTTTCCAGTCTTTCTCGGATTTCGTGATGCAAGGACTGACCGCCGTCCGGCCCGCCTCCGGGGCCGAGGCGATGCGGATGATCAACCGCACGGTCTTCCGCTCGGCTTTTCTGGCGATGTTTTTGGCGCTGGTTCCCGCTTCATTGATGCTCGCCGGCTATGCTTGGTTCACGATGTCCGGCGCGGCGCAGACATGGATCGTCGCTGGCGCGATGACGTATCTGCCGAGCGTGTTCCTGGTGACGATCCTGGGCAACGTGCCCCGCAACGAGCAGCTCGACCGTCTCGATCCCCACGCGCCTGAAACCGAGAGATACTGGCGCCGATACGGCGTTGAGTGGACACGGCTCAACCATGTCCGAACCCTTGGCTCTGTCGTTACAGGCGTGTGCTTCCTGATGGCCGCGCTCGCGCTTTCAACAGCGTAAAGCGATTTCGCTCGACGGCGAAAAGCGTGCTGAAAAATCGCTTTGCGCGCCGCCTGAAGAAAAAGCTTCGCGCTAGGGCGCGTCCCCTCCTTGACAGGCGCGTGGATTGAGCGCCTGCATAAGTCCCTAGAAACGACTGTCGTGTTTTGGTTCGGGACTCTGTCAAATGGGCCGCTACTCCGCCTGGGAAATCATCAAACAAGGCCTGACCGGCAACAAGGGATGGGAGCGCGCCTGGCGCGACCCGGAACCGAAGGCCCGGTACGACGCCATCGTCGTCGGCGGCGGCGGGCACGGACTGGCGACCGCTTACTATCTCGCGAAAGAGCACGGCATCCGGAATGTCGCCGTGCTCGAGAAAGGCTGGTTGGGCGGCGGCAACGCCGGGCGGAACACCACGATTGTCCGGTCGAACTACATGATCCCCGGCAACACCGAGTTCTACGAGTTCAGCCTGAAGATCTGGGAAAACCTCTCTCAGGATCTGAACTACAACGTGATGATGAGCCAACGTGGACAGATCGTGCTGTTCCACTCGCCCGCCGGTCGCGACGCGGCGGCGCGACGGCTGAACATCATGCGCCTGAACGGCATCGACGGCGAGCTTCTGGACCGAGAGCAGGTCATGAAGATGGTCCCGCATCTCGATTATTCCGAGAATGCGCGCTTCCACATCCTCGGCGCGGCCTACCAGCCACGCGCGGGCACCGCCAGACATGACGCCGTGAACTGGGGCTTTGCGCGCGCCGCCGACCAGTTGGGCGTCGACATCATTCAGAACTGCGAGGTCACCGGTTTCTTGCACGACGCGACCGGCGCCGCGATCGGCGTGCAGACGACCCGCGGCGAGATCCGCGCCGGCAAGATTGGGGTTGCAGTCGCAGGTCATTCGAACCGGGTGGCGCAGATGGCCGGGGTTGGGCGGCTGCCCATCGAAGCGCATGCGCTGCAGGCGTTCGTATCCGAAGCGGTGAAGCCGCATCTCGACTATGTCATTGCGTTTGGCGGCATCGGCCACTTCTACATTAGCCAGTCCGACAAGGGCGGCATGGTCTATGGCGGCGACCTCGACATGTACAACAACTACGCTCAGCGTGGGATGCTGCCTGTCGTGCATGACGTGCATGAGTGCGTCATGCAGGTGATGCCGTCGCTTGGCCGCGCACGTCTGTTGCGCAGCTGGGGCGGGATCATGGACATGTCGATGGACGGTTCCCCGATCATCGACAAGAGCCCGGTCGAAGGCCTCTACCTCAATTGCGGCTGGTGCTACGGCGGTTTCAAGGCGACGCCGGCGAGCGGGTTCTGTTTCGCGCATCTCATCGCCAAGGACGAACCGCATCCGGCGGGCGCCGGTCTTCGCCTGGATCGTTTCCGCCATGGCGCGATGATCGACGAGAAAGGCGCGGGCGCAACCGCATGGCATCATTAACTCTCTGGCATCACTAACTTTCTGGCATCATTAAGGATCGGCCGAGCATGCTACGCATTCCATGCCCCTATTGCGGCGTCCGCGACCAGTCCGAGTTCGACTATGGCGGCGACGCGACCGTGAACTACCCGGCTCTCGACGCCTCCGAACAGGAATGGTTCGAGGCCGTCTATCTGCGGGACGATCCAAAAGGTCCTCATACCGAACTCTGGCGGCATGCCCGCGGCTGTCGGATGTGGATCATCGTCGAGCGCAACACCGTCACGCATGAGATCACTGGAGCGCGACCTGCAAACCCGGCGCACGCTGAAGTCCTGAAACGCGACTTTGAGCTGGAGACGACATAATGGCGAATGCAACGCTCGATCTCGACTTCGACAAAGCCGCCGCCAAAAGCATCTCGCGCCGGGACAACGCCGCAGGCTCCCCGACGTCGAAGCAGCCGGGTCGCATCGCGACGAAGACCGCCGCCATCGACCAGAGCCAGACGATCTCCTTCACATGGGAAGGCGACAAGCTCGCCGCGCATCCGGGAGACACCTTGGCCTCCGCGCTTTTGGCCAATGGCGTGCGCCTGACCAGCCGCAGCTTCAAATATCACCGCCCCCGCGGCGTCATGTCCGCCGGCGTCGAGGAAGGCGGCGCGATCGTCACTGTCGGCGAAGGCGCGCGCAAGACGCCGAACACCAACGCGGCGACCTGCGAGATGTTCGACGGTCTCGTCGCTCATGGCCAAAACGCCTGGCCGTCGTTGCGGCACGATATCGGCTCGGTGAACAATTTCGCCAGCCCGTTCTTCGGCGCCGGCTTTTATTACAAGACCTTCTTCAGCGTCTCGCCTTTCGGCTCGAAGGGGACGAAACAATGGATGTGGTACGAGACGCTGATCCGGAAGGCCGCCGGGATGGGCCGCATGTCGCGCGAGCCGGATCCCGACCATTACGAGACGGCGCACGCGTTCTGCGATGTGCTGGTCGTCGGTTCAGGGCCGGCGGGGCTCGAAGCGGCACGGGTCGCAGCGGAAGCTGGTCTGGACGTCATCCTGGCCGAGCAGGACTTCGCCCTGGGCGGCGGTCTTCTCTCCGAGACACGGTCTATCGAAGGCGCCGCCGCAGCGGGTTGGCGCAGCGCGAAGCTGGCCGCGCTCACAGCCGCCGGCGTTCGGATCATGGACCGCACCACCGTCTTCGGTCTGTATGACGGCGGCGTCGCTGGTCTTGTTCAGCGTGTCTCTGACCATATTTCGGCGCCGGACCCCGACAGCATCCGTCAGAGGGTCTGGACGGTTCGCTCCGAGCACACCGTGCTCGCGACGGGCGCGGTCGAACGAACCATCGCCTTTGGAGACAACGACCGCCCCGGCGTGATGACGGCCGGCGCAGCACGCACGTATCTCAACCGGTTTGGCGTCATGGCAGGCCGCAAAGTCGTTGTCGCCACGACCAATGACAGCGGCCGCGTCGCCGCCGCCGACTTCGCCGCGGCCGGCGCCGAGGTGACGCTGCTTGACGCGCGTGAAAGCGTCGGCGCCGCCCCTGACGGCGTCGCGCAGCGCCTTGGCTTTGCGCCTTTGAGATCATTGGGCGGCTTCGGCGTCAAAGGTGTCGAGATCGCCCGCGATACAGCCACAGGCTGGCGTCGAGAGGACGAGCTCGACTGTGATCTTCTCGCCGTCTCGGGCGGCTGGTCGCCCGTCGTCAATCTGCTGTCTCATCGCGGTGTGAAACCGGTTTGGAGCGACGAGCACGCGGCCTTCCTGCCTGGCGAAACGGCGGAACCGATCCATTGCGCCGGCGCGGCGACCGGTCTGATGGATCTGGATGCGAGCGCCGCTTCTGGCCGGAACGCGGCCGCGACGATTCTGGGACGGCCGACCGAGCCCCTGGAGGAGGCGCCGACCCATGTTGAAGAGGTTTACGAAGTCCGCGTTCCCGATCGCAAGCTGAAGAGCTTTGTCGATCCACAACACGACGTGACCACCAAAGACATCCGGCAAGCCCATCAGGAGGGTTATGTCTCGGTGGAGCATCTCAAGCGCTACACGACGCTGGGCATGGCCAACGATCAGGGCCGCAACGGCAACGTGATCGGTTTGGCGCTGATGGCCGAAGCCCGCGGGATCGACATTCCCGACGTCGGCACCACGACCTTCCGCCCGCCGTTCACCCCGGTCTCGATCGGCGCCCTGGCAGGGCAGGCGCGCGGCGCGCATTTTCGGCCTCTGCGCCGCTCCCCGATGGACGCTTGGAACCTCGGCGAAGGCGCGACGATGACCGACGCCGGCCTCTGGCGGCGCCCATGGTTCTATCCGCAGAAAACCGAGGACGGCGTCGAAGACATCGACGCGGCGTACATCCGCGAAGCGACGGTCGTGCGGGAGACGGTTGGGCTGTGCGACGTGACCTCGCTCGGCAAGATCGCCGTTCAGGGCCCCGACGCAGCCGAGTTTCTCAACCGCGTCTACACAAACGGCTTCGCCAAACTGGCCGTCGGCCGCGCGCGCTACGGCGTGATGCTGCGCGAAGACGGCCTCGCCATGGACGACGGCACGGTCTGGCGCATGGCCGAACACGACTACTTCATGACCACGACCACCGCCGGCGCCGGGCAGGTGATGAGTTGGCTGGAGCTGCTGCTGGAGACACGCTGGCAAGACCTTCGCGTCGCCGTGACTTCGGTCTCCGAACGCTGGGCTGGCATGGCCGTCGCCGGACCCCACGCGCGCAACGTCTTGAAGTCCGTCGTCACGGATATCGATTTCGAGGACGAGAGCTTTCCATTCATGGGCGTTCGCGAAGGCACGTTGGGCGGCGCGTTGTGTCGGGTCGCGCGGATCAGCTTCTCCGGCGAATTCGCTTACGAGATCTATGTTGAGAGCGACCACGGCGCGGCGATGGCGGCGGCGTTGTGGGATGCGGCGAAACCCTTGGGCGGCGTGCTTTACGGCACCGAAGCCCTCGGCGCGCTTCGCATCGAGAAAGGCCACGTCACCCATTCCGAGATCGATGGCCGCACCACCATCGAGGATATCGGCCTTGGCAAGATGGCGTCGACAAAGAAATCCTATGTCGGTTCCGCCCTGAAGGACCGTGCAACGCTCCGCGACGTGAACCGACCGCAGCTGGTTGGATTGAAGCCGACCGACACCGACGACGTCTTCAAAGCCGGGGCGATCCTGCGCCGCGAAGGCAACATGCGAGGACACGGGCTCGGATGGGTCAGTTCAGTGACGCATTCTCCAGCTCTCGGCCACTGGATCGGGTTGGGTCTGCTCGAGGGCGGCGTCGAACGTTGGGAAGGGCGCACGATCGTCGCGGACGACCCGGCGCGCGGCAAGCTCACGAAAGTGACCGTCATCTCGCCGCATATGTTCGACCTCGAAGGCGCCCGGCTGAAGCCGGA
The DNA here is from genome assembly GCA_937911325.1 of uncultured Neomegalonema sp. Lineage (GTDB taxonomy): Bacteria > Pseudomonadota > Alphaproteobacteria > Rhodobacterales > Rhodobacteraceae > CALDSD01. Next base: position 28,081 of record CALDSD010000045.1, read on the forward strand.
GATGGACCCGCCGACAGGCGTCGAGCTGCCCGCAGCGCCGCTGGCCCTGCCGCAAAGGTCCGCGCTTGGCACGCTTTGGCCGGTTCAGGATATGCCAGCCGTTCGTGGCCGCGCTGAGCTCGACGACGTGGAAGACCCCAATCCTCAAACTGGGGATGCGGCGGCCTGGGTGGTGGAGTGCGCGCCAAAACCGCTCTGGCAGGCCACGGCGTGGCCGGACCGCAAGAGCGTTGTTGAAGACGCGTTGCTCGAAGCCGCAGGAGCTGACGCCGCCCCAAAACCGGGGCGTCTCGCCATCGGCGAGGACGACATCAAGATTCTGCGCGTCGCGCCCCTGGTTTGGTGGGTCGAGGGGCTGGCGGAAGACGATCAGTACGCTGTGTCTCAGCTCTCCGCCGAGGACGGCAGCTCGCTTGAGCTCAGCCATGGCTTCACAAAGCTGCTGATTGGCGGCTCGCGCGCGGCCGAGCTGCTGAACCGGTTCCTACCGCTCGATTTGCGGGACGAGCGGTTTCCGGTCGGCTCCGTGGCGACTTCGGGCATGCATCACGCGCCGGTGACCCTCGCCCGCGAGACCGCGACGAGCTATGCGCTCTGGCTCCCGCGGTCTTACGCGAAGTCGCTGTGGGAGATGCTGGTCGACGCTGCGCGCCGCATGGGGTAGGACGCTTAGGTGATTGGCGGCGCCGAAAGGGCCGGAAATGAGCGCGACATCCGATCTGGCGGCGGCGATCGATGCGATCGCCGACAGAATGGCGTCGACCACTGACCGTGGTCGCCCCGCCGACTACATTCCCGAGCTCGCAAAGGTTGATCCGAACCAATTCGGGATCGCTGTCATTCTCGCCGATGGCAAGGTGATTTGCGCCGGGGACGCGGATACGCCTTTCTCGATCCAGAGCATCTCGAAAGTCTTCACGCTGAGCCTCGCGCTTGGGAAAGTTGGCGACTACCTCTGGAGCCGCGTCGGGCAGGAACCCTCTGGCGATCCTTTCAACTCGATCGTGCAACTCGAGGCCGATCAAGGCGTTCCTCGAAACCCGCTGATCAACGCCGGCGCGATAGTGGTCACCGACGTGTTGCTCGAGGGATGCGAGCCGCGCGAGACGATCGGCGGCATCCTACGGTTCCTGCGCGGCGTGGCGGAGGACGACGCGATCACCGTAGATCCCGATGTCGCCTGTTCCGAGCAGGAGACCGGCTATCGCAACGCGGCGATGGCCAACTTCATGAAAGCGTCCGGCAATCTCGTCCACGCGCCGGAAAAGACCCTGGGTGTCTACTTCCATCAATGCGCTGTGGCGATGACCTGCCGGCAGCTTGCGATGGCCGGGCGGTTTCTGGCTTTCGACGGGCGTCTCTGCCCGGATGGCGCGCGGATCATCCCCGCATCGAGAGCCCGGCGCCTGGGAGCGCTGATGCTGACCTGCGGGCACTACGACGGGTCCGGCGCCTTCGCCTATCGCGTCGGCTTACCTGGCAAGAGCGGGGTCGGCGGCGGGATCCTTGCCGTCGCGCCAGGCGTGGCGTCGATCGCGGTTTGGTCGCCAGGGCTCAATACGATCGGCAACTCGAAGCTGGGCACCGAAGCTTTGCACGATCTGACCGAAGCGACGGGCTGGTCGATCTTCGGCGCATGACGCGTCCACCGCCACAGACCTGAGCTCAGGAGGCTGACGCAGCGCCAGCCCTGATCTTAGACCGGGTGGCGGCGACGTTCGGCTTATCGTGCGTTGCGCGCGCCGCCGCAGTCAGGCTCTTTTCGGTCGGGCGGCGCCCATGATCGACAGGCACGCCGCCCTGCTGGCGCGTCCGGAGCCGTTGGGAAAGTGAAAACAAGGCTGACATGGGCCTCTGGGCGGGTTTAGGCTCGCGCGTCTACAAATTCGAGGCCAGCATGTCCGACGATCCGCACCGCAAAGAGCCTTCGTTTCTTTCTGATGATCCGAAGGCTTCGGCGCGCGACATGCCGATGTGGGCGGGCGCATTGTCATTTTGCCGTCGTCCGTACGCACGGACGCTCGAGGGCGTCGATCTGGCCATTGTCGGAGTTCCTTACGACTGGTCGACCACGGGGCGTCCTGGCGCACGCTTCGGGCCGCGCGCGATCCGAGAGGCGTCCACCAATCTTGCTTGGGAGCGCGCCTGGCCCTCTCCCACAGATCCCTTTCAGCAGCTCTGTGTCGTCGACTGGGGCGACATCGCGTTCGATCATGGCAAGCACGCGGAGGTCCCAGAGGAGATCGAAGCAGCGCTGAAGTCGGTGATGGAGGCGGGCGCCGGCGTTCTGATGCTCGGCGGCGACCATTTCTGCACCTACCCGGCGCTTAAAGCGACGGCGGCCAAACACGGCGCGCCGCTGTCGCTCATCCAATTCGACGCGCATTCCGACACGTGGCCGGACAGCAACTGGGGCGAGGGGCGGCGCATCGATCACGGCACCATGTTCTATCACGCTGCGAAAGAAGGTTTGATCGATCCAGCCACATCGATTCAGGTGGGTTTGCGAACCACCAATGACGACCCGATGGGTTTTCACATCCTCGACGGCAACGAGGTGCAGCGGACGAGCCCGGAGGAAGCCGCAAAGCGCATCCGTGCGGTCGTCGGCGACCGCCCGACTTACCTGACATTCGATATCGACGGCCTCGATCCCGCCTTCGCCCCCGGAACCGGCACCCCGGTCTGTGGTGGCATGTCGACATGGTGGGCGAAAGAGGCGATCCGCGCGCTGAAGGGGGTGAACCTTGCCGGAATGGACGTCGTCGAAGTCGCACCCGCCTATGATGTTGGGCAGATCACGGCATTGGCCGGCGCCACGCTCGCGCTCGAAATGATCTGTCTCTACGCCGCCGCTCGCAAAGCCGACTGAGACACCTGATGCCAAGCTCGCCCGATCCAACCCAACGCCTCGCCGCAGCCGCCGATCAGTTGCGGCAAGCGCATCCGGACATCGTCGACGTCGAGGTCGTCGTGACCGACTTCAACGGCGTTTCGCGCGGCAAGCTGCTGCCGATAGACGCCCTGGACAAACTCGCGAAAGGCGGCGCGAAGATGCCAGTTTCGACATTGGCGCTCGATATCTTTGGATTGGACCTCGAAGGCGCCGGCATCGCGATCGAGATTGGGGACCCCGACGGCGCATTGGTCCCAGCGGCACAGACGCTCTCGCCGATGGCCTGGACCTTCGGCGACGCCCGCCCCTCTGCGCAAGTGCTGGCGTCCCTGACCGAGATCGACGGCCAAACGCAGGCGGCGATCGCGCCGCGCGCGGTCCTACAGCAGATCGAGGCGCGCGCCGCCCAGAACGGGCTGACGCCCGTCGCAGCGGTGGAGATCGAGTTCTACTTGATCGACGCAGAACGCGATGCGCGCGGGCGTCCGCAACCGCCGTGTCCGCCTGGCGGCGGCGATCGCCTCCATAATAACCAGATCTATGACATGACGGTGTTGCGCGCGTTTCAGCCGATCATGGCGGAGATCACCGACGCCGCCCGCCTCGCAGGCGCGCCTGCGGACGCATTGATCTGCGAATTCGGACCCGGCCAATTCGAGATGAACCTGCACCACACCCAGGGCGTCGTCGCCGCGGCCGACCACGCGGTGCTGCTTCGGCGCGCGATCCGCGGGGTCGCTCGCAAGCACGGATATGACGTGACCTTTATGGCCAAACCCTACGGCGATCAGTCCGGCTCCGGCATGCACATCCACTTGAGCCTTCTTGATAGCAGCGGCGCGAACATCTTCTCTGGGCCTGACGACCAACCCAACCAGGCGATGCGAAACGCGCTGGGAGGCCTGAAAGACAGCATGGGCGACACCACGCTCGCATATGCCCCGCACGCCAACAGCTATCGGCGCTTCATGCCTGGATCCTATGCGCCGCTCTGCGCCGCGTGGGGCATCGACAATCGCGGCACGGCGCTGCGCTGCCCGGGCACACAAGGGGCGGGCGCACGGATTGAGCACCGGGTCTCTGGCGCGGACGCCAACCCCTATCTGGTGCTGGCCGCGGTGCTGGGCGGCGCGCTCGAGGGAATAGAAAACGAAACGCCCTGCGGAGACCCGATCGTCGGCGAAGCGGTTGCGGACGCAGGCGCCTTGAACGCGCCGCCGCTGCCAAACACCTGGGACGCCGCGGTGGACGCGTGGGCCGGCTCCGAGTTCGTTGGGCGCATCTTTGGAAGCGAGTTTCAACGCCTGTTCGCCGCGCAGAAACGCCAAGAACAACAGACGCTGCTCGCCCGTGTTTCAGATGCGGAGTACGACGCCTATTTGCGGTCGGTCTAACGCCCGACACAAGATGTGCGTCCTTGCTGCACCACCTATGAAAAGCTATTAACCATCTCAGGCGTGTCGCTCGGTGGGGAATTGACTGTGAAAGGTCCCGACCTCACGATACATCCGTAGGTTGAGCCACCCAGTTGACACGGGTTGCCCTGAAGGCGTTTCGGGGCGGCATGAACTCGATGGAGCACGTAGGGATGCAAGAGCGGGATCGGGACCTTTATCGCCGGATCGTCCATGGAATGGCGTATCTCAAGAATGGCGGAGAGGTGGTGGACGCGGAAGTGATCGACTCGACAACGAAGACCCTTCCCGTCGAAGTCGTGCGCCGTCGACCAAGCCACACGCTGGCACACTGGCGGGGGCGCCGCATCGAAGACATGTCGCGTCAAGAATTGATCGACTGCATCGACGATCTCTCGCTGATGGTTCGAGAGCGCGGCAAGAGCAGCATGGGTTTCTTTTTTCGCCGCTGAACCGGCGACCTAACCCACCTGGATCGGCGACAGATCTGCCTTTCCAAGCGCGTCCTGAAGTTGTGACGCGCTCATAAGGCCGTCCGTGGTGTTCACATGGGACACGACGCTGGCGGCGTTGAGAGACGCGCTGATCATCGCCTCTTCCGCCGACGAACCAACAACCAGCATCGCGGTCAGAGCTGAGCAGTAGGCGTCGCCCGCGCCGGCTGTTCCTGCGACCTCCGCCCGGGCCGGTCCGCAAAAGAAAACGCCGCCGGCGCCCGAGAGATATGCGCCCGCCGCACCGTCCGTGACCAAACACCACTTGGGCCCGAGACCATGAACCGCCTCAAAGAAATCCGAGAGGCTCAGGTCGCAACCGCCGCTTCGAAGCCCTCGCCGCATCAACTCGCACTCCGGAGGGACGACACGCCGCCCCTTTCTCTGCTCTGGGGCTCCGCGCGCGATGAGCGCCGGAGCCAGAGCCGCCGCCTCGACCGCATTGAGCGACAACAGATCAAGTTGACCCATCGCCTCAAGCACATCGCGCGTGCGGCTCGTCAGATGACGAATGCCGAGATTGGCCGCTGTAAAAGCATTGGTTGCCTTGGCTTTCAGCAGCAAGGGGCCGAAACAGTCCGCGGATCCCGATGACAGAGGCGCCACATAGACAAGAGCCGCAGCGCCGAACTGCGCCGCCGCGACCTCCTCGGCCGTCAACAGTTCGTTCGCCCCGCGATGCACGAAGATCGCAGCATTGCGGTCGTAGGCGGAGATCATCACCGAAACGCCTGTGGCCGCCGTCTCCGACTGAAGCAGAAGCTCGTGCGAAACGGCTTCCCTTGCCAAGTGGGCCCGCACGGCTTCGGCGTTGAGATCATCGCCAAGCTTGCACATCGCAGCCGCGCGCCACCCCAGGCGGGACAACGACGTGGAAACGTTCGCTCCGCCGCCGCCCACATGGCTTTCGATGCTCTCTGCGGGAAGTTTGCGTCCTTGCTCGATCTGCAGGACCGGCGCGCCGCCGTCCCGACGAGTGACGCGCTCGATATTGTCTTCCGCGATCACCGTGATTACGTCGATCACAGCCGATCCGACGACAGCGGCGCCTCGTGCAGGAGCGGATTGTGTCGCGAATTTCGACATGGCGCCATCCTTGCGCTGCATTGGCCCGGTTTGTAAACAAATGATCGGGCGTTTGTGCGACTGCGAAAAGGGGGTGTCGTAGGTGCGCTAAACGCCGGGACCTTCGGACGCATCCAAGGTCTGAAAGCTTCGGGGGGGTTCATGTCGCAAGAATCAACAGAACTGAACGCGAGCGACCGAAGTCTCTTGGCGAGACGAGAGGCGTCTCAAGCTGAGACTAAAAAGGACCAGGAACTGAGAAAAAAGTCTGTTCTGGCGCAGCTGGAGGCGCATCGCGACGAGATTGCGCCAGTCCACATGCGCGCGCTGTTTGCGTCGGACCCGAGCCGGCCCGAACGCTATGCCGTGGCTCTGGACGATCTCACCTTCGACTTTTCACGTCAAAAACTGACGGACAAAACGCTCGGCCTTTTGCTGGATTTGGCGAACGCCGCCAAGCTGCCGGACGCCATCGAGGCGATGTACACCGGCGACTGCGTCAACCGGACGGAGGGCCGCGCGGCGCTCCACCCGGCGCTTCGCGCGAAGGGGGGCTATTGGCCGACGCCGGAAGGCGAGTGCGCACGGCAGAAAGCGACGGCCGTCCGTGATCGCGTGCGCGCTTTCATTGGCCGCTTGCGAGCCGGCCTCGTCCTCGGCGCAACCGGGTCTCCAATCACCGACATCGTCTCGTTGGGGGTCGGCGGGTCCGACCTCGGGCCATTCATGGCCGCGCGCGCCTTCGACTACTTTGAAGACGGGCCGTCCGTGCATTTCATCGCCAATGTCGACGGCATTGAACTGGCCGAGACGCTGCGCCGTCTGCATCCGAGCAAGACGCTGATCCTCGTCGCCTCCAAGAGCTTCTCGACGCTGGAGACCTTGGAAAACGCCAAGTCGGCGCGGGAATGGCTGACCGAGGGCCTTGGGGAGGTCGGCGCTCGCAAGCATTTCCTGGCGGCGACCGTCAATGTCCCGGCCGCTTTGGACTTTGGCGTGCCGCGAGAGCAGATTTTCGAGTTCTGGGACTGGGTTGGCGGGCGCTTTTCCATCTGGTCGTCGGTTGGTCTGACGATCCCGGCGCTGATCGGCTGGCGTCGATACGAGGAGTTCCTCGAAGGGGCCGCGGAAGTCGATCGTCATTTCCGCGAAGCGCCTTTGCGCGAGAACATACCCGCCCTGCTCGCCTTGATCGGGGTTTGGAACCGAAACCTGCTTGGGCATGAGGCGATCGCGATCTGCCCCTATGATCATCGCTTGCGGCGTTTGCCCAGCTACCTCCAGCAACTGGAAATGGAGAGCAACGGCAAACGGACGACCCGCGACGGCGGACGCGTCGGACTGGACACGGCGCCCGTCCTCTTTGGCGAACCAGGCACCAACGCCCAGCACAGCTTCTTTCAGTTGTTGCATCAAGGCAGTCAGGTCGCGCCGGCGGACTTCTTCGTCGCCGCGAAGCCGACCGGAGGGTCGGACGCCCAGCACGCCCTTCTTGTCGCGAACTGCTTTGCACAGGCGGAAGCTCTGGCGATCGGCCTGACCGAGCCGGAAGCGCGCGAAACGCTCGCCTCCGAAGGCAAGGACGCGGCGACGATCGACCGGATCGCGCCGCATATGGCGTGCCCGGGCGACCGGCCGACAAACCTGTTTCTCTACCGACAGCTAGAGCCGCGCACCTTGGGCCGTCTGATTGCGATCTACGAACACAAAGTGTTCGCGCAGGGTGTGATCTGGAACGTCGAGAGTTTCGATCAGTGGGGCGTCGAGCTTGGCAAGCGCAGAGCGAAGTCTCTGACTCCGCTCGTGCGCGGGGACGCGCCATCAGAGGATGCGCACCCGTCGGTTCGAAACCTCGTCAAACGCCTGCACGCGCTGCGTAACCCGCAGTAGCTCCGCTATCTAAAACATGGTGGCTGTCGCCGAGGGCCCAAGTTGGCGCTGGCGGCGCAGGCGTCTTCGCGTCAAGCTCTCTGCGATAATCAAGGGAGGACGCGATGCGGCTTGAGGGTAAGACAGCGCTGATCACTGGCGGAGGCTCCGGCTTTGGCGAAGGCATCGCCCGACGTTTCGCAGAAGAAGGCGCCAACGTGATGCTCGCCGACGTCAATCTTCCAGCTGCAGAAAAGGTCGCGTCCGAGATCAGCGGGACGTTTCAGGGCGCGGCGAGAGCCGTTCAGGCGGATGTCGCCGTCTCCGACGACGTTGCTCGGATGATCGATGCAGCCGAGCGGGATCTTGGCCCGGTCGACATTCTGGTGAACAACGCCGGCGTCACCCCTCGCAACCAACCGATGTTGGACGTCGAGGTAGAGGAGTGCGACCGTGTCGACGCGGTGAAAGTCAAGGCGATTTATCTCGCCGCCCGCAAACTCGTTCCCCTGATGCGCGAGCGCGGCGGCGGCGCAATTCTCAACATCGCCTCCACAGCGGGCGTTCGCCCCCGTCCGGGCTTGGTTTGGTACAATGGGTCGAAAGGCGCAGCGATCACCTTGACCCGGGCGATGGCCGTCGAGTTGGCGCCGGATCGCATTCGGGTGAACGCGTTGAACCCCGTCGCTGGCGAGACGCCGCTTCTGCACATGTTCATGGGCGAGGACACGCCGGAAAAACGCGCGCAGTTTGTGTCGACCATTCCACTTGGGCGGTTCTCACAACCCAAAGACATTGCGAACGCGGCGCTGTACCTGTGCTCGGACGAGGCCGACTTCATCACCGGAGTGACCTTGGAAGTCGACGGAGGGCGCTGTGTCTGACCGGGTTTTTCTGACCTTCAAGGAAGCCGTCAGACACGGTCTGGGCGATATCGAGGGACTCGACGCGATCGATCTGGGCTCTGGCTCCGGCGGAAAGACCCGCGCTCTGGCGTCGCTTGGCGCTGTCGCAACGGGGCTCGAACCACAGCAATCTGCGGTAGACCAGGCTCGCGAACGCGGTGGCGGCCCGGCATATGTCATGGGGTCCGCCGACGCCGCGCCGTTTGGCGACGCCGAATTCGATCTCGCCGTCTTCACGTACAGCTTGCATCACTGCCCTGATCCGGTCGCAGCCCTGCGCGAAGCCGTGAGGGTCGTGCGCCCAGGCGGACGTATCGCGGTTTTCGAACCGGAAGCCGATGATCCGATTTATCCGGTCGCCAAACTCATCGACGACGAGAAAATGGTCTATGACCTCGCACAATCTGCGATCGCGCAGGTCTCCAACGAGGCGGGTCTCGATCGCGCGGATCCGGTGCGTTACGCCACCCGCTACCGTGTCAGCACGGCCGAAGCGCTGATCGAGGGCATGGTTTCGGTCAACCCGAACCGGAAACGCCCTGACGCGCTCACCTTCAAAACTCTCTTCGATGCGGCGCTGGAACGCGATGAAGACGGCGTGTTTATTCCGTGTTGGGAACGGCTGGACGTGCTTCGGAAGGCCGCGTAGCCAGAGCCGAGCGCCTTGAACGCGTCGGTGAGATGGGGCTTGCCACGATCGCGGCTTCGGCCCATCTCTGCGCGATGATCAAGGACGCCTCATGACCCAGGATCCGACGGACCCCTCCACCGGACCAGACGACCCAAACCGTCCGGCGCCGACGACGCGCCCCCCGCGCGCCGGCCAACGGCTGAGCGGAGCTGCGCCGCGTCCGACGGAACCGCCGCCGCCGCCGCCGCCGCCCGAGGCGCTGTCCCAGCGGCACTACGGCGAAAGCGACGACCCGACGGCGCCGCCCAGCCGGATGAGCTTCAAAGGCGCCCGCGCGACGGCAGCCTTGATCATCCTGCTGAGCCTGATCGAGATCTCCATCTACCTCTTTGGGCGGGTGCTTGGTCTTGCGGAGGGCTTTGCCGGGCCGAACGCCTTGCGTGAAGCGATCCTACAGGTATTCGCGTTCGTGCCGGGCCAGCTGTTCGCCGTTGCGCAAGGCGTTGTCGGACCAGTCGCGCTGCTTCCCCTTCTGTCGCATGCTTTTCTTCATGGTGGGCTTGTCCACCTCGCCTTCAATATGGCCGCGATGGCGGCGTTGGGTCCTCCGGTCGAACGCCGCATGAGTACGGGCGCCTACCTGCTGCTCTTTGTTCTTTGTGGGATCGCGGGGGCGTTGGGACATACCCTTTGGCAGTACGGCGCCTTCTTGGCCGGCGCGCCGGGCGGCGAGCGGGTGTTGTTCACCGGCTTGGTCGGAGCCTCCGGAGCGATCTGCGGGCTGCTCGGGTTTGATCTGCGGCGTCGATACGAAGCTTTGCGGCTGCTGCCGGAACACGCCGGACGGATCGCGCCCGGCCGCTGGCTGTGGAACGCCTCCGCAGGTTTTGTGCTGGTCAACGTCGGATTGAGCCTCATCGACTCGGTGATCTCGGGCGCGGCGCACCTTGGCGGCTTCGCCGCCGGGCTTCTGCTGGCCCCGCTCCTGATGCGCAAACGCTAAGACACACGTCAGAGCAGAACGGCCGGTCTAAAACTTGCCTCTCAGATGTGGGGATTGCGGATTGGGTAACTTATTGTTCTGTTTTGGGACAAATAAGGGCGCGGATTGGGAAGATCGGGCATGGGGTTCTTTCGAAACGAGACAGAAGACTCGTCACCAGAGGTTGATTTCCGCTCTGAAGAGCGTCGCAAACTGACAGGTCGAAGCCAGCACTATACGGCGCTGATGAATGGCGCGTCGCTGCCGCTGCGGGACATTTCAGAGCGGGGATTTTCGGTCAGCGGCGACGAAGCCACCGCGCCGACCCGCGGCGTCGTGCAAATCGTTTTGGGCGGCCGCGTGATCAAGTCAGGCTTCGCGATGCGAGCCTGGGGCGAAGGGCGGGCGATCGGCTACAGTTTCTTGCACGATCTCCCAGTGGCGGTATGCGCCGGTTCACAAGACGAAGCCGATATCCGCGCCCGCGGCATTCGGCGCCGTCTGTCCCGAGAAATCGAGAAAACCCGGTACGAGCAGAAGCCCTCCGCGCCGGCGAACGACGGCGGCAAACCACGCAAGAGCTTTGGCCGGGTCCGATCGGACGCCAAAGCGGCGGGCGCGCCGAAGGCTGCGGACCGACGTCCAACCTCGATCATGGGCCTGCGAGAGCGGCTCGGTTTCAACGTCAAAGACAAGTAACCGACGCAAAGCCCTTTCGCGGGCGCGGCCGAGCGCGCTATCAGGTCTCGATCAAGGAGATCTGAATGACCGACGCTGATCCGCTTTTCCCGGGTTTCACCACCGATACCTTTCATACTGACGGCGCCGAGATCTTCTACCGAACCGGCGGCGCTGGCCCGCCTTTGCTGCTCTTGCACGGTTTTCCCCAAACCGGCGCCATGTGGGCGCGCTCGGCGCAACTTCTCGCTCAGAACTTTCGGGTCGTCGTGCCTGACCTTCGCGGATACGGGCGCTCGTCCGGCCCGGTCGGAGAGGCGTTCTACACCAAGAGAGTGATGGGCCGCGACTTCGGAGCTCTGATGACGTCGTTGGGCTTTGAGACCTTCAACATCGCGGGTCATGATCGCGGCGGACGCGTCGCTTATCGGCTGGCGCTGGATGCGCCGGAGCGGATCGAGAAGATCGCCGTTCTCGATATCCTGCCGACGATCGAGTACTGGCGCAGCTTCGCGTCGCGCTCTTTCGCCGTCGGAATTTATCATTGGGGTTTCCTGGCCCAGCCCTACCCGTTGCCCGAACGGCTGATCAGCGGCGCGCCGGAATTCTACATCGATCAGAAACTCAAAGACTGGTCAGGCGGCGACGACCTGTCGCCGTATGACCCGGCGGCGCTTGAGGAATATCGCGCCGCGGCGCGCGATCCCGCAACGCTGCGCGCGATGTGCGACGATTACCGCGCCGGCGCAGGCGTCGACGCCGAACATGATGAAGCCGACGAAGCCGCGGGACGAAAGATCACCGCCCCGTTGCAAGTGCTCTGGGGGGCGAAAGGGATCGCCCAGAAATCGCAAGGCCCGCTGGCCGTGTGGCGGCGCTGGGCGGAGACCGTCAGCGATCTGCCCATGAATTCTGGGCATTTCATCCCCGAGGAACAGCCAGAAGAAACTGCGAAAGCGCTCGCCTCGTTCTTCACCAAGACCGTGTGAACCGAGTTTCATAGGTGGTTTCCGACACTTCCGTCGGAAATGGAACATCGCCGCGCATTTGCGACGCCGATCCTGAACGGACAACCGAGACCATCCGGGGAGGCTCGAATGCCGACAGGTCTTTCACACGCGCAACGCGAGTCGTTCGACGCGAACGGGTTTCTGATCGTCGAGGATGTGATCGCATCGGAGCCGCTCGACGCCTTGTGGGCGGAATACGAAGACCGCCTGGACGAAGCGGCGCGAGCCCTTCACGCGCGAGGGCGGATCCAGGATCTGCATGCGGCCGATGCCTTTGGCGAACGATACACCAAGCTGATCGCGCAGGCGCCGGAGGTCTTCGAGTATCTCGATATCTCCTACGCGCTGAACGAGACGCTGTCCGAGACTGCAGTCATGCACGCCGGGCCTGCGGTCTTCAGCGTCCTGACCGATCCCGGTCTCTTGGACGTCGTCGACTCTGTGATCGGTCCAGAGATCTACTCGAATCCGGTGCAGCACGCCCGCATCAAGCCGCCTCAAGACGCGCTCACCGGCGAGATCGCCGAGCTGAGCTATGTCGGCCGCACGACGTGGCATCAGGACATGGGCGCGCTGACGGATGACGCGGAAGGTTCCAACATCGTCACCGTCTGGGTCGCTGTAACCGATGCGATGGAGGAAAACGGCTGCCTTGTCGCGATCCCGGGCAGTCACCGCGTCGATGGCGGCCGCCTGCGCACCCATTGCCCCGGGGGCGCGATCAACGCCGAGAACTTCATTCCCGGTCGGGGCCTGTCGCCCGGCGAGAGGACGCCGCTGCCGGTGCGCCGGGGCGGGATCGTGCTGTTGAACCGATACACGGAACACGCGGCCCTGCCGAACCGCAGCGGCTCGCTCAGGTTCAGCCTCGACCTGCGCTACAATCCAATCGGCCAGGCGACCGGGCGCCCGGCGTTTCCCGGCTTCGTCGCCCGCAGCCGCTCAAGACCGGAAACGGCGCTCCGCGATCCGGCGAGGTGGCGGCAACTGTGGCTTGATGCGGCTGAGGCGATCCAAACCGGAGCTTATCAAGGTCCGATCTACGAAGCGGAACGCTGGAAAAAACATAGCGGATCGCCGCTTTGCGCCTAGATATCCGTCTCGGGGCTCCCCAAGAGACGATGCGGATCCGGCGTGCCGAAACGACTGTTCAGAAAACCGCGAATTCTCGTGCTGGGCGGCAGTTTCGAGGCGCATGTGTTGATCGAAACGTTGACGCGCGAGGGGTTTCAGGTCGTCGCGTCGATCGGGCCTGAGCGCGAGTGCTATGACGCGCCGATCGCCGACGAGGCGCGTGGCGGCTTCGCCGGCGCCGAGGGGCTGATGACCGCATTGAAATGGCGTCGGTTTGACGCCGTGATCGACGCCTGTCCGCCTTTTGACGGCGAGACGGCCAACGCGGCGCATGTCGCCTGCGCGGCGCTCGGCGCGCCGCTTCTGCGCCTGCGCCGTCCAGCTTGGTCGCTTGACGCGTGGCCAAACATCCGGCGCGTCGACGACGCGGGACACGCCGCGAAAGAGGCGCAGATCTTCAGTCGGGTCTTCCTCAACGTCGGCCGTCGCGACATCATCGCTTTTCAACAACGCCGCGACACCTGGTTCCTGGCGAGGCTGCACACGCCTGTGAGAGGGCGCTTCCCCCTGCCGCGCGGCGACTTCGCCGTCGGCAAACCACCCTTCACCTGCGCGCACGAAGTGACGCTTCTCCGCGACTATCGCATTCGTCAGCTCATCCTGCGCGATGAAGGCGGAGAGATCGGCCGCAGCACCCTCGACGCCGCCGCCGAGTTGGATTTGCCGGTTATCCTGATCAATCGTCCCGGCGTTCCGAACGGCCCGATTGCGACGACCCCTCAAGAGGCCGCCGACTGGGTGCGGCGACGGGTCTGAGATCCCCGCGACAGACTGGATCTTCCGTCTGCGCCCGAGCCGGCGTAAGCCTGAGAGACGAACAGCAATACGCGAGTCCGACATGACCTTCGCCGACACCGCCGCCGCGCCGCTTTCAAACCTGCCGCCGCTCGAAGACATCCAGGCGCAAGACGCCGCGCATCACTGGCATCCGTTCACGGACACGGCGGATCTGAACGCCCGAGGCACGCGGGTGATCAAATCGGCGGAGGGGTGTTGGCTCACCGAAGCGCAAGGGCGCAAACTGCTAGACGGCATGGCGGGGCTCTGGTGCGTCAATGTCGGATATGGGCGCGACGAGATCGTCGAAGCCGTCGCCAGGCAAATGCGCGAGCTGCCCTACTACAATACCTTCTTCCAGTGCACCCATCCGCCGGCGACCGAGCTCGCCGGGATGCTGGCGGAGGTTTATCCGCCTCATATGAAGCGCAGCTTCTTCACGGTCGGCGGTTCGGACGCGAACGACACCGCATATCGCTTGGCTCAGGTTTATTGGCAAAGCATGGGCAAGCCGACCAAGACCGCCTTCATCGCCCGGAAAAACGCGTATCACGGCTCGACGGTGTTGGGCGCGAGCCTTGGCGGGATGGCCGCGATGCACGGCCAGGGCGGCTCGGCGGTGCGGGAGGTCCACCACATCGATCAACCCTATTGGTTCGGCGAAGGCCGCCCACACGGTTTGACGCCTGAAGAGTTTGGTCTGCAACGCGCCCGCGCTCTGGAAGCGAAGATCGATGAATTGGGCGAAGACAATGTCGCAGCGTTTATCGCCGAGCCGATCCAGGGCGCCGGCGGCGTGGTGATCCCGCCTGAAACCTACTGGCCGGAAATCAAGCGCATCTGCGCCGAGCGCGAAATCTTGCTGATCGCCGATGAGGTGATCTCGGGCTTTGGCCGGTTTGGAACCTGGTTCGGCTGCCAGTCATTCGACTTCGAGCCGGATATGATGTCGATGGCGAAGGGCTTGACCTCCGGCTATCAGCCGATGGGCGCTGTCGCGATCTCGGAGAAGGTCGCAGAACCTGTCATGGCCGAAGCCGGCGAAGTCTTCCACGGATACACCTATTCCGGACACCCGGCCGCCTGCGCCGCGGCGATCGCCAATCTGCGGATCATTCGCGAGGAGGGACTGGTCGAGCGCGTCCGCGACGACATCGGCCCCTATCTGGGTCAACGATGGGCGTCGCTCGAGGATCATCCGTTGATTGGGCAAACCCGCTCTCGCGGACTGATCGGCGCGGCGGAGCTGGTGAAACGCAAGGAGCCCGACATCGAGCTTTTCCCAAATCGGGGAACGATCGGCGCGCGTTGTCGCGACATCTGCGTTCAGAATGGTTTGGTGATGCGCGCGGTCGGCGACTCGATGATCATCTCGCCGCCGTTGATCATCACCCGCGACGAGGTGGACCGTCTGGTCGATCTGGCGCGGAAAAGCTTTGACGAGCTGGCCGACGCGCTGTCTCGCGAAGGCGCGCTGGCCTAGCGGGAGACTAAGGCGGGGGGACGCTGTTCATGAGCACTTGGTTTTGGATCCTACTGGCGGTTGCAGCGCTTTTGATCTTGTTCGTGGCGATGCCGATCCGGCGGTCGCTTGCGGCGAAGAACGCGGCCGAGACCGCCGCCCCGCCGATCGGCGAATTCCTGGAGCTTCCAAGCGGTCGCCTCCATTACGTCGACCAGGGCGACGGCCCGCCGGTGGTGCTCGTGCACGGCAATGGCGGCACGCTGCGCCATTTCACCCACTCGGTCGTGGCGCCCTTGTCGACCGATCGACGGGTGGTCGCGATCGACCGTCCCGGAACGGGCTACAGCGCCGTCCCCCCGAACGGCGATCACAGCCTCAAAGCGCAAGCCAGGATACTGAAAGACGCGCTCGACCGTCTGGAGATCAGCAATCCGGTGCTGGTCGGCCATTCGCTCGGCGGATCGCTCGCCTTGCGGTTCGCGCTCGACTACCCCAATGCGGCGAAGGCCTTGGTGCTGCTGGCGCCGGCGACGCGCGCGTTCTCGTCGAAACCACCCTTTCGCGACGATGCGGTGACCAGCGCGCTCGCCCGCAAGGCGATCGCCTGGACCATCGCGATTCCCGCCGCTGTCAAAGCGCGCGAGGAAACCCTCAGCGCGGCATTTGCGCCCGCGATCGCGCCGGATGATTTCGTGCTCGCAGGGGGCGGGATCCTGACGTTACGTCCGGGTCAGATCGAAACGATGCTGGCGGACACGGCGGCGCTGCAGCCGAGCCTGGAGGACCAGCAGGAGCGGTATGGCGAGTTGACGCCGCCCGTGACGATCCTGTTTGGCGACACAGACGGGATTTTGGAGCCTGCGGAGCATATCGATCATCTGCGCGCCGCGCTGCCGGAACTGGATGTCCAGATGATCGAGGGCGGTGGTCATATGCTGCCGATAACCGCGCCGGACGCGGTGGTGCGGGCCATTCGGGCCGCAGGCCTCTGATGCCGGCGCTGGCGCTGCCGCCGGCGCTGGAGCCGCCGTCGACGCAAACTGAGACATTCCGCGCTTTGACCTCGCCATATTTGGTTGCGAACGTTTCTCGGTGCTCAAACTGATCCGTCATAAGCGCAACGCCGACTTTCGGCGGTTTTTCGCCCTCGCCCTGGTTCTGGCGACGGCCTTGCGCGTTTTGGCGGGGCCAGCAGCCGCGGCGAACGCGCCTGAAGGCTACGTGGCGCTCTGTTCTGGCGGTCAGATCATTTATGTCGCCTTGGACGGCTCGGGCCACACAACGCCAGAGGATCGCGCCGACCCCTGCCCCGCCGCCGGCTTCAAGATGCCGCTTGGGCTCAATGAAACAGTCGAAACGCTCAGCCATCCGCCAGAGTTCGCCGGATTTCGTCTGCGCGATCGTTGGACGGACCGTGACGCGCACCGAAGCACGGGGAACCGGCCTCGGGCGCCGCCGGCCTGACAACCGTTTCGATGCTTTCACTGACATAACCCGGTCCGCGCCCACCGCGCTGGGCCACAACCTGTTTTCGGAGACTGTCATGACCCGAACAACTCTGCTCGCCATCGCCGCTGTTTGCGGCGTCGCCGCCGCCACGCCAGCCCTCGACTTGATGTTTACGCCCCACGCGCCGTCAGGATCGCAGGCCCGCGCGGACGAAGCCGCGACCCAGGCCATCACTTTTGAAGAGCCCTGGCTGCGGCTCAATATTGCGGGGCGTCCAAGCGCCGGATTCGTCAGCATCATGAACAGTGGCGAGACCGATCAACTGATCGCCGCCCGCTCTGATGCGTATGGTCGGATTGAACTGCACGAACATTCGATGGTCGACGGCGCCATGCAGATGCGCGCCGTCGAGGCGATCGCAGCCCCTGGGGGCGGCATGGTTGCGCTTGCACCCGGCGGCTATCACCTGATGCTGTTCGAGCCGACCGGGGCCGTCGAAGCGGGCGACAGGGCGCCGAGCACGCTCACCTTCGAGAGCGCCGGCGACGTCGTGGTCGAGTTCATGGCCCAGCCGCTCGGCGGCGGCGCGAAGAAAAAGCAAGGCGGTCATACGCACTGATCAGCGATTGTTCGCCGCGCTCTGGGCGCATAGGCTAGGATCTAGCTGACCTTGAACTTGAGCGCGGCATGACCGGTTTTCTCGACGCCAATGACGAACCAGGCGTCCACGCGCCGTCGCTCTACGCGGCGACGGCGACAACTGGCCTCCGCCTGCATCCTCTCGATCATGAGATCGCTGCAGACGTCGCCATCGTCGGCGGCGGATTTGCTGGTCTGTCTGCCGCCTACCATCTCGCAAACGCGGGCTTTGACGTCGCGTTGATCGACGCCCATCGGATCGGCTGGGGCGCCTCTGGCCGCAACGGCGGACAGCTGGCGGCGGTTCCACGTAAGGAGATTGATTGGTACGAACGGGTTCTCGGCGTCGACGACGCGCGCAAGATCTTCGCTCTCGCGTTGGAGGCGAACGCGTTGGTGCGCGCATTGATCGAGCGCCATGCGATCAGCTGCGACCTGCATGACGGCATCCTGGAACCCAACCACAGACGCAGCTATGACGCAGAGACCGAGCGCTATGTCGACAAGCTGCGAAACACCTACAAAGCCGAGCATATCGAGTACGTCCCCCCTGCGAAACTGCCCGAGTATCTGCGCGCGGAAGGATATCATGGCGGCCTGATGAACTGGCGCGCCGCGCAGCTGCACCCGTTGAACTTCGCGCTTGGGCTCGCCATCGCCGCGCAGGACGCTGGCGCGCGACTTTTTCCGATGACGCGGGCGACGGCTATCGACATCGAGAATGACGCTGTCGCGGTCGAGACGCCCGTTGGCGCCGTTCGCGCAAAATCCTTAGTCCTCGCCGTCAACGGCTATCACGATGGCGTGCAGCGCAAGTACGCGGATCGGGTGATGCCGATCAACAACTTCATCATCGCGACCGAACCCCTGGGCGATCGCGCCAAGGAGGTGATCCCAGGCGACGTCGCCGTCGCCGACAGCCGGTTCGCCATCAACTATTTTCGCTTGTCGCGGGACGGTCGGATGGTGTTCGGAGGCGGTGAGAACGCCTCCGCTCATTTCCCCCGAGACCTCAGCGCGTTTGTTCGAAAGCGGATGCTGAAGGTCTTTCCAACGCTAGAAGACGCGCGCGTCGATTACGCCTGGGGCGGCACGTTGGGCATCAGCCAAACGCGCGCCCCGGTCTTTCAACGCCTCGGACCCAATGCATTGGCGATCGGCGGTTGGTCTGGCTCCGGCGTCCATATGGCGACGCTCGGCGGGAAGATCGCAGCCGAGACGCTGCAAGGTCAGTTGGAGTCGTTCGACCTTCTGGCCCGCGTCCCCACGCCTCTGTTTCCCGGTGGGATGCGCTTTCGTGGGCCAATTCTCCGATTGGCGATGGCCTGGTATCGTCTTCTCGATCGTATCTAGGCCGAGACTGCGCGATAAACCCCGATCAATCCATCCGTCGAAGCCATTGGGCGACCGCCTCCGAAAAGGCCGCCGGCTGCTCGGCGTGCAGCCAGTGACCCGCTCCCGGCAGCGACTGTATCTCTGCGTTGGGGAAGGTCGCTCGAATGCTCGAATGCGCGGCTTCAGAGACATAGTCGGACGCGCCGCCATGCAAGAACAACGTCGGGCCGTCGTAGCGTCGCGTCGACAGCTCCGCCGGCCAGTCGAGCAGTTTCGTCATCTCCGACGCCAAGACGTCCAAATTGAGCCGCCAGCTCGCACGGCCGTCCTCGATGACCAGGTTTTGCAGGATAAACGCGCGCAATGGCGCCTCGGGAATGGCCTCGGCAAGCATCGGATCCGCCTGGCTGCGGCGGGAAATCGCGTTCAGATCCACCGAGCGCATCGCGTCGACGAAGCTGGCATGGGAATGCTGGTACGGAACCGGGGCGATGTCAGCGACGATGAGCGCCGCCACAGCCTCGGGTTTCGTCAGCGCCGCCGCCATGGCCGCCTTGCCGCCCATCGAATGCCCCAAAACGGCGACGGGTTCGGCATGCCGATCCTTGGCGGAGGCCAACAGGTCGGCGCCCATTTCCTCGTAACCCATGACGTCAGCCCAAGGGCTCGCGCCGTGATTTCGCATATCAATGGTGGAAACCGGTCGCTCTGCGGCGAATTTCCGCGCAAGCGTCGACCAGTTACGGCCAGATCCAAACAGTCCATGGGCGATCAGCAGGGGTCTCCCTGCCGCAGATTCGGGGCCTGGCAGCTCTTCTGCTGTGAGTTTTACCGCTGGACCGGCCATTTCATCGCCCCATCGCTTGTAACTGTCATGGGCTTGCCAGTATCACCGAAGTGGGCGGCGCTCCAATCCCGAGAGGCTGGAGCGCAAATCGCGATGGGGGACCGCGACCGAGAACTCGACGAGGGATCGTTGCGCGCAGACGACTGGGGAGGGCGCCATGTCATCTTGGTTCGACCGACATCTGGGCTGGTTGCTTTGGCCGCTAAAGGGGTTTGATCAGGAATTCCTGCGGTCCGACGTCATCGGCAACTATAGCCGCCCGTACTCGTGGCAAGCCAATCAGTTGGGCCACGCGACGATTGGCCTGACGACCACGCTGATTTTCGCCTGGATGACCGAGCACCTTTCCAGCGGGGTCGCCATCGCGACGCGGCATTACCGCCGGGTGCTGCGCGACGAAACGATGCCGCTGATCGGCCCATTCGAAAACCTGGCCGTATACTTCTTCCTGGCGCTCCTGATCTTCCCGGTGCTCGCGATCCTCACTCAGCAGTTCGCCCGGTATCTCACCCGGCATGCCGAGCGCCGCTCGAACCTGGCGCTACAGTCGAGCCTGACCCTCGCGAGGATGGCGACGCGGGGCCTCTGGCTCGTCGTCGTATTGTTGGGCGCGATGCTCATCGCGTTCGCATTTTCCATCGAGTTCCAACGAGACTCCGGAGACTTCACCGAGAACCTGGGACATGGGGCGGCGACGGTCGTGATCTTCGTCGTCAGCTACCTCGCGGTGCTGATGATCATGTCCAAACTGTTCACCCGCGTCGTTGAGTTCGACGACTTGCCGGACCGTTTCTTCGGCCGCGCGAGTTACGCCGTTTGGCGGATCATGTTGATCGCGGGTCTTGGGGCCGGGATCGCGCTGGTCGTCGGCCTGTTCGCCCATGCGTTCGGTTTCTGGAACGACCAGGAAATCCGCGTCATCGCGCAAGTCCTGCGACGCTTGGAGACGGCGGCCGTGGTGCTGGTGGCGGTCACCTTCGCCGCCTTGGCGGCCCTCGAAAGCCGCACGCCCCATTACACTCTGCTGAGTTGGCTGACCATCGCCGCCGCCGTCCTGATGTTCGACGAGACGACCCTTGCGACGCTTGCGCGCACGGACGTCTTTGGGGTCGCGGACGCGCCGCTGGCGTTGGGCGCGGCTTTGCATGCGCAGGCGCCTTTGGTGTTCGCCAGCTGCGTGAGCGACAGCGGCGCGCTGACGCAACGGGACCTCTTGCAATGCGCCGAGAGCGTTTCGCTTTCGGTCATCGCGGCGCTGGTCCTTGTGACGCTGGTCGCGCTGATGATCGTCCGCGTCCGAGCCGCGAGCATCCGTTGGGTGATGCTGGCCGCGTTTGTGTTCTTCGTCGGTCTCATTTTTATCGCTTCTCGGTCCGGCTACGACATCGAAGCCTGGCGCAAGGCGATCGCGGCGGTGATGACGACGCTCGCCGTTTGGTGGGTCAAGGAGTTCGGCAACGACATCGTTCGCGTCGACAAGGGCATCGACGAGGCCGCGGCCGAGCGCAAACTGAACGGCTATCCCGACATTTATCGCGGCGTCACGCGCGAAGATGACGTCGCCCCGGTGGTCAGCGAGTACCGCCGCGACGCATTGGCCGACGCTTTCACCGACTGCCTGTTCTATCTCACAGGTGCGGCCATCGGCGCCGGGATCCTGTACGCAGGCTACATCGAAGCCGAAGGCGCTGGGTTGTTCGACACCGCGTGGCGCAATCTTCCCGCGACGCTCGGCTTCGCCTTTTTCATCGGCGTCTATGTCGGCTTTGGCTACTCTTGGACCCGGCGAAACGACGCGCTCGATGAGATCCAGGTCTTCCAAGCGTACCGCTTTGGCGTGATGGAGAGCGCGTTGAAAGTCGACGTCTTCCGCGGTTCGCAGACAGAGGGCGCCGAGCAGCCCGTCGACCGTCTGCTCGAGGTGAACTCGAAGAACGAGGTCGTCCACGCACGGGACGGAGCCGAGAAATCGTTGGGATCGATGCAAGCGTTGCTGGCGTTTTCACGCGGCGGCCTCCGCATCGATGCGGACGCTGGCGACGGAGAAAACCTCACGCTGGAAGACGTGAAACACCTCGTCATAGCCGGACGGTTTGGCTCGGGCCGGACAGACCTGGGCAATGCGATGGCCAGTGAGGCGGCGCTGTGCAACATTCCGCCGCTGGGCCGCAGGCACCGCGAAAAGGGGCTCGCCAAACGAGAGGCGCGCTACTTCACACTGAAGAACGTGCTGGATCTTACCGAGATCGACTCCAGCGTTCTTGACGAAGCCCCGGACAGCGAGATGGCGCGGAATGCGGGCCTGAAGATCAAACGCGATCTGCGAATGCGCGTCGGAAAACCAGACGTCTTCGTCCTCAACGAAGCGGATCCCTTCGGAATGGACGTGTTCGAGGCGTTCCAGGCCGCCGAAGACCGCGCGCCGACGGGCGGCGCGGCGGATCAACAGCAGCTGGAACAGATGGTCGAGATGATCGAACGGCCACACGATCAGGTCGCGCTGGAGACGCGCTCCAACCTCCGACGGAAGGTCTTGACCCGCGCGCTCGACCAACTCGAAGTCGAGGGTCTCGATCAGACGGTCTGGATCATCAACGCCGACGTCGAGCGCCCCAACCCCGCCTCGGGGCGGCAATGGATGCCAGCGACGCCGCCGGCTGTGACCGAGTACGTCAACGACCTGGTTTACTGTCTGGCTGATCGCATCCGCCGGGCTGCGATTGAAGCGGCGACGCGGCAGCGAGCGGCAGGCAAGGCGCCAGAGGAGATCCCGGAGATCACCGAAGACGATGTCAACGTCGCTGTGGCGCTGATTGCGCGACGCGCCCATGCGCTCGCGCCAGAGAGGATGTAGCGCGACGGCCAGCGCGCCAATGCGTCAGCGCGCCAGCACGTGGGTGCGTCACCGGCGGCGGCGCACCACGGGCGGCCTGCCGAACCCGCGCTCAGGAACCGAGGTCGGCGGCCAGGGCGGATGCCCCTCCGTGCTTCGCCAAAGCCTCGGGCCGCCCTTCCACGCCCAGAGCGGCAGCATCACGGCGAGACCGGCGATGAACCCGCCCGCATGAGCCCAGTAAGCGACGCCGCCTTGTCCACCGAGCGTTGAAAAGCCGCCGACGAGCTGCAGCGCGAACCATATGCCAAGAACCGCCCATGACCGCATCACGATCATCCGCACGTAATAGCCAAGGAAAACGAACACATCGACTTTCGCCTTAGGATAAAGCAGCAAATAGCCGCCCATGACCCCTGAGATCGCGCCGGACGCGCCGACGGTCGGTACGATCGATCCGGCGTCAGCGCTGATATGCGCAGCGGAGGCGACCAACCCCGTCGCAAGATAGAAGATCAAAAACCCCAGATGCCCCAGCGCGTCTTCAAGGTTGTCCCCGAAGATCCACAAGAAGAGCATGTTGCCCCCCAAATGCATCAACCCGCCATGCAGAAACATGCTGGTGACCAAGGTGTGCTGCATCTCTCCCCCGCTCACCGCGGCCGGGATCATCGCCCATTCTTCAAAGAAGGCGCGCAACGCTCTTTCGTCATTGAACAAGGCGGCATAGCTCACAAAGATCAAAACGTTGAGCGCGATCAACGCATAGGTGACGAACGGCGTCCGTTGCGAAGGGTTATGATCGCGGATTGGAAACATTGGGCTGGGCGCTCCTCGATGCCTTGAGGTGACGAACGGCACGCTGAACGCGAGAGACGACCGGGTCAACCGACCTTAGGCGGGAGAGAATGGCGACTGTGTCTCAGATACGGCGAATGAGCGTCCTGTTGACCGGCTTCGAGCCGTTCGGTCCGTGGCGGGTGAACTCCAGCTGGGAAGGCGCCTGTCACTACGCCGCAACGACGCGCCGACCGGTGCGCTTGTTGCGGCTGCCTGTGGATCACGCCCTTGCTGCGCAACGTCTGCGCGACGCGCTGGATCGGTTTGAACCCGAGATTTGCCTCATGACCGGTCTTGCCGCGGGCGTCCGCCTCCGCCTCGAGCGCAGGGCGCGCCGTCCCGAGATCGCGGACTGGCCTGAAGGTCCTGACAGCCGTGCCGGAGACTGGCGCTGGGGGGCGGCTCAGTCGCGCTTGCGGAGCTCGGTCGGGCCCAGCGCCTATTCGACGGACGCCGGCCAATATGTCTGCGAAAGCGCTTATCGCGCGCTGCTGGACTGGCGCGCGGAGGCCGCCCGTCCCTGCGCCGCCGCCTTTCTGCATGTGCCGCCGCTCAGCCGGACCTGGCCGGTCGCGCGCATCGCCGCAGCGATCGAAGCGACTCTGTCCGCGCAGCGCGCCTAACCCGGTTTCGGCGCGAAAGCGGCTGCGTACTCGGTGCGCAGAACCTGTTTTTGCACTTTCCCCATGGCGTTGCGCGGCAGCGCGTCGACAAAGAACACGCGTTTGGGCTGCTTGAACTTCGCCAGTTTGTCCGCAACGCCGCCGACGACGTCCGCCTCCGAGAGCTCGGCCGCGTGGGTCCGCGTCACGACTGCGGCGACGCCTTCGCCGAAGTCCGGATGCGGCAAACCGATCACCGCCGATTCGCCAACGCCCTCCAACGCGTCGATCGCCGTTTCGATCTCCTTGGGATAGACGTTGAAACCGCCCGAGATGATCAGATCTTTGTCGCGGCCCACAATCGCCAGATAGCCGTCGCCATCGACCTGGCCGAGATCGCCGGTCACGAAGTAGCCGTCCTCACGCATCTCAGCGGCCGTTTTCTCGGGCATGCGCCAGTAGCCCTTGAAGACGTTCGGGCCTCTCACTTCGACAACCCCGGTCTCGCCGTGGGCGACGGCCGCGCCGGTTTCGCGGTCAACGACGCGGATCGCCACCCCTGGCAACGGAAACCCGACGGTCCCGGCTCGCCGCTCCGCATCATAGGGATTCGAGGTGATCATCCCCGTCTCGCTCATCCCGTAGCGTTCGAGGATGCGATGACCCGTCCGTTCTTCAAAATCGGCATGCGTCTGCGCCAATAGTGGCGCGCTGCCCGAGATAAACAGGCGCATGTGCTGAACCAGCTCGCGGCTGAAGCGCGGATCACCCAGCAGTCGCGTGTAGAATGTCGGCACGCCCATCATCGTCGTCGCGCGCGACATCGCCTCGATCATGGCGTCCAGGTCGAACTTCGGCAGGAAGATCATCGACCCGCCGGCGCTGAGCGTCACATTGGTGGCGACGAACAAACCATGCGTATGAAAGATCGGCAGCCCGTGCAGCAGCACATCCGTATCGGTGAAGCGCCAGACGTCAGTCAACGCTTGCGCATTCGACAAGAGGTTCGCCTGCGACAGCATCGCCCCCTTGGAGCGGCCGGTCGTGCCAGACGTGTAGAGCACCGCCGCCAGGTCGTCCTCGCCACGCGCAACCGGATCGAAGACCTCCGGCTGCGTCGCCGCCGCATCGGTCAGCGCGCCGGACCCATCCGGGGCCAAAGTCGTGAGGGCCGCGCCGTAACGATCGGCGATGGCGGCGAGGTTCTCGCGCGCGCTCGGATCACAAACGACGAGCGCAGGCTCCGCGTCGCCGATGAAGTAATCCAGTTCCGCAGCCGTGTACGCGGTGTTGAGCGGCAGGAAGACGCCGCCGGTCGCGACGCAGGCGAGGTAGAGGTACAACGCTTCCGGCGACTTTTGCACTTGCACGGCGACGCGATCCCCGGGACCGACGCCGTTCTCCAGCAACACATGCGCGAGCTGGTGCGCACGCGCCATCGCCTGCGCATAGGTGACGCTTTCTCCCCCGGGAAGATGCAGGAAAACGCGCGCGTCTTCCCTCCGCGGCCGGATGAACGCGTCATAAAGCGGATTGGCGGTGCTCATGTCTTCGCCTCCGGGTTCTGTCTCTCTGTGGTCTTGATTTTCAGCACGGAACGCTCGGGCGGGGGCAACAAGGCGCGCACGCTGCGCGAGCTGTGGACCATCCGGCTCTCGGCGTAATCCTCGTGATGCGCTTCCACCTGCTCGAGTTCATAGAGGTAGTTGACCATCACGCCGCAGGACTGTGCGAGGCCCTTCGCCGAGACGTCCGCCAGCCAGTTGATCCGGGCGAGCGAGGCGCCGTTGCCGAGGTGGAACCGCGCAACCGGGTCGAGCGGTTGCCCGTCCGGTCGCTTGGCCTCAAGGAAGTATTCCGCCGCCAGTCCCTGGATCAGCGGTTTCGCTGTCTCGGCCGTCTCCGTCGAGCGCGGCCAATTGAGGTCAGCGGTCATCGCCAGCGCCTGACTGGCGGGTCCGTCCGGATCGGTTTTCGCCGCGCCGCGCAACCACCGGTTCAGCCCGGGAACCGGCGAGAGCGTGACAAAGGTCGTCAGCTTGGGCAGCGCCCGCGCGAGATCCTGAGCCACCTGTTTGATCAGAAACGCGCCAAAGGACACCCCCTTCAACCCGGCCTGACAATTCGAGATCGAATAGAAGACGGCGGTGGTCGCATCGCCCGGCGCGACGATGTCTCGGCTTGGCGTCAGAACATCCTGGATCGACGCAGCGGTCTCCAATGTCAGCGCGACTTCGACAAAGATCAGCGGCTCATCCGGCATCGCTGGGTGGAAGAAAGCAAAGCACCGGCGATCCGCAGGCTGCAAACGACGTCGCAGCTCATCCCAACTGTCGATCTCGTGCACCGCCTCATAGGCGATGATCTTCTCGAGGATGTGCGCCGAGGTGCTCCAGTCGATTGGCCGCAACACCAAGACCCCGCGGTTGAACCAGCTCTCGAGCAAGTGTTGAAAATCTGCGTCCACGCGGCGCAGGTCGTCCTTTTCCTTGAGCGCCGAGAGCAGCGCCGCGCGCATCCGCACGAGGGCTTCCGTGCCGCCCGGCGCAAAGTTCAACCGGCGCAAAAGCTGTTGTCGCCGCGGCTCGGCCGCTGTCACAAGCGTCGACAAGGCGTCCGGAGACGGGTTCTGGAGATACCGATCCGTCGCCTGGGCGACCGCTTCGGGGTCGACGTCAAGATCACGGGCGAGCATCTCGAAAAACGCCAGCCGAGCCTCGGCGTCAAACCCGTCGAACCGGCGCAGGATCTCTGCGGCCAGCGCAACGCCCGACGCTTCGCCCTTCGAGGACAAAAGCGTCATGCACAGCTCGTCGACGCTTCGCTCGTCGGCCTTCGCGCCGCCGCCCCAATCCACCAGGCGCGCTCCACGTTCGAGCAACGAGTAGAGCAGATCGTTCAATGTGCTCATTCGGTTCATGAAGCCTCGCCGCGGCTAAAGCCGCGGTCCCATCAGTGTGTCCGGCAGCCAGGTGGCGATCTCGGGGAAAATGCACAAGATGATGATCGCGAGAACCATGCACCCCACGAACGGCAACGAGCCCTTGAGGATCGTCTTCAGCGGGATGTCCGGCGCGATGCCGTTGATCACGTAGAGATTGAGGCCAACCGGCGGAGATATCAGCCCGATCTCCATATTGATCGTCAGGATCACGGCAAACCAGATCGGGTCAAAGCCGGCCCCTGTAATGATCGGCAACAGGATCGGCGCGGTCATCAGGATCACGGCGACAGGCGGCAGGAAGAAGCCTGCGACCAGCAGGAAAATGTTGACCGCGAACATCAGCACCCAGCGGTTCACGTCGAGCGTTCCGATCCACTCGGCGATCGCCTGCGTGATAAAGAGCGAGGACAGCATGTAGGAGAAAACGCCCGCCGCGCCGATGATGAACATGATCATCACGCTCTCGCGCGTGCTGTCGCGCATCACCACCCAGATCGCGTCAAAGGTCCAGAGCTTGTAGATGATCACGGCCACCAGCAGGCACATCAACGCTCCGACCGCGGCGGTTTCAGAAGGGGTCGCGACCCCTCCGTAGAGCGCATAGAGCACGCCCAGGATGATCGCAATGAAGGGCAGAACCCGAGGCAGGATCTCGAACTTCTCACGCCAGGTGAAGCTGCGTCTGCTCAAGGCGTCTTCGGAGCCGTTCCGCCACGTGTCATAGATCGACCAGGCCATGAACAGGCCCACGAGGAGCAAGCCCGGAAAGACGCCCGCGAGAAACAGACGGCCGATCGATGTCTCGGTCGCGATCCCGTAGACGATCATGGTCACCGAGGGCGGGATCAGAATGCCAAGCGTGCCGCCCGCGGCGATCGACCCCGCGGCGACGCCGTCCGGGTAGCCGCGCTTGCGCATCTCCGGAATGCCCATCTTGCCGATCGCCGCGCAGGTCGCCGGCGAAGAGCCGCTCATCGCAGCGAACAAGGCGCAGGCCCCGAGGTTCGAGATCACCAGTCCGCCCGGTACGCGGGTCAGCCATCGGTCGAGCGCTTCATAGAGATCAGCCCCCGCCCTGGTCGAGGCGATCGCCGCTCCCATAATGATGAACATGGGGATCGACAGAAGAGCAAAGTTGTTGAGCTTTGCGAAGAAGATTTCCGGCAAAAGCTCGAGAGAGCGCATCCCATCGAACACCAACAGGAAACCCGCCGAGACGATCAGCAGGCCCGTGGCCACCGAGACGCCCGAGAAAAGAACCAGGACGGTGATGACGGCGACAATCGCGCCGAGAAGCAGCGGCTCCATTACAGCGCCCCCCCGTCCAGTTCTTCGTCAAGATCGAACGGCGACCGCTCGTTCAGGAGCACGGCGACGAAATCCGCGCCGAGCTGAAGCAGGTAGAGACCAAATCCGATCGGAAGCGCGAGGTAGGGAACCCAGAGTTTCGCGCCCCAGACCGTGTCCGACGTCCAACCGCGCGTCCAGGCGATGTGCCAAAGATCGTAGCCGTACCAGAGCATGACCGCGACGACGGCCATCGACAGTCCGAATGTCAGGAACGCGAGGCCAAAGCGCAGCGGTCGCGGCAGCATTCGGGGCAGGAGGTCCACATTCACGTGGCCGCGCTGCTTTTGGACATAAGGCAAGCCGATCATCGTCGCGCCGATCATCAGGTAGATCACGACCTCGGTCTGCCAGACGGTCGAACCATTCAGGACAAAGCGGATCCAGATCATCTGACAGGTGATCGCAACGGCGCTGACGATCATGAAGGCGGCGGCGGCGCCGCAGATCGTCGAAAGGAAGCCTATGAATCGCAGGACCGTGTAGCGCGAAGCAGGCGGCGCAAAGGCCGATTGGGGAGCCGACATCGTCCCTCTCCGAAAAACATGTCTGAAGGGTAAAGCGCCAAAAGAATGAGGGAGCGCATGACGCTCCCCCTATTTTCGTGAGGCCGGTCAGTCGACGGCCAAGGCCATGTCCAAAAGATCCTGCCCACCGTCCACGGTTTCAACGAAGGACTTGTAGGAGGTCTCCTTTGCGATGCCGCGCCATGCCTCGAACTCTTCGATGGTCATGTTTTTGATCTCGACGCCATTCGCCTTGTAGACTTCAACGGCGTTCGCATCCTGCTTCTTGGCTTCGGCGAGATAGAACGCTTCGGCCTTCTTGGCGCCGGCCATGATCGCGTCCTGCTGCGCCTGGGTCAGACCGTCGAAGGTCGATTTGTTCATCAGCAGCGGCTGATACATGAACCACAAAGCGACGTCGCCCGCAGGCGTGTAGCACGCCACCTGCTCGTAGATCCGGTATGATACGAAGCTCGATGACGAGGTGTTCGCCGCATCAAGAACACCGGTCTGGATCGCGTTGTAGATCTCTGAGGAGGCCATAGAGGCGATCGCCGCGCCCGCGCCCACGAGCATCTGCTCGAACGACTTGCCCGCCGCGCGCATCTGCAGGCCCTTAACGTCGTCGGGCGAGGTGATGCACTTGTCCTTGCCGACGAAACCGCCGGCGAGATAGCCGTGCACGAGAACCATCACGTCGTCCTCGGCCATGATCTCTTCGATCCGCTCCATGAACGGCGATTCGTTCAGACGGGCGGCGTGGTCATGGTTCTTCACCAGACCCGGCATCAGCGTCAGGTTGTACTCCGGGCGCTGACCGCCTGCGTAGGCGAGCGGCAGAACCACCATGTCGACCTGACCACGGCTCAGCGGATTGTACTGTTCGCGCGGTTTGAACAACGACTTCGACGGGAAAATCTTGATTTCGAGATCAACACCCGCCGCCGCGACCTCGTCGGCGACGATCTGCGCCACCTGATGCCGTACGTCTTTGGTCGACCACTGATGGCTCAGGCGCAATTCATCTGCGTGAGCGCCGTGCGCAAAAAGGGCGGCGATCGCCGCTGCGGAAGCGGTCAATGCAAACTTCTTCATATCTTCCTCCCGTGCTTTTGGCGGCCGTGGCCACGAAGCACATCTCTTTTGTCCCAGCCGGAACAACACTCCGACAGCGCAACCTTAGTGGCCCTGAACGCAAGGTCAACTAAATTGTATACAATCTTTTCGGGGTTGTGTTTTGATACCTAATTCGTGTATTCGCAAGGCGGAGGCTCGCATGACACGCAAAACCGCCACCGTTCTGCGCGACGCGCTCGAACACGAGATCGTCGAGGGCAGGCTCAGACCCGGAGAGCATCTGGACGAGATGTCTCTCGCGGCCCGGTTCGATGTGTCCAGAACACCGATCCGTGAGGCGCTGCTTGGCCTAGAGAGCTCTGGACTGGTCGAGATCCGCCCCCGCAGAGGAGCGTTTGTCCGGCGCGTCAGCGCGCGCGAACTGGTCGAAATGTTCGAAACGATGGCCGAGCTGGAGGCGGCGTGCTGCCGATTTGCCTGCCAGAGAATGACAGACGCCCAGGAAGACGTCCTGATGCGCCGCCTTCAGCGGTGCGAAGAGGCGGCGGCCTCGGGCGACGTAGAGCGCTACTACGCCGAGAACGAGCTCTTTCACACCGCGATCTACGCGGCCTCGGGCAATAGCTTTCTGGAAGCGCAGTCACGGATGCTGCAGAGCCGCCTCAAGCCGTTTCGGCGGCATCAGCTGCACGCTCGGGGGCGGATGACGCAGTCACAGACCGAGCACCGCGACATCGTCGCCTCGATACGCGCAGGAGAGCAGCAACGCGTCGTAGACGTCATCCGCGCGCATATTGTCGTACAGGGCGAGAAATTCACGTCCCTCATCGCCTCGTTGGAGGCCGAAGAACGCGCCAAGGCGTCTTAGGGAAGGCCGGGCTCCGCTCGCACGCTTTTCTTGCTCACCTCAAAGCCCAGCCAGCGCCGATCACCGGCTGGGCCTAGTGCGCGCCGCGAGCAATGCGGCGTCCTGCGAAGCCCTTACTTGTCGGGCAGCGGAATGTGCTCCGCGTCGTCATCCGGCGGCAAGTGGAAGCGGCCGTTCTGCCAATCGCCTTCGCGCCAGGCCTCTTTCGCCGCCTCGATCTTCTCCTGACTCGACGCCACGAAGTTCCACCAGATATAGCGAGGTCCATTCAAGGTCTCGCCGCCCAAGAGCATGAGCCGCGATGACTGAGTGGCGGTGACGGTGATCTCGTCGCCCGGACGGAAGACCATCATTTGACCGGCCGCATAGGACACGCCGGCGATCTCGACTTCCCCAGCCACGACATAGATGCCGCGATCCTCATGGTCGTTCGTCAGCGGGATCTTGGCCCCCGCCTCCAGCACAGCGTCGGCGTAGAACATCTCTGAGAACGTCTTCACCGGCGCTTTCTCGCCGTAGAGGTTCCCGAGGATCAGCCGGACCTGCTTGCCCTCCCCTTCAAGGAACGGGAGCGCGTCCTTGGCCTGATGCTCGAAACCGGGATCCGTCTCCTCGGCGTCTTCAGGCAACGCCACCCATGTCTGGATCCCGTAAAGCGGGTTGCGCTCGGCCTTGCGCCGTTCCGCCGACGTCCGTTCGGAATGGGTGATGCCCTTGCCCGCAATCATCCAGTTCACGGCGCCGGGCTCGATCTCCAGGTTGGAGCCGAGGCTGTCGCGGTGCCGAATGGCGCCGTCGTAAAGGTAAGTGACCGTCGCCAGCCCGATGTGAGGATGCGGGCGCACGTCGATGCCCTGATCGGTCAGGAACTCCGCAGGGCCCATCTGATCAAAGAAGATGAACGGGCCGACCATCTGGCGCTTGGGCGCGGGCAAAGCGCGACGCACCTCGAACCCGCCGAGATCGCGGGCGCGTGGAACGATGACAGTCTCGATGGCGTCGACCTCATCTCCGGTCGGGCAATGCGGGTCGAGAGCGGGATTCCAGCTCATTGAGAGGCTCCTGTAAGGACTTTTCTAATTGGAAACATTAGAGCCGCCGGGCACTAGTTAAAGTCGTAAGAGGGAAACAGTCTGGCGCCATACTGGCGCTTCTGGCGCAACCAGCTGGCTGCGGATGGGTTGGCCGCGCAGTGGGGAGATCGCGTGTACGCATGAGACAGCTGTTCTGGATAATCACCCTGCTGTTGAGCGCCTCGTTTTCAAAGGCTCACGCATCCACCGAAGCCGCAGATGGCGGTTTCCTCGCCGGGGGTTGGCACCCGGTTCTGGGCTTTGATCACTTGCTCGCCATGGTGGCTGTCGGCCTCTTGTCGGTTCAGATGGGGGGGCGCGCGATCTGGAACGTGCCGACGGCCTTTGTGCTCGTTATGGCGCTGGGCGGCGCGATCGGCCTGCAAGGAACGGCCCTTCCGCATGTCGAAGGCGTCATCGCTCTGTCGGTTTTTGCGCTCGGCTTCGTCATTGCTCTCAGCGCCCGCGGCCGCAGACCTTTTTGGGGATGGCCTTCGTCGGTTTCTTCGCTCTGTTTCACGGTCACGCCCATGGCGCTGAAATCCCGCGCCTTGCGGAACCCGCCGCCTATGTCGGGGGGTTCATGCTTGCGACGGCGGCGCTGCACATCATGGGTGTTCTGATCGGCGAACTTTGCCGCATGTTTCCAAACCCGGCTGCGACACGAGCCTTGCTTGGCGCGGGCGTCGCCGGCGTCGGCGCGCATATGCTGCTTTTGAGTTACGGGATCGTCTAGCCGTGCGATTCAGAACGTCGCGTCGTCGGGCGGTCCGAAGGTGTTTTGAGCGGGCGCCGGCGCGTCCTGTCCGGGCAGGTTGCGTTGGGGCAGGCTGAGTTCCGGCAACGCGCCCAATCGCACCATGATCTCTGGCGATCCGACCGGTCCGAAAAACAGCGTCAGCCGGAACACGCCCGAAGCCACCTCCGCCTCGGACACGCCACGCACGAGAATGCGACCCTCGGGCGGCGTCAATCGGCGCGTCTCGCCGGCGTCGAGCGCGAAGAAGCGCGCCTCCCGCTAGAAGGAGAGACCCCAGAAGCGGACCGATGTCAGAACCCTGGCGGCCTCTCCGACTGCCGCCCGCACGCCGCGCCGCGCCGCCCGCCCGCCGGGCGCATTGATCAGGCTGATCGACACGGTGACGTCGCCGCTCGCCTCGTCGCGTTCAGCGCCCATAAAGCCGACGATCAGCCCACCCTCGTCGGCCGGGTGCGCCTGCGCACAGCAGGGAAAAAGGAGCAAGAGCAAGGCGATGCGGAGCGCAATCATATCGCTCTCATAACACGTCCGAGATTGGTAGGCGCTAGCTCGTCAGCCGGCCAACCGTGTTTCGCCACAGCCAATCGAGAATGCTTAAGCCCAGAAAGACCGCGAGGATCTCCAACAGCAAACGGTAGTCATTGACCAGGCCGCGGACCGGCACATCGGCGACGCGCTGCGGGATCATCCTGATATAGCTGGGGATCTGCCCGTAGATCCACCAGGCGGCCCAGACAGCCCCGACCGCGAGCGCCAATCCCAGAAGACGTGAGAGGATGCCCATGTTCAAAGCCTCCGCACGCTGTCGAAGTCGATCTTGAAGACGAGCAGATCGCCGCGACGCTCGAGCTGACCTTCCGCCTCGATCAGGATCGCAGTCAGGTCATAGACGCCTTCAGGAAGCGGAGCGCCGGTCTCATCGGCGAGCAACAGAAACTCCGTTCCCTCGACCGGTTCAGCCGTCACCAACACCGCAGGCGCGCCGCCGATGATGCACAAGTTTGCGCAGGCTTTGTGCGCGAGGCCGCGCCCTGGCCGCATGGCGCCGAGATAGCATTTCCCGTCACAGATCTCGCCGGCGATGCGCCAGCGTCCCAAATCCTCCGTCACCGTAAGCGCGTCGACAGCGTAGTCGGGTTCAACCGCGGCGACGGCGGGTTTGCCCTGCCGGCCGCCGGCCTGGATCATCTCGAGCTCGCCGCGGCGGGTCCAGACGCCGAGCACCTCTACGAACTGTCCGTCGAACCGGGTCGCAAGATCCTGAACGCCGCGCTTGCCCGCGCGCACCATCGTGAACGTGCGGCCCTGCGGATGTTCGGCTGTCGGCGCCTGGCGCAGATGCGGATAGGGTTCCGCATAAATGTAGCCGCGCTCGGTCAGGCGCTGACCCCATTGGATCGCGCCATTGCCCGGGTCGTCCTGCGTCGCGGACACCGCGATTGCGCCCACGGCGAAACCGGCGATGAATAGAAGCGCAACGAGCGGCAGGAAGGTCTTCAACGTCGCCGGCCAGCGACTGAGATATCCCACAAAGAAGTCGTCGTCCTGGCGGCTCATGACGCGGCCTCCGTGCTCAGCTGAACCGGTTCGACGTAGGTGCCTTTCGGGTTCGGGGTCGGATCGACATAGATCACGCCGTTCTCGAGCTTCACGCGATAGGTCGGCACCTTGTCGGTGAAAGGCGCAGGCGCGCAGCCGTCCTCGGGTCGGAACTGGTGCCCATGCCACGGGCATGTGAGGCATCCGTCGATCACGCGCCCTTCTCCGAGCGGGCCATTCTGGTGCGCGCACACGTTCGACAGGGCCGAGATCTTGTCGCCATGACGGACGACGGCGACGCGCTCGCCGTCCGGCGTCACGACGATTTTCGCCCGATCCGGCAGGATCTCGAACGGTTCGCCGACCCGCACCCAGTCGGTCGCGTCGCTGGCGGTCACGTCGCTGGCGGTCGCATCTAGCGCGCCTTCTCGCCGCCCCGCCATCAGGTGCAGAATAACGACTGTCAAAGCGCCGCCCACCGCGATCACCGCAAAGGTCGGGTTCTTGGCGGATTGCAGATAGCCAAGAGCGATATGCGCCACGACGGCGGCATACGCGACATAGACGGACATATGGATCGCTTTCCAAACCGGCGGAGTAAGGAAACTCAACCAGAAGTCATGGCTGGTCACCGCCAGCACAACCAGGATAGCGAACGCGAAAATCCCCAGCGCCTCAAACGGAAAGCCGAGGATGAGACCAAAGCTCGTATTCGAGTTGAGCAGCGCCTCATACTTGGGCGTGGGACTAAAATTATAATACCAATCAAGCACATAGACGGCGTGACTTGCGGCAACGACGCAGGTCAGCACGCCGAAATGACGGCGATTGTAAAGCAGCGGCAAGAAGCGTTTGTCGAGCCGGGCCAGAGGTCCGATGCACAGGATGAAGGTGAGCATCAGGAACGCACAGCTGCCGAATGCGCGCATGCGCTGGATTTGCGGGTCGACCGGCCGCGCCCAGTTCGCCCACATCGGGGCGACGCGCAGATACAGATAGATGTAAAGCCCCACCGCGATGATCAGCACCACGTCGTAGAGCATCTTGTTTCGGTCCCAGATGACCGGTTTGTACTGGACGCTCATTGATCGGCTCCGGCAGCCGGCGGCGCGATCTGAACCGGCGCAGGCGCGGCGGCGAAGTCCTGTTTCAGAGCAAAAGCCGACGCCAGCATCGCGGGGATCAACAGCGCGAAGACCATCCAGATCCGGCGATGCGCGCGTCGATGTGCGATCTTCATGAGCGCCCTCGCATCTCAAGCTGAATCCAACGGATCAGCACGATGGGCCACAACACCACGACGCCGGGGATCAGTAACGGCCGAAACGCATATGTCGCCCGCGCGCTGGCGTCGACGCGGTCGATGCCGACCAACAAGAACGCCGCGGACACGCCAAGGCCGATCCAGCCCCAGATCTCCAATGCCGACAGGATGAGCTGCGCCATCGCGCCCGTGCCCCTTTCGCCTCGCCCGATCACCGCGACGACTATGCCCAGAGGCGAAGGCTCAGGCAAATAACAAGATACGCTCTCGTCTCACCCGCCCCGACGCCTCCGCCGCGAGGGTGCGGAGGCGAAAGGAGCAAGAGCGCGAGCCGCGACGCGTTATCCGCGCATGCGGCCGCCGTTGGGATCGAAGAGCGGCGCGCGCAGCGGGCGAGCGGTCAGGCTTTCGCCCAGCACTTCGACCTGCCAACCGTCGTCCGCTTCAGCGATCTCTCTGGGGACGTAGCCCATGGCGACCGAGGTTTGAGACGTGTGGGCGTACCCGCCCGACGTGACCCAGCCGCGCGCGGCGCCCTCGAAATAGATGGGCTCGTCGCCAATGGCGTCGGCGTCTTTCGCGTCGAGAGCAAAACTCATAAGACGCAGCTTGCCGCCCTCGGCGCGCTCTTGCTCGGCGCCGGCCCGGCCGACGAAGTCGACGTCCTTCTTGAGGCTGACGAACTGGCCCAGACCACACTCCTCGGGGCCGTAGATGGGGCGGTACTCCCGCGCCCAGCTGCCAAACCCTTTCTCCAGCCGCAGCGAGTTCAGCGCCCGGCCGCCAAAGAGCTTCATCCCGTGAGGCTGTCCAGCCTCCCACAACAACGAGAACAGCAGCCGCTGATACTCGGGCCGAATCCAGATCTCGTAGCCCAGATCACCGGTGAAGCTGACCCGCCCCACGCGCGCCGGCACAGGACCGAGATCCATCTCGCGCAGGTCCATGAACTTGAACGCGTCGTTCGAGACATCCGGGTCCAGCGTTGTTCGGACCACCTCCGCCAAGACGTCCCGAGCCTTTGGCCCCGCGACCGAAAGACCCACAAGACCCAGGCCCCAGGGCGACACCTCGACCGAGCCGTCTTCCGGCAACCGGTTCTCGAACCAGCGCATGTGGTATTCTTCGGCGACGCCCGAGCCCACGAGGAAGTAGCTCTCATCGCCGTACTCGTCGGGGCCGACATTGGCCAACGAGAAGTCGCCGATCACCTTGCCGCGCTCGTTCAGCATTGGCGCGAGCGTCATCCGCCCTTCCGCCGGCAGCCTGCAGGCGAGGGTCTGATCGAGCCACTGAGTGGCGCCCGGCCCGGAGATTTCGTACTTGGCGAAGCTGGAGATCTCGGACAGGCCGACCGCGTCGCGAACGGCGCGACATTCCGCAGCGACGTGCTCGAAGTCGGTCGAGCGCTTCCATGAGAACTCGTCCTTCACGCCTTCCGGCGCGAACCATAGCGGCGTCTCCAGCCCATAGGCCGCTCCCATGACGGCGCCATGGCCAAGCAACGCGTCATAGACCGGAGTTGTCTTCAGCGGCCGCGCGGCCGGCAGTTCTTCGTTCGGGAACTTGATCGAGAAGCGCCGCGCGTAGTTTTCGCGGACCTTCTCGTTCGTGTAGGACATGGTCGCCCAATCGCCAAAGCGTGAGATGTCCATGCCCCAGATGTCGGCGCCGGGATCCCCGTTGATCATCCATTGCGCCAGGCTCAGACCAACGCCGCCACCCTGGCTGAAGCCCGCCATGACGCCGCATGCGCACCAGAAGTTGGTCATGCCGCGCACCGGCCCGACCAGCGGGTTTCCGTCGGGAGCGAACGTGAACGGGCCATTGATGATTTGCTTGATGCCAGCGTTTTGGAAGGCTGGGAAATGCGAGAAGCCAACTTCCAGCGACGGCGTGATCCGTTCAATGTCGTCTTCCAGCAGCTCCGACCCGAAGTCCCACGGCGTCTGGCGTTCCGACCATGGGACGCAGGCTTGCTCATAAGTGCCCATCAGCATGCCGCCGCGTTCCTGACGCATGTAGATCTCGCCGCCGAAGTCGACGCAGTGAACCACCTCTTTCCCGGTCGCCGCGTTGATCTCGGCGACCTCCGGCATGTCCTCGGTCAGGATGTACATGTGCTCCATGGCGAGCACCGGCAGCTCCAGACCGACCATGCGGCCGACTTCGCGCGCCCAGAGACCGCCAGCGTTGACGACATGCTCGGCGACGACGGTTTTCTGCTCGCCATCCTTGGTCGTGACATGGACGTTCCACGTGCCGTCAGGGTTCTGGTCGAGGTCCTCGACCTTCGTATGCGTGTAGATGGAGGCTCCCTGCTTCTTGGCCGCGCCTGCATAGGCGTGCGTGACGTCCGCCGGAGCGAGGTGCCCATCCAAAGGGTCCCACATGGCGCCGACAAACTGGCTCTCGTCCATGAGGGGGAACAGCCTTTTCGCCTCAGCCAGCGAGATCATCTCCGCATCAAGACCGAGATAGCGGCCCCGCGCGACCGTCATCTTCATCCAGTCCAGCCGTTCCTGCGTGTCCGCCAGCATCACGCCTCCGGTGATGTGGTGGCTGGTGGGCTGGCCGGAGATCTCTTCAATCTCTTTGTACAGATCGATCGTGTACTTCTGGAGTTTCGCGACATTCGGATCGCCGTTGATCGTATGGCAGCCGCCGGCGGCGTGCCATGTCGACCCGGCTGTCAGTTCAAGACGCTCAAAAAGCGCAACTTCCGACCAACCGAACTTCGTCAGGTGATAAAGAACCGAGGCGCCGACGACGCCGCCGCCAATCACTGCGACCTGGACATGAGATTTCATTGGATAAACCCGGATGAGAAAGACTTCATCGAGCATCCAACGCCCGTTCGAGGGCGAAAACCGGTCCCTGCGCGACAAAAACTGCAGGTAATAGGCAAAACTTACAGAAAATTCGCAGACCGGCGCGCAGAGAGGTCGAGGATCGGGCCTTAGACCAAAGGTCCTGCGCGCATCAGACGGAAATGTGTGCCCGAAACCGCCTCGAAGACGCCCTCAGTCGCTGCTGGGCGCAGGCGCCAGCACGCGGCCTCGGCATCGCTCTCGGCGCGCTCGTTCGAGAAATCGGCCAAAGCCTGCTTCTCGATCAGACGGCGCTCCACCGGATCGAGCGTCTCGTTGAACACCATCGCAGTCAGGCCTTTGAGGTTATGGCAGACCGCGCCATCCCTCACTTCGTAGATCCCGCTGACCTCCAGGACAGAACCGTCATCGAGGATCGTCTCGCGATAGAAGAACAAAGCGTCATGCTCGTAGACGACGCGATCGCGGCAATCCCCGCGACCATCCTCGACACAGTGCACGGGGGCCTCGATCAACAGAGCTTCGAGGGCGAAATCGTCCAGGAAAGGACGGTCCTTCGCCGGGGTTGTCGCACCGGCCGGAATCGCGTGGACGTCACCGGTCACCAAAGCGTTCTCTGGGGCTAAAACCGCTGCGCCGAGCTTTTGCCCAGCGCCGAAACCCTCCGGATCGTCAGAGAGCGATTGATCAAAAGTAAGCGGCGGAGCCTTCAGAGCGGGCCCGCCTTCGCCAGCGCTTTGGGCCGCGGACGGCGGCGTGTCGATCTCGGCCGCCGCGCCAACCTGTTGCGCCGTGTCAGCCGGCTTTACAAGACCCGAGAGCGACAGAGCCGACGCGCTGAGGACGCCGGCGAGCACGACGATCGCCGCCGTTGAGAAGTGCCCGCGGACACGCTCCATCAGCGACTTCGGCTGTTTTGTCGGCTTGGTCTGTTTTGCTGGCTTGGTCTGTTTTGCCGGCTTGTTCCGTTTAGCGCCCGGACGAACGTTTGGGTGGGGGTCGGAAGTCAGCGCCTCTTGAGGAGCCCCTTGCGCCCCCAACACCCCTTCGGCGTCAGCGAACAAGTCCTCGACATCGATTGGGCGATCCTTGTCGTCCTGATCTGCGGAGGTCTCGGTCAGGGTCGGTTCGGCCTGCGTGAGATCGAGCCCGACGTCATCTTCGTCAAGGATCGCGTTTTCTGGGTCGGACAGGGCGGTTTCGCCGTCGCGCTCGGGGGTTTCGCCGTCGCGCTGGGCAGCCGCGGAACCGCTCTTAGGATCGCTTTCCAGATCGACCGGATTCACGTCCGCTTCAGTCAGGCGCTCGATCGGCCCATCGGCGTCTTGCGGCGCTTTCCCAGCCGCCTCGACCGTTTCGACCGTTTCGGCCGCCTCGGCTTCAACCTCTTGATCTCGCTGAATAACGCGTTTGAAGCTTTCAATTCGGTGCGGGGTCGTGACGCCGCCGTTCTCCAGCTTCTCTGCGCGCGCGGTCAGCTGTGGGAAGCGCTCGACGGTCAACAACCCGTTCGCCGCCATCTCACGCGCGACATGATCCGAGAAACCGCGCGAGGGGCCCGCGGGCGTCTTGAGGCCTACGGACTGCGTTGCGGTCGCAGACGCAACGTCCGCTGACCCCCGCGTGGCCGCCGCAACTGGCTCGGCAGAGGGCGTTGGCGCGCCACGTCGACGACCAAACCCGGATCTGCGATTGCCAAGCTCGCCATCGGCAGGTTCTCTTTGCCGCGATAATCTCGCCATGCGACCGCTCCGTCCGCTCAAATGCTCACAACGGGGCTGCATCCAGCAGCTCCCGAGACCTGCTCGAAAGCTCGCATGATTGTGGTTAGCGGTTGGTAAAAGAGGACAAATTTCACCGCAGAACCTGATGCAGCGAGGCCACGCTCGGCATCAGGGTTCCACGGAGGATCATCGCCGACCTCGATCCGCCTCGAGATCAGCGACGGTGTTAAAAGTCGGTTGGCGCGCCGCCTTCCTCTTTTCGGCGGGCGACGAACGCTTCGAGTTCCTCACGGATCGCCTCGTCAATCGCAGGAGGTTCGAACTCCGCGAGGATGTTCTTCCACATCTGGTTCGCACGTTCCGGCGTCCGAACACCTCCGGCGTCGCGCCAGTTCTCGAAATTCGACCAGTCCGAGATAAACGGGCTATAGAACGCGGTCTCATAGCGTTCTTGCGTATGCGCGGCGCCGAAATAGTGCCCCCCCGGTCCGACCTCCTTCACGGCGTCGAGCGCTATATCCTCCGGTTCCGTGGTCAGCGGCTTCATGTACCAGATCAGCTGTTGAAGCGTGTCGCAGTCCATCACGAACTTCTCGTAAGAGGCGCAAAGCCCCCCTTCGAGCCAGCCCGCCGCATGATAAACGACGTTGGTCCCGCTCGACATCGCCGCCCAGAGCGAGAACACGCTCTCCCAGGCTCCCTGCGCATCGGGGATATTGGACGCACAGGCGTTGGTTGAACGCATCGGAATGTCGTAGTAGCGCGCCATCTGCCCTGTGATCTGGGTGGCGCGCATGTAGTCAGGCGTCCCGAACGCAGGGGAGCCTGTCCGCATGTCGACATTGGACGTGAAGGTGCCGATCACGCAGGGACATCCAGGCCGAACCGCTTGGATGATGACGATCGCGATCAGGGCCTCCGCGATCGATTGGGTGACCGCGCCCACCATGGTGACAGGCGCCATCGCCCCCGCGAGGGTGAATGGCGTGACGATCGTTGGCTGCCCCATCTTCGCCAGACGGATCATCCCATCCATCATCGGAAAATCATGCTTCAGCGGCGAGGTAGAGTTGATGTTCGTGTACATCCGAGGTTTGGCCTCGAACTCCTCCTGCGTGAGGCCGCCGGCGATGCGCACCATCTCGGCGACGTCTTCGACACGCTCTTTGCCAAGAGAATAGGCGTGCGCGACTTTGTCAGTCAGCGTTAGCTTGTCAAAGAGACAGTCCAGATGCCGGGTCGACGCGTGCAGATCGACCGGTTCGACCGGATAGCCGCCGGCGAAATGGATACAGTTGAAGTACTGGGTGAGCTTCAGGAAGTCCTGATACGCGGCCTGCGTGCCGCTCTGCCGTCCGACATCCAAGTTCGAGAAGTTCGGCGCGGACGAGACGTTTCCGAAGAGAATGTGCTTGCCGCCGACGGTGATCTCTCGATCGGGGTTGCGTGGCGTGATGGTGAACTGAGACGGCGCTTTGCGCACATGCTCCATCACGGCGTCCCGACCGATTCGGACGAGCTCGCCCTCGACGGTGGCGCCTGCGCCCTTCAGGATCTCGATCGCCTGAGGGTTCAGGACTTCAATGCCGATCTCTTCCAGAATGCGCATCGCGCCATCGTGGATCGCCTCGACGCCCTCGGGCGGCAAAGGCTCGGTCGGACGGTCGTTATTGACCAGCTTCTGCCAGGGCAGCTGCTTGATCGCCGGTCCGCGACCGCGGGCGTTGGCGCTGCGACCACCACCTCTGCGACCGCGTTTCCCGCCTTCGATAGGAGCGACTTCATTCATCACGACACCTCAGACGCCGGAGCATATCGAGCGATGCGCGCGGCTGGTTGGACACAACTGTCCAACCATGCGGCGTCGCATCGTCCGCCATTCACCCGCAGGCGACAGTTTTTGTCGGTTTCGGGCATCTTGACCCCTCGCGACAGCCGCGCCGCTAGGTGAAGCGGTTCGGCGCGTAAGGCGTCAGATCGATGTTTGGGGGCCGGCTCGAAACCAGGTCGGCGATCAGGCGGCCCGTCTTGGGACCAGCCGTGAGGCCAATGTGCTGATGTCCTGCTGCGAAAAGGACGTTTGGATTGTTCGGCGCAGCCCCGATCAGCGGCAGACTGTCCGGGGTCGATGGCCGGCGGCCCATCCACTCTGTCACGCGATCTTGCTCCAGATCCGGATAGAACAGACGCGGCCCCCGGCGCACATAGGCCATCGCCCGCGAGCTGGGTGGGCTGTCCAGCCCCGCCGGCTCCGAGATCGAGGTGACGCGGAACCGGCCTCGAAGCGCGTGTCCAACGTGTAAGGTGTCCGTCAACTGATACGCCACACCGTCCGGCGGCGACCGGTTCGCGCCCCAGCATTCCACATGATACCCGCGTTCGGAAATCACGCGCGATCGAACGCCAAGCTGGCGCGCGAACGTCTCGGTCCAGACGCCGCAGGCCAAGACCACTTTGTCGACGTCGAGCGTCTCGCCCTCGCACGTGACTTTCACGCCATTCTCCATCGGGCGCAGATCCCGCGCGGCCGTCAGCAAAAGCCGTCCGCCACCGTCCTGGAAATGCGCCGCGAGAGCTTGAACATAGGCCGCAGGATCCGAGATCCGGCCATACCCGCCCAGCGCAAATGCGGATCTGTAGGCCGGATTCAAATGCGGGTCGCGGTCGCGAAGCTCGGCCTCGGCGACGACGCGCACCGGAAACCCGAACTCGCGCTTTATTGCGACGCCTTTGTTGTCTTTCGGCAGCGTCGAGCGATGCAAATGCCACCACTCGCCCTCTCCGATAAAGTCCGCCGCGGGCGTCCCAGCCGCGAGGATGCGGTGCTGCTCGACCGCGTCCCCTGCGATCGTATGAATGGCGTTCGCCAGTTCGCGAACCCGCACCGCGCCAGAATTGCGCCAAAACGCGAAAAGCCAAGGCGCCAGGTGCGGCAGCCGACCCCAATCGAGCCGAAACGCGCCCCCTAGCGCGAGGTCGCGCAGCGCCCGCCACTCGACGCCGGGATACTGCGTCGGGCTGACGCTTGGCGCTGCGATCAGACCCGCATTTCCGGCGGAAGTCTCCCCCGCCGGGCCCTTTGGATCGATCAAAACCACCTCATGGCCGTCGCGGCGCAGCCACTCGGCGCTCGAAACCCCAACAATGCCAGCTCCGATGACCGCGACCTTCGCCATTCTCAAATTCCCAGGACAGTCGGCAAGTCGTCGATTGAGGCGATCACCAGATCCGCGTGGGCTTCCAGATCAGAGCGGCGGGCCGGCCCCGTCAACACGCCGATCCCGGCGAGCGCGCCCCCGGACTTGGCCATTCCGAGATCATGTAGACTATCGCCGACAACGATAGTCGTTTCCGCGCGGACGCCGGTCTTGGCGCTGAAACCCTGCAGCATTCCGGGACCAGGCTTTGAACCGTAACCGCTGTCGTATCCGGCGATGAAATCGAAACTCTCGATCACATCCAGATCCGTAAGATGCAGTTTCGCCGGCGCTTCGCCGTCATGCGTCGCAACCCCAAGAACCAACCCAGCGGACCGCAACCGGCGCATCAGGCCCTTGATGTCGCGGGACGCCGCCTGCAACGCGTCGCCGCGCACTGACGTCGCTTGAATATTGAGCCATTCCTCGAGCTCGGCCCGCTCCCATTGATCGAGAAGCGGCAGCCAGCCCGCGACGATCTCGTCGATCGCACCTGCGACGATCGGCGACCCCGGCGCGTACGACATCGTGGTCATGTCAAACCCGGCGACCTCCGCCAATCGCCGCGCGAGCCGCGGTTCTCCCGCCGACAG
This sequence comes from uncultured Neomegalonema sp., assembly GCA_937911325.1. Taxonomy (GTDB): domain Bacteria; phylum Pseudomonadota; class Alphaproteobacteria; order Rhodobacterales; family Rhodobacteraceae; genus CALDSD01. The sequence continues at coordinate 71,670 of CALDSD010000045.1, forward strand.
GGTCAGGATCACCTGCTCGCCGAGCTTGCCCCAGGTCTTGTGGAAGTCCAAAAGCGTGCCGTCCTTATCGAACAACACGCCCCTCACCCGCTCCGAACCAACGATCATGCTTGTTCCCGCCTTGTGTCGCCACATGATGCAGTCCGAACGCGAGGAAAACCACTATGACTGACCAGTCTGCGGCTCGCCCCGCTCCCGAGCCTCGAAACGCGTATCGCGCTTTTGTCGACATGCGCACACGTTGGCGCGACGTCGACATCTACGGCCACATGAACAACGCCGTCTACTACGAGTATTTCGACACCGGTGTGAACCAGTGGCTGGTCGAGCAAGGCGTTCTCGACCCGCATCGCGGGGCTCAGGTCGGTCTCGTCGTCGAGACCGGTTGCGTCTTTTTCGCCGAGATCAACTTCCCCGCACGCGTCACCGCGGGATTGCGCGTCGCGCGGCTCGGAACCTCGAGCGTGCGGTACGAAATCGGTTTGTTCGCAGACGACGCGGCGGACACGTCGGCGAAAGGACATTTCGTCCACGTCTATGTGGACAAGCAGACGCGACGCCCTGCGCCGCTGAACGCCGATCTGAGATCGGCGTTGGAGAGCATCGAAACATAAAAAAACGGCGCCGCTGATGCGGCGCCGTTCATCAGATCTCGAACGGTCGGAGGATTACTCCGACACCTCGAGGTTGTCTGCGGAGCTGCGGCCCGAGCGCTTGTCCGCGACGATCTCGAAGTTGACCTTCTGACCGTCGTTTAAGCCGCGCAAACCTGCGCGCTCAACAGCGCTGATGTGAACGAAGACGTCGTTGCCGCCTTCATCAGGTTGGATGAAGCCGTAGCCTTTGTCCGAATTGAACCACTTCACGGTTCCGCTGGGCATATGAATTCCTTTCGGGGAACGTCCTTAGGTTGTGACGGGTCGCCCCGCCACGGTGGGTATCGATGTCTTGGATAGAGAGGTCGTAGGCCGTGCATACAGCGTATGATCTACGCCGCGACGGCCGGGCCGTTCACCCGAAGTTCGATATCCCTTACGTACGCTCATTTGCGGCGATTTGAAGATGCCGTCCGCGGATTTCTTGCAAAAGGGCTTATCCCATCAACCTTGCGTCGAACGGATAGGTCGTCAGATTCTCGTACCCGTCTTCGGTGATCAGCACCTGATCCTCAAGTTTCACGCCCTCTTCGCCGCCGACGACGCCGGTGTAGGACTCGACGCACAGCATCATCCCTGGCTCCAGGTCATACGCGTACTGGCCCTCGCGGTGATCCGACGGGTATCGGATACTGGGCCACTCGTCACAGAGCCCGACGCCGTGCATCTTCGAGTTGTAGCGCAAAGGCACGAACTCCTCAGGGATCTCGCGGCCGGAAAAGGTGATCTCCTTGAGGCTCTTGCCGGGCGCAAGCGTCGCCATGTTCTCGACGATCTGAGCGTGCGCCTCGCGATAGAGCCGCTTCTGTTCGGACGTGGCTTCGCCATCGCCGATGAGCCAGGTGCGCGAGATGTCGGCGCACATGCCGTAGCATCCGATCAGATCCGTGTCGAAAGCGAGCAGCTCGCCTGCGCCGATCACGCGCGGACCGCATTCCTGAAACCATGGATTGGTGCGCGGGCCAGAGCACAGAATGCGCGTCTCGATCCACTCTCCGCCCCGCTTGATGTTCTCCGCGTGCAAGACCGCCCAGACGTCATTCTCGGTCATGCCGGGCGCGACTGCGGCCTCCATCGCATACATCGATTGCTCGCAGGCGTGCATCGCGCAGCGCATGGCGGCGATCTCGTCAGGGCCCTTGATCGCGCGAGCTTTCTCGGTGACTTCTTCACCGTCCAAGATCTCGATCCCGGCCTCGCGCAGCGCGTCGGCGCCATGCAGCATGATCTTGTCGACGCCCAGGCGCCGGTTGTCGCCACAATGCGTGCGCATCAGCTCGACGATCTGACCTGCGAAATCGCCCGCGATCAGCTCTGCGTGGTCGCCGGCGGCGAAATAGAACATCGATGCGCCGGCCCGCACTTCCTTCACGAGCGGATTGAATGCGGAAAGATAGGGCAGGCCCTTGTACTCCCAGAGGACCATGTGCCCGTCCGCCGAGACAAACACGGCGCGGAAGGGGTTGTGCGCGTTCCACAACTGCATGTGGGTGGTGTCGGTGGCGTAGCGGATGTTGAGCGGGTCGAAGAGCAACAATGCGCCGTAGTCGCGTTCGGCCAGCTTCTCTTTCAGTCGCTCCAGTCGGAAACCGCGCATCCGCTCCAGGTTGGGCGGCGTGATCCCCGCATCCGCCCATTCGTCAAAGGCGAGCTGCGTCGGACCGATCTCAACGCGATCATTGTCGTCGGGGCTGCCGTCCGGCTTGAGACCAGGCGTGATCTTGCGCATATCGGCATAGTGCAAGGCGTCGTCCATCAAGACCTCCGCTAGTCTCTAGCGGCCCGTCTGGTTGAAGGGCGCGGGCCGTTCACACCATGAGCATCACCCGGCGGCGCTCGTCCACCCCCCACGAACGGGACGCGTTTTGTCGTCGCGCGGCGGCGGGCCGGTGAGAGGAGGGACGTCCTTTCACTCGCGTGACCGACGCAAGGGCGGGTGGGGACCGCCGACGCGCGCGACGCCTAACCCAGAACCGAAAAGCTGCTGTCCTGATTGATCGACCGCTTGCGCGAATAGAACCCGACGTCGATCGACAGTCCGGTGTAGGGCATCTCGAACTGCAACGGTTCGGAATCGTGATCCCCGCCGCCTTCGCAGTACTGCACAAGCGCCGCCATCATCTTGCCTGCGATCGGAGCGTTCTTGTACTGGTTCCCGCTGGTGCCGCAGGCCATGTAGAACCCCGGCAGGCTGGACCGGTCATAGATCGGGATCCAGTCCTCGGTGACGTCGTACAAGTCGACCACGCCGCGGGTCTGCGCGGTTATCGGCAGATCCGGGACCCTCTGCGCATAGCGTTGCGCCTGCGCGGTCCACTGTTCCGTGAACTCGCGATTGAAGTCCTCATCGTCGACCCATTGATGCGCGTCACATTCGGGATCTTCCGACCCGATCAGAATGTGCCCGCCATGCTCAGGTCGGCAGTAGCAAGAGATATCGCTGTCGGAGACGACGGTTCCGAGCTTCTCAAAGTCGAACCCCTCGGGCGACGGCACATGCACGACCTCCTGACGCAGCGCTTTCGTCGTGATCGTCATGTCGTCGGTGACGCCGGCCATCGCGTTGATCTTCGACGAGGCGGGGCCGCCCACATTCACAACCACCGGCGCATGGATCTCCGAACCGTCCGAGAGCTTCACGCCGGCGGTGCGGCCGTCCTTTCGCAGGATCTCGACCACCTCAGCGCCGAACTTGAATTGCGCGCCTTTCGCCTCGGCGGCGACGCGAAGGTTGTGCGCCGACAATTGTGGGTCCGTGACATAGCCGGCGGTCGGCCAGAACACGGCGTTCTTCACCTGAGAGCCGTTCGGGCGTCCGAAATCCGGATCATCCAAAGTCTTCGCCGGAGCAAAACTCTCAAGGTTGTAGACGGGCAGTTTCTCCTTGATCTTCGTCGCGTCCCAAAGCTCAAACGGAATGCCGATCTCTTCAGAGAACCCCTTGTGTTTGGCCAGATGACCGTTCGCGTCCGTCTCCATCACCAGGCAGCCGCATTCGATGAACTTCGCCATGCCCGTCGGATCGGCGACCTCGAGATAGTCCGCCCAGTCGCGCCAATAGAAGTACCCCTCGTAGGCGAAAGCGGCGCCGTCGAGGGTCGAGTAATGAACCCGGACGATCGCACAGGATCCCGACGTCGAGCCCATGCCCGCATCATGATTGCGATCGACCGAGATCGTCTTCATCCCCGCCTTCGCCATCTCGAACGCTGTCGCTGCGCCAATGACGCCTGCGCCGATGATGATCGCGTCCGCCGTCTCAGCCATCTGCCTCTCCCGTCCGTCTAACTCTCAATCAATCCATTATCGGAGCGCCGCCCTCGGCCTTGCACTTCTCGATATACTCGTCGACCGCCGCGAGCCGGTCCTCATCGACCTTTGGCGGCTCGTACTCTTCGAGCGTCTTTTTCCATAGGGCGTTGGCCCGGTCTGTCGCCGACTTCTCGCCAGCCTCGGTCCACTGACCGAAGTTTGACCAATCCGAGACAAACGGCTCGTAGAATTGAGTGGAGTAGCGGCGCATGGTCTGGCTCGCCGCGAAGAAATGGCCGCCCGGCTGCACTTCGGCGATGGCCTCAAAGCCGATGTCGTCTTCAGCACAGGGGATCGGGGCCATCGTCTCCGCAAGGGTCTGGAGCGTTTCGATGTCGGTGATGAACTTCTCGTAGGAGAAAGTCAGCCCGCCTTCGAGCCAGCCGGCGGAATGGTAGATCAGGTTGGCGCCGCCAAGCAGCGCGCCCCAGACGGACAGCTGCGTCTCATAATCCGCCTGCACGTCAGGCGAACTCGCCGCGGTGCCGCCGCCCGATCGCCATGGCAGGTCGACATGTCGGGCCAACTGCCCGGCGCCGAAATTGGTCTTGAGATGCTCTGGCGTCCCAAAAGCCGGCGCGCCCGACTTCATATCAACGTTAGAGCTGAAGGCGCCGTAGACGACCGGAGCGCCGGGTCGGACGATCTGCGCAAGCGTGATCCCCGCCAAGGCCTCGGCATGGCTCAGGGTCAGCGCGCCAGGGATGGTGATCGGCGCCATCGCGCCCGAGAGGCAGAACGGCGTGATCACGTTCATCTGCCCCGCCCGGGCGAAATCGATGATGCCCTGCGACATCGGTCTGTCGATCTGTCGGGGCGAATTGGTGTTCACGACAGTCGACACGCAGGGCGTGTTCAGAAACTCCTCCTCCGAGAGGCCGCGCATCAAGCGCATGATCTCGAAACCTTCCGCAACCTGCTGCGGCCCGCGCGAGTAAAGCCACGGGATCTTGTCGGTCAGCGTCAGCTGCGCCCGCATGGTCGCGTAATGGCGAAGGTTGACCGGCACGTCTTGCGGTTCCGAGGATGGTCCGAGTTTCTGGATGACGTCGAAGCTCTGCTGCAGCTTTGTCGTTTCGACAAACGCTTCGTACGACCCCGGCCGCCGGCCACGATCGAAGTCGGTCACGTTGGGGCATCCGGCCCCAGGCCCGAAGATCACCTCGCGCCCGCCCACGTGCAGGTCGCGCTCGGGCGCGCCTGCCGTCATGATAAAATCGGACGGAGCCTGTTTGATCGCCTCCTCAACCAAGCCGCGGTCGAAGTGGACCATCAGGGTGTCCTCATCGACCTTGCATCCGGCGCCTCGAAGGATGTCCCGCCCCTCTTCGAGCAGCACCTTGACGCCCAGCTCCTCGAGAACCCGAAGCGACGCGTTATGGATCGCTTCGACCTGATCCGACGAAAACGGCTCTGCGAAAGGCAGCGTGTTCCGCACCCGGTTGTAATGCGCCACACGCTTTGGTGCCGCATCTGGTTTTTCTGATCGGCGCCGGCGGCGTCTGCCCCCGGCGTCCGCCGCTTCATCTAGCGCCATCAGAATCTCATCTTCTCGCCTTTGGGATCATAGGGGCTCGCTGCGACGACCTTGGCGCCGCGCTCTTTGCCGACGACGTAGACGCTCAACTCGGTTCCCGGCTCAGCATGCTCCGGATCGACCAAGGCCATCGCCAGCGACTTGCCCACCGTATGGCCGTATCCGCCGGACGTGACAAAACCGACGCGCGATCCGTTGTGGACCGGCTCATAGCCGCTGGCGTCGGAGTCGCCGTCGGCGATCTCCAATGTGACGAGGCGGTGTGAGGCGGTGTTGCTGTCCCGCTCCTTCATCGCCGCATCGCGGCCGACGAACGCGCCCTTGTCCCACGCCACCCAGCGATCCATGCCGGTCATCGCTGGCGTGCGGTCCTGCATGAACTCCGCGTTCCAGATGCCGAAACTCTTCTCCAGACGCAGCGAGTTGAGCGCGTAGAACCCGATCTCCTTGACGCCGAATTCTGCGCCGGCCTCCAACAGCATTTCACGCAACGTGATGTGCTCCGCCGCCGAGACATTGATCTCGTATCCAAGTTCTCCGCACACGCTCAGGCGAGCGACCTTGGCGCGGATCAAGCCGAGATCGAGGGTTCGGCAGCCCATGAACGGCAGCGCTTGATGACTGACGTCTTCATGCGTGAGCGTCTCGAGAACCTTGCGCGCGTTCGGTCCCGACAACGAGAACCCGACATTGGCGTCCGAAACATCGCGCACGGCGACGTCGGCGACGCCCTGGTCCTCGATCCGGTCGTTGAACCAACGCATGTGCCATTGGCGCAGATAGTACGAGCCCATGATCCACCACGAGCCGTCGCCCCAGTTGAACACGGTCAAGTCGCCTTTCAGACGGCCCTCGGGCGAGAGCATCGGCGCGAGCTTCGCTCGACCCGGCTTTGGCAGTTTCGACGCCATCACCTTGTCGAGCCAGGCCTCGGCGCCGGCGCCGGTCACCTCGAAACGCGAGAAGCCCGAAATGTCCAGAAGGCCCACCGCCTCACGGACGGCCTTGCATTCGGCGGCGACATGCTCGAACGCGTTCGACCGTTTGAGGGTCGGGTTTTCCTCAAAACCCGGAGGCCCGAACATCAGCGGGGTCTCAAGGCCCCAGCTGACGCCCCATTTGCAGCCGGCCGCCGTCATGGCGTCATAGGCCGGCGCTTTCTTCAACGGGCGCCCGGCCGGCAGTTGCTCGTTCGGATAGGTCATGACGAACCGGCGAGAGTAGAACTGCCCGGTGGTCTGTTTGATGTACTCGCGGTTCGAGGCGAATTCGCCGTAGCGGGCGATGTCCATCGACCAGGCGTCGGCCTCGGGCTCCCCGTGGATCATCCACTCCGCCAGCGTCTTGCCGACGCCGCCGCCCTGAAGGAAGCCGGCCATGACCCCGCACGCGAGCCAGTAGTTTCGCTTGCCCGGCACCGGTCCGACGAGCGGGTTGCCGTCCGGCGAGAACGTGAAGGCGCCGTTCACCCAGTTCTTGATGCCGACGTCGTTCAGACAGGGATAGCGGTTGAAGGCGAGCTCCAGCTCGGTGGCGATGCGCTCGGGTTCTTCCTGAAGCAACTCGATGCCGTAGTTCCACGGCGCGCCGTCCATCATCCAGTGCTTGTGGTCAATCTCGTAGATGCCGATCAGGATGCCCTTCTGATCCTGCCGCATATAGGTGAAGCCTTCGAGGTCGACCGTCATCGGCACTTCGAAGTCGAGCGCCGCCACTTCCGGGATTGTCTCCGTGACGAAGTAGTGGTGCGCAAGCGGGGAGACCGGCAGGTCTAGCCCGACCATGCGGCCGACCTGCTTGGCCCAAAGCCCGCCGGCGTTGACCACGTGCTCAGCGTGCACGGTGCCTTTCTCGGTGACGACGTCCCAGCTGCCGTCGGGGCGCTGGTTCAACTCTTCAACCTTGTTGTGCTCGATCACGTCCGCGCCGCGCATTCTCGCAGCCCGCGCATAGGCCTGCACGGTCCCGGTGGTGTCGATATAGCCTTCACGGTCCGCCCAGAGACCGCCGATCACATTGTCGAGCGACATGATCGGGCATTTCTCTTTGATCTCCTCGGGCGTCATCAGATAGCAGTCTTCGATGCCGATCGTCTGGAAGATCCGATAAGCCGACTGCAGCCACTCCCAACGGTTCGGATCACAGGCGAAGGTGATCCCGCCCGTCATATGCAGGCCGATGTCCTGACCGCTCTCTTCCTGGATCTCCGAAAGCAGATCGATGGTGTAGGCTTGAAGCGCCGCCATGTTCGGATCGGCGTTCAGCGCATGGACGCCGCCGGCGGCGTGCCAGCTCGATCCCGCCGTCAAAACCGAGCGCTCCATCAGCGCCACATCCGTCCATCCGAACTTCGCCAAGTGATAGAGAACCGAGGCGCCGACGACGCCGCCTCCAACGACTACGACCCGATACTGCGACTTCATCCCGTCCTCCGCGCGCGTTTCGCCCGGCTGCCCTCGTGTTTCGATTTTTCTGGACAGCATTGTACAGATAACGAAGACAAGACTGATCACTCGGAGCGTGGCAAGCGAAAAAGCGGCTTTGCGATGTCGGAAATGGACCAAGACAGCCAAAACAGCGGCACGCATATCAAGGCGACGCGAGAAGACTGGCTGAATGCAGCGCTCGACACCCTGATCTCGGACGGCGTCGAGCAGGTGAAGGTGCTCACGCTATCGACCAAGCTCGAAGTCTCGCGATCGAGCTTTTACTGGTACTTCAAGAGCCGTGAGGATCTGCTCGACGCCTTGCTGACGGTTTGGCGCGCGCAGAACACCCGGGCCATCGTCGAGAAAAGCCAGTCCCCCGCCGATACGATCACGCAGGCGGTGATCGATCTGGGCGAATGCTGGTTCGACAAGACGCTTTTCGACCCGAGGCTTGATTTCGCAATCCGCGAATGGGCGCGCCGTTCGGGCCGCGTCCGGCGCATTCTGGACCGCGAGGACGACGCGCGTATCGGAGCGATGCGCGACATGTTCTTGCGCTACGGTTTCGAAGCCACCGACGCTCTGGTCCGCGCAAGGGTGATGTACTTCACGCAGATCGGCTATTACGCCCTGGAGCTCGACGAGAGCGATCAGGAGCGGGTCGCCCTGATGGAGCCTTACCTGCAGGCGTTCACTGGTCTGGAACCAAGCGCGGCAGACAGGCGGCGCATCAAAGACCTGCTGCGCGTTCGGACGGACTAGGCGTCCGCAAAGACGTCGGCGAATTCGCCGTAGCCTTCCGCCTCAAGATCCGCCGCCGGGATGAACCGCAGCGACGCTGAATTGATGCAGTACCGCATGCCGCCCTGATCCGGCGGGCCGTCGGGGAATACATGGCCCAGATGGCTGTCGCCGTGTTTCGAGCGAACCTCGGTGCGGGTCATCCAGAAACTGCGGTCGGTCTTTTCCACGATGTTGTCAGCGACGACCGGCCGGACGAAGCTGGGCCACCCGGTTCCCGAGTCGAACTTGTCCGTCGACAGGAACAACGGTTCGCCACTGACGATATCGACGTAGCGCCCGGGCTCTTTTGCATCCCAATAGGCGTTTCGAAACGCCGGCTCGGTGCCGTCTCGCTGGGTGATCCTGCGTTGCTCTGGCGTCAGCGCCGCAATCGCCTCTTCTGAACGCGTGTACGTCTTTTCAACCATGTCTCAACTTTCGTCCGAACACCTCTGCCGGAAGAATTAGACCGCCTGCGTGAGATTGCACGACCGCGCGCGATCACACCTTCGATGGGAGCTGCGGTTGGCGGGACTGCGTGGCGCACGATAATTGCGACGCCGCAGATCGCCGCGCAACAAGCGAACTCATCAGAATCCAAGCGGTTATTTTCTTGCGAGAGATCTGACGCTCGATCGCAGTTCTTACTTTAACCTTCTGAAACCTATGGATTTTTTTGACATATCTCAGAGAATTTCGTTCATGAGACCTGCTAGTCATAGATTGCTCAAACGTATTGCTTTGAAACCTATTCGCCCGCCAAAGTAAGACGTAACGCGCATTTGCGCGCCGCGCGGAACACACCCGACGGTCACCCAGCTGAGGAGACGCAGCCGTGAAAGACTTTCAAGGACAAGACCCTGATCCGAATGAAGTGAAGGAATGGGTCGAAGCCATCGGCTCGGTGATCGCCTTTGAGGGCGCCGAACGGGCCGATGAACTGCTCGCAGCGACTGTCGAGGCCGCGCGGAGGTCCGGAGCGCATCTGCCCTTCGCGGCGAACACCGCTTACATCAACACGATTGCTCCGGACGAGCAGCCCGCCTTTCCAGGCGATCCGGCGATCGAGCACCGCATCCGCTCGGCCATCCGTTGGAACGCGGCGATGGTGGTGCTGCGGGCGAACAAGGACAGTTCGGAGCTGGGCGGTCATATCGCCAGCTTCCAGTCGGCCGCTACGCTCTACGACGTCGGCTTCATGCACTTCTGGCGCGGGGCCGATCACCCGAGCGGCGGCGACCTGATCTACATCCAGGGCCACTCCTCGCCCGGGATCTACGGACGCGCGCTGATCGAAGGTCGTCTCAGCGCCGAGCGCCTCGACAATTTCCGCCAGGAAGTCGACGGACAGGGCGTCTCCTCCTATCCGCATCCATGGCTGATGCCGGATTTCTGGCAGTTTCCGACTGTCTCGATGGGCCTTGGGCCGCTCATGGCGATCTACCAGGCGCGGTTCCTGAAGTATCTGGAAGGCCGAGGCTTCGCGCAGCCGGCCGACAAAGTCGAAGACCAGCGAAAAGTCTGGGCCTTAATGGGCGCCGGCGAAATGGACGCGCCCGAGAGCCTGGGCTCGATTTCGCTGGCCGGCCGCGAAAAGCTCGACAACCTCGTCTTCGTCATCAACT
>CALDSD010000046.1 GCA_937911325.1 uncultured Neomegalonema sp.
TATCGCATGCCGTTTCAGCGCGAACTCCTGGACGATCGTTTTTTAGTTTCGCGAGCCTTTCGGCCGCCCGAGTTTTGAGCTGGTCGCGTTAGTCATTGAGATCCTCATAGCCGATGCGCTCGTCGTCGAGCCGTTGCTCTTCAGTCCGGTAAGCCAGGTATTCCGTGCGCCCGTGATTGATCTGGCGATTGGTCCAAGGCGGCGGGCCGTAAAGACCGAAGAGGATCCGGCCCATCGCGAAAGGCATTGACTTCGGGACGACGGCCACGCCGCTCCGTGCCACAGTGCCGAAGTCGATCGCGTTGTACTTGATGAACTGCGCCAAAAGGTGATCCATCGACGAGAGGTCACCGTTCACCGCCTTCTCCAGCTGCTTAGTCATCGTGACCTTTGTCGGCGACACCGTCTGAGACGCGCCGTTTCGGGTCACCTCGACCGGCGTGTCGAGGAACTCTTCGAGATCGATCGAAACCGCGCCGCGAGATTTCGGGCGGCCGGCCGGATTGCCGGACTGCCCTTTCTGAAACCGCGTCGCCTTTGGCGGCTTGCCGTAACCGACTTCATACGGCTCATCGTTTTGGTCGTCGCTCATGCTGCTTCCTCCGTGCCGCTCGCCTCGGAGGCCCGCAGGTCTGCGGTCTCCTCAAAGCCGCGGCCTGTCTCCGCCAAGGTCGCCTCAAGCCCGCAGACGGTTTTCATCCGTCGCAGGATCACGTCGACGTAACGGGGATCGATTTCGATGCCGAACCCGCGCCGCCCTGTTTGCGCGGCGGCGACCAGTGTCGTGCCCGAGCCAGCGAAGGCGTCGAGCACCAGACCCTTGCGATGAGAGCAATCGAGGATCGCATCGGCGACGAGCGCGACTGGTTTCACCGTCGGATGAAGCGTGAGATCGGCGCGGCCCTCGCCGAAACCATTCAGACCCGGATAGCACCAAACGTTCGTGCGATAGCGGCCGTGCCGGCCGAGCTCGACGTTGTTGATGTGCGGGCCTGCTCCCGATCGGAACACGAAGACCAGCTCATGCTGCGATCGGTAGAGCGAGCCCATGCCGCCGTTCGTCTTCGACCAGACGCAGAGGTTTTTCAGCTCCTCATAGGCGGCCGCGCCGGCGGCGAGCATCTCGCCCATGTGCCGCCAATCCATGCATTGAAAGTGGATTGAGCCGTCGATCGAGTAGGCGGCGAGGTTCTCGAAGACCCGAGTGAGGAAGGCCGTGAATTCACTCTGGGACATCTCGCCAGATGCCATGGCGAACTCGCGGTGCCGGGTCTCGCCCAGACCGCAGACGTTACCGTCGATCGGCACATTGTAGGGTGGGTCGCAAAAGACCATTTGCACGCGCTCCTCCTCAAGAAGCGCAGAATAGGTGTCCCGCTTGAGCGCATCGCCGCAGATCAACCGGTGACGATCGATCGTCCAGACATCGCCGAGACGGCTCACCGTAGGGCCGTCGCTGAGCTCCGGGGTTTCGTCAAGCAGATCGCCCTCGCCATCTGACAGTTTTGAGATCATCACGTCGATCTCAGGCAGCTCGAACCCGGTGACCGTGACGTCGAGGTCGATCTCAAGTTCCGAGAGGTACTGAAACTCAAGCGCCAGAAGCTCGCAGTCCCAGCCTGCATTTTCGGCAAGCTTGTTGTCGGCGATGACATACGCGCGTATCTCGGCCTCGCTCATCCCGGCGAGGCGGACGGTGGGAACTTCGGTCATGCCGAGTTGCTGCGCCGCAGCCAGTCGGCCGTGCCCGGCGATGATCCCACGCTCGTTGTCGATCAGGATCGGATTGGTGAAGCCGAAGCGCTTGATCGAGGCCGCGATTTGCTCGATCTGCCGCTTTGAATGCGTACGCGGGTTGGTGGGGCGCGGCGTCAGCGCGCTGATGGAGAGATAGTCGATCTTGAGGGTCGGCATGGCCGGCTCCTTTCGCTGTGGAGCCGCCTAGCCAACAAGCAGGCACGGCTCCGGATAAACACCGAAAACCATGCCTTCGCACATGCTAGACAATGGACCCTTTCGAGCGGGGCCGGGCACATGCCAAGCGATCCACTCTGCAACGGCGGGAAACTACGACACATGTCGCGTCCCAACAGTCCCGTCTCAGGCTCGATGTATCTAGAAAGTGAAAAAAACGAATTCAAGTAAGTTGTTTCAAAAATTTCCAGAATACGGACGATGGCGATTTCGAGACGCTCAGCAAAGACTGTTAGAATATTTGGCGATACGAGCCGTATTTTGCTTTTCAATTTAGAGCAGCCATGCACGCCAGACTGCCTTTAGACGGTAGTGGGATGAAGCCGTCTATCGTGAGCGGCGATCAGCACGTCCGCTAATCGATCAAGAGCCGACTCTCGGGTTCCTGAGCCGCGCCGACCACGAACACTGCTTGGAGCCTCTGAGCCGGGGCAACCCGACGGGCGAAAACGCCAATATCATTTCTCATCGCATTCATCCCGCGATAAAGCGTCGAGCAGTGGATTTAGGTGTCGGGGGTGGCGCTGTGATTCGGTTGTTCATCAGCTACAAGTGGCAGGAGCAGAGTTACGCCTTCGCGGTGCGCGAATGGTTGGTCCGCGAGCGCGATTGGTCGCCTGACGAGATTTTCATCGACAAAAGCCCAGGGACTGGCCTGCGCACGGGCGAGCAATATGAGAAACGCCTGCTCGCCGAAGCGGAAGCCGCCGAAGCGACGCTCTTTCTCGCATCGGAACTGTCGCTCGATCCTAAATCCTTTTGTTATCGCGAGGTGCGCAATTCCAAAGGCCTCATCATCGCGATGACGCTTGGAGATGTCGCGCCAAGCGATGATCGTCTGCGTCATCTGATCGGCGCCGCGGCGGCCGCCCGGCATATTGATGCTCTGGATAAAGGCGATCGTGAAAGCATCGTATTCCGTTCGCCAATCGATGGTTCTCAGCAATCCGAGCTGATCAATACGCAGAAGCTCGCGGATATGGCGGATGTGTTGCGAGAACAGGGGATCGCGCCGAACGCATTTGTTTGGACGCCGTCAGTCATTCGACCAACGCCTTATCCGGGGCTTGAACCGCTGCTCGAAGGCGACGAGGCGCTGTTTTGCGGGCGGGATATCGAGATCCGTGATGCGCGCAAAAGGTTTGAAGCCTTTGCTGGGTCGGTCACTGAACATACGCTGATCATCCAAGCGCCGTCTGGCGCTGGGAAGTCATCTTTCTTGCGGGCAGGGCTCTGGAGACGTCTGCGCAGCGATCCGAGCTATACGCCGCTCTGCATTATCAGAACGCCGCTGGGTGCGATCACGAACCGCAAATGGGGTCTGATCACCGGCTTGACCGATGAGAAGCTGGGGCTGGCGACGTCCAGAGACGGCGTGCGGCGGCGGGTCGACGAAGATTTCACCGCCCTTCTGCAAGAAATCAAGAGCCGTGACGAGGGAGCGCCTGGTCGAAAGCGCACGCTTTTGCTCGGGATCGACCAAGGTGAGGAAATCACGCAACTGACGGACGACGCGCCGGAATTCGAGCAGTTCATCGCAATGATTGTCGCGGCGCGCGAAAGCGGTGTCGATATCCGCCTTGTGCTGACGGCGCGAGACGACAGCCTCGACGCAACGCGCGAACGGCTTGAAGCGCTGGGCTTGCATCAAGACGGAATTGAGAGCTTCCGGCTGGATCGGATGCCGCGCGCGCAGTTCGTCAAAGTTATCCGTGGACCAGCACAAGCGGCGGAGCAGGCGCATTGGCCGCTGACGATCCCAGAAGACGTTGAAGCGGCGCTCGCCGACGCCGCAGGCAGCGACGCCGCGGAAGTGGGCGACGCGCTGCCAATCTTGGCGCTCGCATTGCAGCGGTTGATCGCCAATCGGCGCATCACTGCGACAGGCGAGATAGATTTGACGCCGCGCGAGGCGGTCGCGTTTATCCGCGGCGCTGTCGAGGAAACGGTGCAGGAAGCACTAAGCGACGTGGGCGCGACCGACGATGAGTTGCGCAGGCTGGTCATCCCGCAACTTGCGACATGGGATGCCGATGCAGGCGCAGAAGGCGCCGCGAAACGCTTAGTCGCGCATGAAGCGGCGCTGTTCGCCGGAGAACGCGAGGCGCTTCGTGAATTGGCGGATGCGCTGGTCGATTTGCATCTTTTGACGCGCAGCGCTTCTGATGCTGGCCTTATCTATGAAGTGGCGCATGAGGCGTTGCTGCGCGCTGAGCCGCTGGGCTCCTTAATCTATGCGCAGCGCGAGCAGTTCGATGATGCGCGTAGCTTAAAGCGCGAGGCGTCGGCGTGGCGCGCATCGGACAAGGATGAAGCGCATCTCGGGCGAAGGGGATCACAGCTTGAAGCGGCGGAAGCTCTGCTCCGGGACGCTGACTTTGGGCCAGATCTTCACGCGCATGAGAGCGCGGTTTCGGCCTATGTTCAGGCCTGTGCTGCGAAGCAACGTCATGATGAAGAGCGTGAGCAGCGTTTAATTCAGCGCGGCTTCGTCCAGCCCGTCCGGGCGGCGCTGCAGGAAGGCGATGCGCATAAAGCGCTGCGCACCATGGCGGCGGCGGCGGCGTTAAGCCGTGATGCCCAGTTCGATTTAGAGGCGGCGACGGATGAACCT
>CALDSD010000047.1 GCA_937911325.1 uncultured Neomegalonema sp.
GATCATGAACGCCACCAGTTCCGGCGTCGCCAACTCGGCCGCCATCACCAGATCGCCTTCGTTTTCGCGATCCTCGTCATCCACCACAACCACCGGGCGGCCTGCTGCGATCTCTTGGATCGCCAGCTCTATGGGATCGAGGTGCAAGGTCATATGCTTGTCCTTCAAACAAGGAGCTCCGCCCACAGCGGACGACGCGCGGGACCTGTATCAAATCGGGTCGCCGACAGCCAACCATCTCGTGCTATGCGAAGATAGCGCCAGTTCGGGTATCTGGACCCGAGTTTGCAAGCAACCCATTGCGCGGTTGCAGAACAACAAGAAGCCCAAAGGCCATCGCCTGAAGGACGTTTCGACCGACGTCAAACGGTCAGCCTAGTGAGGAGAGTGCAGCATGCGCGGCTGGATGAGGTATCGCGCCTCGCGGCTACTCGCGAGCGCCGTTTTAGCGTTAACGATGGCGGTCGCCCCTGCGTTCGCTCAGAACTCCGGCGACGTGGCGCGTACGCAAAACGCCAACTGCCCCGAACCGATCACCGTCGCGCAGTTCGCCTGGCCGGCTGCGGAAATCTCCGCCGAGCTGATCTATCAGTTCCTGCGCGACGCCTACGGCTGCAATGTCGATCTGGCGCCGGCCGCGACCGACCGAACCCTGGCCGCGTTGGAACGCTCAGCGACCCAGCCAGGCGCGATTGTGATCGCTCCTGGCCTTGACCGGTCCCATGTTCGCGAGGCGCCGGATATCGACGGCGCTCGACTTTTCGGGGCGGCGGCCGAGGGTTGGTTCGCGCCTTCGTGGATGTTTGACCGGGACCCGAACCTGCGCAGCGTGCTCGACGTCGCAGCATCGCCTCAGACCTTCGCGGCCAGCGACGGCCGGCCGCAACTCTACATCTGTCCGGAGAACTGGCCCTGCCATCGCGAAAACATCGCGCTGATCGAGCGCCTCGATCTGACCGAAAGCTACGAGATCGTAACACCTGCGTCGGGCGACGCGCTGATAGAGAGCCTCGCGTCCGCTTACGCCAATCAAACGCCCTGGGTCGGTTACGCCTGGCGGCCTTCAGCGATGATCGCGGCTTACCCGCTGCGCCGCCTGGCGACCAGCGGCGTCGAGATCTGTGCGCCGCAAGGAAGCGCGGAAGGGGCCCGCGCATGCCGAACCCCGTTCAGCGATTACGCGCCGCAAACCGCTTATCCAGCGCGCCTTCGAGAGGATGCGCCCGAGATTGTCAGCTTTCTCAATAGGCTGCTGATCCCCAGCGACGTTATGGTCGAAACCCTCGCGTGGCGAAAGACGACAAGCGCCAACGCCGCGCAAACGGTCGCGAGGCTGATCAGAGCGCGACCTCAGATCTGGCGGCCCTGGCTGTCCGCCGAGGCGCGCGCCAGGTTCGACGCCCTCCAGCGCTAGGGAGCGCACGCCGAACACATCGAGATCGCGGCGTGGTGATTGGCCTTCGAAACGTTCAGCGGCGTACCTTTGAACTGTTCACGCCCTCGTTTGCTACGCAGGAACCCCGTCATGCGCTCAGTTCTCCTCGCCCTCAGCGTCGCCGTCTCGGCGATCGTTCCAACCGCTCAGGCCGACGAAACGTCAAACGCTCCACTGATTTTCGTCGAGTTGTTCACCAGCCAGGGCTGCAGCTCGTGCCCGCCAGCCGACGCGGTTCTCGGCGAGCTTGCGGAACGCGACGACATCGCCGCCGTCACGTTGAATGTCGATTATTGGGACTACCTTGGGTGGCCCGACCGGTTGGCCAAGTCAGAGTACACCGCTCGTCAGCGCGCGTACCAAACCAGTTTGGGCGGCTGGACGATCTACACGCCCCAACTCGTCGTCCAAGGGCGCAGCGGCGTCGTTGGAAGCGACCGGCGTCGGGTTGAGACAGCTTTGAAGGAGAACGCCGGCCCCGCTCAGGTAGAGGTGACGCTCTCTCGGATCGGGGACGAAATCGTCGTCGATGTCGCGCCAACAGCGCTTGGCGGCGACGCGGCCGTAGCATCGGCGACGGTTTGGGCCTTCGTCTATAAGGATCAGATCACGCAACCGATCGGCGCTGGGGAAAACGATGGGCGGACGATCACATATCACAACGTCGCGCGTGAGATGACCGTGCTGGGCGAGTGGACGCCGACGTCCGAGCGCCGCTTTGCGCTGACGACGCCGACCGACCGCGACGGCGTCATTGTGATCGTTCAAGAGGATCGCGTCTCCGATGTCGGCCCAGTGATCGGCGTGGGCAAATTGACGCTGTCAGGCGACGGCTAAGACACAGCGCAACGTCTGGTCGGTCAGGCGTCCGAGGACCTCGCCTCATATTTCCGGCTGCGGCGACCGGTGGACCGGATTCTCCATCGCCGGTGCAGCCAGAACCACTGCTCTGGCGCTTCATCGACCCAGACCGCGATGCGGTCGTTGACCTTCTGCATCATCAGATCGGGATCTTCTGGTTCGATCTCAGGCTCGAACCGCACGTCGAAACCGTCCGCCGTCCGGCGGGCGCGGGCCGTCAAAAGCGGCGCGCGCAGCGTTTTCGCCAGCTGCGCCGCGCTGGTGGAGGTTTCCGCCTGCTTGCCCAGAAAGTTGAGCAGCGGTCCCCCGCCCTGACGTTGGTCGACGAGGATGATTGCGCCGCCGCCGCCTCGGACATGTTTGAAGAGCGCGCGGGCGCCTTTGGACCCCTTCCGAAACGCCGGCGCGCCGGTGGACGTGATGTAGTCGTACCAAACCTCGTCGATCAGGCGATTGTTGAAAGCGCGATAGATGATCGCCATCGGCGCGCCGTGATGGGCCGCGGCGGCTCGTATCGCCTCCCAGTTGCCGTAGTGCGCGGAGGCGATGATAAAGCCGCGCCCTTTTTCATGCGCGGCCTTGAGGTGCTCGGCGCCGTCGATCGGCCATTTCGGGGCATCGGCGAAAAGAGCGGGCAACGCCTCGTACTCGACCGCAGTCCGCGCAAAGTTGTCCAGCATTCGTCGGATCAGCGTCCTGCGCTCCGCAGCGTTCATCTGGGGACGCAACTCGCGGAGCGCTGATTGGGCGCGCTGGACGGCTGGCAGAAGGGCTCCGATGTTGCGCCCTACCCAGCCGGCGATGTTCGAGCGGTTTCTTGGCGTAAACGGACGCATCAGCGCGACGGCCAAGCGAAAGCCGACCATCTCGATCCGATTGAGCCAGGTGATGGAAGCCTTCGACTTCATACCGTCAGCTCTGACTTGCCGGGCGGCGCGGACATCTCGGCCAACAGCGCCCGGACGCGGAGCCAAAGCATGACGAACGACGTCGCGCAGCCAAGCGTCACCCCCAGGATCAACCCTTGCCCTCCCCATTCGAAATACACGCCGAAGAGCCAAGCGGACGGCGCCAGAACGCCCCAGAAAGCGATCACATAGAGTTTCGCAGCGCCCCACGCGTCGCCCAGAGCGCGGGCGACTTGCCCCATGACGAGCTGCGCGCCGTCAAAGATGATCGCCACGCCGATCAGCGCCAAAAGCGGCGCCGCCCGCGCCGCAAGCGTCGGGTCGTTTGTGTACCCGGCCGCGATCCAATCGCTAAACGCCCATATCAAAAGCGCGCTGCCCACCATCACTCCTAAAACGACACGAAGACCAAGCCAGGCCGCCTGCGCAGCGCCAGCCGGGTTCGCAGCGCCAGCGGCGTTTCCGACAAGCACCCCTGTCGCAGCGCTCAACCCCAGAGCGACCATGAAGATCGTCGCCTCCATGTTGTGGGCTATGGCATATGCGCCCAGCACGCCGGCGCCAAGATATCCTGCAAACTGCAGAACGGCCGCATACGCCGTTGTTTCGAAAAAGATACTCGCGCCAGCCGCTCCGCCGAGACGCCGCATCCGAGCGCCGGCCCGCCAGCCGCCAGGCCCCCAGAAGCCGCAGTTCGCCCAGTCGAGGCCAATCCGATAGCGCTGTCGGTTCTCCAATCGCAGCACCACGATCAACAGCGTGGCGAGAAGAAAGACACGCACGATCGACGTCGTCATGGCGGACCCCACCGCGCCGAGCTCCGGGGCCCCGAGATTGCCGTAGATGAAAACCCAGTTGAGCGCGATGTTCAGCACGTTGGCGACGACCATCGCAATCATCCCTGGCAACGGACGTCGTGTGGCTTCGAGATGGAACACGCACACCACATACAGAAGCTGCGCCGCCACGCCGACGGAGAGCATATGCGCGACCTGTCCGCCGCCCTTGGCCAGTTGCGGCTCGTGACCGATCAGCGTGAGCCAGGTTTCGCCGAAGAGGCAGAGCACCGCTGCGCCCGCGCCAAGCGTCAGCGCCCACGGCATCCCGCGTCGCCAAACCGCCCCTGCTTCTTGGTGATCGTCCGCGCCAAACGCCTGGGCGGACAGGATCATCACTCCCATCAACAGGCCGATCCCAGTGACGAGAAGCGGCACGAAGAGAGAAAAGCCGAGCGAGGCGTAAGCAAGCTCCTGCGCGTCGTAACGCCCAACCATGACAATGTCGGCCAACGCCATGAGCAAGATGCCCGCACGCGCCAGAGCCGTCGGCCACGCCAGCTTGAACAGCAAAGCCAAGGGGCCGCGGGCCGGCCCCGCCTCAGGCTCGGCCGCCGGCTCTATCCGGGCGCTATCCGCCATTCCAACTCCGCTTGAAGACACGCTGTCCTACACGTTTCGCGAGACATAGACCGAGCCGACGAGCGCGGCCATCCCCGGCCTTCAAAAAGAAAATGTATCGATCCTTACATTTTCGCTTGAAGTGCTGTAGCGATCGATACATATTCTCTGTACTGATCGCTACACACAGAGTTATGGGGACGAAGATGACCAGCGCAGCCGTGATTTCGATTGACGAGTTTCGCACGCACGCCGCAGCGCCGTCGCGGGTCGCCGCCGCTACGACGAAGGACAAAGCAAAGCGCCGCGGAGAGGGGGTCTTCGCCGCATTGAGATGGCCCCGCCTCGACGGGCGCCTCGACGACCCGACGCTCGACGCGACTTTGCTGAGCGAGTTGGGCGCGCATCGACCTGATGGGCGCTGAGACGGAAAGGTTAGACGTTGACGTCAAACAGTCTGCGGACTACCCGCCAGACATGAGCAAAGACGTCAACGGCGCGCCGAAGCAGACTTCAAAAGGGCGCAGCAGCAAGGAGCTGATCCTTGAATGCGCCATCGACCTCATCGGAGAGGGCGGATACAGCGCGCTGAGCATATCGGCCGTCTGCAAACGCGCCGAAGTGTCGCCGACTTCGATCTATTGGCATTTCGGCGACAAGGCCGGGCTGATGACGGCTGCGGTGAAGCACACGCTTAAGCACGACTTCGCCCTGTTCATGACGGAGTTCGAGAAATACCGAACGGTGGATACCCTGATCGACGCTTACCAGAAGGTGCTGCGGGCGATCATCGTTAACGAGCGCCCTAGCTCTTGGGCGGTTCTCTCGACGCTGGCGGAGGGTCGGCAAGAGGCCCCGGAGATCGACGCGGTGGTGCGCGAAGGACGCGCCAAACAGTTCGCCTTCGCGCGGCAATGGGGTGAAGAGGTTTGCAAGTATGAAAACCCCGACGCCTTCGCCGATCTCATCGTTTCTTTCAACATCTACGCCGCCAACGCGTACCGCATGTCGCGCGACGCCGCCGAGGTCGACCGGATCCTGAGCTCCATGCGCCTGGTGATGCTTCTCATGGCGGAAAAGCGCATGGCCCGGGTCGTTGATGACGAAGATTTCACCAATCTCATGATCAAATGGGGCTTCTACGGCGAAAACGGCAAGCCGGCAGACTGATCGCCAGCGCTCCGAGGGCGGGGCTCGGCGCGGAGCCGGCTGCAACCGAACGGAGCCTTCATGGAGCTTGCCGACATTTATCGACGCTACCTCGAAGTTCTCGTCGAGTCCGAAACGATGTCGTTCGCACAGGTGATCGACGAGCAGACAGCCCTTCTGGAGCGCCTTTGCCGACATGCGCGTCAGACGACGCGCTTCTACGAAGGCCGGCTCGCGCCCTTGTTCGATCGCCACGACCGTTTTGCGCCCGAGCGATGGTGCGAGGTGCCGCCGCTGACCCGCGAAGAAGCGAACGTCGAACGCGACGCCCTGATCAGCAATGCGCCGCCCAAGAACTTTGGCCGTATTCTGGAGGCGAAGACGTCGGGGTCGACCGGGGAGCCGGTTCGCGTCCTCAAGAACGACACGCAAAGACTCACATCGGCCTGCATCTTTGACCGTCTGGTGCGCTGGCACGGGCTTGATCCGACCGGGAAACTCGCCCGGGTCGCCTCGCTCACCATCACGGACGACCCGGCGACGAAGTCCTGGTCGAACGCGCATTGGACCCGCTTGCATCGCAAGATCGACATGAAAGGCCCCGTCGTCGGGCGGAACGGGCAGCTTCCCGTGCCCGATCTGACCAACTGGCTGGAGCGCGAGAGGCCCGACTGCCTGGTCATCGCGCCACGTCATGCGCTCGCAATCGCTAACGAGTACCGTCAGCGCGCCGTCGCGCCGGGGTACCGCCTCAAAGCCATCATCGCCTATGGCGAAACCCGCACGCCCGAACTGGACGCAGGGATCAAGGAGGTTTTTGGCGTCGCTCCGATCTCTCTCTACACCTCCGAAGAGGTCGGGCACATCGCGGTGGAGTGTCCGCAGAGCGGTCTGTACCATGTCGCCGAGGAAGTGATGCGCGTCGACGTGGTCGACACAGATGGTCGCGATCAGAAGCCGGGAGAGCTTGGCCGTGTTCTAACGACGCCGCTCTACGCCTATGCGATGCCGCTGATAAAGTATGAAATCGGCGACGAGACGAGCCTCGCGGAGAACGGAGCCAGCTCTCGGCCGTTTACCGCGCTCAGCCCTATTCAGGGTCGAATTGGCAACCTGTTCCGGCACGCCGACGGGCATGGGTTCCGACCGTCGCGTTTTCTGTTCAAGGAGATCGCCACTCGGATGGGCGCCGTGGCGATCCAGATCGCGCAAACCGGGATCGACCATGTGGTGGTGCGCTACAAGCCCGGACCAGCCGCCTCAGACAATCAGGCGGAGATCGCTGAGCTGGTCAAAAAAGGGTTTGGCGCGAGCTGGACCGTCGATTTCGTGGAAGTCGATCAGATCCCGACCCGCGCCAATGGAAAGCGTGAAGACTTCGTCTTCGAGGACGGTCCGCCGGACCCTGAAACAGTCCGAGTCTCGGCGGCCTGACCTCTTACGCAGAGCCAGCGGCGATTAGCTCCGGAAGTACTCGTAGCCGTTCTCGTCCGACTCGTAGCCGTTCTCATCCGACTCGTTGCCGGTTTCATCGGACTCGTTACCGCTTTCTTCGGATGGCGAAGCGCTGCGTTTATCGGTCGAGTCGACCTCCAGCAGGAACTCGCGCTGACGGTTCTTGGGATCGTCTTCCCGATGACGCCGGATCAGCGTCTTGTCGTCCGCTCCGAGATGAATGCGGATCCCTCCGACGGCTTGCCAATTGTCGTCGTCCCCGGCGCGGCCTTCCGCGAAGAGGCTGACGCCCGGCGCGATTTCGTTGATCTGGTACTCCGCGCCTGCGGCGCCCATGAAGTCTTCCTGGATGTAACGCGCGCCGATCGACAACCGCAGATCGTCTTCGGGATAGTAGGCAAGATCGCCAATCCCGATAAAACCGCTCTCAACGTCGTCGCCCCCCTCAAAGCCAGCGAAGCCTTCGACGCTCACACGGCCTGCATAGTATTCGCCTTCGACAGCGCCGACGAAATGGGTGTAATCCTCGCCGAAGTCAGCGTTGGTCACCGACCCGAACAGGCCGATCAAACCCGTGTCCGGATCCCGCCAGAAAACATGCGCGCCCGCGCCGAAGAAACCGTCGTCGTCGCTAACGCCGCCCAGTCCGTCGATCTGCACGCCATAGCTGTGCCCGACAGGAATTGAGAGAGAGCCTTCGACAAAACCAGACGTATCGCCGCTGATCGCGCCGCCGCCTGCGGCGAGCTTGCCGTTCACGGTCGAAACAGCAGGTAGACCTTCATGCCCATCAGCCAACGCGCCCGAGAGCGGCGCAAGCACCAAGAGAGGCATCGCCGTCGTGGCGAGCAAACGAGAACGGATCATTGCAATCCCCTTTCAACGGCGGTCTGACCCGCCTCCCCAAAAACACAGTCCCGCCCTCGACTGGAGCAAACTCCAGACCGGTGGAAATGTCTTTGAATTGGCGAGTTTTCGCGTGAAAGGTTTCGTTAAGTATTTTCAGAAATACTTAATTACGGGATAGTAATGGTTAATGTATTATTTATAGAATCGAAGTCTCCCGTTTAGAGACGCCCAGGCCTGGCTCTCGTTCGCGGCCGACGGCTGCTAGCTGAGCTTCCGGACATCGTCGCCGACGGAAACGGCTCCGTCTCGGATCACACGGCCATAGATGCCGCGCAAGCGCAGCTCTTTGCCTTTGCCCGTATTCACGAACAGGCACGCGTCCCGGCCATAACGATCGATGAAGCTCTGACATCCGTTATGCGGCTCTTGCGTGATGAGAAGCTCGACGCCGCCCAGCGCGAGCCGTGTCCCCGGCGGAGTGTTTGCCGGCGTCAGGTCCATGTCGATGAAGAGGTTGTCTCCCGCCGGCGGCCAGAACGCGAGATCGCCGGCGATCGCGCGAATGCAGCGCGACATCATCAGACAGATCTGAACGTCCGGATGAGGAGCGCCTGCGTCATCGGTGCGCCAACAGCCCTTTGACCAATGATCGCCCTCGACGCCCTCCGCCAGGCTCAGATGCGCCTGTTGCAGCAGTGTGCGCGCGCCGTGCTCCGGACGAGAAATAATCATGTCGACGCGACCAACGTCCTTGGGCGCGGTCAGGATGTCCGGCAGCGCCGCCTCCAGCTCCGACATGCTGCGCGCGGTCTCGATCACCAACCCATCAGCCATTTCGACCTCCCTGCCCGCCCGTTGTCATCTCCTCGACCTCGCGGCGGAGCTGATACGCGCGCGTTGTCTCGTCAATCGCGACGTCAGCATAGGTTAGAATATCGTCCTGCGCGACCGGACGCAGCATCTTCGCCCCAGCCGTCAGGCCCAATGGCAGCGCGCCTGCTGGGACGGACACGCGGCTCGGCCGCAACTGACCCGCAACCGTATATCCCCCCTCACCGTCGAGAAGATCCCCCGACGCCAGGTCGCGCTTGGCGACGGCGACCACGTCGGCCCGAAACCCCCGAGCCGTTCCCGTACTCTCGCGCCGCAATCCGACATTCGCCACCGACAGTCCCAGCTCGAGCCCGATCAGGTGCCAACGTTTGTAAGCGGCGCAGTAGCGACCGCTCTCATCGGTCACGACCTTGTATTCCTCAAAGCAGTTGCGTTGGTAATCCGTCGCTGCGCGGATGCAGACCCAGACGCCCATACGGATATCGTACTCGATCATCCCGCCGTCTCGATCCAGCGAGTTCAGAACCTCGACCTGACCGGCCGATTGCAGAACGCCGCCGTCCGCCGCCGGCCGCATCAGGCGCGGCAGATCGTCGATCGAGCCCGATGGATAAGCCAGGCCAGCCTCTGGCGCGTCCAGCCCGCAGGCGTTTGCAATCGCCGCCGACTCGATCGCCGGTTTGGTGCCATCGAGAAACGAGTTGAACATCTTGGGATTGAGCCGGCCGCGTTCGGCCTGCTCGGGCGTGAGGCCCCAGTGCTCCCAGACCGTTTCCGGTGTGGAGAACCGATACTCCGGTCGCCATTTATGGCCACGCCCCGCCGCGGCCACGTCAAAGCCGCAGGTCCGCGCCCAGTCCACAAGCTCGCAAACCATGGCCGGTTGATCGCCATACGCCATCGAGTAGACGACGCCAGCCGCCTCGGCGCGCGCGGCCAACGCGGCGCCGCAGACCGCGTCCGCTTCGACAGTCGCGCTGATGACGTGCTTCCCGTGTGAAAACGCCATCAAGAGATGATCGACAGCGACGACCGGGTCGCCGGTGCATTCGACGACGATGTCGACCGCCTGATGCGAGACCAGCGCCGCGACGTCGTCGCCGATATGCGTCGCGCCGCTCTGGGCGGCGGCGTCCAGCGACGGCGCTGAACACGTCTCGCTCGACCACCCGGCCAGTCGTAGGTGAGACGCCGCGCGCTCGGGCGAGAGGTCGGCCACGCCCACGACGTGCATGCCCGGCAAGCGCGCCGCCTGCGCGAGGAACATGGTTCCGAACTTCCCCGCGCCGATGACGCCGACGCGGAGCGGCGCGCCGCGCTCATCACGCGCTTGAAGCTGATGGTAAAGGCCCACGTGTTTCTCCCCTATCTCTGAACCTCTGTCGAAAGTTCTGAGCTGAAGGCTCGACCCGTCCGCGGTTCCATGTCATGTCCGCCGAACACTGACGGAAGCACCCCACACATGTCGACCATCGTCTCGGTTCAGAACCTCTCGAAGACATACGGCTCGGGGCTGAAGGCCCTGCAGCACGTCTCGCTCGATATCGCCGAAGGCGAGATCCTGGCTCTGCTCGGCCCCAACG
Source organism: uncultured Neomegalonema sp. (assembly GCA_937911325.1). GTDB lineage: Bacteria > Pseudomonadota > Alphaproteobacteria > Rhodobacterales > Rhodobacteraceae > CALDSD01. The sequence continues at coordinate 10,472 of CALDSD010000047.1, forward strand.
GAGCCGGCAAGACCACGCTGATCTCTATCATCTGCGGGATTGTGACGCCCTCGTCCGGGGCGGTGGAGGTCGCCGGTCATGATGTCGTCAACGACTATCGCGAAAGCCGCAAGCTGATTGGCCTCGTGCCTCAGGAAATCGCGCTGGAGCCCTTTGAAACGGTGATGAACACCGTGCGGTTCTCCCGCGGTCTCTTCGGAAAACCGCGGAACGAAGCGCATCTGGAGCGGGTGCTGAGAAGTCTGTCGCTGTGGGACAAGCGCGACAGCCAGGCGAAGGAGCTCTCCGGCGGCATGAAGCGCCGGGTGTTGATCGCCAAAGCGCTGTCCCACGAGCCGCGGATCCTGTTTCTGGACGAGCCCACCGCCGGCGTCGACGTCGAGCTTCGCAAGGATATGTGGGAGACCGTGCGCGAGCTGCGCGCCAGCGGCGTCACGGTCATCCTGACGACCCACTACATCGAAGAGGCCGAAGCCATGGCGGACCGCGTCGGCGTCATCAGCAAGGGGCAGTTGCTCCTGCTCGAAGAGAAGGCCGCGCTGATGTCGAGAATGGGGAAGAAGCGCCTCCGCATCGAGCTGCAGAGCACTATCTCAAGCATTCCGCCAACGCTCTCGCGTTATCAGCTGGAGCTCGGTTCGGACGGCGGCTCGCTGGTCTATACTTATGACGTGCAAGCCGAACGCACCGGGATCACCGCGCTGCTGAACGATCTGAGCGCGGCGGGGCTGTCGCTCCGAGATCTGCAGACGGATCAGAGCTCGCTCGAGGAGATCTTCGTCGGTTTGGTGAATGCGGAAGACGGACAGAACGGATGAACCTGCAGGCGATCAAGGCGATCTATATCTATGAAATGGCCCGCACACGGCGAACGCTGCTGCAGAGCATCGTGTCGCCGGTGATCTCGACGTCGCTCTACTTCGTCGTCTTCGGCGCAGCGATCGGATCTCGGATCGAAGAAGTCGAGGGCGTCGGCTACGGCTCGTTCATCGTGCCCGGCTTGATCATGCTGACGGTGCTTACCCAAAGCGTCTCGAACGCATCGTTTGGGATCTATTTCCCAAAGTTCCTTGGCACGATGTACGAGCTTTTGTCCGCGCCGGTTTCGTTCTGGGAGATCGTCATTGGTTATGTCGGGGCGGCGGCGACAAAGTCGCTGATCATCGGGTCTATCATCCTGGCCACCGCCGGCCTGTTCGTGCCTCTCAGGATCGACTACCCGCTGGTGATGCTGTTGTTTCTGGTGTTGACCTGCGTCACGTTCAGCCTGCTCGGCTTCATCATCGGGATCTGGGCGAAGAACTTCGAACAGCTTCAGCTTGTTCCGCTGCTGATCATCACGCCGCTCGTGTTTCTGGGCGGCAGCTTCTACTCGATCTCGATGCTTCCGCCTGTCTGGCAAACGGTGACGCTGTTCAACCCCGTGCTCTATCTGATCTCAGGCTTTCGCTGGAGTTTCTTCGGGCAGGCCGATGTCAGCATCGGCCTGAGCCTCGCGATGATCGCCCTGTTCCTTGCGATCTGCCTCGCTGTCATCTGGTGGATCTTCCGCACGGGCTACCGGTTGAAAAGCTGATCCCGCTCAGCCGGCTTTCCGAGCGACGATAAAGACGCCGATCGACTTTTCCGGGCGCCAACGCCGCTCGATTTCGAAGCCGCCCGCCCTGAGCTTTTCGACCAGGTCCTCCTCGGTGAAGAACCGCACCAGCGGCATTTGACCCAGCGCTCGGCCAAGCGGCGCGATCAACCGTAGCCACCACATCCGACCACCCAGACAAACAGTGCTCGTCACGAACAAGCCGTCGGGCTTCAACAGTCGATGAACCTTCGCGATCGCCGCCTGCTCATCTTCGAGAAGATGCAGCAAGCTCAGTGCGAGAACCATGTCGTAGGTTCCGTCGGCGGCGTTGAAATCCTCGACGCTGGCGCGTTCGAAATCGACGTTGCGGACGCCCTGCGCCGCCGCCTTCTCGCGTGCGATCTCGAGCATGTTCTCGGATATGTCGGTCGCGTGGATGCGCTGGACGAAGGGGGCGTGAACCAGCGCCGTGGAACCCGTGCCGCACCCCAGCTCCAGAAGCTCCATGTCGGGGCGCAAGTACTCTTGCGTGATCGCGAGCTTGCGTTGATACGCCGTTTCATCGCCGACCGGTTTCCGCGCATAGCTCTTGGCGATCCGGTCCCAGAACCTGGCCGACGGCGCCGTTTGGCTTGTCATTGTCATCTCCATCGTCTTGGCCCTCACACGGCTTTGGCGGCGCGAAACCGAACCGGGGCGAACACCGCCGGCAAGCCCAGCGGCGCCCTAAGCGCTCTAGAGTTTTCCATCTGTCTTCTCCAACGAGTTCATTTGACTTGCTACCATCTACGCACTCCGCTCTCGCATGGGAATTGACCAGATCAGCCTGCCTGATATGCATTTTCGCATGGACTGGCGATCGGTGAAATTCGACTGGAACCGCGCGCGAGCCTTTCTCGTGACCGCAGAGGAAGGCTCGTTGTCCGCGGCTGCACGGGCGCTCGGCATGGCGCAACCGACCCTCGGCCGTCAGGTCGCCGCGCTCGAGGAAGAGCTCGGCGTCGCCTTGTTTGAAAGAACACGTCGCGAAATGAGCCTGACCCCTAGCGGTCTCGAGTTGATCGAGCATGTTCGCACGATGAGCGAAGCGGCCACACGCGTCTCGTTGACGGCTTCGGGTCAGGCTCAGTCAATCGAAGGGTCCGTCCGGATTTCGGCGACCGAGGCCTTCGCCGCCTATCTCCTACCCGGCATGGTGCGAAAGCTGCGTGCGCTCGCCCCGGGAATAACGGTTGAGATCGTCGCCTCCAACGCGCTGAGCGACTTGCGCCGGCGCGAGGCGGACATCGCGATTCGGAACGCCCGGCCGACCGACCCGGAGCTGGTGGCCCGCAAGATCGGTGATCAGAACGCGGGCCTTTACGCCACGCCCGAATATCTCGACAGCATTGGAAGACCACGGTCTTTGGCGGCGTTTTCGGACGCGCAGTTTATAGGATTTGAAGAAAACAGTTTGCTGCTGAACGGCCTCAACGGCGTCGGGTTTGAGCTGACAAGCGCCAATTTTCCAGTCCTCACAGCCAATCATCTCGTTCTGTGGGAGCTCACCAAGCAAGGCGTGGGTATCGGCGTCATGGGCATGGTGACCGGCGACGCGGAACCCCTGGTCGAGCGCATCTTGCCGGTGATCCCGCCACTGGAGTTTCCGATCTGGCTGGTGGCGCATCGAGAGGTCAACACCAGCCGCCGGGTGAGACTGGTCTACGACTTTCTGGTCGAGCAACTCGAAGCGGTTGAAAGGCCGACCTAGCAAGACAGAAAGTTCAGCACCCGATCCGCGAAGGCCTCGGGGACCTCCTCCATCACCGCGTGGCCGCATGGCAAGGCCTCGCCTGAGACGTCCGTCGCTTTCTCGCGCCAAGTCTCCAAGACGTCGTAAAGCTGTCCAACCGTTCCCTGTGCGCCCCAGAGCGCGAGCACGGGCGCTGTCACTTTAAGGTCGGAGTCGGCGGCGTCATGTTCGAGATCGATGCCAGCCGCGGCGCGATAGTCCTCGCAGATCGCATGGATCGCGCTGGGGTCGCGATAGCAGCGCAGATACTCCTGCAGGATCTCCTCCTCGACTGCGCCTTCGGTCTGCGCCTGCCCGGCGATATGGCGCCGGAGGAAATACTCGGGGTCGGAGCCGATCATCCGTTCCGGCAGATCGAACGGTTGAATGAGGAAGAACCACCAGAAGTACCGCCGCGCGAACTCCATATCGGTGCGGGCGTACATGGTCGCCGTCGGGGCGATGTCGACGACGACGAGCTTTTCGACGGCATCCCGGTGATCGAGCGCCATCCGATGCGCGACCCGCCCGCCCCGATCATGGCCGACGACGGCGAAGCGGTCATGTCCGAGCGCGCGCATGAGCCCGACCTGATCCTTGGCCATCTCCCGCTTGGAATAGGTTTCATGCGGCGGGTCGCTGTCAGGTTTGTCCGAGTCGCCATAGCCGCGGAGATCCGCCGCCACCACCGTGTATCCAGCAGCAATCAGCGCCGGCGCGACCTTGCGCCAGACGATCAGTGTTTGCGGATGTCCATGCAGCAGCAGAACGGGCGGCCCTTCGCCGGCGATCGCGGCGTTGATCACGACACCGTTTGTCTCGACGCGCAGCGGTTCGAAATCGGGCATGAACCGCTCAAGCGACGCGGTCACGGGCCATCCGCCACGATTTCCGAAATAGCGGTTCCACAGGCGGCGGTGTTCGCGGCGCCGCCGAGATCGCCCGTTCGCAGAGACGGATCCGCCAGGACCGTCTCGATCGCTGACAGGATCGCCGCCGCCGGCTCCGGGTGACCCAGATGCTCGAGCATCATCGCGCCGGCCCAGATCTGCCCGACCGGGTTGGCGATCCCTTTGCCCGCTATGTCGGGCGCCGAACCGTGCACGGGCTCGAACAATGACGGAAACTTCCGCTCTGGGTTGATGTTGCCCGAGGGCGCAATGCCGATGGTGCCGGTGCAGGCCGGCCCGAGATCGGAAAGGATGTCGCCAAACAGGTTGGTCGCCACCACAACGTCGAACCAATCCGGATTCAGGACGAACTGCGCGGTGAGAATATCGATGTGGAACTTGTCGACCGGCACGTCCGGGTACTGAGCGGCCATCTCGGCCACGCGTTCGTCCCAGTAGGGCATCGAGATCGAAATGCCGTTCGACTTCGTCGCCGCCGTCAACTTCCCTCCGCGTTTCTTGGCCAGCTCGAACGCGTATCGCAAGATGCGATCGACGCCGTAACGGGTCAGCACTGTCTCCTGGACCACGAATTCGCGGTCGGTTCCGCTGAACATCCGCCCACCGATCGAGGAATATTCGCCTTCGGTGTTCTCGCGCACGATCCACATGTCGACGTCGCCCGGACCGCGGCCGACCAGGGGCGACGGGACGCCAGGCATCGCGCGCGCCGGACGCAGGTTCACGTACTGATCGTACTCGCGGCGAAAGAGGATCAACGAGCCCCAGAGCGAGACGTGATCCGGCACGGTGTCCGGCCAACCAACCGCGCCGAAGAACAGGGCGTCGGCGCCGTCCAGACGCGCCTTCCAGTCGTCCGGCATCATCTGACCATGTTCCGCATAGTAGTCGCAGGATGCAAAGTCGTGATGAGTGAAGTCGAAGCTCAAATCAAAACGCCGCGCGGCCGCCTCGAGAACCTTGAGGCCCTCGGGCATCACCTCTTTGCCGATGCCGTCGCCCGGGATCACCGCAATCTTCATCGGCTCGCTCGCCATCATCGCCTCCCTGTCGTGATTGCGGGCGACGTCACCACGAAAGTCGTGCGGCGACAAGACTCGCGACTGGCCTTCCGGCGGGGGCCGCAACTAGGCTCGACGAAACACTTCGGAGAGGAACATGACACAAAAGACCGCCGTCATCGGCTTGGGCAGCATGGGGTACGGAATGGCGTCCTCGTGTCTGCGGGCAGGTCATACGACCTATGGGTTCGACGTCGTCGAGCAGCGCATGAGCCAGTTTCGCAGCGAAGGCGGCGCTGCGGGAGACCTTCAGGACGTCGCGTCTGAGTTGGACGCCGCTGTTCTTGTCGTCCTGAACGCAGCGCAGACCGAGGGCGTGCTGTTCGGCGCAGCAGGCCTCGCGCCGAACCTGCGGAAAGGGGCGGTCGTCCTCGCGTGCGCAACCGTGCCGCCCGACTTCGCGAGAGACATGGCGGCGCGATGCGCGGAACGGGGCGTGCACTATCTCGACGCGCCGATCTCGGGCGGCTCGATCAAGGCGGCCGCCGGCGAACTATCCGTCATGGCGGCAGGATCGCCAGAAGCCTTCGCGGCGGCGAGCCCGGTGCTCGATGCGACCGCAACCACCGTGTTTGAACTCGGCGACGAGCCCGGCGCAGGGTCGGCGATGAAGGCTGTGAACCAGTTGCTCGCCGGCGTCCACATCGCCGCCATGGCCGAGGCGATGACCTTTGGAATGACCCAAGGCGTGAAACCCGAGCAGTTCCTCGAGGTGATCAGCAAATGCGCGGGCGCCAGCTGGATGCTGGAGAACCGGGCGCCGCACATCGTCGCCGGCGACTACACCCCGCACAGCATGGTCGATATCTGGCCGAAGGACCTCGGCATCGTGCTCGACATCGCGCGCCAGGCGAAGTTCGGCGCCCCGGTCACCGCCGCCGCGCTTCAGCAGTTCCTGGCGGCGTCGGGAATGGGTCTGGGCGGTGAGGACGACGCCGCCGTCGCAAAGGTTTATGCGCGCAACGCCGGGCTGACGCTGCCCGGCGAAGAAACCTGAAGCGCTGACCTAGGCGCTCTTTCCGCGCTGGGCTTTCGCAAACGCAGCGGCAAAGGGGTTGGATGGGTCGACGCTCTGGTCGGCCCCACGCCCCTGACCTTGCCCCTTCGAATCCTTCGGCCCGTTCGGCCCTTTCGGCCCGGCCGACATCCGCCGCGGCGCGGGTTTGGCGCCGTCGCGTTCCCGGCGATCCGCCCCGGCGCGCCCCGGTTCGTCCGACATCCGCATGGACAGCCCAATGCGCTTCCGGCCCACATCGACGTCCATGACTTTCACCTGGACGACCTCGCCCGGACGAACAACGTCGCGCGGATCCTTCACGAACTGATCCGACATCGCCGAGACATGGACCAGCCCGTCCTGGTGGACGCCGACATCGACGAAGGCGCCGAACGCGGCCACATTGGTGACGACGCCTTCCAGGGTCATGCCCGGCTTGAGATCCTTGATCTCTTCGACGCCTTCCTGGAACTCGGCCGTTTCGAACTCGGGTCGCGGGTCGCGCCCAGGTTTCTCCATTTCTGCAAAAATGTCCTTCACGGTCGGCAAGCCAAACCGCTCGTCCACGAACATCTTCGGATCGAGCCCCCGCATGGCGCCCGCATCCCCGATCAGGGCCTTGATTGGTTTTCCGGCGCCTTGTGCGATCTTGCGCGCGATCGGATACGCCTCGGGGTGCACGGCGGACGCGTCGAGCGGCTCGGCGCCGTCCATGATCCGCAGGAAGCCCGCCGCCTGTTCGAACGCCTTTGGTCCAAGGCGCGGAACTTTTTTCAGCTCCGCCCGCTTGGTGAACGGACCGTTTTCATCGCGGTGCGCAACGATCGATTTCGCGAGCCCGTCCGACAGACCCGATACACGCGCCAAGAGCGGCGCCGAGGCCGTGTTGAGATCGACCCCGACGGCGTTCACGCAGTCTTCGACCACTGCGTCCAGCGCTCGGGCGAGCTTTTGCGGGCTCACGTCGTGCTGGTACTGACCCACGCCGATGGATTTCGGTTCGATCTTCACCAGCTCCGCCAGCGGATCCTGCAGCCTCCGCGCGATCGAAACGGCTCCGCGCAGACTGACGTCGAGATCCGGGAACTCGTTGCTGGCGAACTCCGAAGCCGAGTAAACCGATGCGCCCGCCTCTGACACCATCGCTTTTGTCACTTGCTGGTGAGACCCGGCCTTCTTGATCGTCTTGATCAACTCGCCCGCCAGCTTGTCGGTCTCTCGGCTGGCCGTGCCGTTGCCCACCGCGATCAGCTCGACGCCGTGGCGTATGACCAGCGCGCCGAGGATGCTGAGCGCTTCATTCCATTTCCGCTGGGGTTCGTGCGGATAGATCGTCGTCGTATCGAGCAGCTTGCCCGTCGGGTCGACGACCGCGACCTTGCACCCGGTGCGAAAGCCCGGGTCCAGCGCGAGCACAGCCTTGGGGCCCGCCGGCGCCGCGAGCAACAGATCGCGCAAGTTCTCTGCAAAGACGCGGATCGACTCGTCTTCCGAAGCGTCGAACACGTTCTGGAACAGCTCGCCTTCGGTCTTGAAGGACAGTTTCACCTTCCACGTCCAGCGCAGCGTCTCTTTCATCCACTTGTCGCCGGCGCGCCCTTTGTCGGACCAGCCGAGGATCCGGGCGATGATCGCCGCCTGAGGCGGAAACGCCCTTGGGTCGTCTGCGTCGATCTCCTCGGGAAGCTTCACGTCGATCTGCAGCACCTCCGCCCGGCGTCCTCGAAACAGCGCCAGCGCGCGATGCGGCGGGATCTTCGAGATCGGTTCGGCAAAGTCGAAATAGTCGGCGAATTTCTCGCCTTCTTTCTCCATGCCGGGCGCCACCTTCGAGATCACCAACGCTTCGCTGCTCATGCGCGTTCGCACCGCTTGGACGACTTCCGTCTTCTCGGCGAACTCCTCCATCAGGATTTGCCGAGCGCCTTCGAGCGCCTTGTCGCCATCCTCGACGCCTTTGTCCGCGTCGACATAGCGCGCCGCGATCGCAGCTGGGTCTTGCGACGGATCGGCCAACAAAGCGTCGGCCAACGGCTGCAACCCGGCCTCTCGGGCGATCATCGCCTTGGTGCGGCGTTTCGGCTTGTACGGAAGATAGAGATCTTCGAGCTCCGACTTGGCGTCGGCCGAGAGCAGTTTCGCGCGCAGCTCGTCGGAGAGCTTGCCTTGCTCCTCGACGCTCTTGAGGATCGCAGCGCGGCGCTCCTCCATCTCGCGGCGATAGCGCAGGCGCTCTTCGAGTTTCCGCAGTTGGGCGTCGTCGAGCCCGTCCGTCGCTTCCTTGCGATAACGCGCAATGAAAGGGACGGTCGAACCTTCGTCCAGCAAAGTCACTGCGGCGGTGATCTGGTTTTCACGAACGCCGACATCCGCGGCGAGCGCTGTCGAGATCGATTTCATGGCTGCTCTCATTTGTTGTCTCTTATTGGGCCGATTCCTAATCCGACCGCTAGATATGGACAAGAGAGCTTTGCGCTTGACAGCACAGGTCGCGAAGTTCGGCTGTTCCTCGGCGCTGAGATCGCTATGCTTAACAACGAGACGGCACAGGCTGAGAGCGAATCTTGATCGACCCGAAACATGTCGACGCTATTGGAATTTGTTGAAACCACGAAGATTGCGCCCCGCTTCTTTTTCAAGAGCGCGGCGGCGGGCGAGGCTGTCGACCGCCTCGTCGGGTCTCTTGACGCCGGCGCGCGCGTCACCGCGTTGATCGGCGAGCCGGGTTTGGGCAAGACGCTGACCCTTTCGGCGCTGACCGAGCGCGTTCAAGCCGACCGCGCGGTCGCCACGATCACGGGACCGCGCCTGTCGGGCGCTCCCTTAATCCAGTTGGCCAGCGTCAAGTTCGGCGCCCGAGGCGGATCAGAGGCCGCGCCGGCCCTGCGCCGTCGGTTGCGAGCCGTCGGAGCCGGGCGCCGCCCCGCGCTTTTGCTCATCGATGACGCGGACGCGCTCGACCCGACCGCGATAGCGTATCTGCTTGCTGAGGCGCGCGACCCCAAGACCGGCGCTGATTTCATCCAGATTGTCCTGGCTGGCGGCGTTGAGTTGGAGAAACGCCTCCGCTCGCCGTCAGCCATGGAGGCGATCACTGTCGATCAGTGGGCGCGGCTCTCCACGCTGACGGCGGATCAGTCGCGCGCCTTCATACAGGAATGGCTCGAGGCCGCGGGTCGCCTTCCGGTCGATGTGGTGACCCCAGCTGCGCTTGACCGCCTCGCGTTGCGGAGCGGCGGCTCGCCACAGAAACTCAACGCCCTGTGCTTCCAGGCGCTGCATGTGGCCGCGCGATCGGGTCAGAGCTCGGTCGCGTTTGAAACGGTGGAAGAAGCCGCCCGGCAAGCGTTGCGAGCCGAAAGCGCCGCGCCGCGACTGCCGGGAGAAGCCGCCCCCGCGGACGACACGCCGCAGATCGCACGGCGCCCTTTCGTGCGCGAGACGCGCGTAAGGGCGGATGCGGAGACGCCCAACCGTTTCAGCGCGGACGCGTTGAAACAGCGCTTGCGAGACCGCTTCAGTGTTCTTGTCGTGCTCGGCGCGACCTCTGCGCTGCTGGGCGCTGCTGCGACCTCCTTCGCAGCGACTGTGATCGCGGACCCGGCGATCGCATACGCGGCGGCCCCTTCTGCGCTCCGCGCCCCGCCCGAGCCCAAGCTCGGCGCGACGTCGTCGGCGCCGGTCGTTATAAGTCTTGCGCCGCCGCTTTTGCCGCCGCCCATCCTGCTGGTCACGCCGCCGCATCGACCCGCAGACGACGCGGCGGCGGATGTTCGCACAGCCAAGTGGATTGGTCTGGAACCGGCCAACGCGGAGGCGAGCAACGCCCGCGCCCTTTTAGATCCGCGAACCTCGCTCGGCCGAGAGACGGCGCGCCGCCATGGTCTGTCGGCCCTGATGCAGGCCGCGCTGGCCCGCGACGCCAAAACAGTCGAAGACGCGCTGCACGGAGGCGCGACGGCTGTAGACGCGATAGACGTGCTCGGCCGGGCCGCGCTGCATTACGCTGTTCTTGGCGGTGAAACCGATGTGGTGAAGCGCCTTGTGCAAGCGGGCGCGAAGATCGATGCGGCGACCGTCGGCGGGGTCACTCCGCTCGATGCGGCGATCGGGCTCGACCGCTCGGGGATCGTCGCACTGCTACAGGCCGCCGGCGGTTAGGACCGCTCTCGCGCCGCCTCGATCGCAGGAAGGATTTTCGTCTGCAGATCGTCGTTCTGGATCGGACCGACATGCTTGTAGACGATCACGCCGTTTCCATCGATGACAAAGGTCTCCGGCACGCCGGAAAGCCCCCATCGCAGCGCTTCCCGACCCGTGTCGTCGACGCCCGTCTTGTCAAACGGATCGCCCAGATCCGTTAGGAACCGCTTCGCCTTTTCCGGCTCGTCTTTGTAGTTGATCGCGAACATCTGCGCGACGCCTTGATCCGCCAGCGCCATCAGCTCCGGATGTTCGGCGCGACACGGCACGCACCAACTCGCCCACAGGTTCACGATGCTGACCCGTCCGGTTTTCAGATCTTCCGAGGTGAAAGCGTCCCCGCCCTCCTGCAGGTTCGCGAGTTGGAACTCGGGCGCCGGCTTGTCCAGCAGCGCGGATCGCAAACCGTCCTCCTTGTTGAACAGCTGGTAGCCAAAAAAACCTGCCAGCACAGCGAAGACCGCGAGCGGCGCAAAACGGATGAACGACATTTCAGAGCGTCCTTTTAAGCGGCGTCTTTACGGCGGCGAGCATTGCGCGCTTCGAGTTCGGCCAACTCGGCCCGGACGCTCGCATTGCGACGGAGCGCCCAGATGATGAGACCGGCCAGGACCAGCGCCGTCGCGCCGTATGACGGCCAGACGTAGATCCCATAACCTTCAAGGGCGAAATACTCGGCCATGTTCGGTTCCCCGTCCTATGCTTCGGCCAGGCGCATCGCTCGGATCCGCCGCGCCCGGATTTCGGTGCGCACGCCGATCAGCAGCAGCGCGATGAACAGCAAATAGAAACCCGCGATCATGATCAGAAGGGGCACATAGTACACATCGGCGATGTTCTGCTCCTGATCGAGGCTGAGCGTCGCGCCCTGATGCAGTGTTGCGAAAAACAGGACCGCATACCGCGACAGGAACGCAAACACCGAACCGACGAGACACAGGATCGCAGCCAGCTCGGCGGCCTTCACCGGGTCCTCGACGGCGTTCCACATCGCGATGTAGCCCATGTAGAAAAACAGCATCACCAGGATCGACGTGAGGCGGGCGTCCCAAACCCACCAGGTCCCCCAGCCGGGTTGTCCCCACAACGCGCCGGTGACGATGGCGATGATGGTGAAGCCGGCGCCGATCGGAGCCGCCGCCTTGGCGATCAGATGGCTCACCGGATGGCGGCGGATGAGCCCGATCAAACTCGCGATCATCATCAGGAAATACGTGTTGATCGCCAGCATCGCCGACGGCACGTGCACGAACAGGATCTTGACGGCTTCGCCATGATCAAACGCGGGCGGCGTGCCAAAAAGGCTCCAGCCCAGACCGACCGCCAGGCACAGCACGGCCCCCGCCGTGACCCAAGGCAGCAGCGCGCCCGAGAGCTTCATGAAGTTGCTCGGATTGGCGAAGGCCCAGAAATTCACCTTCCCATCAGCTTTGATGTTCGTCGCACTCATGCCGCTTAGGTAGCCAGAACCGTTTTAAACAGCAATGCACATCGAAACAGCGGTCGGCTTTGACGCAGTCTACCAAGCTAAGGCAATAGGACCGTCGCCCCCAAAGTGGTTCCGCTTTCGATCGCCTGATGGGCTGCGACGGCGTCTTTCAGCGGGTACTCGGAGTTGATGTTGGCGTCCAAAACGCCGTCTCCGATCGCTTTGAACAGGTCCCGCGCCGTCCATTCCAGATCCGAGCGCTTGGCCACGTAATGCATGATCGCCGGCCGGGTGATGAAGAGCGACCCGCGCCGGCCAAGATCCTGAATGATGTCCACGGGATCCGGCGGGCCGGACACATGGCCGTAGGCCGCGCAAACGCCCATCAACCGCAGGCAGTCGAGAGATTGCTGCAACGTGTCTTTGCCGATCGCCTCGTAAACGACCGCCGCCCCCTCCCCGTCGGTCACGTCGCGCACTTTTGCGAGAAAGTCCTCCTGACTGCGAACGACCGGGTGATCACAGCCGGCGGCGCGCGCGACTTCGGCTTTCTCCGGCGTCGACACCGTCCCGACGATATTGGCGCCGATCGCCTTGCCCCATTGGCACAGGATCAGACCCATCCCGCCCGCGGCCGCGTGGACGACGATGGTGTCGCCGGGCTGCACCGCGTAGGTTCGGTGCAGCAGATAATGCGCGGTCATCCCTTTCATCAGAAGGGCCGCGACCTGCTTGTCGTCGAGACCATCCGGCAAATGCAGCAGCTTGTCCGCCGGGTAGTTGCGAGCCTCCGAGTAAGAACCCAGCGGCGGAATGCCGTAGGCCACCCGATCCCCCGTTTTGAAGTCGGTCACCCCGTCGCCGACGCCTTCAACGACGCCAACGCCTTCAAAGCCGATCACCACCGGACAGGGCGGCACGACCCAGGGATGCGAGATGCCCCCACGGTGGTACGTGTCCGCGAAGTTCACGCCCACCGCCGTGTGCCGCATGCGGACCTCGCCGGGGCCGGGGTCCGCGACTGGCCACTCTTCCCAACGCATCGCCTCAGGCGGCCCCAGCTTATGGATGACTTGCGCCTTGGGCATGGTTGGTCCTCCCGTTTTGTCGTGGTTTTTGTCGTGGTTTACGCGGCGGCCTCTTCCATGAGCCGCCGCAAGAGCTGCGTGTAGTTTTCGACGCCCTGAGCACCGGTGACAAGGTAGCGTCGGTCGAACACCATTGCGGGGACGCCTTGCACGCCCTGCTGCAGCCAGAAACGTTGCTCCTGACGGACGGCGTCCGCGAAGGTCTCTGTCGCAAGAGCCTCCAGAGCCCCCGCGCGATCCAGATCGAGGCTCGCAGCGACATCAGCGAGAACGTCGACGTCGTTCAGATCGCGCCGGTGGGTGAAGAAGGCGCCGAAGAGCGCTTGCTTCAGGTCATGCTCGACGCTCAAACCCTGTTCGCGCGCCCAATGCAGCAACTGATGCGCGCGGAAGGTGTTCACCATCCGCATGTCGTCGGCGTAGTTGAACTCAAAGCCGAGTTCGGCCCCCACCTGGGTCAGGCGTGCGCGCGCCTTGCGGCTGCCTTCGGGCGTCGTTCCGTACTTGGCCGCCAGATGCGCGCGCAGGTTCTCTCCTTCCGCGGCCATCTGCGGATTGAGCTCGAAAGGCGCCCAATGGATCTCGAGCTCGAGCCCAAGATCCTTCGCGGCGCGATCGAGTTGGCGATAGCCGATCACGCACCATGGGCAGACGACATCGGAAACGATGTTGACGCGGACCGATTTCTCTGCTGCGTTCATGTCGCTTTCTCCTCCTCAGAGAATGCCCGGTAAGCCCGCCTGACCGGGATGATGATCTGCGAAAACAACGCAGCGGCCCAGCTGAGGTTGCCGATGATCGACGGCACATGGGGCACGATGACGAGCGTCACCAGCGCGAGCGCGACGCCGATCATCCGCACCTGGGCGGTCGCGAAGCGATGCGCCGTCCTCTCCTCGATCACGTTCTGGATCGCCAGCAGGCTCAGCAGATAGGCCGCCAGCCCGATGCAGCCGAGCCAGGCGTATTTCGTCGGATAGGGCTCGAAGAAACCGACCTTCACCTCCGCCGCCAGCGCGACGCCGACCATCACCGCTGCGAGCATCAGCACAAGGTGGCTCAGCCACCACTGCGCGCGCACCCGGATCTCGCGGCTCTTGGGCTTGGCGTTGCCGGCGAAGTCGAAATAGATCCAAGCCATGACGAAGATCGCCGCACCGCCGAGGATAAAGTTCACCAGCACGTCCGGCGTCACCTTGGTCACGCCTTTCTCGGCGAGGGTGACGACCAGCTTGAAGAAGCCCTCGCCCACCACGATCAGCAGCAACAGCGCGAAGCGTTCGGCCATATGGCCGTGCCGAGGCACAAACCGTTCGAACCGCAAAACCCCGATGCCGGGCGACAGATAGAGCGCCTGGATCGCGACGATCCCGGCCCCGAACACGATGTAGCCGAAGGGCTGCGGCAGGAACGCGCTGAGTGCGAAGACGACAGAGAGCGCGAAGAAGTTGCGCGCCATCTCCGAAGCGAGCGTCGTCGTCTCCGCCCCCATACGGATGGCGCGCCAATACATGAACGCCGTGATCGCCCGGTTGGCCGCAAAGGCGAGCGCCAGAAAGGTCCAGCCGTCGCCAGCGACCTCGGGGATCGCAGCGGCGAAGATCATCACCGTGCAGATTTGCGCCGTCATGATGACGCGGTGAGTGATGTCAGTGCTGACATAGAGCGAGTTGAACAGGCTGGAGTCGAACCAGGCGAACCACATCGCCGTAAAGAGGGCCGCGAAGACGAGAAACCCGTCGATCGACAGATGATGGCTGAGATAGTTGCCGAGCATGAAGATCGTGACGACGTGGATCAGGTCGTAGAACAGCTCGATCCAGTGGACGTGATCATGCGCGTCCTCGGCGTCCATGTGGTGCCGCGGCCCGCGCCACAACGGATGGTCTTGCAAAGGCATCTGGTCCCTCTCCCTCGAACCGGGCGGCGCAAGCAGCCGCCCCGGGGCTGCGCCGCTTAGTCCTTGAACCGGGCCGAGTTGACCGCCGCAGCGGCGTCCAGGTCGCCATGGCCGAAATAGGCCGGGCGCGGCTCGGGCAATTGAAGCGCGTCCTGCGTCTTGTGTCGCGCGTCGATCCGATCGAACCACGCCTGCAGATGCGGCAGACCCTCGACCGACACGTTCGCCCAGGGATACGTTCTGGCCCACGGATAATGCGCCATATCGGCGATCGAGTACGCGTCGCCGGCGAGCCACTCCCGCCCTTCAAGCCGCGTGTTCAACACCTCGAGCAAACGCCGGCTCTCATCGACGAAGCGCTTGATCGCATAGGGATGGGTCTCCCCATGGCCCGGCGCGATCCGCTGAAAGTACATCGCCTGCCCCATGATCGGGCCGATATGCCCAACCTGGAAGAACAGCCATTGCAGCGTCTCCGAGCGGGTCCTGGCGTCGTCGCCCAGAAACTTCCCAAACTTCTCGGCGAGGTACCAAAGGATCGCACCGGACTCGAACACGGCGAAATCGTTGTTCCCACGGTCGACGATGGTGGGGATGCGGCCGTTCGGATTGAGCTTCATGTACTCTGGCGCTTTCTGCTCGCGCTTGTCGAAGCTGATCGGGCGCAACTCGTAGTCAGCCTCCGCCTCATGCAGAAAGATCAGCGGCTTCCAGCCGTTCATGGTGTTGGTGGTGTAGAGCAGAATATCAGGCTGCGACATGATCGACGTCCTCTTTGAGTTGCGCCAGCGCGCGATCGAGATGCGCGTCAAGGCGTAGGAAATCCTCGGCGATGGTCGGGTTCTTCATCACGTCGTAGACGGCGAAGGTCTCAAGCGCCTCCATGCCGGTGAAGCGATAGGTCATGTGCACGGGCCACATCAGGTCATCGACAGAGCGACCCTGGAACAGATACTCGCCCGGACGGTCGAAGGCCTCACGCGGGGCGTTGAACGTCAGCGACAGAGCGTATCGCCGCCCGTGCAACGCGCCGCCTGTTCCGTAGTTCTCGGTCGGCGCCGAGCTTGACCGCCCGTCGCTGACGCAAATCCTTCCATCCATCCCGGCGGTGAGGACAAGGTCCTGATACTTTTTCAGCGACCACGGCAATCCCATCCAGTTTACCGGGAACTGGATGAAGATCAGGTCGGCCCAGACATGGTTCTCGATCTCGGTCTCGACATCATAGCCGGCGGCGATGTTGGTGACGCGGGTCTCTGCGCCCGCGGCTTCGAACCGGTCCTTCGCGCGCTCGGTCAACGCCGCGTTCAGCTTGCCTTCGGAAAAGGAATAGGGCTCGTGCCCATTGATGATCAGCACCTTGGTCATGCGGTGTCCCTTGTCTGTGACAGTCGACGGACGCCGGAGCCCCGTCCCTTGCGCGGTACAGGTGCTGGACGAGGGAACAGAATTCAACTAGTTTACTTTTTGTAACCTAGAAGGACCTGACGATGGATGCTCGTGTTCATCAAGACGCGCAAGGGCGAAAGTCGGTCGCCCAACCGTGCGGACAGCCTTGCTCGATCGAGCAGGGCATGCGGATACTCGGCGGCAAATGGACCGGATCGATCCTGTGGCACCTCAAGGACGGCCCCGTTCGCTTCAACGATCTCTCTCGCATGATCGGCGGCGCGAGCAAGAAGATGATCGCCGAACGCCTGCGCCAGCTTGAAAGCCGCGGCCTTGTCGCCAGGCGCGTCTTGAAAGCCTCGCCCGTTTCGGTCGAATACACGATCACCCCCCTTGGAAGCTCTGCGTTGGACTTCCTTGATCAGTTGCGGGCGTGGACGGAGGCTCTTCCTGACCAGGTCCGCACAGGCTCCGCCGCAGATGAATGATCTGCCGCGTCTGAAGCCGGACCCCATCCCCGCGATCCGACCGGTTCCGGAATACCAGGCGGACGAGCGACTTCAGGCGGTGTACGCGGAGACGAAAGAGCGACTGCAAACGCCATGGATGGGCGTCGTGACGATGGCGTTCGCGGCTTACCCGAATTTCTATGGCGCGCTCTGGAGCGGATTCCGAGCGCTCGCCGACCAAAAAGAGTTCGTCGACGCCTGCGCTCGTCTGCGATCAGAGGCCGAAACCGCCGCGGTCGCGCTGGGCCCCAAGCCGCTGCAAGAGATCATGCTCGCCAAAGGCTATGGTCCGCGGGAGATTGATGAGATCCGAGCCCTGATCGAGGTCTTCTCCCACGGCAACATGCCCTACCTGATGATTGCGACAGCCGCGCGGATGCTGCTGGAGGGGGATACGCTGTCCGAAGCCCGCGCCGTGACCCCTTACGACGGACGTCATGGTCCCGCAGCCGGGCAACGTCTGACGCTGATCGAACCCCATCACGCCGACGCGCCGACCCAGGACCTCTACGCCGAGATCCAATCGGCCTTGGGACTGCCGTTTGTGAACACTGACTATCGCGCGCTGGCGCGGTGGCCGAGCTATTTTCAAGCCGCCTGGGGAGACCTGCGCCCCAAAATCGGAACGACGGCTTATGAAGCCGCGGCGACGAAGGTGCATGCGCGCGCGACCACCGAAATGCGCGCCGCGCCGAACCCCGGCGATTTGAGCGCAGAGCGCCTTATTGAAGCAGCCAGAAAAGACGCGACGGTCGCGGAGGTTCGAGAGGTGGCGCGCCTGTTTCAGTGGCTGCTCCCGGGACTGGCGCTGAATGTCGCATATTTCCGGTCGCAGCTCGGCGGATCCCCGACCTTGTGAGCGCTGGCGCCGATCGCTTCCCGCGCGCGGCGGCGGGCCGATGGGAGGCGCGACCGAAACGCTTGGCGCGACAGGTTTTCGGGTGGGTGGGGCCCGCCGCCGCGCGTGCTCATCCTCAAGTCCGGTCCTCGGGTCGCGCCGCAGCCGAAGCGCTAGCCCGCTCCAGGATCAGGACCGGCGTGCCGACGGCGGCCTGCTCATAGAGCCAGGCGATATGCTGGGGGAACAGACGTATACAGCCCGACGTCGTCGCCCGACCGATCGACGTCGGATCGTTGGCGCCATGAATGGCGTAGTAGCGCCATCCCAGGTAGAGCGCGTGCTCGCCGAGAGGGTTATCCGGTCCCGGCGGCACGTAGCGCGGCAGATCGGGGTTGCGCTTCAGCATCGAGGGCGTCGGCCGCCAGTCCGGGTTGATCCTCCGCCGCACAATCTCGGTCCGTCCGGTGCGTTCAAGCTCCGGCGCCGACGCTATCGCGACAGGGAAGGATCGATAATGTGCGTCCCCGCGCGCCCAGTAGTGCAGACGCCGCGCATCGAGATCGACCAGGATCGCGCCCCGGTTCAGATCCTCGAAATGGTCTCGCCAATCAAGCTCCGGCCCGGGCTCAGGCAGCGCAGCACGAACGAAACGTTCCGTTCGCACTTCCGTCGGCGGGGCGGCGCACGCGATCAGTCCCATGGTCACGACAGCGAGGCGGCCGATCGCCCAAAGCCCCCTCGCCCCGATGACGCGGAGGCCGCTTGGCAACCGAGCAGATCTGACAAAGGCGCTAATCATTCGTCGACGCTCAGTTCAACACTGAGGTCCCGGGCGTTTCCTCTTCCGGCGGCTCAGGCTCCCTTGATTCTTTTGAGAACGGCGCGAACGGCGACTGGTAGCCCAGATGGCGGCGTGGCTCAGCCAGACGACGGCCGCGACGGACGGTTTCGACCACCTCCACGCGATCCGGCGGCGGCGCCAGGATCTCGCGGGCGGGTTCGCCGCCCTTGGTCGTTCCGCCAACGCCAGACACGACCGGGACGCTACAGTCGAAACGGCGGTCGCCGTTCCCGTCCCGGATCTCAACGCAGTCCCGACCCGGGATCGTTTCAGCTTGATAAGTCGTTGTCTCGGTGTGCTTCGTGGCGCCGCCCCACGCGTAGGTCAGCTTCAGCCCGCCGACGAGATCGAACGAGCTGTCGTCGCTGTCGCGCTCATCCCCGCCATTCGCCCATCGCGGGCCCAGAAAGCCGCCGATCGACCAGCCGTCAGGCAGACCGCCCCACTACTCTATGCCCAACGTTGCGATCGCGCCGAAAAGCGAGTCGGTTTCGTCGCCGTCGGCGAAGCCGAAACCGGCGACCGTTCCAGTGACCCGCATTCCGGGATCATCGAAGTTCCGGCCGTATTCTACGTAGACATCGCCGCCCAAACGCGGCGCCCGGTCGAGCGCGCCATACTCCGACGTGTCCGAGTAATCGCTAAACGGCACGTACGCGTTCACGCCGGCCATCAAGGTTTCAGTCGAGGCCTGATCGAACACCCATTGAATTGCGGCGCCCACGCCTATCTGGCCCAGCAGGTCCTGCTCCTCGGCCTGAGCTCCGAGGTCGAGGGCGACATGCGCCATGACCGCCGTGTCGTCGTCCAGCCAAGTGTAATAAGTCGGAACGATCGACCCGGCGTAGAAGTCCTCGGCGTCGTCGATATCGGCCGCGAAATAGCCTTTCACCCAAAGCGCCGCCGCGTCGTCGTCGCCGCGATAGAACGGCAGACCTGCGCCGACATTTGCGATCGCGTAATCGCTGTCGATCGTTCCTCCGACCGAAACCTCCCGCCCGACGCCGAAACCCGCTTCGGGAAGGATTGGCGCCGCCGGACCCACGATCCCAAGAGATCCCGCTGAAAGATCCGCGTCGGCGCTGGTGAACACCTGACCGGAAAAGGCGAGACGCTCCCCGTTCTTGTCTGGATGATCGACGGCCCCGATGCTGCGCAAAACCGCAGCCTGTTCGGCAACTGAAAGAACGGCGTCGCCGCCAGAGCCTCCGTGAAGACCAGCGCTGGTGCTGCAGCCGGCCATGATGAGGCAAAGAACGCCGCTTCCGCCGTAAGAAATGAATGTCGTTAGGCTGCTCTTCGCAGCCCGATGCTTGCGCGCCATGGTCCACCCCTGCCCAACAGCGCTCGCTCCTCCACGTATCACGTTAGGTAACAACTCCGCCGAGCCGAAGCCCGAGATCGGGACTTTCCCCAATCCGGCGCGAATGATGACAAAAGTGTGGCCAGCACACCGCACCCGTCTCCAGAGCTGTCTACGATAGATTAGCCCTCAGCGCCGCAGCCGACGCAAAAGGGCTGAGAGCCGCACACCCCAAAGTCACCCCAACCAGCAGCATGAACGGACCCGTCACGTCCTGATCCAAGGCCGCCGCACGAACCGCCAAGGCGCCGAAAATGAGCGTTGGAATATAAAGCGGCAGCACGAGCAGCGACAAAAGCAGCCCGCCACGCCGAACGCCGACCGTCAGCGCGGCGCCGATCGAGCCGATCAGGGATAGCGCCGGCGTGCCGATCAGCAGCGACCCGACCAGCGCGCCCCACGCCTCGATCGGCAGATTCAGCATCACCGCCAGAATTGGAGAGGCGAGCGCCAGCGGCAGCCCCGTCGTCAGCCAGTGCGCCGCCGTCTTCGCGATCACGGCGCTCTCGACAGGGATCGGACCCAGCAAGATGAGGTCCAGCGAACCGTCCTCGTAATCGGCTTGAAACAATCGATCGAGCGACAGCAAGCACGCCAAAAGCGCAAACACCCACAAGGCGCCGGGCGCCAATCGCGCCAGAAGGTCGGTTTCGCCCCCCAATCCGAACGCCAAAAGCGAGACCGCCAGCACGAAGAAGGCGAGGCTTTGCCCCGCGCCGCCGCCGATCCGGAAGGACAGCGCGACGTCGCGCCAGAACAGAGCGCTCATGAAAACGCTCCTTCAGCCAAAAACGGATCGGCCTCACCCGAAGTCTTTTCAGAGCTCTGGAAAGGCTCCATCCGGATCTCGAGATCAGGCGCCCGCCCCAGATCCACGTGGGTCGCCACCAGTGCGATCCCGCCTTCAGCGCAGTGCCGGGCGATCAGATCCGCGAAAACCGCGACATTGGCGACGTCGAGCGACACGGTGGGCTCATCCAGAAGCCAGATTGGACGATTAACCACCGCCAGCCGGGCGAGACCCAACCGTCTTTTTTGTCCAGCCGAGCAATAGGCGGCCGGCGCATCGGCGATCTGGTCTAAGGAAAACGTCTTCAGCACGTCCGTCGTGGTCTCGCGCCCGCTGTAGAAGCGCCGCCAGAAATCGAGGTTTTCGGAAACCGTCATCTGCGGCTTCACGGCATCCAGGTGTCCCGCGTAGAGGATTTGTTCCTGCAGCGCGTCACGGCCCGACCTCAAAGACGCATCGCCAAGGCGCACGTCGCCGTCCTCCACGCCGACCAAGCCGCACATGGCGCGCAGAAGCGTCGACTTGCCGGAACCGTTCGGCCCCCGCAACGCCGCAAAGGCGCCGGCCTCGATCTCAAAGCCGGCGCCTTCGAAAACGCGGCGACCGCCGCGCACACAGGAAAGATCTTCAACAATCAGCCGCATCTCGACCCTGATACCTCCGGCACGTGCGACCACACAACGCTGTCATTCGTGAACGACATTTTATTGCGCTGCAGAAAGATGGGCGCCATTAAACGTGCAAGTTAGAAACTGGGGCGAGGCCCAGAAAACCGGCGTAGACGTCGCATCGAACGCCAGACCGCCCGCCCCGACCTGTTCGGACCCTGTCCGCCCACGCGCGCAAAGGGGAGGTCATTCATGACCATCAAGGCCGGATCTCAGGCTGCCAAGTTTCGCAAGCAGCTCGCGGCGGGTGGACAAACGGAAGACTATTTCGGTCTCGCCGCCGCCGGGAACGTCGCCAGTCTGCCGAAGTCGCTGAAAGTCGTCTTCGAGAACCTGGTCCGGAACCTCGATGGCGCGACCGTTACTGAGGAAGATCTTGCGGCGTTTGGCGAATGGGCGTCGAATGGCGGCAAATCATCACGGGAAATCGCGTACCGCCCGGCGCGCGTCCTTCTTCAGGATTTCACCGGCGTGCCTGCGGTCGTCGATCTGGCGGCGATGCGCGACGCCATCGCGTCCCTGGGCGGCGATCCCAACAAGATCAACCCGCTCTCGCCCGTCGATCTGGTGATCGACCACTCGGTGATGGTTGACGAGTTCGGCAATCCACGCGCGTTCCAGCTCAATGTCGACCGTGAATACGAGCGCAACGGCGAACGCTACACGTTCCTGAAATGGGGCCAAGGCGCGTTCGAGAATTTCCGCGTCGTGCCGCCCGGCACCGGGATCTGTCACCAGGTCAACCTCGAATACCTCGCCCAGTGCGTCTGGGCCGACACGGATCAGAACGGCGCGACAGTCGCCTATCCAGATACGCTCGTCGGCACGGACAGCCACACCACGATGGTCAATGGGATGGCGGTTCTTGGTTGGGGCGTCGGCGGCATCGAAGCCGAGGCGGCGATGTTGGGCCAGCCCGTTTCCATGCTGATCCCCGAAGTGGTGGGCTTCAAGCTGACCGGCAAACTGAAAGAAGGCGTCACCGCGACCGACTTGGTGCTGCGAGTGACCCAGATGCTGCGCGAGAAAGGCGTCGTCGGCAAATTCGTCGAGTTCTACGGCGACGGGCTGGCGGACCTGCCGGTGGCCGACCGCGCGACCATCGGCAACATGGCGCCAGAGTACGGCGCGACCTGCGGCTTCTTCCCGATCGACGAAGGCACGTTGCGCTACCTGAACACCACTGGCCGCGACGAAGCCCGCATCGCGCTCGTGGAAGCCTACGCCAAGGCGAACGGTTTCTGGCGGAACCCTGGCGACGAGCCGGTGTTCACCGACACCCTCGCGCTCGACATGGGCGATGTGGAGCCTGCGATCGCCGGCCCGAAGCGCCCGCAGGATCGCGTCTTGCTGAAAGACGCCGCCAGCGCCTTCACCGCGGCGATGGATACCGAGTTCAAGCGCCCGCTCGACAAGGAACAGCCAGTCGAGGGCGCCGACTACAGCCTCAAGTCCGGCAATGTCGTCATCGCGGCGATCACGTCGTGCACCAACACATCCAACCCGTATGTGATGATCGCGGCTGGTCTCGTTGCGAAGAAGGCCGCGGAAAAGGGTCTGACGCGCAAGCCTTGGGTGAAGACATCGCTGGCTCCGGGAAGTCAGGTCGTCTCGGCATATCTTGAAGCGTCGGGCCTGCAACCAGAACTCGACAAGCTCGGCTTCCACCTCGTCGGCTATGGCTGCACGACCTGCATCGGAAACTCGGGGCCGCTGCCGACGGAGATCTCCAAGGCGATCCATGAAGGCGATCTGGTGGCGACCTCGGTCCTGTCGGGGAACCGCAACTTCGAAGGCCGCGTGAACCCGGATGTGCGGGCCAACTACCTCGCCTCCCCGCCTCTGGTCGTCGCCTACGCGATCCTCGGCGACATGACAAAAGACATCGCCACAGAACCGCTGGGCATGGATCAGAACGGACAGCCGGTCTATCTCAAAGACATCTGGCCGTCGCAGCAGGAAGTCGCGGACCTGGTTGAGCAAACGGTCACACGCGAGGCGTTCCAGACCAAGTACGCGGATGTGTTCGCTGGCGACGAGAAATGGCGGAGCATCGATGCAGGCGCCGGTCTGACCTACGACTGGCCCTCGACGAGCACCTATGTGCAGAACCCTCCTTACTTCGAAGGGATGAGCACAGAGCCAGGCGAAATCGACGACGTCGAAGCCGCACGCGTGTTGGCGATCCTGGCGGACTCGGTCACCACCGACCACATTTCGCCGGCGGGCTCCTTCAAGGAAAGCACCCCGGCCGGCATGTACCTGAAAGACCATCAGGTTCTTCCGAAAGACTTCAACTCGTTCGGCGCGCGCCGCGGCAACCATCAGGTGATGATGCGCGGCACCTTCGCGAACATCCGCATCAAGAACGAGATGTTGGACGGGGTCGAAGGCGGCTTCACCAAAGGCCCGGACGGCGGCGAGATGCCGATCTACGACGCGGCGATGGCCTACAAGGCCCAGGGCACGCCGCTCGTCATTGTCGCCGGGAAGGAATACGGCACCGGTTCAAGCCGCGACTGGGCGGCGAAGGGGACGGCGCTGCTCGGCGTGAAAGCGGTGATCGCCGAGAGCTTCGAGCGGATCCACCGCTCGAACCTGGTCGGCATGGGCGTGCTGCCCTTCGAGTTCACCGGCGGCGACAGCCGGACGTCGCTGGGGCTCAAAGGCGACGAGTCGATCTCGATCATGGGGCTGGCGGATGTGCAGCCGCGTGAGATCGTGAAGGCCCACATCGCCTATGCGGACGGATCTTCGAAAGAGATCGACCTGCTGTGCCGGATCGATACCGACACCGAGATCGACTACGTCAAACATGGCGGCGTGCTGCACTACGTGCTGCGCGATCTGGCGAAGGCGGCCTAAGGCGCGAGCGAGCCGAGCGTGATGAGCTAAAGGCCCTCGCCCCGCGGGGGCCTCTAGCGTTGAAGGGTCAACCTACCAAAAGTTCCTCCTGTCGCGCCGGGCACCCCGAGCGCGCGCAGAGCCGACAGCTTTGCCCAACGAATTCCGGCGCCGCCCGAGCGGCGACCGCAAGCCCGTCGCCGTAGACGAGTTGCTCGGCGTGGATCGCATCGCAGGCGAGCATGATCGAGATCGTATGGCGCGTGCGATCGTAAGAGCCCGAGCCGCGTTCTTGCGCCCGAGCGATAAAGAGAAACCGACCGCCGGCGGGAAACTCGACGAGTTGCCGCAGGATCTCGCCCGGCCGCTGCGCCGCACGGTAGATCGCCCAAAGCGGGCAAGCGCCGCCGTAACGAGGCAAGGGAAGATCGGGCAGCGCCAATCGCTTGCCGACAAAGCCTGACGGATCGACCCGCATAAACCCGAACGGAACCCCTTCGGCGCTGGGGCGCCGCAGGCTCGTCAGCCGATGCGCCGCCTGTTCAAAACTCACCGCGTAGCGGCGCGCCAACAGCTGGAGATCGTAGCGCAAGCTCTTCGCATCCTCGAGGAACGCTTGGTAGGGCATCAGCAGCGCCGCGGCGGCGTAGGAGGCGAGCGCTCGCATCGCTCGAACGCGCGACGGGTCGGACTTCAAACCCGGCGCCAGTTTGATCTGCGTCTGGATGGCGTCGGACATGTTCAGTTCGCACGCCAGCCGCGCGATGCGAAAGCGACGGGCCGCGCCGGCGGCCTCTGACGCGATGAACAGGCAGCCTGCGTCTCGATCGAACCTCATCCGCCGCAGGAAACCACCTTCGTCAACGATCGGGCTTTCACTGAACGCCACATCGACGTCGAACCGCGCCTTGAGATGCTCCACCAACCGCGACTCGGTCAGTCCCCGTCTGATCCCGATCTCCGCGCGCAACGCCTCCGCGCCCGTCTCCAGCGTTTCAAAGTAGTTGCGCTTCGCCTCGATAAAGGCGTCGACCTCTTCAGCGGGCGTCGTCGACAAGCTCTGCGCTTCAGACTTGTCGAAGAACGATGCGATTGACCGGGTCACATTGGTCAGGTCCGCGCTTTCCTTGGCGAGCATGCCGTGGAACTTGTCAGTTTCATCGGGGCTCAGATCATCCGCGTCGTCCAAGATCTCTGACGCCGAACGGATGGCGGCGACCTGCCCGAGCATCCTGTGCACCGCCTCGTTGAGAAACGGATCCTGATTGAGACGGTCCGATAACGCGCTCGCCAAACGGTCGCGATCGTTGAATGCGCGATGGAGCGCGACCACGGCCCGCGCCCAGTCCGGGTGGCGACCGACCAGATCCATCGCATTTGGCGCCAGCGACTGGCCGGCCTGAGGCCCAATTCCCTGGACGACCGGGTCGGTTGCGATCTCGCTCAACTGTCCGACGAGTTGGCGTTCAGCCGCGCCGTCGAGCGATTCGAGGTCTGTCCCAAGCTCGCGCGCGATCCGCACCAGTAGACCGCCGCCGATGGGACGTTTCCCGTTCTCGATCAGGTTTAGATATGAAGCCGAGATCTCGAGCTTCTGCGCCAGCGCGGCCTGAGTCACGCCGCTGGCTTTGCGCCGCTCCTTTATTCTCAAACCGATGGGCGCGCGCGCCATGCGTGAATTCCCCAAAAGGTTGTTGTTAAACGACTTAAGAAACCGGCCTGCAAATTATTGACACACGCAGCTGCAAAAATTCCAGCAAATTCACAAAAATTTACAGACACCCGTTTCTTCTGTTGCGTCAAAAGCGGACGTCCAGACATTTTGTCGCGAGATGTGAATTCGCATCTCCGCGCGTCGCTTACGCGTGGCTGAAAAAGTCTAAAGACGAATACTCTAGGGAGGATACTGATGGGCGACGTCCTGAAAGGCGTGAACCGTCGTGGCGTTCTGAAAGGTGGCGCAGCCGTTGGCGGCGCGCTGGCTGTGCCGACGATCTTCACCAGCAATGCTTGGGGCTACACCAACGAGCCGACCGGCGGTTCCGTGACCCTCGGTTTCAACGTGCCGCAAACCGGCCCGTACGCTGACGAAGGCGCTGACGAATTGCGCGCTTACGAACTCGCGGTCGAACACCTCAACGGCGGCGGCGACGGCGGCATGCTGGGCACGTTCTCGTCGAAGGAACTCGGCGGCAACGGCATCCTCGGCAAGAAAGTCGAGTACGTCACCGGCGACACGCAAACCAAATCGGATGCTGCGCGCTCCAGCGCGAAGCGCATGGTCGAGAAAGACGGCGCGATCATGATCACCGGCGGCTCGTCCTCGGGCGTGGCTGTTGCTGTTCAGGCGTACTGCCAGGAAGCTGGCGTCATCTTCATGGCGGGCCTGACCCACTCGAACGACACCACCGGTAAGGACAAGCGGGCCAATGGCTTCCGCCACTTCTTCAACTCCTACATGTCCGGCGCTGCGCTGGGTCCGGTTTTGAAGAACGCCTACGGTTCCGACCGTGTCGCGTACCACCTGACCGCCGACTACAACTGGGGTTGGACCACGGAAGAGTCGGTCAAGGACTTCACCGAGCAACAGGGTTGGCAGACCGCAGCTGCAGTTCGCACGCCGCTCGGCGCTGGCGATTTCTCGCAGTACATCACGCCGGTTCTGAACTCGGGCGCCGACGTTCTGATCCTGAACCACTACGGCAAGGACATGGTCAACTCGTTGACCCAGGCCGTTCAGTTCGGTCTGCGCGACAAGCAGGTCAACGGCAAAGACTTCGCCATCGTCGTTCCGCTCTACTCGCGTCTGATGGCGCAGGGCGCCGGCGAGAACGTCAAGGGCATCTACGGCTCGACCAACTGGCACTGGTCGCTGCAGGACGAAGGCTCGAAAGCGTTCGTGAAGTCGTTCGGTCAGAAGTACGGCTTCCCGCCCAGCCAGGCTGCGCACACCTGCTACGTTCAGGCGATCCTGTACGCAGACGCCTGCCAGCGCGCTGGTTCGTTCCGTCCGAGCGCAGTTGGCGCAGCCCTCGAAGGCTTCTCCTTCGACGGCCTGGGCAATGGACCGACCGAGTACCGCGCCGAAGACCACCAGTGCTTCAAGGACGTGCTGGTCGTGAAAGGCAAAGAGAACCCGACTTCGAAGTTCGACGTTCTCGAAGTCGTCGAGGTCACGCCGCGTGCGAAAGTCGAGTACGACGCCTCGATCTTCGGCGGTGAACTCGGCGAGTTCAACGACGGCGCCTAAGCGCTTTCACCACATATCGGTTCAGCCCGTTTTCGGGCTGAACCCCCAACCGCCCGCGCCATCGTTGATCCGGCGCGAGCCTACACACCCAAGCGATCGCGCTTGGGCGAATGATCGTTTTTTTCTGAGCGGTCGCAACACGCGCTCACACGGGCGCATCAAGGGGATCCGGCGATGGAAGCCATCATCCTTCAGATCTTGAACGGCCTCGATAAGGGCGGAGCCTATGCTCTCATCGCGCTGGGCCTGACGTTGATCTTCGGAACGTTGGGGGTCGTGAACTTCGCGCACGGCGCGCTGTTCATGCTGGGCGCGTTTGTCGCGGTCACGTTGAACCACGTGATGACGCTCGAGAAAGTGGTCCTCAGCGAAACCGAGACCACCGCGTGGGGCACCCCCCTTGAGATCAGAACGCCTTACATCGAGGACTGGTTCGGCGAGACCGGCGCCTTTCTTGTCGACTACTCGGTGCCGTTTGCGCTGATCGTCGCCGTTCCGTTCATGCTGATGGTCGGCATCGCGATGGAGCGCGGGCTGATCCGCTACTTCTACAAGCGCCCGCACGCCGAGCAGATCCTGGTGACGTTCGGCCTGGCCATCGTGCTTGGCGAGATCATCAAGAAGTTCTACGGCGCAAACCCGATCCCGCAATCCGCGCCCGAAGCGTTCGCCGGCAGCATCGATTTCGGCAGCGGCATCGTCTACCCGTATTGGCGCCTGGTTTATCTCTTCTTCTCCCTCGCCGTCATCGGCGCAGTGATGGCCTTCTTGCAGTTCACGACGTTCGGAATGGTGGTCCGAGCCGGCATGCAGGATCGCGAGACCGTTGGTCTGATGGGCATCAACATCACCCGTCGCTTCACCATCGTCTTCGGGCTCGCCGCTGTCGTAGCCGGTTTGGCCGGAGTGATGTACACGCCGATACTGCCTCCCGACTATCACATGGGGATGGACTTCCTCGTCCTGAGCTTCGTGGTCGTCGTGGTCGGAGGAATGGGATCGCTCGGCGGCGCTGTCGCCGCAGGCTTCCTGCTTGGCATCCTGCAAAGTTTCGCGTCGATGCAGGAGGTCACGTCGATCCTGCCGGGCATCGATCAAATCATCATCTATCTTGTCGCCGTGGTCATTCTGCTGGTTCGCCCCAGAGGACTGCTCGGTCGCAAGGGCGTGTTCGAGGACTAGGATCATGAGCACAGCAACCGCAGCCCCAGTCTCCAAAGCCATACCGCAGGTCGGCGAACCTAAAGCCACCTCGAAAGGCGACCTGATGACCTTGGCGATCTTCATCGCCGTGGTCCTGACAGCGCCAATCTGGGCGATCCCGATCGGCGCCGGCTATCCAGACCTCCTGCAGAAGTTCGCGATCTTCGGCGTCTTCGCCATCGGGTTCAACATTCTGTTCGGTCTGACCGGGTACCTTTCATTCGGTCACGCCGCATTCCTCGGCGGCGGCTCTTACATCGCTGTCTGGAGCTTCAAACTGCTCGGCATGAACATCCTGCCAGCGGTTCTTTTCGGAACGCTGTTTGGCGGACTGTTCGCGCTCGCCATCGGCTTCGTCGCCCTGCGGCGCTCGGGGATCTACTTCTCGATCCTCACGCTGGCGTTCGCGCAAATGTCCTACAACCTCGCTTATTCGGTGCTCACCCCGGTGACCAACGGCGAGACGGGATTGCGAGTGCTGCGCGACGACCCACGGATCTTCGATGACAAGTCGGGCGGCTATGACGGGACGCTGATCGGCAACCTGTTCGGCCTGGAGATGACCGGTTACACGGCCTTCTACTTCTGCGCGAGCGTCCTGATCATCGCCTTTTACATCTCGCAGCGGATCTTCCGCTCGCCCTTCGGGCTGATGCTGCGCGCGATCAAGAACAACCAGACGCGCATGAAGTTCACGGGCCTGAACACCCGTCCCTACGCGCTGACGGCGTTCGTCATCTCGGGCATGTACGCCGGCCTCGCCGGCTCGCTGATGGCCGTGACGGATCCGCTGGCTGGCGCTGAGCGCATGCAATGGACCGCGTCGGGCGAGGTCGTGCTGATGACGATCCTCGGCGGCACCGGCACATTGCTCGGCCCGATCCTCGGCGCCGTCTCGATCAAGTACTTCGAGAACATCTTCTCGGCCTACAACAAGTCGCAGCTGCTCGACACGTTCAGCTTCCTGCCCGACTCGATCGCCGAGCCGCTCGTGTCCGTGCTGGGTCTGTTCGTCGGCGAAGGCTGGCACCTGACGCTTGGCGTGCTCTTCATGCTGATCGTGATCTATCTGCCAGGCGGACTGATGGAGGGCGCTCGGCGGGTCTCTGCGATGCTCCGCAAGCGCAAGGCCGAGAAGACCGACGCGTCGAGCGGCCAGACCACTCCGGCGGAATAAGGGGGGCTGCGAATGTCCGGTACGTTAAAAGTCACTGACGTCAACAAGAGCTTCGGCGGCCTCAAAGCCCTCAGCGAAGTGAACCTGAACATCGAGTCGGGCACGGTGCATGCGATCATCGGCCCGAACGGCGCCGGCAAATCGACGCTGCTGAACGTGCTGATCGGCAAGCTCGAGCCCGACACCGGGACGGTGATGTTCAACGACATCTCGCTTCTCGGCATGACGCCGCACGAGATCAATCAGGTCGGAGTGAGCCGCGTCTTCCAGACGCCTGAGATCTTCGGCGAGATGACGCTGCTCGAGAACGTCACCATCCCGTGCTACGCCAAGCGCGACGGCTCGTTCAAAATCAACCCGTGGCCGCGGGTTGACGAGGACGAAGACGTGCAGAGCAAGGCGATGGCCCTGCTGGAGGATGTCGGCCTGGCCGACAAGAAAGACGTTATCGCGAACTCTTTGTCCCGAGGCGACAAACGCCGGCTGGAGTTGGCGATGTGCCTCGTTCAAGAGCCAGAGCTTTTGCTGCTTGACGAGCCCACCGCCGGGATGAGCCGCGCCGACACCAACAACACGATCGAGCTTCTGAAGAAGATCTCGGCCCGTGGGCTGACCATGGTCGTGATCGAACACGACATGCACGTGGTGTTCAGCTTGGCCGAGAAGAGCACCGTGCTCGCGCAGGGAACCCCGATCGTCGAAGGAAAACCAGACGAGATCAAAGGCGACCCGAAGGTGCAGGAAGCCTATCTCGGAGGAGCGCATCTATGACCCTTCTTGACAACCAGTTCGAAGGCGCGAAGGCCCCGGCCGTCCAACCGGTCAAGACCCAGGGCGGTCAGTCCGCTTACTTCTCGGTCTGGGATATCCACGCCTATTACGGTGAGAGCTACATCGTGCAAGGCGTCAGCTTCGACATGCGCGAGGGGGAGATCCTGGCGCTGTTGGGCCGCAACGGCGCTGGCAAAACCTCGACGCTGCGCGCGATCGCGCAGGCGGGGTCGCCAGAGCTCAAGCGCGGCGAGGTCTGGCTCGACCACAAGGCCGTCCACGAGATGGAAGGTTGGCAAGCCGCCCAGAACGGTATCGCGCTGGTGCCCGAAGACCGCCGGATCATTCCGGGCCTGACGGTGGAGGAGAACCTCAAACTCGCGCAGATCGCGCCGCCGGTCGGTTGGTCGCTCGATCGGCTCTACGACCTCTTCCCGCGTCTGGGCGAGCGGAAGAACCAGGAAGGCGTCACCATGTCTGGCGGCGAACAGCAGATGCTGGCCATCGCCCGCGCGCTTGCTCGGGACGTGAAGCTGTTGCTGCTGGACGAACCTTACGAAGGTCTGGCTCCTGTGATCGTGCAAGAGATCGAGAAGACGCTTGAGAGCGTGAAGAAACTCGGCATGACGACGATCATCGTCGAGCAGAACGCCATCGCAGCGCTCCACCTCGCCGACCGCGCCGTCATTCTGGACACTGGCCAGGTCGTTTTCGACGGCACCGCGCAAGAGGTGCTCGACGACGAGGAACTCCGCCAAACCTATCTGGCGATCTGACGGACGCGTTGTCTCCCGTCGTCCGCAGCGCTCCCCGTCGGGGGAGCGCTTTTTTTATGCGGTTTTCCCTTCTAGCGGCTCGTGCTTTGATCGGCCGGGTCAAGACGGCAGGCGGAGGCGACATGCGCGCATTGATCATCGGCGGCGGGATCGGCGGTTTGACGCTCGCGCTGGCGCTGCACCGCAAAGGGATCGAGACGACGGTTTTTGAGCAATCGGCCCAGATCCGCGAACTCGGCGTTGGCGTCAATACGCTCCCGCACGCGATCAAGGAACTGGCGGAGCTGGGGCTTCTCGAAGCGCTGGACGCGGTCGGAATTCGAACCGAGGAGCTGATCTACAAAACTGCGAGCGGCCAGGAGATCCTGCGCCAGCCCCGCGGGATCGCCGCCGGTCTCGACTATCCGCAGTTTTCGATCCACCGCGGCAAGCTCCAGTCGCTTTTGCACAATGCGACGGTTCAAAGGTTGGGCGCTGAAAAAGTCAAAACAGGCGCCAAGCTTGTGCGTTTCCGACAAAACCAGACCGGCGTCGCGGCCGCGTTCGAGGACCGCAAGGGACGGCGCTGGGTTGAGCACGGTGATGTGCTCATCGGCGCCGATGGCATCCACTCCACCGTGCGGCGCGCGTATCGACGCTCGCCCGGGCAACCAAGCTGGAATGGGATCCTGATGTGGCGCGGCGCGACCTGGACCGACCCGTTCCTCACCGGGCGTTCGATGATTATCGCCGGCGGAATGAAGGCCAAGCTCGTGCTTTACCCGATCTTCAACGATCCCGAAGGCCGCCCGGGCAAGACGCTGATGAACTGGGTGGTCTGCGCCAAGCTGGGGGATGGATCAACGCCGATGCCCAGCCGGGACGACTGGTCGAAGAAAGGCGAACTGGCCGACGTCATGCCGCATGTGGAGGGCGTGCTGCATCTCGACGAGGTCGACATCCCCGCGATGATCCGGGCCACGCCCGAGTTCTACGTCTACCCGATGTGCGACCGGGAGCCTTTGAAGCGTTGGAGCCACGGTCGGGTGACGCTGCTCGGCGACGCCGCGCATCCGATGTATCCGGTCGGCTCAAACGGCGCGAGCCAGGCGATCCTGGATGCGGTGTGCCTGTCTGATCTGTTGGCCGAAGCTTCCGATCCTGCAGACGCGCTCGCGGCCTATGACGCCGCGCGTCGTCCGGCGACGTCGGCGATCGTCCGCGCGAACCGGAAGGGCGGGCCGGAACGGGTGATCGACTTGGTCGAGGAGCGCGCGCCGGATGGGTTCGCCAGCCTCGACGACGTCGCCACGCCAGACGAACTGACGGCGATCGTCGGCGCATATCAGCGCATGGCCGGCTTCAGCGCCAAGCAGGTGAACCGCAAGGCCGGCTAAGGCCGCACCGCGGCGCCAAATGACGATAATCCCAGTTCGGAAAGCTGTTGGAGATCGGGAAACCTCCCGCTAAACAGATTTCGGGAATATTACACATGTGCTGGGGTGATATGTTCTTTAGAGAGACGCGCAAAGTGGTTTTTGGCGCCATTGCAGGACTAGCCATCGGCCTGACCGCGGCGCCGGCCGCAGCTGTAACCGTTCTGACAGTCGATCTGACCGTCGAAAACCAGATCAAAATCGCCGCAACCGACGGCGCATCGGCAAACACCGTAAGCGGCAGTGTCTTTTTTGGAGTCTACTTAAGGGAACTTCTAAGAACTGACTTTAAAGGCGAGATCTTTACCAATCTAGATGACGCGATTGGAGACGGGGACTTAGCCAAGTTTACTGAAACTCCGAGCCGCGTCCCGAGAATTAGTTTTGCGACTGAGTTTCTTCCCGGCATAAACGTCTTCGGCTTCAACGCACCACCGTTTGATCCGAACGTTCCCCCAATCGTCGAATTCACGCCTGACAATCAAGCCTTTAAAGGTTCCGCTACTTGGAACGTAACGGAGGCTTTCTACAGGGCGGCCCTCGAAGGTCCGTTTAACGGCGATGTCGTTTTCCCGGTAGATGAACCAAGCGATTTGACGTCCGCTGCTCTGATTGGTCAGTGGCAAAAAATCACGCAGAACTCGGCAACGCCGGTCCCGCTACCGGCCAGCGTTCTGTTCCTGGCCTCGGCGCTGGTGGGGCTTGGCGCGGTTGGCGCGCGGCGAAAGCGGGCCTAGTCCCTCGCCTCAGCTCCCTTCCAGCGGCGGGAGGAAGTCGACGTCGTGCAGCCCGGCGAGACGGACGACCTCGGCCGGATCGGGCACATTGTTGATCGCCTTGAACAGCTCGAACAGCTTTTGCGTCGGCGCAACGCCGAAAACGGCTGTCGCCTCCGCCCCCGATCGATTGTAGACGCCGTGCGGCAGCCCCATCGGCATCCGAGCGGTCTCGGTCGGCAGCGCTTTCATCGTCTCGACCCCGTATTCGGTGATGAAGTCGACTTCGAGTTCGCCGCTCAGAACCGTGATCCACTCGTCCTGCGTGGGGTGAACATGCGGCGGAACGAATGTCTCTGCCGGCAGGGTCGCATGCCAGAGCATCGCCCGATCCGAAACCGCGATCGCCTGATAGGTCTGACCAAGGATGTTCCAGGTCGAGTTGCCAAAGGGGTCTTTGCCAGGCGTGCCCACGCCAAGGGTCATTTCCATCAAACAGTCCTCACGGATCGTCACAGATGCAGATAACGATCCACGACGTCGGGATCGGCTTCAAGGTCTTTGGCGTCGCCGCGCCAAACCACATGCCCCTTTTCGAGGATCACATGACGATCCGCCAGCGATCGCAACGCCGTGACGTCCTTGTCGACCACCAGGATCGACTGGCCGGCGCGCTTCAGCTCCGCCAATCTCTCCCAGATTTCGGCCCGGATCAGCGGAGCAAGCCCCTCGGTCGCCTCGTCTAGGACCAACAGCGTCGGGTTGGTCATCAGCGCCCGGCCGATGGCCAGCATCTGTTGCTCGCCGCCGGACAGCTGCGCAGCCGCCTGGGTCTTACGCTCCTGCAAGCGAGGAAAGAACGTGTACACCTCGCCCAAGCTCCATCGACCGCCGTCGCGCGCTGTGGCGATCAGGTTTTCCTCGACGCTTAAGGTGGGGAACACCTGCCGCCCTTCCGGCACCAGGCCGATCCCGGCCTTTGCGACGCGGTAAGAGGCCGCGCCCGTCAGATCCGCGCCCTTGAACTGGACGCGTCCGCCGGTCACCGCCCCGCCGACGCCCGGCATCATGCCCATCATCGCGCGGATCGTCGTCGTCTTGCCCATGCCGTTGCGGCCCATCAGCGTCGCCACCTCGCCCTCGCCCACCGACAGCGAAACGTCGAACAAGGCCGGCGCCCCGGCATAGCTGGCGGACAGGTCTTCGATCACAAGCATCAGGCGGCGTCCTCGCCCAGATACGCGCTGCGCACCTCTGGATCCGCGCGGATCTCTTCGGGCGCTCCCGAGGCGATGACCCGGCCATAGACCAGCACTGACACCCGATCGGCGAGCGCAAAGACGGCCTCCATATCATGCTCCACCAACAGGATCGGCACGCGAGACTTCAACTCGCGCAGGGTTGTGATCAGCCGGGCGCTTTCCTCCCGCCCCATCCCCGCCATCGGCTCGTCGAGGATCAGCGCCTTGGGCGCCATCGCCAGCGCGATCGCGAGTTCCAAACTGCGCTTCTCGCCATGCGACAACGACCCGGCGACCGTGTCCCGGCGCGCTTCCAAGCCGACGATCGTCAGCGCTTGGATCGCTGCGTCGTTGAGCGCTGTCTCGGCCTTGGCGCGGCCAAAGAACCGAAAGCTCGAGCCGGACCGCGCCTGCGCCGCCAGCGCGACGTTCTCAAGTACCGTGAAACCGGGAATGATGGACGTGATCTGAAACGACCGCGCCATGCCCAGCTGCGCCCGCTCATGCGGCGCCGCGTCGGTCACATCCTGTTCGGCGAAAAAGATGCGCCCCGCATCTGGCTTCAAGACGCCGGATATCTGGTGGATCAGCGTTGTTTTGCCCGCGCCGTTGGGGCCGATCAACGCATGGCACTCTCCGGGCGATAGGTCGAGCGTGACATTGTCCGTCGCCACGAGCGCGCCGAAGCTTTTGTGCAGCCCCGCGAGACGGAGGATCGGCGAACTCATGCGCGCCTCCATAATCGGGCGACCCATGCATCTGCGACCCCCGCCAGACCCGTCTTCGCATAGAGGACGGTCAGCACCAGAAGCGGGCCAAAGATCAGACGCCAGTCATGGGTGATGCTCGAGAGCGTCTCCTCCAGCGCGACCAAAGCGACAGCGCCCAGCAGCGCCCCATTGCGGAGGCCCATGCCGCCGAGAACAACCATGATGATCAATTCGCCGGAGCGCTGCCACGCCAGTGTGGACGGGCTGACGAACTCGGCCTGGTTGGCCATAAGCACGCCGGCGACCCCCGCCATCACTCCTGCGATCACATAGGCGGTCAAGCGGTAGGAAAACACGCTGAAGCCCAGCGCCTCGACGCGGGTGGGGTTTTCTTTCGCCGCCCGCAACACGCGCCCGAAACGCGAGCCGACGAGGGCG
This sequence comes from uncultured Neomegalonema sp., assembly GCA_937911325.1. GTDB lineage: Bacteria > Pseudomonadota > Alphaproteobacteria > Rhodobacterales > Rhodobacteraceae > CALDSD01. The sequence goes on from CALDSD010000047.1 coordinate 46,353, forward strand.
CCGACCAGGGCATAGGCGCCAATGAGCGTCACGAGGATCAGGTAGTAGAGCGTGACGTTCGAGCTGAGCAGATCGAAACCGAAGACAGTCGATCGCTCCCAAAGGGTCAAACCGTCATCTCCGCCATAAGCCGACAGAGAGCTGGCTGTGAAGAACAGCATCTGCCCAAAGGCGAGAGTGATCATGATGAAATAGACGCCCGAGGTCCGCAGCGAGATCGCGCCCGTAACCACGGCGAACACCGTTGACGCCACGATCGCCATCGGCAGGATCATCGCCAGATCCGCGGCGCCCTCCGTGATCATGATCCCGGCCACATAGGCGCCGAGGCCTATGAACGCCGCGTGGCCGAAACTGACCATGCCGCCCTGTCCGATCAGCAGATCCAGCGATATCGCAGCGATCGCGAGAAGCATCATCCGCATCAGCAGGGACGTCAGATAGGCGCCGCCGTAAGCCTCCGCCGCCAACGGCCCCAAGGCCAGCAATGCGAACACGAGAACCGCAGGAGCGATCGCGCCCCAGTCCCGCGAGACCTTGCCGCCCCCGGACGTGGCCTGCTCCAGCGCGTCCTTCACGCCATCCCCTTCGCCGGAAACAGCCCGGTTGGCCGGAAAAACAGAACCGCCGCCATTAGGATGTAAATCAACATGGAGGCCAAAGCCGGCCCGATCTGGTTCGCGGAGGAGACATCGAAGAAGAGCTTCATCGCATCGGTTGCGAGCGTTCGCCCGAGGGTGTCGACGAGGCCGACCAACAGCGCCGCTATGAACGCGCCTTTGATCGAGCCGATCCCGCCGATGATGATGACGACGAAAGCGACGATCAACAGGTCGTCGCCCATGCCGGGCTCGACGGAGAAGATCGGCGCCGCCAGCACCCCGGCGAACCCCGCGAGCATCGCGCCGAACCCGAAGACGATCATGAAAAGACGTTCGATATCGACGCCGAGCGCCGAAACCATCTGCGGGTTGGCGGCCCCCGCGCGCACCAGCATCCCAACCTTGGTGTGTCGCACGAGCACATAAAGAAGCGCCGCGACAGCTAGCCCGGCGACGATCACCGCGATGCGGTACCAAGGATACAGCAGCCCCTCGACCAACAGAAACGATCCATCGAGCCACTCCGGCGTCGGCAAGATCAACGGCGTCGGCCCGAAGATGGTCTTGGCCGCTTGGTTGAGGAAAAGAATGACGCCGAACGTCGCGAGCACCTGATCGAGGTGATCACGGTGATACAGCCTTCGAAAAACCAGGAACTCGAGCGCCAGCCCGATCGCCAGCGCAGCCAGAAGCGCCAGAACCATCGCGGCCAGAAAGTGTTCGGTCACGCCGTAGAAAGCCACCGCGAGATACGCGCCGACCATGTACTGCACGCCGTGCGCCAGGTTGATGAACCCCATCACGCCGAAGACCAGCGTCAATCCGGCTGCAATCAGAAACAGCAAAACCCCAAGCTGCAAGCCGTTGAGAAGCTGGATCAACAAAAGCGTGGTCGACATCGTCCGTCTCTTGGATCGTGGGTTTCTTGGATCGTGGGTCTCTTTAGGATCGGGGGGCGCTTGGCGCGTCGAGACCGCCAGGACGTCCCTCTTGAATCACTCGACCCCGCTCGAGGCGGGGCCGAGAAGAAGTGGCCGGATCCCCAACCTACATCGGGCAGGACTCGGCGAAACCGTCCGCATAGTCATCGAACACTTTTTCGACGATCTCGGTCTGGTACTTGCCGTCATCGCGCTTGGCGACCTGCAGCAGGTAAAAGTCCTGCACCGGATAGTGGTTGTTGTTGAAGCTGAAATCCCCCCGGAGCGAGGTGAAGTCGGCGGCTTTCAGCGCCGCGCGCACAGCGTCTTTGTCAGACAGATCGCCGCCCACCGCTTCGACCGCCGCGTTGATCAGCATCGCCGTGTCGTAGCCCTGCATGGCGTACCCGCCCGGCACATAGCCGTATTTCGCCTCGAACGCCGCGACGAACGCCTTGTTTTGCGGGGTGTCGAGGTTTGGGGCCCAGTTCGTGGCGCCGAAGAAACCGACCGCGTCGTCCTGCTGCGCCGGCAACGTCGTCTCATCGACGGTGAACGCCGAGTAGAACTTCATCCGATCAGCCAAGCCTGCGGCTCGAAACTGTTTCACAAGCCGAACGCCCATGCCGCCGGGCATGAAGGTGAACAGCGCCTCAGCGTCGGACGCGGCCATCTGCGCGATCTCGGCGGAGAAATCCTTGTGGCCAAGAGGCGTGTAGAGCTCCTCCACGACCTCGCCGGTGAAGTGCTTGCGGAACCCTTCCGCCTGATCGCGGCCCGCCTGATAGTTGGGGGCCAGGAAGAATGCTTTCTTGATGCCCGCCGCTTCTGCGTATTTGCCGAGCGTCTCGAAGTTCTGATTGTTCTGATACGACGTGACGAAGAAATACGGGTTGCAGTTCTTGCCCGCGAAGGTCGACGGTCCGGCGTTCGGCGAAATCAGGAACGTTTCGGACTGCGTGACAGGTTTGAACACCGCGGCGAGCATATTCGAGAAAATCGTTCCCACGACGAAGTCGACGCTGTCGCGTTCGATCAGGCTGTTTGCTTTTGACAGCGCGACCTCGGGTTTGAGTTCATCGTCCTCGACGATGAATTCGACATCCTGTCCGCCCATTTTGCCGCCGAGTTCCTCGAGCGCGAGCTGAAAACCGTCGCGCGACTGGCCGCCGAGCGCGCCCGGAGGCCCTGACAAAGTGACCAACATGCCGACCTTGATCGACTCGGCATGAGCCGCGACCGTCCCAAGCGCCAGCCCCAGAGCCGCGCCTGCGATCGTCAGCGTCTTGAACGCAGCGCCATAGCTGAATGATGTCGTCATCCCATTCTCCCTCGGATCGTCCCAACTCCGCCCCGAAAGACGCTATGATCAGCGCTCTCAGCAGCATACTCGCTACCGTTAAAACCCCGGCGGCGCCTCGGGTTCAAGCGCCGTCTGCTTTTAGAAGCGCCCTTTTCACACTTCTCCACGGCCCTCGGAGGCCGACGCAGACAGCCCTCACGGCGAAAACCGAACAAACCGCTTCGGGTTTTTCGCAAACGGATTTAGAGTTTGTGAGCTATTAACACTCCGCTCAGACTTGAGCTGTGGGGTTTTTTGGGGATCGCCATTTTCAAGTTCGCGAAAAGGCTCGGACGCGCCAAGACCACGCGCAGTGTGGACGCCGAAGGCTCGGGGTCGCGCGAGAAGAACTGCGTGCGCGCTGGCGCAAGCCTTGTCGTTCTGACCCTGATCACCAGCGTCGCGGCTCTGGCCGTAGCGACTGACGCGCAACAAGCCGACCGGGCTGCGATCGGCGCTGCGATCCAGGTTTCGGGAGACGTCGAGATTTCCGGCGACGACCACCCGATGCGAACCCTTGTTGTCGGGGATTATGTGCATTTTGGAGAGAAGATCGTCACGGGGCCCCAAAGCAGCGCCGTCCTTGAGTTTGAAGACGGCACCGCACTGACCATCACGCCCAATTCCACGGTTGATATCGACACATTCGTTTTTGATCCAGACAGCCAACCGGACCGCAGCGCGATTTCCGCCATAAAGGGCTTCTTCCGGCTGCTCGGAGGGCCGTTGGAGAACGCAGACGAGGCGCCCGCCAGCGACGCTCCCGCGGGCAATCCGCCTGTCGGCGCAGCGGGGGTCCGCGGGTGACGCGACCCGCCGCGCATCCGCCACATTTCGACGCATCCCAAGCAAACAACGGAAAAGCGTCGCACTGGGCTGGCGAGTTCCGCTAATCTGCGCGGCGATATGGCCAAAGACCAAGATTTTGCAGGGCTGATCCTTCCCTTCGGCGGCGCTTTCGACGCCGGTCGCGGCGTGCGGGAAGGCGGAGAGCCGTCGCCCCGCGAGATCGGCGCGAAAGGATGGGCCCTTGATCGCGCGTACCGCGCCGGCGCGCCTGTCCCGGACGGCTTCATCATCTCCGCCGCGGCGCTGCCGCTGCTCGCTCAGGGCTCCGATGAATTCGACCATCAGATCGAAGCGGCGGTCGCTGCTCTCGAGTCGGCGACAGGCCGGCGTCTCGGCGACGCGGTCGATCCGCTTTTGACCGTGGTCGCGCTCAGCCCTGAAACCTGGCTTCCCGACCTCACGCCCCCTGTACGAGGCGTCGGCGCGCCGGTTCTGGACGATCTTTTTGTGCTGCCGCCGCTGGCTTTGATCGACGAGATCGAGCTGCTCAGGGGCGTCGCGGCCTCCGCCTTGAACCAAACGACCGACGATCTGGACTCTGCGATCGACGACGCCGAGGGCGACGAGTTGGCCGCCTTACGCGCTGTGCTCGCTAAGGCCGGGGTCGGCGACTGGCCCCCAGGCAAGACGTTGAAAGCGGTGATCGCCGGCCAAGCGGCGCGATGGCGCGACAAGAGAGCTCAACGTCGACGGGTCGCCGCCGGCGCCAGCGAGCGCTGCGCCATCATTGTCCAGACCGCGCCGTGTTCGAGCGCTTCCGCGGATGACAAAATCAGCGCGTCTGGGCGCCTGAGCTTGCACGACGCAGAGGACGGGCGCCGTCGTCTGGTCGGCGAATGGCGATCTCATCAGCGCGGCGCCGAAGATCCCGCGCGCCCCTCCCCCATCCGGTTTGACGGCGCGCTGCCCGAGCCTGTCGCGACCAGTGCGGTCGGCGACGCTTTGCTCGAAGCCTGCGAAGTCGCCAACGCCGCCCTGCCGACCCCGCGCGAGATCAGTTTCGTCGTCGTCGATGGAGCGCCCTGGATCGTCGGCGCGCGGCCGTTGCGCGCTTCGGTCGCCGCACAGATCAAGATCGCCGTCACGCTCGCGGAGAGCGGTCGCATCACGCAGGCGGACGCGATCCGTCGGATCGATCCGCGACGACTTGAAGACATCTTGCACCGAAGGATCGATCCAGAGGCGCAAAGAATATTGATCGCTCAGGGTCTGCCCGCCTCGCCCGGGGCGGCGAGCGGCGTCTTGGCGTTCTCGGCGGAGGAGGCCGAAAAACGCGCCGTCAATGGTGAGAACGTCATTCTGATCTGCGAGGAAACCAGCCCTGAGGATGTCCACGCGCTCCATGCGGCGGCCGCGGTCATGACCTTGCGCGGCGGGCTGACCAGTCATGCGGCCGTGGTCGCGCGGGGAATGGCGAAACCGTGCGTCGTCGGCGCCTCGGGCCTGCGCATAGACCACCGTCGTCGGGTTCTGATCGCACCTGACGGCGGCGAGCACGCCGAAGGCGCCGCTGCGACCCTGGACGGCGCATCCGGCGCGGTTTTGCAAGGGGCGCTCCCAACGAAGGCGCCCGAACTCACCGGCGATTTTGCAACGCTGATGCGTTGGGCTGACGACCTGCGCCAGCTGCGCGTGCGCGCCAACGCCGACACGCCCTCAGACGCCGAAACGGCCCAGCGCTTAGGCGTCGACGGCATCGGATTGTGCCGAACCGAGCACATGTTCGTCGACAAGTCGCGGGTGACCGCGGTTCGAGAGATGATCCTCGCAGACACCGAGGCCGACCGGCGCGCGGCGCTTGAGAAACTGCTGCCCATTCAACGGGCGGACTTCGAGAAAGTGTTCGAGATCATGAGCCGGCCGAACGCGAAAGGAGCCAAGTCCGGTTCCGAAGCGCGCCCGGTCACGATCCGGCTGTTGGATCCCCCGCTGCACGAGTTCTTGCCGCAAACAGCGAGAGGATTGAGCGACTTGGCCCGAGCGATGGGACAGTCGATCGACAAAGTGACGCGTCGCGCCAACGAACTTCGAGAGTTCAACCCCATGCTTGGCAAACGAGGCTGCCGCATGGGCGTCGCCTACCCGGAAATCTACGAAATGCAGGCGCGCGCGATCTTCGAGGCGGCCTTGCAGGTCGAGGCCCGAACGGGCGTCACTCAGAAACCCGAGCTGATGATCCCTTTGGTCTCCGCCGTTCGCGAGTTGGAGCTGCTGCGCGAGAAACTGGACGCGGTCGCCGCCGCCGTCCGCGAAGAGCAAAGCGCAAGTTTCGAATATCAGATCGGGATCATGGTCGAGACCCCGAGAGCCGCCCTGCGCGCCGACGCTCTCGCCGCCGTTTCGACATTCTTCAGCTTCGGCACCAACGACCTGACGCAGATGACATATGGTCTCTCGCGCGACGACGCCGGCCGGCTGATGCGCGATTACGTGGAGCGGGGCGTTTTTGAAGCCGATCCGTTCCAGAGCCTGGATCAAGAAGGCGTCGGCGAGCTTATGCAGATTGCGGTTGAACGCGGGCGCGCCGCGAACGCCAACCTGACCATCGGACTCTGCGGCGAACACGGCGGGGATCCGGCGACGATCGCTTTTTGTGAAGCCGCCGCGTTCGACTATGTCTCGTGCTCGCCGTTCCGCACGCCAATCGCCCGCCTGGCCGCAGCGCAGGCCGCGCTTGCCTCGGGGCGGCGCGGATGAACGACGGGGCGATGCTCGACGCTATGCGTCGAGGCGGCAAACAGGCGCTGGCCAAAGCCCTTTCCACAATTGAGCGCGCGCCCGCCGACGACGCGACCGTCGCTCTGCTCGACGCCGCCTGGCGTGCGCCTCAAGGGCGCGTGATTGGTCTGACCGGACCGCCTGGCGTTGGGAAATCCACGCTGGTCGACGCGCTCATTCGAGCTCAGCGCGCCCGCGGCGAAACCATCGGGGTCATCGCCGTCGACCCGTCTTCTCGAAAAACCGGCGGCGCCTTGCTGGGCGACAGGACCCGCTTGACCACCGACCCGCTCGACGCAGGGGTTTTCGTCAGGTCAATGGCGGCGCGCGACAGCCTCGGCGGCCTCGCGACGCTGACCTTTCCGGCGGCCGTCCTCATGCGCGCCTCGCGCGATCTGACCTTGATCGAGACCGTCGGCGTCGGCCAATCGGAGACCGGCGTCGCCGATATCGCCGACATGACCGTGTTCTGCGTCCAACCCGGTTCCGGCGACTCCCTGCAGTTCATGAAGGCGGGCGTCATGGAGACCCCTGACCTGGTCTTGGTGACAAAGTCGGACACTGGCGCCCCGGCGCGCCGCGCGGCGGCGGATGCGGCGGGGGCGCTCTCCCTGACCGCCAGCGACCGTCCGGCGCCTGAAGTCCTGTTGGTCTCAGCCTCGACCGGCGACGGCGTCGAGCAAGCTCTGAACGCGATCGCAGCCCCTGGCGGAGGCGGCGCCTCATCGCCTGAGCTGTGCAATGGTCAGGCGCGCGCATGGCTGACAGACGTGATCCTCAGCGAGTTTGGTCGAGCAGGTCTGCGTCTTGCGGCCCCTATCCTTCGAGACGACGTTCAACTTCAAACGCCCTTTCGCTTAGGGCGCGATCTGTTGGAGAGGCTGCAAGCGGCCCTTCCCGAAACGCTTCACGGCGCGCCATGTTAGGCGGCATCGCAATCGGTTTGGCGTTCGGGCTCCTGGGCGCGGCGCTGATCGGAACCTCCGACGTGATTGCGCGCGTCACCGCGCAACGGGTGGCGTTGCCCGTTCTCCTGCTCTTTGTCTTTGGCCTCTCCACGCCGTTGATCGGCGCCTGGCTGTTCATGGTCGCTGGCGGTTTGGCCTGGGACCCGCGCGCCTGGGCGGTCTGCATCGCCTCCGGCGTCTTGAACGTCGCGGCGCTCGCCTTTCTTTACCTGGCTCTCGCGCGCGGGCCGGTTTCGCTGGCCTCGCCCGCGGCGTCGTCCTTCACCGTCATGCTCGTCCTGATGAACATCGTCGCCGGCGAGCCTTACGGCGCCTCCCAAGTGGTCGCGGTGTTGCTGGTTTTCTTCGGGATCGCGATGCTGTCCCGTGCGCCGAGGCGACCCGCTGACGGCGCGCCGACAGAAACGGCGGCCGCGACGGAAAGCGTCGCGCATCTTCGAGGCACCTTGCTGCTCGCGCTGCTGGCCGCCGCCACCGTGAGCCTGCGTTTCTTTCTTGCGCAGGAAGCGACGGAGCAACTCGGAGTGCTTGAGACGATCTTCCTCACCCGCGCCGCGTCGCTGGTGACGACGCTCCTGCTTTTGCTCGCGCCTTTCAGCTGGTCGAACATCCTGCCGACGACAGCCGGGTCTCGCACGTCGTCGAACATCTGGCGCGAACGCGGCCTTTTGCCGCTCGTTCTCATCCAGGCCACGTTCGAGACTGCGGCGCTGGCGGCTTTCCTCGCAGGCGGCGCCATGGGGGACCGTATTGCGGTCACCATCGGCTTCAGCGCCTTTGCCGCGATTTCGCCAATCGTCGCCTGGCTTTGGCTCAAGGATGAACTGGGCGGGAGGAGACTGTTTTGGATCGGCGTCGTTGTGATCGGCGCCGCGCTCTCCGCCTTGCCTTCGCCCTGAACCCGTCCAAATCGCCCGATAGCTGGCTTTTTGACGAAGACTTTTGGGTTAACAAAGTCTTGCCCAAAACTTGCAAAGCTCTCGCAATCTGTGTTTACGGGATGAAGCGCACATGTGCGCGGACAGGAAGTTGGACGCATCGCAATCGCTGAACGCGCTTTTGGGGAAGCGTGGAATGCTGCGAAACCCGACTTCGAAGGGGTCGACTTGAGACGTTCGATGAATAAGGCCGTTTTTTCGGCCAACTCGGTTTTGGTCGCGGTTTGCGTCGTCTTCGGCGCAAGCTGGATCGACGCTCGACAAGGGTCTGCGCTGAGCGCGACCCCGGGCCCCTGGTCTGTTCTGGAAGGTGTGCGAACGACGCTCGAGACGCCTCCCAAACCGAAGCGGCGCACGGTTCGCCTTGGGCTGGGCGGCGATATCGCGTTGGGCGCGCCAATCGCTGGCGGCTTGGTGGTGTCGGGCCGCGACTCGATCGCCGCGCTGACCTCGGACCGCGCGCTCGCCCAAGCAGCCCTGATGCCTCAGAACAGCTTGCGCACGCTGGCGCCGCCGCCGGAGGCGATGCCGCCCGACGTCCGCGTCGCAGCGCTTGATGCGGCAGCGTCGCTCCAAGCGCCCGCCATGGGCGGCGCGCAACGGGCCGTCGTCGATGCGGATCTCGCCGCGGAGCTTGGTCTATCGCTGATCGAAGGCAAGAACCGACTGGCCTATAATAACGCCGACGAGGAACTCTACTGCCTCGCCGAAGCCATCTACTTTGAAGCGCGCGGCGAAAGCATTCAGGGTCAGGCCGCGGTCGCCGAGGTCGTTCTCAACCGGGTCGATAGCCAATATTGGCCAGACACGGTCTGCGGCGTGGTCAATCAGGGTTCAGAGCGTACGACGGGCTGCCAGTTTTCGTACACCTGCGACGGGAAGCCCGAGAACGTCGACGCGCCCAGAAGCTGGGACTTGGCTGAGCGCATCGCGCGTCTGTTCCTCGCTGGCGCGCCGCGACGGATCACGGATCACGCGACCCACTACCATGCGGACTACGTTGACCCTCGTTGGGCCAAGACCATGGATGAAACCGCGGTTGTCGGCACGCATATCTTCTATCGCCGGCTCTTGCGGGTCGCGCGGAGTGAAGACGACTAAAGTCGTTCCCAACTTAAAAATCGAGGCCGATATCGAGCGTCTTGGCGGAATGCGTCAAAGCGCCCGACGAAATATAGTCGACGCCCGTTTCGGCGATTGCAGCGACCGTCTCCAACGAGACCCCGCCGGACGCTTCAAGCGTCGCTCGCCCGGCCGTCAGCGCCACCGCCTGACGCATCTGATCCAGCGTCATATTGTCGAGCAAGATGTTCTGCGCGACGTCCGCAGCCAACGCTTCGTCCAGTTGTTCGAGCGTATCCACTTCGATTTCGATCGTCAGCATATGCCCGGCCCAGTCGCGGGCGCGCTTCAGCACGGCTGTCACGCCACCTCCGGCGGCGATGTGGTTGTCTTTGATCAAGAGCGCGTCGTCGAGCCCAAACCGATGGTTCGAGCCGCCGCCCAGTCGTACGGCGCGCTTCTCCAAAGCTCGAAGGCCCGGCGTGGTCTTGCGCGTGTCGGCGATTTTCGCCTGCGTATGCGCGACCGCGTCGACATAAGCGCGGGTCAAGGTGGCCACGCCAGACAACCGTCCGACAAAGTTCAAGGCGACGCGCTCGGCGGTTAGAACCGCTTGCGCGGACCCCTGCGCTTCGAGCAAGCCGTCCCCTGTCGAGACCCGGGCCCCGTCTTCGACCAGCACTGCGACGTCAAGCGCCGCGTCGACCAACTCAAACGCGATGGCTGCGCAATCCAGACCTGCGACGACGCCAGGCTCTCGCGCATTCATCAGCGCCGTCGTCACAGCGTCGTTTGGAACCACCGCCTCGGTCGTCACGTCGCCGGAGCGGCCGAGATCCTCTTCAAGGGCTCGACGGACGATCGGCTCAACAAGCAGTCTTGGAAGCGCGGATACGTTCATAGTGCGGTGTCCTCGCATTCGGCGCGCAGCTTGAGCGCCTCGTCTAGAGTTATCCGGCTGCGCCGCGCCAGCGCTGGATCTGGGTCCGGGTGATCGATGCGGAAGTGACCGCCGCGGCTTTCTCGTCGTCGTAAAGCCGCCGCCGCGACCAGCGTGGCCGCCGACGTCATGTTCAGGAAAGATCGGGAGACGCCTTGCGCCTCTCGTTCGAGCCAGGAAATCCGACGCAGAGCGTCGCGCAACCGCAAGCTGTCGCGTTCGACCCCGACCAGGTCCGTCATGATGTGCCGAAGCTCCTGCACGGCGAACGCCTTACGCAGCCGCTCCTCTTCCGTCCAACTATATGGCATCCGCGACAGATCAAGCGGGCTCGGCGCCTCCGCCGCGCCGCCTCCGACATCCTGTGCGACGCGCGCCGCGAAGACGACGGCCTCCAACAGACCGTTCGAGGCAAGCCGATTGGCTCCGTGCAGGCCGGTCGAGGACGCTTCCCCGCAAACCCACAACCCCTCGAGCGAAGACCGCCCCTGAGCATCCACGTCCACGCCGCCCATATGATAGTGCGCCGCCGGAGCGACCGGGATCGGCTCTTTCTCAGGGTCGAGGCCGGCGTCGCGACAGTACGCGTAAACTGTCGGGAAGTCGGTCCGAAGGCGAGAGCCGAGAGCCTCTCGGGTGTCGAGAAAAACCGTCTTTCCGGACTGGATCTGCCGAAAGATCGCGCGCGCGACGATATCGCGCGGGGCAAGCTCCGCATCTGGGTGGAACTCGCTCATGAAGCGCCGGCCAGCCTCGTCCACGAGGACAGCGCCCTCTCCACGCAAGGCTTCCGTCGCCAAAGGGGCGGGGTCCCCGCCGCCAGCGATGGCGGTTGGATGGAACTGAACGAATTCTGGATCCGCGATGAGCGCCCCGGCGCGGGCAGCCATGCCCACTGCCTGCCCACGCACCCGCGCGGGGTTGGTCGTCACCGCGAACAAGCCGCCCAACCCGCCGGCCGCCAGGACAGTCGCCCGGGATCGGAAGATGAGAGGCGCGCCGTATCGATCGCCGGCGCGGCGGCAGACCACGCCGCGCACCGCGCCTTGCTCGACGGCTAGGTCCACTGCGATCATGCCCTCCGCCACGCGGATCGAGGGCGTTCGCGCGACGGCCTCGATGAGCGCCGCCATGATCTCTCGGCCGGCCCGGTCGCCGGCGACCCGTACAACCCGCGCGCGTCCGTGCGCCGCCTCTCGCGACAGAACGTAGTCGCCGCCCTCCGTCCGATCGAAGGGAGCGCCGAGCCGCGCGAGATCCTCGATCCGGGCCGCGGCCTCTTCCGCGACGCCGTGCGCGACCGCTTCATCGACAATCCCGGCGCCGGCGGTCTGTGTGTCGCGCGCATGCGCCTCCGGCGTGTCGCCCTCCCCGACCGCCGCGGCGACGCCGCCCTGAGCCCAAGCCGAAGACGCGCCCGAGCCCAACGGCTCCGGCGACAGCACTGTCACGGGCCGGGGGCTCAACTTCAACGCGGTGAACAAACCGGCGAGACCTGCGCCGATGACGATCGCCCCGCCAGCGTCAAAAACGGTGTCATCTGTCATGAACAACCTTCCATCAGCGTTTTTTAGAATGGAGCGCGCGGCGCGTCGACCTTCGAGGGTTTGGGCGTGAAGCGATGTCGGCGAGAAGTCGACCCTGCGTCTGGGACAGGACGCGCTCAACAACTCCTTGCTTGAGGGGCAAACCCGCTCGGGTCCGAGCGAGCATGGTCGGCGCAGCGCTCGAAGCCCGGCCGCTCATCGCCGGGCGCGCGTTCCGGCGATGAGGGAAAGGAGCCCCGGGGCCGGACGGCGCAGCCACCGGAGAGGAGGAGAAGAAAGGCCAACAAAAAAAATCGGCCGAGGGA
>CALDSD010000048.1 GCA_937911325.1 uncultured Neomegalonema sp.
CGCAGCTTTCTGCCCAGGTTTACCTGTTTCTGCATGGGGTTACGCTCGCTGATGTGATCGATAACAAGACGACGCCATGCAATGCGCTTCCGTCGTTCTCCGCCCTGGTTGAGGAGGAGCAGGAGGCGACCGCCTCCTGACGTCGGCGTCGGTGTCTCGAGTTTACCTGGATTGGAACGCGACCGCGCCGCTGAGACCGGAGGCACGGACAGCGATGCTGGAGGCGATGGATCTCGTTGGAAATCCGTCATCTGTCCATCGCGAAGGACGGTCGGCGAAAGCGATTGTCGAGAACGCCCGCGCTCACGTCGCTGCGCTGGTTGGGGCTGAGCCGGCCGAGGTTGTCTTCACATCGGGTGCGACCGAAGCCGCCATGATCGCGTTGAAGGACATGGACTGCGCAGGGTCCGCGGTCGAGCACGACAGCGTGCGCGCCTGGATCGACGACACGGCGATCCGCGTCGATGGTTCAGGCTTGATGGAGCCGATGGGCGGGGCGACGACCAAGCAGGTCGCCAACAGTGAAACGGGCGTGATCCAGAACCATCGCGACGCTCAGGTCTTTGAGGACGCCGTGCAGGCGGTGGGCAAGACGCCTTACGACTTTTCCGCGTCGCTCGCAGCGGCCGCCGCGGTATCGGCGCACAAGATCGGGGGACCGAAGGGCGTGGGCGCGTTGCTGATCAGAGAGAGCCACGCGACGCAGATGACTGTTCTCGGCGGCGGACAGGAGAGCGGCAAACGCTCTGGCACCGAAAATGTTGTCGGCATCGCGGGCTTTGGCGCGGCCGCCGCGGCGGCGAAGCGGGATCTGGAAGACGACGTTTGGCGGCAGACCCGTCTGTTGCGGGACCAAATGGAAGATAAGCTCATTCAGTTTGAGCCGGATTTGATAGTTTTTGGCGATCTGGCGTCTCGGTTGCCGAACACGTCATGCTTCGCCGCGCCAGGCTGGCGAGGAGAGACGCAGGTTATCCAGATGGATCTTGCAGGCTTCGCCGTCAGCGCAGGTTCGGCATGCAGCTCGGGCAAGGTGAAAGCCTCTCGGGTCCTTCTGGCAATGGGGTTTGACGAAGAAACGGCGAGTTCGGCCATCCGCGTGTCGATGGGACCGCGGACGACAGAGGAAGACATCCGAAGCTTTCTGGAGGCGTGGACGCAGGCTTACAGCCGGGTCCGAGCTCGCCGCGGCGGATGATCGGGGGCTCTGACGCCAAGGAAAAAACCGGTTCAGAGGGTTGGTTTTCGATCAAGACGATGTACATCCAGCGCTAACCAGATTTAGAAGCGCGCATGGACAAGTCTCTGACAAAGGGCGGTTCTTGCGATGAACATGGAAAAGGGGACGCGGATGGCGGCTCTCGATCAGGTCACAGTCAAAGACGGCGTTGAGGAGGAGACCGTTGAAAAGGTCCGCTCGCTTGGCGAAAAATACAAATACGGCTTTGAGACGGATATCGAGACGGAATACGCGCCCAAGGGTCTGAATGAAGACATCGTCCGGCTCATCTCGGAGAAGAAAAACGAGCCGGAGTGGCTTTTGGAATGGCGCCTGGAGGCGTTCGAACGCTGGAAGGCCATGCCGGAGCCGGAATGGGCGATGGTGAGCTTCCCGCCCATCGACTACCAAGAGCAGTACTATTACGCGCAGCCAAAGAGCTTCAAAGAGAAGCCGAAGAGCCTCGATGAAGTCGATCCCGAGCTTTTGCGGACCTACGAGAAGCTTGGCATCCCGCTGCGTGAACAGATGATCCTCGCCGGCGTTGAAGGCGCGAAGAACATGGCGCCGGCGGAAGGCCGCGCCGATGGGCGCAAGGTCGCGGTCGACGCGGTTTTCGACAGCGTCTCGGTCGGAACCACCTTCCAGGCGGAGCTGAAGAAGTCCGGCGTGATCTTCTGCTCGATTTCGGAGGCCGTGCAGGAGCATCCGGAGCTCGTGAAGCAGTATCTCGGGTCGGTGATCTCGAACCGCGACAACAAATACGCGACGCTGAACGCGGCTGTCTTCTCGGACGGTTCGTTCGTCTATATCCCCAAGGGCGTGCGCTGCCCGATGGAGCTGTCGACGTATTTCCGCATCAACGCCGAGAACACCGGACAGTTCGAACGCACGCTGATCATCGCCGAGGAGGGGTCGTACGTCTCCTATCTCGAGGGGTGCACCGCCCCGATGCGTGACGAAAACCAGCTGCACGCAGCCTGCGTCGAGCTGATCGCGCTGGATGACGCAGAGATCAAGTACTCGACAGTCCAGAACTGGTACCCCGGCGATGAGAACGGCAAGGGCGGCATCTACAACTTCGTGACCAAGCGCGCGGAGTGCCGCGGCAAGAACTCCAAGGTGAGCTGGACGCAGGTCGAGACGGGGTCAGCCATCACCTGGAAATACCCGTCCTGTGTGCTGAAGGGCGAGAACAGCCAGGGTGAGTTCTACTCGATCGCGATCGCCAACAACGCGCAGCAGGCCGACACCGGCACCAAGATGATCCATCTGGGCAAGAACACGAAGTCCCGGATCGTCTCCAAGGGCATTTCCGCCGGGCGCGCGCAGAACACCTATCGCGGTCAGGTCTCGATGCATCCGAAAGCGACCAACTCGCGCAACTTCACCCAGTGCGACAGCCTGCTGATCGGGTCGAACTGCGGCGCGCACACGGTTCCTTACATCGAGGTCAAGAACAACACGAGCCGCGTGGAACACGAGGCGACAACCTCCAAGGTCGACGAGGATCAGCTGTTCTACTGCCGCTCCCGCGGTCTCGACGAGGAGCAGGCGGTCGCCCTCGTCGTCAACGGTTTCTGCAAGGAGGTCCTGCAGGAGTTGCCGATGGAGTTCGCGGTGGAGGCGCAAAAGCTTGTTGCGATCAGTCTTGAAGGTTCAGTGGGATAACGTCGGACGGCGCGGACCCTCTTGGCGGGTCGGTCTGGCGCGACGCGCTTTGGTTCTGGCGCTTTCGCCTCCGTCGATCGCTGATGGTGGAGTGGCGTCGGCCGGAATGGCCCGAGGCGCGGAGGTGGAGCGACGATCCGCGCTTCGAACCCTACGCAGAGTGGTGTGAATGGGTCGCTGCGCCGGAAACGAAATGGGGTTTTGAGACGTGGATTGTGCTGAGCCGCACCTGGCACGGCTATCCGGATCCGCCTGAGTTTGCGTTCTTCGCGATCGACGCCGCGGACGACGTGATCTGCGCCGCAGACTTTGACTGGTGGCCGAAGAACTGGAAGCGAGTAGAAGACAAAGATCTGGTTCGCGGGTGATCAGGATGGCGCGTCCCGCCGTCCCGCCAACGGGCTCAAGTCAGATGGATTGCGCGACGACGTTGCACAGACAGCGCGGGCCGTCCTGGAGGATTGGACATCGTTGGCTGCGGCCCGCTAGACGTCTAGATAAGCGAGAGAGACAGCGCCGCCGCGCTGATACGAAAGGATTATGGCCATGCTGACGATCAAGAATCTGCACGCCCGTCTCGAGGAAGAGCCGGATACGGTGATCTTGAAAGGCGTCGATCTCGAAGTTCCGACAGGTCAGGTCCATGCGATCATGGGCCCGAACGGTTCGGGAAAATCGACGATGTCCTATGTGCTGTCTGGTCGGGACGGTTATGAAGTGACGGACGGTGCCGCCGATCTCGACGGCGACGACATTCTCGAGATGGAGCCGGATGAGCGTGCGGCGGCGGGGCTGTTTCTGGCGTTTCAGTACCCGGTTGAGATCCCGGGCGTCGGCAATATGACGTTCTTGCGCGAGGCCGTGAATGCGCAGCGCAAAGCGCGCGACCAGGAAGAGATGTCGGCGGCGGGCTTCCTGAAACTCGTGCGGGCTGAGGCGGCCAAGCTGGAGATCTCGCCGGAGATGCTCAAGCGCTTCGTCAATGTCGGGTTCTCGGGCGGCGAAAAGAAGCGCAACGAGATCCTGCAGATGGCGGTGCTGCAACCGAAGATGTGCATCCTGGACGAGACGGATTCCGGCCTTGACGTCGACGCGATGAAATTGGTCGCCGAGGGCGTGAACGCGTTGCGCAGTCCGGACCGCTCGTTCCTTGTGATCACCCACTACCAGCGTCTGCTCGACTATATCAAACCAGACGTCGTGCATATCATGGCGGGAGGCCGGATCGTCGAGAGCGGCGGGCCAGATCTGGCGCTGAAGGTCGAAAACGAAGGATACTCCGACATCCTCAAGAAATCGGCGGCCTAAGCGCGGACCGGGGCGAAAGATGAACATAATGAACGATCAGAAAATGATCCTTGCGCAGGCTTTGTTGGACGGCGACACGCCTTCGTGGGGCCAGCCGCAGCGTCAGGCCGCGCGCGAGCGCTTCTTGAAGCTTGGCGCGCCGATGCGCCGTGACGAGTATTGGCGCTACACCGATCCGTCGAAGTTCAATCAACCGCTGGCGCCGATTGAAGCGGCCGTTGTGGATCCTGAGGTTGGCGATAGCGGCTTTGGCGAGACCGAGGCGTTGACGCTGGTGTTTGTCAACGGTCGGCTGCGGTCCGATCTGTCTGACGCGATCGACATCCCGGGCTTGGAAGTGACGCGCCTGGCGGACGGCATCGAGGGGTCCTGGGCGGCGGAGAAGCTCGGCGCCTTGGAAGTCGCGGGGCAAGAGCCCGTGGCGCGTCCCTATGCAGCGCTCAATGCGGCGCTCGCGGTGGACGGTCTCGCCATTCGGGTCACAGGCGATGTTCCGAAGCCGATCCATTTTCGATACCTGGCCGAAGGCGCTGATCGCGCGGTTTATGTTCGCCATGTGATCGATCTCGCTCCCGAGGCCGCGCTCACCGTCCTTGAAAGCGGGGCCGGCGGCGAGCGCTTCAACGCCGTGATTGAAGTCGACATCGGCGACAAGGCGACCTTCCGTCGGAAACGCCTTCAGAACGAAGCCGGCGCGGATCAGGTGATCACCCACCTGTTCGCGCGGCTCGGCGAAGAAAGCGCGTTGCGCAGCTTTACGCTCACAGGCGTAGCCGGCGCGTCGAAACTGGTGCGCAACGAGGCTATGATCTGGCTGGAAGGCGACGAGGGCTCCGCGCATATCGCTGGCGGGGTCATGGGCGACGCGAAGGCGCATCTCGACAACACCGTCTTCATCGTCCACGACGCGCTGAACTGTGAAAGCCGCCAGGTGTTCAAGAACGTGCTGGCCGACGAAGCGCGCGGCGTTTTCCAGGGCAAGATCCTTGTGAAGGAAGGGGCTCAAAAGACCGACGGTTATCAGATCAGCCAATCTGTACTGTTGGGAGAGCGCGCCGAGTTCGACGTCAAACCGGAACTCGAGATCTACGCCGACGACGTCGCCTGCTCTCACGGCTCGACGTCAGGCGCGCTTGACGAGACCGCGATGTTCTACTTGCGCTCCCGCGGCGTTAGCCAGGATGTGGCCGAGCGGCTCCTGGTCGAAGCCTTCATCGAGGAAGCGATCCAGGAGATCGATGAAGAGGGCCCGCAGGCCGAGGCTCTTCGCGAAGCCATGCGTGGGCATGTCGCAGCTTGGATGAGTGACCGCACCACATGAGCGAGACGGCCGCGCCGCAAGGCCTCGTCGAGCGGGTTGCTGGCGCATACTGGAACTTCTCGGGTTCGATGCGTCGGCTGTTGGAAGATCAGCCGCGCGAGTCGACGCTGCTCAGTTTCCTGATTGTGGCCTCGCTGATGCGGTACGCCGGACAGGTCGTGGACGCGTTTGGAGAACTGTCCTCCAGCGTCGCTGGTGAAGATTTCACGCGCGCTTTCCAGACGCAGGTCGCAGAAGGGTTTGTTGGAGCGCTCATCCTGGCGCCGCTGGCCGTCTATCTTTTCGCAGCGATGGCAAAGCCGATCGCTGGCGCATTGGGAGGAACAGGAGACTGGTTCGAGACGCGCGCGGCCTTTGTTTGGGCGTATCTCGTCACTGCGCCGATCTTCCTTCTGCGGTCGGCCATCGACGCCGTCGCGTCCTCAGTGGGTGTTCCCGACGGGCTTTTGGTCATGCTCTCACTGGCATTCGCAGCACTCGGGCTCTACGTCTTGGGCGCGTGCCTTTCCGTGGCGCATGGCTTTAAGTCTCCTCGGAACACTGCTTTGGTGATGGCCGCAGGTCTGTTTGCGATCGCCGGACTGGCGGTGGCGTTGGGCGTGGGCGTTTCGGGGTTGTGATGGAAAACGGTCGCATGAATGGAACCGGTGGTGATGATGGCGAACCGGCTTCGGGGCCGGTCGGGTATCTGAGCCGGGTTGGCGAGGCGCTGATCAACCCCCGCGCGTCCGCGCGGCGGATGGTGCTGGCGCAACCAACCTGGAACGAAGCCATTATGATGGTCGTCGCCGGTTACGCGATCGCCGCAGCCTTGTTGCAGGCGATACAGATCGGCGCCCCGGAATTGCTTGCGACGCCATCGACGCAGCCTGCTTCCGATGCGAACGGCGAGCCGGCGCGCACGCCAGGCTTGCTCGAAAAGCATGGGCTCGAGCTGATCCTGGCGCTGTTTCAGTTTTGGATCGTGTCGAGCCTGGCTTGGTTTGTCGGGGTTCAGGCGGGTGGGAAGGCCACCCGACGGCAGATCATGGGCGTTGTGGGGTGGCATACGCTCGCGACCGCGCCTCTGGCGCCGGTGCTGTCCGTGGCGATGGCGGTGACGGTCCAGCAGCACGCCAGCATCTTCGCGCCGCTGATCCTGATCGCGACAGGCGTCTATGTTCTTTACATCTTCGCCGCGTTTATCGCCCAAGCGCACGGCTTCAAGAGCATCCCGCAGGTGATGTTTGCGACATTCGGAGTTTCGATCGCCGTGGCGCTGTTTTTTACGATCCTGGCGTCGATTCTGGGCGCTGCTTGAGGCTGAGCTGAGAAAATGACCTACGACGTTGAGCGCATACGCGAGGACTTTCCCATCCTTTCGCGCGAAGTGAATGGCAAGCCGCTGGTCTATCTCGACAATGGGGCCAGCGCGCAGAAACCGCAGGCTGTGATCGATGCGGTGAACACGAGCTACAGCCACGAATACGCAAACGTGCATCGCGGCCTCCATTTCCTCTCGAACCTGGCGACGGACCAGTACGAAGCGGTGCGTGGAAAAGTGAGAGAGTTTCTGGGAGCCCGCGAAGAACGTGAGATCATCTTCACGCGCGGGACCACCGAGGCGATCAACCTTGTCGCTTACGCCTGGGCGGAGCCTCGGATCCAACCCGGCGATGAGATCATTCTGTCCGTCATGGAGCATCACGCCAACATCGTTCCCTGGCATTTCATGCGTGAACGCCACGGCGCGAAGCTGGTTTGGGTTGATACCGACGCCAACGGCGATCTTGACCCAGAGGCCGTCGCCGCAGCGATCACAGAGCGCACCAAGCTTGTCGCGATCACGCATATGTCCAACGTTCTGGGCACCGTCGTCGATGTGAAGCGGATCACCGAGGCCGCGCATGCAGCCGGGGCTGCGGTGATGGTCGACGGGTCGCAGGCGGCCGTGCACATGCCGGTGAACGTCGCCGATCTGGGATGCGATTTTTACGCGATCACCGGCCACAAGCTGTACGGTCCGTCCGGGTCTGGCGCGCTCTATGTCCGGTCGGAGCGCTACGATGAGATGCGCCCATGGCATGGGGGCGGCGATATGATCCGCACCGTTGCGAAGGAAGAGGTGACCTACAACGATCCGCCTTTCAAGTTCGAGGCGGGGACGCCCCCGATCACGCAAATCATCGGAATGGGCGCGGCGATCGACTACATGCGGACGCTTGGCATGGAAGCGATCGAGGCGCACGAACACGATCTGCGCGACTACGCGATGGAGCGGCTCGCCGGTCTCAATTGGCTGCAGGTTCACGGAACCAGCAAAACCAAAGGGGCCATCTTCGCCTTTTCGATGGAAGGGGCGCATCCCCACGACATTTCGACGGTCATAGATCGCAAGGGCGTCGCAGTGCGGGCGGGGCACCATTGTGCGCAACCGCTGATGACCCATCTCGGCGTCACGGCGACCACCCGGGCGAGTTTCGGGCTTTACAACACCAAGGCCGAGGTCGACGTATTGGTCGATAGCCTTGAGTTCGCGCGCGAGTTGTTCGGATGAGCCGACGGGTTCTGATCACAGGCGGCTCGCGTGGCATCGGCGCCGCGTCGGCAAAGCTCGGCGGCGCGCAGGGCTGGTCGGTCGGCGTCAACTACCTCTCGAATGAAACGGCGGCCGGAGACGTGGTCGAAGCGGTGAAGCTCGCCGGAGGGAGGGCTGTCGCCATCCAGGCGGACGCAGCTGTCGAGGCCGAAATCGTCGCGATGTTTGACCAAATGGCCGAGGCCTTTGGCGGGATCGACGGCGTCGTGATCAATGCAGGCGTCCTGGATGAGAGAATGCCCCTGGCGGAGATGGACGCCGATCGCATTCGCCGGATTGTCGACGTCAATGTGACCGGAGCGCTGCTGACAGCGCGCGAAGCCGCAAGACGAATGTCGCTCGGCAAAGGTGGGCAGGGCGGGGCGATCGTGATCGTTTCGTCGGCTGCGGCGCGTCTGGGAGGCGCTGGCGAGTATGTCGACTACGCGGCCTCCAAAGGCGCGATGGACGCGTTGACGCTGGGACTATCGAAGGAGCTTGGTCCCGAGGGCGTGCGCGTCAACGCCATCCGTCCGGGGCTCATCGAAACAGACATCCATGCGTCAAGCGGTTGGCCTCAGCGCGCGCAGGAACTCGGGAAGTCTGTGCCGCTTCAGCGTGCAGGCACCGCCGAGGAAACTGCCGAAGCGATTTGCTGGCTGCTGTCCGACGCGTCTTCCTATGTGAACGGCGCTTTGCTCGATGTTACCGGCGGGCGTTAGCCAGTCGGGCGTTTCAGGTTAGATCGAGCGCATGCGTCTTCAGCGCATCGAGCGGCGCAACGGATAGCGTCCGCATATGCGTCGCGGCCAAAACGACTTTGGGCGCAACGCCTGCTTCATAGGCTTCTACCCAGCGCATCGCGCACAGGCACCAGCGATCGCCTTCTTTCAATCCGTCGAACCCGTACTCGGGTCGAGGCGTCGAGAGATCGTTTCCACGAGACTTCGAGAAGGTCAGGAACGCATCCGTCACAACGGCGCAGACGGTGTGCATCCCCTGATCCATAGGCCCGGTGTCGCAACAGCCGTTCCGAAAAAACCCGGTCAGCGGGGCGGTCGAGCAGGGTTCAAGCGGCGCGCCCAGAACATTTATCGACTGATCCGCTTCAAAACGTTTCAAATCAGCCTCTTGCATCCCGTTCTCTCCTAGAATTCGCCCCAGTCAATCTTCATGTAGCACCCAGACGGGCGATCCGACACGTCCAGAGCCGATTGGGCTCGGCGCGTCTGTGGCGTCCGCGTGGATGAAGAAGGGTTCAAAACTATGATCCATCGCCGAAATCTTATCATGGGCGGCGCCGCTGCGCTGGCCGCCGGGTCTCTGAGCTCGCCGGCCGATGCGAAGTCCGCGCGGCAGATCGACGTCGAATCGCAGGCGGCGTTGCAGACGCTGTTTAGCACACGGCCCGACGCCCGCACGATCTCCAACAGGTCGCTCGGCGTGTTGATCATCCCGGAAATCATCAAGGCGGGCTTGATCCTGGGCGGGACCTATGGCGAGGGCAAGCTGATCATCGGTGGTCAGACCAACAGCTACTGGAGCTACGCCGCCGCCTCGCTCGGCTTCCAGGCGGGCGCGCAAAAGGCCAGTCAGGCGCTGTTTTTCCTCAACCAGACGGCTTTGAACACGTTCAAGAACGGCGACGGGATCGAGGTCGGCGCAGACGCCGAAGTGACGATCATCGATCAAGGGGCCGAAGTCGACGTCAGCAAGATCCAGGATACGACGCCGATTGTCGCCTACGTTTTCGGCCAACAGGGTTTGCTGGGCGGTGTGAGCCTTCAGGGCGGGAAGTACTCCCGCATCGCTCGTTAGACGCGCGAGACCGGACGTCTGCAGGGCGGCGCACCGCTGGCGCCGCCTGTTTTTGTTGTCGGGTCCACCCGGAGCTTAGCGCTTGAGTCGACGCAGCAGGCTCGACGTGTCCCAGCGGCCCCCGCCCATATCCTGAACCTCGCCATAGAACTGATCGACGAGCGCCGTCACCGGCAACCGAGCGCCGTTGTTCTTCGCCTCGTCCAGACAGATGCCAAGATCCTTGCGCATCCAGTCGACGGCGAAACCAAACTCGAACTCGTCAGCCAGCATCGTCTTGTAGCGGTTCGACATCTGCCACGAGCCCGCGGCGCCCTGGCTGATCGCCTCGATCACCGCTTCACCGTCAAGGCCGGCTTGTTGGGCGAAGTTGATCCCTTCTGACAGGCCCTGAACCAGACCGGCTATGCAGATCTGATTGACCATCTTGGTCAGCTGACCCGCGCCGCTGTCGCCCAAGCGTTTGCTGGCTTTGGCGAACGCCATGATGATCGGCTCCGCCCGGTCATAAGCGTCTTGATCACCGCCGCACATCACGGTCAGCTGACCGTTCTCCGCGCCAGCCTGGCCGCCGGAAACGGGCGCGTCGACAAACTGAAACCCTCGTGCGTTTGCGTCTGCCGAGAGCTCACGCGCAACTTTCGCGGATGCGGTGGTGTTGTCGACAAAGACCGCACCCGACGCTGTCGCATGGAACGCTCCGTCCGGGCCGATGGTCACGCTGCGCAGATCGTCGTCGTTGCCAACGCAGGAAAACACGAAGTCTTGCCCTTCCGCCGCGGCTTTCGGCGTCAGCGCCATCGCATGCCCGTATTCCGCGACCCAGGCTTCGGCCTTGGCCGAGCTTCGATTGTAAACCGTCACCTCATGCCCCGCTTTGGTGAGCCATCCGGCCATGGGATATCCCATCACGCCCAGCCCTATAAATGCGACCTTCGCCATTTGCGCGTTTCCTTCTTTATGAACTTTCGAACTCGTCTTGCGTGGGACTATGTTATGCGCGAACCGCCAAGGTCGAGTCTGTGAGAGAATTCTCCGGACCTCACGGGGTGCACGCCGGGCTGCGGCGCGAGAGGGAGAACGGCAGTTATGGGCTTGGTGCTAAGGTGGCTGCGCCGCATCTTCCTTGCGGTGGGGGGCGTCGCGATCGCGGCGACAGTTCTGTCGTATTATCTCGCGAGCCGCTCGCTTCCGGACTATGCCGCGGATCGCATCGTGGACGGTCCAACCGCGCAGATTGAGATCATCCGCGATGAACGCGCCGTTCCTCACATCTTCGCCAAATCCGAATACGACGCGTATTTCGGCCTGGGCTACGTTCATGCGCAGGATCGGCTGTGGCAAATGGAATTGCGGCGGCGCATGGCGCAGGGCCGGATCACCGAACTGGCTGGAGCCTATGCGGATTGGGGCGGTCTTCGAGAGTTTACGTTACGGATCGATGAGACGATCCGGGCGTTGGATATCTGGGGGCATTCGCAACGCGGTGTTCAATACCTGAGCCAAGACGCTCAGCGGGCGCTGCAGGCTTACTCCGACGGGGTCAATGCGTGGCTCTCGGTCGTCGATGAGGAGGCGTTGGGACGGGGAGCGCCGGAATTGCTTTTGGCGGGGGCGACTGTCGACCCTTGGACCCCGGCCGATTCCATCGCGTCTTTCAAGATGTTGGCCGCGTCGCTATCGGCGGCGACATTTCAGGAGATCCGCCGGGCGAAGCTGTTGATCGCGGTCGGGCCCAAGCGCGTCGAAGATCTGTTGCCCGAAGTTCCTGGGGGCGCGGTCGTGGCGCTGCCGCCCTATGCGGAGCTGTTTCAAGACGCAGAGTTTAGGGTGGCGGCCGGCGGAGCGACGCTGGATTTCGACCTCGATCTCGCGGATCGGATGGGGGCGTCCAACGCTTGGGCAGTCGACGCACGACGCTCGGCGACCCGGGCGCCGCTTCTCGCAACGGATCCGCATCTGCCGTTGCAAGCGCCATCCGTATGGCATTTGGCGAGGATCGAGTTTCCCAATGGCGGCGTCATTGGCGGAACCGTCCCTGGCATTCCCTCGGTTCTTATTGGGCGGAACGAGAGTTTCGGATGGGGGCTCACGACGGTCTACGCCGACACCCAGGACCTCTTCATTGAAAAGCTGAACCCCGACAACCCCAACGAGTACCTCACCCCGGATGGGTGGCGCGCGTTTGAGCCGCGCGCAGAGTGGAAACCCCATTGTAACGGCGCAGCCGGTCAGGAGACGCACCCGCCGAGCCGGCATGGACCCGTACAGCCCATGGACAGGGCGCCGATCGCGGCGGTCACTCCGACCGGACACGTGGCTGCGATTCAGGCGACGCTTTTGACGGATGAGGATCGCAGCCTTGAAGCATCGATGCGACTGATGCGCAGTCGGTCGGTTGATGAGGCTTTGAAGCTCGCCGAACTCGTGGTCGCGCCAAATCAGAACGTCGTTGGCGCGGACGCTGGGAAAATCGCCCTCGCCACGGTTGGTCGAACGCCCTTGCGCAAACCTGGCAGCAAGACTCAGGGCCGGATCCCGTCGCCGGGTTGGGAGGCCGAAAACGACTGGGCTGGCTTTTTGCGCGCTCAAGACTTGCCGCGAGCTGTGGCG
The DNA here is from genome assembly GCA_937911325.1 of uncultured Neomegalonema sp. Lineage (GTDB taxonomy): Bacteria > Pseudomonadota > Alphaproteobacteria > Rhodobacterales > Rhodobacteraceae > CALDSD01. The sequence goes on from CALDSD010000048.1 coordinate 12,508, forward strand.
CCCGCAAGCGGCGGCGTCGCGAACGCCAACAACAAGATCACCGGCGCGGCGTTTCCCAGACATCTCGGATTTGACTGGCCGGAACCTTATCGGGTCGAACGGCTCGAAAAACTGCTCAATAATAGAGAATTTCACACGCGCAGCGGGTTTGAGGCCATTCAGAACGATACGGTGTCCGAGATGGCCCGCGCGGTGTTGCCGTTGTTGGCTGGCGATCTCTGGCCCCGCCGGGATGCTGAAGTCGGGCAACGGCGCGACGTGCTGGATCTGCTCGCCTCCTGGAATGGCGAGATGGATGCGCTGCGGCCCGAGCCTTTGATCTTCACAGCCTGGGCGCGCGCGGCGACCCGGCGTCTAACGGTCGACGAACTCGGCGCCGACGCCGATCAGTACACAGGCGTCCGTCCTCTGTTTCTTGAGCGTGTTTTCCGCAATCTGGACGGCGCTGCGGATCGCTGGTGCGACGACATTCGCACGCCAACGCCCGAGAGTTGCTCGGACATCGCGAGCATCGCTCTTGATGACGCTCTTGAAGAGTTGCGATCTCGCTATGGCGGCGCAATCTCATCCTGGCGGTGGGGCAAGGCGCATTTGGCGATGCATCGCCACCAGCCGTTGGGCTGGTCTCCGTTCAGTTCACTCTTCAACATCATTCATGAAAGCGGCGGGTCGGATCACACGATCTTTCGCGGGAAATACTCAGGTTCCGGCGACACGCCTTATGCCAATGTGCACGCCGGCGGGTTGCGCGCGATCTATGACTTCGCCGATCTCGATCGCTCGGTCGTCGCCATGTCGACCGGCCAGTCCGGGCACTTTCTTTCGCGCCATTACGACGACTTGTCGACGACCTGGCGTTCAGGCGACTACTTCCCGCTGTCGCTCGCGCGTGAGGACGCGGTGGCGGGCGCCGTAGGGGTGACGATCCTGAGGCCCGCCGACTGAGCAGGTCCCAAGGCGCACGTCCCAAAGAGCAGCTCTTAAGGGAAGAGAGGTCTGATCCAGAGCTGCAGGGTATGCGGCGTCTCTTGCGCGTCGCCGTGTTCTTTCCAATCAAACACCGCCTGCACGCCGTCGAGGGGCGCATAACCTCGCTTGCGCCAGAACGCGTCGAGCGGGCGAAAGTCGACCGGCCGCAATGGGTGCTCCTGAGGGCGAACGACGCCGCAAAAGCATGAATGGGTCGCGCCGAGACGACGGGCCTGCGCCTCGCGGTGATCAAAGAACGCGTGCCCAACTCCATGACCGCGATAGGCCGGAAGAAGGACCGACTCGCCGCAATAGAAGAGTCTCTCCAGGTCGTAGCCACGCTCACGAAACGGGTCGGCCCATTGATCCATCTGTCCGATCATCGGCGCGCCGGTCGCCGCTCCCACGAGCTTGTCGCCGTCGAATGCGCCGACGATCACAGCGCCTGTCGCTTGGGAGAACTTCTCAACGTAACGCCTCTCGTAATCGACATCGCCGTCATAGAGGTACGGATAGGCGCGGAAGACATCGATCCTCAGTTGCGCCAAGCCAGGCAAAGCGCTTTGAAGCGCCGCTCCCTCCAGCGTTGCGACCTTGAGCGTCATGAAAGCCGTGCGCGCGCAGCTTGTAGCGCCAGGGGGAGGGCGCTTGTCAGCAGGTCCATGTCGGCGGCCGTCCCTGCAGAGATGCGGATGCATCGATCTAGCGGCGCAACGCCCGGCATCCTTACGAACACGCCTTGCTCGCCGAGCTCTTCGAGCACCGCGCGGGCGAATGCGCCGGCGGCTCCGCAATCGACGGCCACGAAATTGGTCGCGGACGGCAAGGCCGTCAGACCGTTGCGGGCGGCGATTTCGGAGATCCGCTCGCGGCTCTCCTTGATTTGCGCGATGACGCTACTCAGCCAATCGACGTCTTCCAACGCCGCGAGGGCCCCGGCTTGGGCCACCCGTCCAACGCCAAAGTGGTTGCGGATCTTATCGAAGTTGCGAACGACGTCCGCGCGGCCGATCACATAGCCGACGCGAAGGCCCGCGAGACCCATTGCTTTTGAAAATGTCCGGAACCGAAGGACGTTTGGACGGTCGACATCCAACGGAGGAACGACGCCGGAAGGCGCCGTTTCGCAGTAGGCTTCGTCCAAGAGCAGCATTGTTTCGGCCGGGGTGTCGTCGATCATCCGTTGGACCGCGCCGGCGTCATGCCAACTGCCCATCGGGTTGTCGGGATTGACGAAGAAGACTATCCGGGCCTTTTCGCGGACGGCGGCGCTCAGAAGCGCTTCAGGGTCTTCATGGTCGCCGGCGAAGGGCACAGCGACGATCCGCCCGCCATTTCCCGCGACGTGATAATTCATCGTCGGATAGGCGCCGGCGGACGTCACCATGGTCTCGCCCGGACGCATGTAAAGCCTCGCCGTATATGCTTGCAGTCCATCAATGCCTTCGCCGATGGCGATGTTGTCGGGAGATACGCCGTGTTTCGCCGCCAAGGCGGACTTGAGGTCGCAGAGTTCGGGGTCGCCGTACTTCCACGTCTCTCGCGCCGCCGTCGCCATGGCTTCGATCGCCGCCGGCGACGGTCCGAACACGCTTTCGTTCGCGCCGATCCTTGCGCGAAACATGGCGCCGGACGCGCGTTCGAGCGCTTCAGGTCCGACAAATGGAACGGTCGACGGCAAGTCGTCGGCGATGGGCGTCAATGGCGGCGCCAGGTGGTCTGCGGCGTTGTGTTTGTCGATCATCTGATCGACATATCGCCTCAATTCGCCGGCGTCACCCGGTATACCGCCCCGGGGTCATCGTCCGTGAGGAACCAGAGCGCGCCATCCGGACCGCTGCGCACATCTCGGATGCGGCCGAAATCCTCGGTGAACAACCGTTCTTCCCCAACAATCCGATCGCCATCCATTTCGAGGCGGGAAATCAGCTGAAACTTCAACGCGCCGACAAACAGATCTCCGCGCCAGTTCGGGAATAGATCGCCGTCGTAAAACGCCGCGCCGGACGGCGCGATCGAAGGATCCCAGTAGTATACCGGCTGCTCCATTCCCGGCGCCTCGGCGCCGACGCCGATTTTAAAACCCGAATAATGCCGCCCGTAAGAGATTACGGGCCAGCCGTAGTTTTTGCCGGCTTCCGGGCGATTGACTTCGTCGCCGCCGCGGGCGCCGTGCTCGATCGTCCAATATGAGCCGTCCGAGGGCCGCTTGGCCGCGCCTTGCGGGTTCCGATGGCCATAACTCCAGATCTCCGGCAGCCCGCCGCCGTTGGCGAACGGATTGTCCGCGGGAACCGAGCCGTCGCGGTTGATACGGATCGTCTTGCCGATATGGGAGGTGAGATCCTGGGCCGGGTCGCGTTCGCCGCGATCGCCGGTTGTGATCAAAAGCGTGCCGTCATCCGCAAGGACGATCCGCGAGCCGAAATGGCGCCCGCCCGATGTGGCCGGCTCCATCCGAAAAATCACTTCCAGCTCCTCGAGCCTGGGCAGGCCGTCCAACGCCAGTCGAGCGCGCGCGGCGGCGGTGCGGACCGTCCGCCCAGGAGCGGGTTCCGAATAGGTCAAGAAGATGAGCCCGGTGTCGGCGAAGTCCTCGGACACGACGACGTCGAGGAGACCTCCCTGACCGATTTCCCTGATATCGGGGAGGCCGCCGACCTCGGTCGAGACGCCGTCGACGACAAACTGAAGGCGCCCTGGGCGCTCGGTCACCAGAAGGCCTTCGTTCGGAACAAACGCGAGAGCCCAAGGGTGCTCGAAGCCGTCAGCGACTTTCTCGACGGAGACCTCGCCAACCGAAGTCTCGAACACTTGGGCTTGCAATGCCCCTGCGCAAAGCAATCCGGTCGTCAGCGCGCCAATGAACGTCAGCCGATAAAGCATCTTGTAGCCCTGTCCTCAAAGATCTCGGGCGTTATGAACCGCAGATCTTTGGCGCGCATAAGGCGACAGCGGCGTCGGAGGCCGCAAAACGCTCCGCGGCAGATCCTAAGCGACAGCCGCGACGACGGCGTCGTCGAGTGATGGTTGGGGCGCATCGTCCGCAAGGGCCAGCAATGGCAAGCTGAGCTCGACGCGCGCGCCGCCTTCGGGCGCATCGTCTGCGGACAGATGACCGTCCATCAGCCCCGCAAGCTTCCGACACAGCGCCAACCCGATGCCCGCGCCTTTCTTGCTCGCCAAGTCCGGGTCCGTCGGGTCCTTGGTCGCGGCAAACCCTGGCCCTTCGTCGATGACTGAGAAAAGGACACGGTCGTCGTCCTGCGTCATCTCAAATCGCACTTGCGTTCCTGTCGGAGAAAACTTGATCGCGTTCGTGCCAAGATTGACAAGGATCTGCAGAAGGCCGCGCCGATCGCCGCTGACGAGGGGGCCATCGTCGAGCCTCGAAATCAGAGCGATGCCTTGCTTCTGCGCGTTCATGCGCAACATCTGCAGCGCGTCCTCAACCATCTCTGCGGCGCTCAGGGTCTCGAGTTTGAAATTGAACGTGCCGGCTTCGATCCTCGAAATGTCGAGGAGATCGCTGATCAGGTCGGTGAGATGCGAGGCGCTTGCGAAGACATCGTCGAGATACGCTTTGTACTGTTCTCGCGCGTGCCTTGTCTCGCCCAGGGCCCGGGTTCTGATGATGTCGGTGAACCCCAGAATGGCGTTCAGCGGCGTCCGCAGTTCATGGCTCATGGTCGCCAGGAAATGCGATTTGGCGCGGTTGGCCTCCTCGGCGCGGCCTTTTTGCTCCTTAAGGTCCCGCGCAAATCGCGCAACGACGGCCGTCGCGTTGGCGAGGCCGACATACCGGCCCTGGTCGACGATGATGAAGCCCGCCTGAAGCGCCGCAGGGTGGTCGCGGGTGAGCGTCGCGCCAAGGCTGCTGATCGAGGTTGTCACATCGACGCAAAGCGGTTCGCTGTTCATCAAGCTCGTTATTGGCTTTCTGGCGAACAACGCCCAGCCAAAGGGCTGCGCGAGTTCGGTCAAGAACGCGTGTCGATTGACAAGGCCCAGCGGCCGATCGCCTTCCAGGACAGGCAAGGCCAGCAACGATGCGTCTTCCTTGAAGCGGTTGGAGGCCTCTTCAACGGTTACTTTGGCGGACAAGGGCGCCACATGATCAGCCAACTCGCGGATCCCAACAGGACCCGACGCGCCATTCGGTTCTTCGAAAGGTGAAAGAAGATCCATTACGCCCAACTTCGCGACTGTCGTTGAGCTGAAGATACCCGTATGCGCCTAACACCCTCTAAAGCGAAGGGTTTGAAGAGATTAAACTTTTAACAGATATCGCCGCCGGCGACGCCTTACGAGCGCGTTTCACCCTGTTCTTGGCGCAGCCATTTGGCGACCTCTGGGGCGTAATAGGTCAGTACGCCATCGCAACCTGCGCGCTTAAACGCTTGAATACTTTCAAGGATCACGGACTGTCGGTCGAGCCAGCCGTGCGCCGCCGCGGCTTCGATCATCGCGTACTCGCCTGACACCTGGTAGGCGTAGGTGGGCGCCTTGAATGCGTCCTTTACGCGCCGACAGATATCCAGATACGGCATTCCCGGCTTGACCATCACCATATCGGCGCCTTCGGCCAGGTCCTGCGCGACCTCCCGCAACGCCTCATCCGTGTTGCACGGGTTCATTTGGTAGGACTTTTTGTCCTTTGGCCCCGCTTTCCGGCCCAACGCCGAGTCCGCGCCGACGGCCTCGCGAAACGGCCCATAGAACGCGCTCGCGTACTTCGCGGCATAGGAGAGAATAAGAACGTCTTGATGGCCGGCCGCCTCCAGCGCGTCGCGAATTGCGCCAATTCTTCCGTCCATCATGTCAGATGGGCCAAGGACATCTGCGCCGGCCTCCGCCTGGGCGAGCGCCTGTTTGACCAGACAGGCGACGCTTTCGTCATTGACGACCTGGTCGCCTCGCACCAGTCCATCATGGCCGTCGGAGCTGTAGGGGTCTAAGGCGACATCCTCCATGATCCCGAGTTCCGGGAACTCGCGTTTGATCATGCGCGTCGCTTGGCAGACGAGGTTTTCCGGATTCCAAGCCTCTTCGCCGCCAGGCGTCTTTTTTGCGGGATCTGTCGCGGGGAAGAGCGCGACGCAAGGGATCCCGAGATTCTGCGCGTCCTCGGCGGCGCGCAGCGCCAGGTCCAACGTCAGTCGCTCGACGCCCGGCATTGCGCCGACTGGTTCGCGATGGTTGCGCCCCTCGATCAGAAAGATCGGCCAGATCAGATCGTTCACGCTGATCTGGGTCTCTTGAACCAACCGGCGGCGCCAGTCGGCGGCTCGCGCTCGCCGAAGACGTGTCCTGGGAAACGCGCCCGCTAGGAAATCATTCATAATACGTGTCCAGTTTTGGTCCGCAACTTGCTGACATCACAACACGCTCCGGTTTCCAACGGCAAGTCTGACCGGCAACTCTAATTGTTAACCTTTTGTTAACTTTTTGGGCGCGCACTGGTCAGATAACACAAAATAAGGGAGGCGATAGCAGGTGAGAGGCAAGAACTTGTTTTACGCTGCCACAATTGTGGCGGCTTTCGCACAACCAGCTGCGGCGACAGAAATCCTTTTTACATCGGAAATGCTCAAGGACAAGGCAGGCGGAGACAAACCGTTTTGGTACGATTTCGTTGAACCGATCGATGATATCCTGCCGACAGGCTATGCGGTCGTCAGCGACACGAGTGGGCTCAAACCTCTGCCCAGCGCAGGCGACGCGAGTTTTGTGACGCTGCGCGTGCCGGTCAGCCAGGAGGCGCTGCCAGGCGTTTATCTCGGCATCGGCGTCGGCGAGGGCGGGAGCATCAAAGACACCGGCAAAGATCTCGGGATAAAGCTGAGCCTCGGCGCCAATCTTCAGGTTATCGAGGATTCCTCCGCTTTCGTCGAAGCTCAGAGCATCTCGGGCATCGGAATGGTGTCGGACTTCGGCGATATGGGCAAACTTGGCGAAGTCGGTTCGATGGGCGACACCGAGTTCTCGGTGAAGGTCGGCTTCAAGATCAAACTCAACTAGGCCGCGTGCAAGTTCGGGTGGTTCGAGCCCGCACAACCGAGCTTTTGCGACGGAGATAAAAACCTCTTGCCGATTGCGCGCCCGCGCATGTCTGGTATTCGACCTGCCACGAGACCCGCGCGGAAACACGCATGGGGTGGATAGGGAGGATACGCGGTGGATTTTGCGCTCACTGAGGATCAGGCCCAGGTTCGAGAGATGGTGTCCGGTTTTGCCGCCGAGCGGCTCGCGCCGAACAGTCGCGACTGGGACGAAACCGAACATTTTCCAACCGAAGTCTTTCGTGAACTGGCCGAACTGGGTCTGGGCAGCATCTATGTCGATCCTGAACATGGCGGATCCGGCATGGGGCGTCTGGAGGCCGCCATTGTCTTCGAGGAGCTGTCGAAGGGAGACGTTTCGACCGCTGCTTACCTGTCGATCCACAACATGGTCTGCTGGATGGTCGACCGGTTCGCAACGGATGAGATGCGCGCCAAATGGCTGCCGTCTCTGTGTTCGATGGAGCGGATCTCGAGTTATTGCCTGACCGAGCCGGGGTCCGGTTCGGACGCCGCGGCGCTGAAGACCCGTGCGGAGGCTGACGGCAACAGCCACTACAAGCTCAACGGCGCCAAGGCGTTCATTTCCGGCGCAGGCGTGTCCGACGTCTATTGCGTGATGGTCCGCACCGGCGAAGACGGCCCGCGCGGCGTCTCCACCGTGCTGGTGGAGAAGGGGAGCGAAGGGCTCTCTTTCGGGGCCGTGGAAAAGAAGATGGGGTGGAACAGCCAGCCGACTGCGCAAGTGTTGTTTGACGACTGCCGGGTTCCGGTCGCGAACCGCATCGGGGAAGAGGGCGACGGTTTCAAGTTCGCAATGGCGGGGCTCGACGGCGGTCGGATCAACATCGCCGCTTGCTCGCTCGGAGGGGCGGCCTGGGCGCTGGAGACGGCGACGGCCTATGTGCAAGAGCGCCAGGCGTTCGGAAAACCTCTGGCCGCACAGCAGGCCGTGCAGTTCAAGCTCGCGGATATGGCGACCAAGCTCGAGGCCGCGCGGCTGATGGTCTATCGAGCGGCCTATGCGCTCGACAACAAAGCGCCGGACGCCGGCATGCGGTCTGCGATGGCAAAACAGTTCGCGACCGACGTGTGTTTCGAGATCGTCGACGAGGCGCTGCAGCTGCATGGCGGCTATGGCTACATCCGCGACTACGGGTTGGAGCAGCGCCTGCGCGACCTCCGCGTCCACCGCATCCTAGAAGGCGCCAACGAGATCATGCGGCTGATCATCTCGCGCAAACTGCTGGAGGCCGCCTGAGACGGAATGTCTCTGCGACGGCTGGCGATTTCAGAACAGTTCCTCGCCGGTAACGACGCAACGGGAGAGCCGCAGTGTTCTATGGGATGAACGCCTGGTTTCTGGCGACGCTAGTCATGGGCGCGCTTTGGTGGGTTGCGATCGCCGCGCATCCCAGCTGGATGAAGCTTCCGGCGGAGGCGGGCGCGAGAGCGTATGTCGCCGCGTGGTCGCGGGGTGGTCCGGTTCTGGCGGTTCTGACGCTCTTCTCGGTCGGGTTGGGTTTTGCCGCCGCCGGCTCTGAGCCGGATATGAAATGGGCGATCGGGGCCGGCTTTATGCTCTCCGCATTCGTGTTCACGTTGGTGTTCATGGCGAAACCGGGCCATGCGCTGCGGGACGCCCCGTCGGACGCCCATGCGGTTCTGCGCACATGGGGCCGCCTGCATCTGATCCGGTGCGTGTTGGCGAGCGTCGGGGTTTTCTTCTTCATCTGGGCCGCGCATTAAGGGTCCATGACAGAACAAGACATCCTTTTCGAACGCCGCGGCGCGTTGGGGTTGGTCACCCTGAACAGGCCGCAAGCGCTCAACGCGCTGACCCACGACATGGTGTTGCGGTTGGAGCGTCAGATCGACGAGTGGGCGGGGGACGAGGCGGTCGCGACCGTCGCGATCCAGGGCGCGGGCGACAAGGCGTTTTGCGCGGGCGGCGACATCCGCGCGCTCTACGACGCCGGCAAGCTCGACGGCCGAAACAACTTCCCGTTCTATGCCGATGAGTATCGGGTCAACACGAAGATCAAACGCTACCCCAAACCCTACATCTCCTTGATGGACGGCGTCGTGATGGGCGGCGGGGTCGGCGTCTCAATCCATGGGGCGTGGCGCGTCGCCACCGAACGCACAGTCTTCGCCATGCCGGAAACCGGGATCGGCCTCTTCCCGGATGTGGGTGGAACCTTCTTCCTCCCTCGATTGCCAGGGCGGCTTGGGGTGTGGCTCGGGCTGACAGGCTCTCGCCTCAAGTCGATCGACACCGTGACCGCCGGCGTGTGCGACATCGCGATCCATTCAAGCGATATCCCGTTGATCGTCGAAGCTTTGGCGGAAGGCGCGACGCTTGCCGAGCTGCGCAAAGGCCCGCACGTGCACAGAGACGGCGAGCTTGATTACGCCGCGGTTTTGCAGCCCGGGGTCAGCGACGGCGCGCTGACGCCCCAACTCGATACGGGTCACTTGCGCATGGTCGAGGACCTGTTCAGCGCGCCGTCGCTTGGGCAGCTCCTCGAGAAGTTGGCGGCGGCCCAAACCGATTGGGCGGGGAAACAACGTGCGGCGATCCTGACGAAGTCGCCGTTCTGCACGGCGCTCGCATTTCGGCAGATTCAAGAGGGCGCTGCTCTCGAATTCGAGGACTGCATGCGTCTTGAGTACCGCCTCGCCAGAGCCTGTATGACGCATCCTGATTTCTACGAAGGCGTCCGGGCCGTGATCATCGACAAGGACAATGCGCCGGTCTGGTCTCCCGCCGCCCTGAATCACGTGACAACGGAGATGGTGGACGCAGCGTTCGCTCCTCTTGGTCCGGAAGAGCTGAAACTCTGACGCACGCGCCTTGCCGAGCGGCGTCCCGCGCGATACGTGACCGCGAATGAAAATGACGAAAACCGACGCGATTCCACTCGAGCCGAGCAGCGTGCGTGTCTCCGCCGCGCCTGAGGGGCTGGACGCGATATTGCTCAGCCGTTTGGTCGACCGCGCCCAACTCGGCGACAGCGCTGGGCCAGTCTTGCATGTGGCCCGGGACGATCAACGCGCCGCGGCGATGGCGGACGCCTTGGCGGTCGTCGCCCCTGAGTTGCCCGTGCTGCGCTTTCCCGCGTGGGACTGTTTGCCGTACGATCGGGTTTCGCCCAATCCCCAAATCGTCAGCCAACGCATGGCGACGCTCGCAGCCTTGGCGAAAGGGTTCGGGGCGCCGGCGGTGGTCCTGACGACCGTCAATGCGGCGCTGCAGAAAGTCCCGCCGCGTGCGATGGTCGAGCGCCAGAGCTGGACAGCGAAGGTCGGCGAGCGCATCGAACTGGACGAGCTGACCGCGTATCTGGGCCGCAATGGCTACCGCCGCGCGTCGATCGTCGCAGAGCCGGGGGACTTTGCGATCCGGGGCGGGGTCGTCGACGTCTATCCGCCCGGCCGCGACAACCCCGTCAGGCTCGACCTGTTTGGCGACACGCTCGACAGCGCCAAACTGTTCGACGTCGAGAGCCAGCGCGCTGTTGAAAAGGTCCGCCGGATCGAGTTCGCGCCGATTTCCGAAACACTTTTGGATGACGCGTCGATCCTCAGGTTCCGCACAGCGTATCGCGAGACGTTCGGCGCGACAGCTGCGCAGGACCCTCTCTACGCGTCGGTGTCGGAAGGCGCTCGCTTTCAGGGAATGGAACATTGGCTGCCGTTCTTTCACGAGCGGCTGGAAACGATTTTCGATTACGTGCCCGGCGCTCTGATCACTTTTGATCATCAGCACCAAGATTCTCAGAGTGCGCGCTGGGACGTCATCAACGACCATTACGAAGCGAGGCGCGAAGGCGTGTCGATCGCCGCGGCAAGCGCAGGTTTGAAAGCCGGTCAGGTCTACAAGCCCATCTCTCCGGAGACCTTGTTCCTCGCGTCCGACGAGGTCGACGCGGCGCTTGAAGGGCGGCCGATCCGCCGGTTTGATCCGCTTCGATCGCCGCCCGGGCCCGGCATCGTGGACGCTGGCGGCCGCATGGGCCGCAACTTCGCCGACGAGCGCCGGACAGAACAGGGCGATCTCTTCGGCGCGTTGGCGGCCCATGTCCAAACGCTTCTGTCGCAGGGCAAGACCGTCGCGATCGCCAGCTACTCGGATGGCGCCCGTGAGCGGCTTGGGAGCGTCCTCGGCGATCATGGGCTGACCCGGCTCACGCTGGCGGAGCGTTGGACCGACATAACGCTCGGCCGCGGGAAACCGTTTGATCCCACGGTTGAGACGGATCCATCGACGCCGCCCGTCTACCTGATCGTATGGGGGCTGGAGACCGGGTTCGAAACCGACGACGTCGCGGTTGTCTCTGAGCAAGACGTGCTCGGTGACCGCCTCATACGGCGGGCGCGCAAGAAAAAGCGAGCCGACAACTTCCTGACAGAGGCCACCTCTCTCAGCGTCGGCGATCTCATCGTGCATGTCGATCACGGCGTTGGGCGATATCAGGGGCTGCAGACCATCGACGCATTGGGCGCGCCGCATGATTGCCTGTCGCTCGAGTACCACGCCGGCGATCGCTTGTATCTGCCGGTGGAAAACATCGAGCTGTTGACCCGTTATGGATCGGAGGAGATCGCGCAACTCGACCGCTTGGGCGGCGGGGCTTGGCAAGCGAAGAAAGCCCGGCTGAAAGAGCGCATCCGCGAAGTGGCCGATCAGCTGATCCGCGTCGCTGCAGAGCGCGAGCTGCGCAAAGGGCAGATGGTCGCGCCGCCCGAAGGCGCTTATGAGGAGTTCGCGGCGCGTTTTCCGTATCAGGAAACGGAAGACCAGCTTCAGACGATCGAAGATGTCTTGGGTGATCTCGCCTCGGGGCGGCCGATGGATCGGCTGATCTGCGGCGATGTGGGCTTCGGTAAGACCGAAGTGGCGCTGCGCGCCGCTTTCGTGGCGGCGATGGCCGGGATGCAGGTGGCGATCATCGCGCCGACAACCCTGCTTGCGCGTCAACACGCTCGTGGTTTCGCAGAACGCTTTCGCGGATGGCCGCTCGAAGTGCGGCAGCTTTCGCGGTTTGTCTCCGCGAAGGACGCCAAAGAGACCAAGGAAGGTTTGGCCGACGGTTCAGTCGATATCGTCATCGGGACGCACGCGTTGCTCGCGAAAGGCATTCGGTTCGATCGCCTCGGACTGCTGATCATCGATGAGGAACAGCATTTTGGCGTCGCCCATAAAGAGCGTCTCAAGCAATTGCGCGCCGACGTCCATGTGCTGACCATGACGGCGACCCCGATCCCTAGGACGCTCCAACTGGCGATGTCCGGCGTGCGCGAGTTGTCGGTCATTGCGACGCCGCCTGTCGACCGCCTCGCAGTGAGGACCTATGTCTCCTCGTTCGATCCGGTCGTGGTTCGAGAGGCGCTGTTGCGCGAAAAGTACCGCGGCGGCCAAGCGTTCTGGGTGGTCCCGCGGATCAAGGACATTGCGGAGGCCGAAGAGTTCCTGAAGGAGCAAATGCCCGAGGTCACATACGTGATCGGGCATGGCCAGTTGGCCGCCGGCGAGCTCGACGAACGGATGAACGCATTCTACGACGGCGCCTATGACGTGCTGCTGGCGACGACGATCGTCGAGTCGGGTCTCGACATCCCAACTGCGAACACCCTGATTGTGCAGCGGGCGGACATGTTCGGGCTGGCGCAGCTTTATCAGATCCGCGGGCGGGTCGGGCGCTCAAAGCAACGCGCCTACGCCTACTTCACGACCAATCCGGACAAGCCTTTGACGCCTGCCGCGGAGAAGCGGCTGCGGGTTTTGGGATCGCTTGACAGTCTCGGGGCGGGCTTCCAGCTCGCCAGCCATGATCTGGATATTCGCGGCGCCGGCAATCTTCTCGGTGAAGAACAGTCGGGGCACATACGCGAGGTCGGGTTCGAGCTTTATCAAGACATGCTCGAAGAGGCGATCGCGAAGCTGCGTTCTGGCGAACTGACGATGGTTGAGGGCGACGAGAAGTGGTCGCCCCAGATCAACCTGGGCGTGCCGGTGCTGATCCCCGAGGATTATGTCGAGGATCTGGATATCCGGCTCGGGCTCTATCGCCGGCTATCGGATCTCGCCACAAAAGAGGAGCTCATGGCGTTCGGCGCGGAGCTCCACGATCGCTTCGGCAAGCCGCCGAAAGAGGTGGAAAGCCTGTTGCGCGTCGTTCAGATCAAAGGGATGTGCCGGCGCGCGGGCGTGGCCAAGCTCGATGGCGGCCCGAAGGGGGCGACGATCCAGTTCCGTAACGACCAGTTCGCAAACCCCGCGGGCCTCGCCGAGTTCCTCGCGTCGCCCAAGAGCCATGCCAAGTTGAAACCTGATCACCGGCTTTTTGTGAAGCGAAGTTGGGACGACGACACGGCGCGCGTCAAAGGAGCCTACGCCCTTGCGAAAGAGTTGGCGAAGCTCGCAGAGCCGCAGCAGCAGGCGGCGTGAACCGGGAGGCGGACGCGCCTCCCGCTCTGTTTTATTCGGTCACTCGAATTCGCCGCACAGCGCGGCGTAGTTGAGCGTGGTTTCGCGGAAGCAAGCGGTTCGCAGCAAACCGTTGTTCGTGATGGCGAAGTCATCGCCCCAGCACTCGTATCTTGTGAAGTCGAGCTGACGCGCAATCTCCGGCGCGACGCCGGCCTGCAGAGCCGCCGCCAGGTTGGCGGTCAGACCATTCTTCCAGGCCTGATCAAGATCCAGCCCCTCGGAGGTTTCCAAAATGAAGCCGACGACGATGAGCCGTTCGAACGCTGTGTCGCCCGATCCTGCGACATCCTCGCCATACCGTCCCAGCGACGTGCGGTAGATCGTGGCGTCGGTCCCTAAGGCGCGTTGCAGGGTCACGATCTCGCGCGCGAGAGCTTTCGAGCGACACGATGAGAGCTTGGCGTTCTGAAAACTCGATCCTTCTCGCGAAGCCAGGCCCGCGGCGATGACGCCTTCCGCCAAACGAAGGTCCGCGTCGAGCACGCGTGCGAAGTCGGGAAACTGTCCGCCGGCGCGCGCCATGTCGAAGCTCGTCTTGTTGTAGGACCAGCTATAGTCTTTTCCCGGAGCGTAGAGAGCGAACTTCCCACACCTGCCTTGGTCGTCGCATCCGTCGAAGTCGAGCCGGAACGTTCCTTCTAGTTGGGCGATCTCAACAGTCGGTTCGTTCCGACCAAAGAAACCCGTGAGCGCCAAAAAGCCGACGATAATCGCGATGATGACGATGAGCCCCAACGTAAACCGCGTGGATGCGCGCGTCTTTGGCTCCTTATTCTCTGACATGAATATGCCCCCGTGTTGTCGGCGCGGCTTGAACGCGCCGCGCTTCGCTCGGTTCCGCGGGTGCGAAACCCAATTAACCACGGGGCACCTTGCCTCAAGCACGGCGCGGACGGAAGAGGGCGCAATCAGATAAGCGGGCTATGTCGCGGAGGCGGCGCTGGTGATCTCGTCGATCGTTTTGACCCAGAGCTCTGGATCTTGAGCGCCAGGAACAACGTAGCGGCCGTCGATGATAAACGTCGGAACGCCGGAGACGCCCAAACCGCGGGCTGTTTTATCTTCTTCTCGAACCGCGTCAGAGTCGGTGTCGGTAGCGAGTAGTCGCTCGATTACCGCGCGGTCGAGACCGGCGATCTCGGCGACTTCGGCAAGCACGCCATGATCCGAGATGTCTTCACCGCGTTCGAAATAGCGTTTGAACAGATCTTCGACGACGGGCGTCTGCGCGTCCATGCTGTCCGCCCAACGGATCAATCGATGTGCGTCGATTGTGTTTGGGGTGCGCGCGATCAGATCGAACCTCACCTGAAGCCCGGCGTCTTTCGCCGTCTGCTCGATCGCGCCGTAAACCCGCGCCGCGCCTTCGGGCCCACCAAACTTCCTTTCGAGATACGCGCGGCGATCCATGCCTTCCGCCGGCATGTCCGGGTTCAACTGAAACGGCCGCCAACGGATCTCGAAGGGATGGTCGGGCCGCTCGATCATTGCCTGATCAAGACGCGTCTTCCCGATGTAGCACCAGGGGCAAATCGGGTCCGAAAGAATGTCGATGGCGATTTTCATACGGCATACCTAGGCGTCGCCGAGGAGAGTGCCAATCGCGGGACATAGTTTTGAACCGGATCGTCTACACTTTCGCGTGCTGTGCGGCGAGATCGCGACGGCGGAGCTTGCCATTGGCCGAGCGCGGCAGGCTATCGACGATAAGGATCTCTTTCGGCGTCTTGTAAGCGGCCAGCCGCTCGGCGCAGAAGGTCTTCAGGGCGTCAGACGACGCCTCTGACTGCAAGACGACGAAGGCTGCAACGACGCTGACGTCTTCTTTGACCCGGAGCTCTGCAGCCGCGCATTCGATCACCGAAGGATGTTGATTGAGAACATCCTCAACCTCCTGTGGCGACACCCTGTAGCCCATCGCGTTCATAAGGTCGTCCGCGCGACCCTGGTAGGCGACATAGCCGTCCTCATCGATGGTCGCGAGGTCTCCAGTGAGGAACCAGTCTCCGCGAAAAGAGGCCTCGGACCGTGCTTCGGAGCCCCAATACCCCAGCATCAGTCCGGGGTCGTCTTTATGAACTGACAGAACGCCAAGGCCGCCGATCGGCAGAGGCGTGTCGTTCCCTTCGACAGGCAGGATGGCCACGCGCCGGCCCAGTTGAGGGCGCCCGGACGCTCCGTGTTTTACCGGAGCCTTTGGCGAGGACGAGACGTAGGTCGAGCATTCGCTCATCCCAAGAGCCTCGAAGAGCGGCTTGCCCGTCGTGGTCTCCCAGTCCTCGCGCACGGTTTGGGAGAGCTTTTCTCCGGCGGTTAGTCCGTGTCTGAGGTCTTGGAATGCGACGCGCGCGGTGTCGTCGTATTTCAGGACTTGTCGATACACGCCCGGCACGGCGGCGAAAATCGTCGCCGAATGCGCTTGTGCGCTCCGGCCCCAAATCCTGGGATCGCGAGGCCCGTCATAGATGATCGTCGTCGCGCCAATCGCCCATGGGTCCATCAAACCTGCGCCCAACGTATAGGTCCAATTGAAAGCGCCCGCGTGCAGGACCCGGTCGTCGGCTCGCAGGCCATACCAACCATCCCACATCATCCGACGGGCGTAGACCGCGCGATGCGCGTGCAAAACGCCTTTCGGACGCCCGCCCGAACCCGACGTGTAGACAAGATACGCGGGATCTTCGGCCGCCGTGTCCTCAAAGTCCGCGCGTTTGGGAAACGCCAGCAGATCGGCGATCGCGGCGCCGCGCAGTCGTGTGGTTGCTGCGGTTTCGGGAATTCCGTCAAAGGCTGTTGCGGATGCGCCGACGAGAAACCGCGGCGCTGCGTCTTCGGCGATGTAGGCGGTCTCCTGAGGCGACAACTGCGACGACGTCGGCAAAGCGATCCCGCCGGCGGCAAGCGCGCCGAAGAAGAAAAGAGGGAACTCAGGCTCATGCCCGAGACGCAGCATCACCCGGTCGCCGGGGCGGAGCCCATGCGCCTTGAGACCGGCGGCGATCCGCCTCACAGCGTCGGACACCTCGCCGTATCGCCAGATCTGTGGGGGTTTATCAATGGCCGAGACAAGAACCAAAGCCGCTTTCGTCCTGGGCGCGCCGGACCCGGAGAGGCAGTACTCGGCGGCGTTGAACCGTGCGTCCGGCCGAGGCGGCTCGCCCTCTTGGAAAAGGCTTTGCTTCAGCGCCATCTCGGGGCTCCTCTGATAATCCGGCCTGAGGCGTCGACGGCGCTGGACGATCCGGACAATTGCCGCTTCTCTAAACGAAAAGGTTCGCCAGAGGGAGAGGCGCTTTGAACGCAGTGGAGGCGGCATGGATCTAGACCTCGACGTGAGATCCGGCCCGCTCACAGATGTCCGCGTCGTAGAGTTCGGCGGGATGGGACCGGGTCCGTTTGCGGCCATGATGCTCGGCGACGCAGGCGCTGACGTTGTTCGGCTTGAAAGGCCAGGCGGGTTCTCTGCGGTGGATGCGAAAGACGCGACGCTCCGCAGTCGCCGCATCGTGGAAATCGACCTGAAGTCGCCCCGTGGCGTCGAGGCGGCGTCGGAGTTGATCGCGCAAGCGGACATCCTGATCGAGGGTTACCGCCCTGGGGTCATTGAGCGTTTGGGCTTTGCTCCGGAGGTTTGCCTGGCGACGAACCCAAAGCTTGTTTTCGCGAGGATAACGGGCTGGGGGCAGTCGGGGCCTTTGTCCACCCGGGCCGGTCATGACATCAACTACATCGCTTTGGCTGGCGTCCTCCACCCAATCGGCTACGCAGACGCGCCTCCGCCACCGCCCTTGAACATGATCGGCGACTATGGCGGCGGCGGCATGTTGCTGGCGTTCGGCGCGTTAGCGGCGCTGACCGAAGCCAGGCGGACCGGAAAAGGCCAGGTCGTCGATGCGGCGATGTGCGACGGGGCCAGCTTGATGGCGACCCTCATCCACGGATGGCTGCAGCATGGCGATTGGTCGGCGCGCCGAGAAACCAACATCCTTGATGGCGCCGCCCCCTTTTATCGCTGTTACGCTTGCGCCGACGGAGGCTTTGTCGCGGTCGGAGCGATTGAAGCCAAGTTCTACGCCGAGCTTCTGGATGGTCTTGGTCTTGCGGACGATCGTCTGTTCGCCGCCCTCGATGACGTTGCCTTGTGGCCGGCGCCTCGCGCTGCACTGGCAGAGATCTTCGCGACCCAATCTCGACCTCATTGGGAGCATCTTTTCGCACAGACCGATGCATGCGTGACGCCTGTCCTTGCACTGGACGAAGCGGCGGCGCATCCGGCAAGCGTCGCGCGCAACGCTTTTGTCGAGATAGATGAGGCTCCGGCCCCTGCGCCGGCGCCGCGGTTCGGCGAAACCCCGGCAAGCGCCTATGAGCCGAGGTTTTGTGATGTTGAACTGGTAAGAAGAAGTTGGTCGCGACCACCCGAATGAGTCTCGGGTCCATTTTCATAGGGAGAGTAGGGATGCGGAACATTATTCTGTTTGCGGTATGCGCCGTCATGTTCGCCGCCGTCGCCGTAAGGAGCGATTTCGCAGAGGCTCGAGAAACCAAGAAAGTCGTCATTCATCTGCAGGAAGACGACCTTTCGGCGCAAAATCAGGCCTTCGCCTTTATTCGGAACATGAGCGATCACTACGCCGAATACGACATCGACGTCGAGTTTAAGGTCATTGCGATCGGTCAGGGGCTGAAATTGCTTCGGATCGACACGTCGACCTTTCCAGACTCTGTCCTGAATTATCCGCAAGACTACAATGTCGAGTTCCTCGCCTGTGGAAACACCATGTATGGCATGAGGAAGATGGAAGGTCTGGAAGAGATCGACCTCATCGATGGCGTCCGCGTCGTTCAGGTTGGCGGGGCGGCCTTGATTGAGCTGCAGGAAAAAGGCTACGCCTACATTCGACCTTAATACGGACTTATCCAAACGCGTCCGGACAAAAAAAACCCCGGCCGAAGCCGGGGAGTCGAATTGAGGCAGGTTTCATACAGGCAAGAAACCTATCGAGCAGTGAGGAAAATAATGCACAGTCTCGTTACAGGTGCAAGTCTGATTAATTCACAGCCTGTGGAAAACGTTGAAAAATCGAGCGCTTCCGCCGGAAAGTCTCAAAAAATTTACAAATCTGAAACAGTTATACGTGTGCTCGTCGCCACGGCGATGGTGTTCGGACTGTGGATGAGTGATTCTGCGGCGGCTCCGAGCCACGGCGTCGCGATCCAAGGCGAGCCAGCGCTCCCGCCGGATTTCAGATCTTTTACGTATGTGAATCCCGAGGCGCCGAAGGGCGGATCGATCACCTACGGCGAACGTGGCTCGTTTGACAGTTTCAATCCCTACATCCGCGACGGCCGGTCGGTATGGGGTGTCCGAGCTCACGTCGTCGAGTCCTTGATGGAGCGATCCTGGGACGAGCCGTTCTCGGTCTACGGCTTGCTGGCGGAAAGTATCGAGATCCCGGAAGACCGTTCTTGGGTTGCTTTTCAACTCCGTTCGGAGGCGCGCTTCTCCAGCGGCGCGCCAGTTACGATCGACGATGTGATCTGGTCATGGGAGATTCTGCGCGACAAGGGCAAACCCTATTACAGGAACTTGTTCAGCCAGGTTCAAAGCATTGAGCGACAAGGCGAGTTCGGCCTCAGGGTCGAGTTCAAAGGGCCCAATCAAGAATTGCCGCTGACGCTCGGCCTCATGCCGGTCCTGGAACGAGCGTCTTGGGAAGACCGCGAATTCGGCAAGGGCGGGTTGGACCCCGTCACCGGCTCGGGTCCATACGTGTTGGAGAGCTTCGAAGCAGGCCGCCGCGTCGTGTTTCGCAAGAATCCTGACTACTGGGGCGCCGACCTGCCGATCAACAAGGGGCGGCACAACTTCGACGAGATCGAGTATCTTTACTTCCAGGACAAGACCGCGCTGTGGGAGGCCTTCAAGGTCGGGGATGTCAGTCAGTTCCGGGAGACAGACCCGGCCCATTGGGCCGAAGCGTATGGTTTTCCCGCCGTTCTGAATGGACGGGCGTTGAAAGGCGAGATCCCCCACCAACGCGCGAGCGGCATGAACGGCTTTGTCTTCAACACCCGCAACGCGTTGTTTGACGATCGCCGCGTGCGCGAGGCTTTCGCCTTGGCCTTTGACTACGAATGGATCAACGCGCGCTTTTTCCGCGGCGGGAAAACCCGAATACAGAGCTACTTTTCGGGCTCGGCCTTGGGGTTCGAAGGCGCGGCCGAGGGCCGGGAGAAAGAGCTGCTCGCTCCGTTTGCGGGGGATCTGCCTCCTGGCACGCTCGAAGTAGGTTGGCGGCCGCCACAAGGGGCTGGGGATGGTCGAAACCGCACCAACCTCAGACAGGCGACCAAGTTGCTCGCAGAGGCTGGCTGGACTGTTCAAGACGGCGTTTTGCGAGACGCGGCCGGCGCGCCTTTCGAGTTCGAGATCCTTCTGGTCAGTAGCGAAGACGAGCGGATCGCTGATATTTTTATCAAAGATCTCAGACGGTTGGGGATCGTCGCCAGCAAACGTCTTGTCGAATCCGCCCAATACCAAGCGCGTCTGAACGACTATGATTTCGATATGATCGTTCGGCGCTGGTGGTTGTCGCTGTCGCCGGGCGAGGAGCAGCGTTTCTATTGGGGGTCCGGCGGCGTCGAGACGCGCGGAACCCGCAATTACATGGGCGCGAACGACCCTGCCATCGACGCAATGGTGGACGCACTTTTGGTGGCGAAGACCAAAGCCGACTTCCAGGCGGCGACGCGCGCGCTCGATCGAGTTCTGTCGAGCGGGATCTACGTCATTCCTTTCGGATACGAAACCGAAGACCGTTTTGGATGGTGGTCGGGCTTTGACAAACCAGAAGACGCCGCGATCTACGGCTACCGCCCCGATGTCTGGTGGTGGGACCCGTCAAAAGCCGTGCGTTAGCGTGAGCCTGATCGTGTTCGAGCCGTTTTCTAGATGTCCGCAGCGAGCGGGTTGCGGGCGGCGTCTTCACCGGCCTTAGCCGGGGAACGCGGCTCCTTTGGATCGGTTCCGCCGCTCGGCCCGTCGGGACCGTTCGGATCGGAGCCTTCTTCTTGCATCCGGGCGCGCTCTTCGGCCGTCGGCGGCGTCACCAGACCAGCAGAAATCACCAGTTTCGCGGCTTCTTCGACCGTCATATCGAGGAAAACCACGTCTTTTCGTGGAACAAACAGCAAGAAACCGGACGTTGGGTTGGGCGTTGTGGGCAGGAAGACGCTGACCATCTTGTCCCCATTCGTTGCCTTGCCGGGGATTTCGCCTTTCGTCTCTGTACTCACGAACGCGATCGCCCAAATGCCTCGACGCGGATACTCGACCAGGCACGCTTTCTCGAAAGAGTTCGTGGACTGGGTAAAGATCGTCTCCGCAATCTGCTTCAGCGCGTTATAGAGCGACCGGACCACAGGCATCCGGTCGACCCAGCGTTCGCCGATCCGAATGATCTCGCGCCCGAAGAAGTTCTTCGCGACGGACCCTACGGTGATGGCGAAGAGAACGGCGACAAGAAGACCAAGACCAGGAAGCGTGAACTCCAGGTACTTTTCCGGGTTCCAACGGTCCGGCAGCAGAGGAACAATCTGGCCGTCGACATAGGTGACGACCGTCCACGTCAAATAGAGCGTAATGCCGATCGGCGCGATAACGACGATGCCCGTCAAAAAGTTCGTCCGCAGCCGCGACGCCAAAGTCGTGGTGCGGATCGGTTTAATCAACGGTTTGCTCGGGTCCCGAGTTTCTTTCGCCATTTCTCGCCAAATCTCCGGCCGAACCCGCGCGCCTCTGTTCGTCTAGTAGCCGCGGGTTTTGTCAACAACATGTTCGAACGGCATTCCACTCTCAACTCGCTCAATTTGCCGTACAACTTCTTTAGACGCGGTTTCCGGCCGGGTCACACTCGCGACATGCGGCGTAATTGTGATCTTCTCATGCGCCCAATAGGGATGCGTCTCGGGCAGAGGCTCCTCATCAAACACATCAAGGGTCGCGCCGCCCAGGCCGTCCTCCAGAGCGGACAACAGATCCGCCTCTGGCAAAACCGGTCCACGAGCCGCGTTGATCACATAGGCGCCTTTTGGCAGGAGCGCCAATCGCTCTGCGTTCAAAAGACCGACAGTCTCTGGGGTCTGCGGAAGAAGGACGATCAAGATTTCGGATGTCGACAGCACCTTTTCGAGGCCGTCATGTCCCGCGAAACAGGTCACGCCTTCGATTGTCTTCTGGGTTCGGCTCCAGCCAATGACGTTAAAGCGAAGCGCCCGCAGCGTTCGCGCCGCATCCTGCCCAAGCGCGCCCAGCCCAAGGATCCCGACGGTCCGCAGTCGCGAGAGAGGCGGGTGGACGTCGTCCCAACGCCGCTCGGCGGATCGCTTCAGAGCGCCGTCCAGATCCATGTGATAGCGCATCGCGTGAGCGACGACATAGTCGGTCATCCCCTCGGTGAGGCCGGGTTCGACCATCCGGACAAGCGGGGCAGAGACGGGCAAGTCGGGTCGGTCCAGGAACGTCTCCACACCCGCCCAGAGAGAGAGGACGCCCTTCAGTCCGGTATACGGGCGCAGATCGTCGATCGTTCCGCTTGGAGTGAACAGCACATAGTCGACCAAAGACGGCTCGAAGCGATCGAGATCCGACGTCGCCTCGATGTCAAGCGCCGCCTCGTGGCTGGCGCTGTGCAGGGCCGTCATCCAGGCTTCGGCCTCAGCGGGTCTGCCTGCGTAAAGGACTCGAGGGCGCGCGTTTTTACGCATCGGATCAGTCATCTGGCGGTTCCGTCTAGAACAAGGGCACGCTCGGCAGCTAACGCGCCCCGGCCGACGGCCGCAAGAGCTGCGCGCCGCCGCATCTCAGCGGGCCCTGTTTTCGCGACTAGAGCGTCGATCGGGAGCGGAAGTTCAGATCGCCGTGGATCTGGGCGCTGATCGCAAGGCCAAAGCCGATCATCAAGACCAGCATCGACGTGCCGCCGAAAGAGACCAGCGGCAGCGGAACCCCAACCACGGGCGCAAGACCTGTGACCATGGCGATATTGATTGCAAAGAAGAAGAAGAAGGTCGTGGCGACGCCCGCGGAAAGAAGGCGTCCAAAGCTGTTCTTGATCCGGAACGAGGACGCGAGCGCAACGAAGACGATCAGAATGAACAGGCACAAAAGGCTAAGACCGCCGATGAACCCGAACTCCTCCGCCAAGGTGGTGAAGATGAAGTCGGTATGCGGCTCCGGCAGGAAGCTCAGATGTGTTTGCGTTCCCTGGAGAAGACCCTTGCCGGCCACGCCGCCAGAGCCGATCGCCGTTATCGATTGGGTGATGTGGTATCCAGCGCCCAATGGATCTGTGCTTGGGTCGATGAAAGTGAAGATCCGCCGATACTGGTAGTCTTTCAGGATCTGCCAATCGGTGCCCTGGCTCACCAGAACCGCCAGCACCACGCCGCCGCCAGCCACCCCGAGCAATGCGAAGAACCACCAACTGACGCCAGCCAGGAACATCACGACGAATGCGCCTGCGAGCAACAGGAGCGCGGTGCCCAGATCGGGTTGCTTTATGACCAGAAGCGTGGGCGCAGCCGCAAGGAGGAGCGGAACCAGGATCCAAAGCGGGCGAGACACTTTCTTTGGCGGCAGCCATTGATAATAGAGCGCAAGAACCATCACGAGCGCGATTTTCATCGGTTCGGACGGTTGAAGCTGCACGACGCCCAGATTGATCCAACGTTGGGCGCCCATGCCGATCTCACCGAAGAACTCGACGGCGATCAAAAGCGCGAGCGTGATCGCGTAGAACGGGAGGGCGAGCGCCTTCCAGAAACGAATGTCGATCAGGGCGACCAGGATCATCGCGCCAAATCCGACCGCAAAGCGAACGATCTGTGAGCGCGCCCATGGATCGAGAGAGCCGCCGGCCACGGAATAGAGCATAACGAAACCGACGCTCGCCGCCGCCGCCAAGAGCGCCGCCAAAAGCCAGTTGAACTTCAGCAGCTTGGACGCAAGCGACACGTCGGCGACGTCATCGGCGCCGCCGCCATACCTCGTGTCAGTTAAGCCTGCGTATCGCATTTTGCGGCCCTTGCTCTCTTTCTGGCTCTAACCGCGGCGGATCGGCGGCAAGGGTCTGGCGGGATCGTCCAAACCCCAGATGCGTGCACCTTCACCGCCCCTTATGTCGAGCGAGGCGTCTTCCTGGACGGCTCCCTCGGCTTCCTCTTGCCGTTGCTTCTCGATCTCCGGCCGGATCCAGGGCGGGTAGGCTTCGAGCGGGGGGACGCCGCGATAGAGCGCCCGCATCATGATGTCTCTGGCGACGGGAGCCCCAGCGCGTGATCCGCTGCCCCCGTGCTCGACGACCACGGCGATCGCGTATCGCGGCTTGTCATAGGGCGCATAGGCGACGAACAACGCATGATCCCGCAAACGCCAAGGAAGTTCCTCGTTCTTCTTGACCCC
Organism: uncultured Neomegalonema sp.; assembly: GCA_937911325.1. GTDB lineage: Bacteria > Pseudomonadota > Alphaproteobacteria > Rhodobacterales > Rhodobacteraceae > CALDSD01. The sequence goes on from CALDSD010000048.1 coordinate 36,500, forward strand.
GGCCTCTCGCTCAGCCCGTGAGATGTTGCGAACTTGCGCTGTGCCCGTCTTCCCGGCGATCAGATTGGCCGGGTCGTAGATTTGGGACCGGTAGGCGGTCCCTCCCGGCTCGTTGCTGACCGCATTCATCCCATCCTGTACAAACTTCATGTTTTCCGGCGCGATGTTGAGAGACTCGAACTCCGGCAGAGCGGCGGGAACGCCGCCTTTGGCTCGGATCAGGCGCGGCATGACCCGTTTTTCACCATTGGCGATCCTGGCCGTCATCACCGCCAGCTGCAGCGGAGACGCGAGAACATAACCCTGTCCGATACCGGCGATCAGCGTCTCTCCCTGGTGCCAGTTTTCGCCCAGGGCCGCGTATTTCCAATCCTTTGTCGGCATCAAACCGTCGCTGAGGTTTGGGATCTCGATGTCGAATTTCTCGCCGATGCCGAAGCGGTTCGAAAGCTCCGCCAGGTTGTCGATCCCGATCCGCCGCGCAGCCTCATAAAAGTAGATGTCGCACGAGTGCTTGATCGCGTCCTTCATGTTCATCGAGCCATGGCCCTGGCGTTTCCAACAGTGAAAATCGCGGCGGCCAAAGTGCATCTTGCCGTTGCACTGGATGCGCTCGCGCGGCGCCATGACGCCGTATTCGACGGCCGCGAGCGAGGTCAGCATCTTGTAGGTTGAGCCGGGTGGGTAAGCGCCCGCCACGGCCTTGTTTCGAAGGGGATCGTACTCGTCCTCGCGCAGCGCGTTCCAATCCGCATGGCCGATCCCGAAGACGAACTTGTTCGGATCGTAGGCGGGCGCTGACGCGAGCGCGAGGATGTCGCCGTTGTGGATGTCCATGACGACGGCCGCCGCGCTTTCGCCCTGCAGGCGTTTCATCGCATAGCGCTGCAGCTCAAGATCGATCGTCAGCGTTAGGTCGTCGCCGGCGACGCCTGGATCACGCTCAAGCTCACGCAGCTCGCGTCCAGCGGCGTTGACCTCGATCGATCGCTTGCCGGCGCGGCCGCGCAAAAGCGGCTCGGCGGCTTTTTCGACACCGTTCTTGCCAATGCGCGCATCTGGCAAGCGTAGGATCGGATCATTACTGCGATCGCGGGCGAGATCGTCTTCGTTGACGGCGGCCACATACCCGACGACATGCGCGAAGTCGTATGCGCGATCATCCGGATAGTCCCGCGTCCATCCAATCTCAGGCACGACGCCTGGCAGAGCGGGCGCGTTCGCGTTGACCCTGGCGAAAGCCTCCCAGTCCATGTTTTCAACGAGTTGGACTGGAACAAACCCGCGGGTGCGTTTGAGTTTCCGAAAGGCCTTCTCCAGCTCGTTCTCTGGGATATCGATCAGTTCGCGCAGTTGCGCTATGGTCGCCTCGACGCTGTCCATGCGCTCGCGAACGAGCAATAGCCGATAGTTGTGACGATTGACGGCGAGGGGACGGCCAAGCCGATCCAAGATCTGGCCGCGCGGCGGAGCGACGGAGTGAACGTTTATCCGGTTCTCTTCCGCGAGCATCTGATGCTGCTCGGCCTCCAGAACCTGGAGCTGGTAGAGCCGATATCCAAGCGCGCCCGCGACACCGGCTTGCAGGCCGCCGAGGACCAGGGCGCGGCGTCCAAAACGAACGCGCTGGTCGTCTTCATCGCTCTGACGCATGTCTCATCGTCCTCTTGGCGCCCAGTTGAAAACTCACAAGCTGATCCATCGATCGTCAGCGCGTCCCATCCCGAACCCGCCGCGCAGGAACAGAACAACCAGCGGATAGACAGCGACAGTCGCACCATACCGCAAAGCAGTCTGGCTCAGATCTGGCGCGCCGGCGAGCGTGACGGTCAGCATTGCGCGCACGATCAGCTCGAACAAGATCAAGATGACGGCGATGCGCGCCCATTCGATCGCAAAACTCCGATGCGGTCGGTATGCCGCGACGGATCGGAGCGCTTCGACGCAGATCAGGGCCGCGAACATCTCCAGACCGATCGGCCCGGCGGAAACAAGATCATGCAAAGCGGTCAGCCCAAAAACCAGCATTGGCGGCGTCGACGCAGGACGCCGCGCTGTCCAGAACAGCAGAACAGCGAGCAACCAGTGCGGCGTCAGCATCAAACTTCCGTCGAAGTTGACCGGCGACAGGCTGACGGCGATCGCCAGCAATCCGGTCGCCATGGGCCAGAACCAAGACGCAAAACGCCGCGTGACCCTGGAAGGGTTCGACCCGTATGTCGCCTCAGTTCGCAGCACCGTTTGCTCCCGTGCTGGTCAAGTCAGGCGCCAAGGTCTGCGGCGTCGTTGGCTCCGGCGTATTCAAACGGCGGATCAAACCAGGCTCTGGCGGCGTCAGTTCCACCGTTCCGCTTCTGAGAATTCGAAGAAACTCAAGACGATCCAGATCTGCGCTCAAACGCACTTTCGGACCGTCGTCATCCAGGGCGACGATCCGCCCGACCTGCAGACCGGCGGGAAACACACGGCCGTCGCCGGACGTCAGCACGCTCGCGCCAAGTTCAAGCTGTCGATCGTCAAACACGAATTCGAGCCTGGGATCGCCGGCGGCCCCGCCGGTGAGAACGGCGCGGCGGCGCTCGGCGCCCACATGAACAGGGGTGCGGCTCAATCTGTCCGTCAAAAGTAGAACGCGCGCGCTGCGATCACCGACGCCGGCCACCCGTCCGACAAGGCCGCCTTCGTCCAGAACCGGCGCGCCGTCGCGCACGCCGTCGCGGGCGCCGACATTGACCAGGACGCTTTGCGCATAAGGCCCGCCGGCGTCTGCGACGACTTCGGCCGTGACGAAGGAGACCCGGGGCGGAAGCTTTACTTGATTGAGCGCCCGGAGACGCGCGTTCTCTTCTTCTAGTTGCTGTGCGACCTCGCGCCAGTTTCTAAGACGCAGGACTTCGCGCCTCAGTCTTTCGTTCTCTCGCTGAAGATCTCCGTAGGCGCTGATGTCGCGAACGAGACGCTCGAGCCCGGTCGCCGGTTCGGTCGCGACGTTCAGCGTCGGGGCGACAAGATCGGTGACGTCGTCGCGGATCTGAAGCTGGCGCGGGTTCTCTGTCCGCCAGAGCACAAACAACAAGAACGACGTGACCAACAACGCCCCGAACAGAACGCGTAGGACCGTTTTGTAGAGCGCGCTTCTTGGGCGGTCGTACATGTCGTTCCTCTAGGTCCAACGGCCAGCGCGACGAGACCTCGCCATCAAACTGCGCCGGATGTTTGCGGCGATACCACGGCCCCTAACGTCTGGCGATGTCGAAACAAACAAATCAGTCGCTCAAGACGCCCCTGAGCGCGTTCAACTGCTCAAGCGCCATCCCGGTCCCGAGCGCGACGCAGGACAGGGGATCTTCGGCGATGGTGACCGGCAGACCGGTCTCTTTGCGGATCTTTTTGTCGAGGTTCTGCAACAGCGAACCGCCGCCTGTCAGGATAATGCCGTTCTCGACAATGTCCCCGCCCAGATCCGGAGGCGTCGCCTCAAGAGCGGTCTTGATCGATTCAATGATGGTGTGAACCGGATCATGAAGCGCCTCGGCGATTTCCGACTGCGTGATTTCAATCTCCGTCGGCACGCCGCGCAACAAGTCGCGCCCTCGGATCTCCACGATCTCGCCTTCGCCGTCGTCGGGCGTCATCGCGACGCCAAACTCCATCTTGATGCGTTCGGCCGTCGCCTCGCCCACAAGCAGGTTCTTGCGGCGGCGCAGGAAGTTGATGACGGCCTCGTCCATCTTGTCGCCGCCGACGCGCGTCGAGTCGGCGAAAACCACATCGCCCATCGTGATGACGGCCACCTCGGTGGTGCCGCCGCCGATATCGACGACCATTGAGGCGGTCGGAGCATCGATTGGAAGACCGGCTCCGATGGCCGCTGCGATCGGTTCTTCGATGAGGTAAACCCGACGTGCGCCCGCCTTGAGCGCGCTTTCTCGGATGGCTCGACGCTCAACCGGGGTCGCCCCTGAGGGCACGCAGATGATCACCAATGGCGGCGCGAAGCTGGCGCGCTTGTTAGCCTTTTTGATGAAGGCCTTGATCATCTCTTCAGCGATCTCGAAATCGGCGATCACACCGTCTTTCAGAGGGCGGATCGTTTGGATCCGACCCGGCGTGCGGCCGAGCATGATCTTCGCTTCGCGTCCCACAGCCATAATCTCGCGGCGCGGTTGGGTGCGCAACGCGACGATCGACGGCTCGTTCACCACGACACCTTTGCCTTTTACGTAGACAAGCGTGTTCGCGGTGCCCAGGTCGATGGCCATGTCAGAGCTGAGCATGCCGTAGATGCCGAACATTCAGACCGCCTTATGGCTAGATATTGGGGCCAATCTTGACCGGGCCGGTATATAGGACCGGGATTTAATTAAGGTAAAGGAGGCGAGATCGAGACGGCGCCGAAAGACGCGTAAGGCCGTCTTTGCAGCGCAACATGTCTTTTTGGGCAGGGTTAAATCCAGGGAGGGGCCTCGACGGTCCGATCACCCCCCGCATCGCCGGTGTTCAAGGTCCCGGCGGGTTCAATCATGACAATCTCACATTCCGCCGCAGCGACGGGGCGATGTTCGACGCCGCGCGGCACGATGTGAACATCTCCGGCCTTCAGCGTGACGGAGCGGTCGCGATACTCCATCACGAAGGAGCCCTTGTGAACCAGAAAGAACTCGTCCGTCTCCGCATGGCTGTGCCAGACAAACTCGCCTTCGATCTTGGCGATCTTCACATGAAGGTCGTTTAACCCGGCGATGATTCTGGGCGACCATTGATCGGAAAAGAGCCCGAACTTCTCGCCAAGGTCGATCGCTTCGCGCTGGTTTGCTTCGGCCATCTCATTCTCTCCGCGGGGTAGGGTGAGACGCGCCAAAAGCCCGTCTCACGTCGTCAACAGATCGCGTCTATTCGGCTGCGGCGATCGGCTCCGCCGGGGCAGACTTGTCGCGGCGCACCAGCAGCTTGTTGAGCGCATTCACATAAGCCCGCGCAGACGCGACAATCGTGTCGGTGTCGGCGGCTTGACCAACGACGATCTTGCCGTCTTCCTCCAGCCGCACTGAAACCGTCGCCTGCGCGTCGGTGCCATCCGTCACCGCATGAACCTGATAAAGCTTGAGCCGGGCCGTATGCGGCACAAGCGCTTTCACGGCATTGAAAGCAGCGTCAACAGGGCCGTCTCCGTCCGCGGTCTTTTGGTGGTCTTTGCCGTCGATCTCGAGCATCAGGTCGGCGGACTGAGGGGCCTCGGTGCCGCAGATGACGCGCAGAAACTTCACCTTGATCCGGTCGTTGCCCGCCGATGTCGTCGCATCGTCCATCAAAGCGACGATGTCGTCGTCGAAGACCTCCTTCTTGCGGTCGGCCAGAGCCTTGAACCGAACAAAGACGTCCTTGAGCTGATTGTCTCCGAGTTCATAGCCCAGCTCGCGAAGCTTTTCTCGCAGAGCGTGCCGGCCGGAGTGTTTGCCCATGACAAGGTTCGACTCGCTTAAACCCACGTCCTCAGGGCGCATGATCTCGAAGGTTTCAGCGTTTTTCAGCATACCGTCCTGGTGGATGCCGCTTTCGTGGGCGAACGCGTTCTTGCCGACGATCGCCTTGTTGTACTGGACCGCGAAACCAGAGACCGCAGCGACGCGGCGACTGATGTTCATGATCTTCGTCGCATCGACGCCCGTGCGGTACGGCATGATGTCATGGCGTACCTTGAGCGCCATAACCACCTCTTCAAGCGCGGTGTTGCCGGCGCGCTCGCCCAATCCATTGATCGTGCATTCGATCTGGCGCGCTCCCGCCTCGACCGCCGCCAACGCGTTTGCGGTCGCCATGCCCAAGTCGTTGTGGCAATGCGTGGCGAAGACAACCTCGTCCGCGCCGGGCACGTCGTTCATCAGCATTCTGATCAAGTCGGCGCTTTCGCGCGGCGCCGTGTAACCGACGGTATCGGGGATATTGATGGTCGTCGCGCCCGCCTTGATAGCGATCTCAACCACTCGGCACAGGTAGTCACGCTCGGTGCGGGTGGCGTCCATCGGCGACCATTGCACGTTGTCGCACAGGTTGCGGGCGTGACTAACGGTTTCGTGGATCCGCTCGGCCATCTGGTCCTGGTCGAGGTTCGGGATCGCGCGGTGCAGGGGGGAGGTGCCGATAAACGTGTGAATCCGAGGATGCTTGGCGTGCTTCACCGCCTCCCAGCAGCGGTCGATGTCCTTGTAGTTCGCGCGCGACAGCCCGCAAATGACGGCGTCTTTCGTCTGCTTTGCGATTTCGGTGACGGCTTCAAAATCGCCCTCAGAAGCGATCGGAAATCCGGCTTCGATAATGTCGACGCCCATCTCATCGAGAAGTTCGGCGATCTGCAGCTTTTCTTCGAGGGTCATCGACGCGCCCGGCGACTGCTCGCCGTCGCGCAGGGTTGTATCAAAAATCAAGACACGGTCAGAAGATGCGGTGGTCGGAGACTCTTTTGAGCTCATGGATCTGGTCCTTAAATCGCGAAGGCGTCGCGCGCCTCTTTATGAGATTGGGTTCGGTGTGCTTCTCGCGGCGGCTGTCGCGCGTCCCCTGAGCGCGCGCCGCCGGTCCAACGGCGCGCTCAGGGGCGGATAAGCAGAAGCAGTCCGAGTGTCCGAACCATCACGATTTAAGCTCCAGTGGTTTGCCGAGCGCTCTGAAAAGCGTCCACGTCGGCCGGCACTATAATCCCGGAATGGTGAATGAAAACCGAAAAACCGCGTTCCACCCGCGACGTCATTGCTGAGCGTCGTCAACCTCGGGCGCCTCGGCTTCCTCTTTCGTGCCGCGCCGCCCTTTGACCCAGTAGCCGCGATATTCGGCCCCCGAGGCGTAGTTCATCACCCCGAAACCGTGACGTTTTCCAGCCCGAAACGAGCCCTCGTACACGTCGCCGTTCGCGTAGGTCGCCTTGCCTTCGCCGTCGATCTCGCCGTCTTTCCAGGATCCCACGAAGGTGAAACCGTCCGGAAACTTCAACGAGCCCTGACCGTTTCTCTCGCCTTGGGCGAAGTCGCCCTCATAAACGGTGCCGTCAGGATACGTGGCGACGCCGCGCCCCTCCATCAGGCCGTTGATCCATGTGCCCTCGTATTCATAGCCGTTGGGAGCGCGCAACTTTCCCCGGCCGTCATGGGCGCCGTCCTTGAACGCGCCCTCGTAAACGATCCCATTGGCGTAACGGGCGACGCCTTCGCCGTTGATCACTCCGCCGGCCCAGCCGCCGGTGTATTCGCCGCCATCGGCGTATTTGATCGTGCCTTGGCCATCGGGCGCGCCGTCCTTGAAGTCGCCTTCGTAGACCGACCCGTTGGCGTATTTCGCGCGCCCTTTGCCCTCGATGCGGCCTTCGACCCACTGGCCCTCATATTCGTAGCCGTCAGGGAGGCGGAAAGTCCCCTGGCCATGCTGTTTGCCGTCTTTGAACTCGCCCTCGTAAACCCCGCCGTTGTCGTATTTGTAGAGCGAGGTTCCCTCGCCGTCCTGCGCTTGGGCGGGAGCGGCCCCAACAGCGAACGCCAGAGCGACGGCCGCCGCGAAGATGGGGAGCGATTTCGCCGGGACGCTCAAAGCGGCGCCCGCGAATGAAACGGCTTCAACCAGGTTCTTCATCTGTGTCTTTCTTTTGTTCTCGCTCGAGGCCGAGGCGTTTCGCAACATACAGTGCGTCGCCGTGTTCTTATTTACTATACTCGCTGATATATGCGCCAAATCGGGGTCGGACGGCAACAAAGAGAAACAGCGACGCGAAGATTGCGTGGCGAAGCTGCGACGCAATCGCGGCGCGCTTGCCCTCGACGGGTTTTCAGCACAGGTAGCAGTTTGAGGTTTTCGCGGGCGCGCCGACGCCGCGCGAACAGGAGACGTGGATGAGCGATCATTTCAGGATCACCCTGGCGCAGCTCGATGCCGTCGTGGGCGATATCGACGGCAACGCCGAAAAGATCATGGCGGCATGGCGGACCGGCCGCGAGGCGGGCGCGGATCTCGTTGTCGTCCCGGAGATGATGATCTGTGGGTATCAGTGCCAGGACCTGATCACCAAGCCGTCCTTCGTGGCCGCCTGCGCCGCGCGCATTAAAGAGCTCGCGGACGAGGTGCAGGATGGTCCCGCGCTGATGGTCGGCGGACCTGAAGACAGCAAAGACGGCGTCTACAACGGCGTCTGGCTGCTGAACGGCGGCAAGGTGCAGACCGTCTTTCACAAGCACATGCTGCCCAATGACGGCGTTTTCGACGAAAAGCGTTTGCACCAGGCAGGGCCTGCGCCCGGCCCGGCGTCGATTGGCGGCGTGCGGATTGGCGTGCCGATTTGCGAGGACGCCTGGTATCCAGAACCGGTCGAGTCGCTGGAGGAATCTGGCGCCGAGATCCTGATCGGCCCGATCGGTTCTCCCTACGAGCGCGTCAAGTATGAACGTGAGCGAATCCCCTTGATGATCAGCCGGGTGATCGAAAGCAGGTTGCCGCTGGTCTACCTGAACTTGGTGGGCGCTCAGGACGACCAGATGTTCGACGGCGGATCGTTTGTCTTGAACCCCGGCGGCGGGCTGGCCGCGCAGATGGCGTTTTTCGAAGAACAGACCCTCCACATCGACTTTGACCGGACGCCTGAAGGATGGCGGTGTCGCGAGGTCGAGAAGGCGAACCTGCCTGACGACTGGGAGGCGGATTATCGGGTCATGGTGGAGACCGTTCGCGGCTATTTCGCAAAATCCGGCTTCACTCAGGCGCTGCTCGGGCTGTCAGGCGGGGTGGACTCGGCCCTGACGGCGACGATTGCTGCGGATGCGCTCGGTCCGGATAACGTCCGTTGCGTGATGCTGCCGTCGCGGTTCACCAGCGATGAGAGCTTGGAGGACGCCGCCGCAGTCGCGAAGTTGCTTGGATGCCAGCTCGACACGCTTCCGATCGGCGACGGCGTGGATGCGATCGAAGCGTCGCTCGCGCCGCTGTTTGGCGCCGCGCCGCGAGATATCACGGAAGAAAACATCCAGTCGCGGTTGCGGGGGCTCTACCTGATGGCGCTGTCGAACAAGACCGGCGCGCTGCTGCTGACCACAGGCAACAAATCCGAGGTCGCGGTCGGCTATGCGACGCTCTACGGCGATATGTGCGGCGCCTTTAATCCTCTGAAGGATCTCTACAAAACGCGCGTCTTCGAAACCTGCCGCTGGCGCAACGCCAACCACCGGCCCTGGATGATGGCACCCTCCGGCGAAGTGATGCCCAGCCGGGTGATCGACAAACCGCCGACGGCGGAGCTTCGCGAGGACCAGAAAGACGAGGATAGCCTGCCACCCTATGAAAGGCTCGATGTGATCCTGGAAGGGCTGATCGAGCGTGATCTGAGCGTCGCAGACCTCGTCGAGGAAGGGTTCGACCGGGCTGAGGTCGCCCGCGTCGAGCGTCTCATCTACACGTCCGAGTACAAGCGGTTCCAGTCGGCGATGGGCACAAAGCTGACCCAGAAAGCCTTCTGGCTCGATCGCCGCTACCCGATCACCAACCGGTGGCGGAGCGGGTAGGGGACGATCACTCGTATTTCAGTTCGGTCGCCTTGCCGCGGAACACCCAATACGCGTAGGCCGAGTAGCCGGCGATCATTGGCAGCGTCACCATTGCGCCGATGAAGATGATGAAGAGCGAGTCACGGGCGGAGGCCGCGTCCCAAAGAGTAAGCTTCTCAGGAACCACATACGGGAAGAACGAGTAGGCGAGCCCGGCGAAGCCCAAGACAAAGATCGCCGAGGTGATGGCGAAAGGCGTCCACGCGAGCCGCCCATCCTCCAACATGGCTTTGCGCAACGGCCCATCCCGCAGCAGCAGAATGAGACCGAGGAACAGGCCGCCGGTGATCAACGGGATCGGCGCAAGCAGCACCACTTCAGGGAAACTGAACCAGCGTTCGAAAATCCGGTCGCTGGCGAGCGGCGAGGCGATGGAGATCGCCAGCATCCCGATCGCTGCGGCCCATTTCGTCTTAGACGCCCAGTCGAGCGCCTTGAGCTGCAACGCGCCCTCTGTCTTCGCCAATAGCCAGGTCGCGCCCAGAAACGCATAACCGGCGACAAGGCACAGCCCCACCAGAAGGCCGAACAGGACGCCAACCCAGCTCTGATCGAGGCCGAGGATGTAAACGCCCAGCATGTACCCTTGAGCGACGGTCGCGATCAGCGAGCCGGCGAAAAAGGCTCGGTCCCAGGCCAGCTTGTTCTCTACCGGCGCTTTGGCGCGAAACTCGAAGGCGACCCCCCGCAGTATCAATCCGAGCAACATCAACGTCGCAGGAAGGTAGAGCGCCGTCAGGATCACCCCGTGTGCTGTCGGAAACGCCACCAAGAGCAGACCGACGGCCATCACCAGCCAAGTTTCATTCGCGTCCCAGAAGGGCCCGATCGAGCCGACCATGATGTCGCGCTCCTTCGGTTCGACGTTCAGCGAAAGGATCCCCACGCCCAGATCAAACCCATCCAGCACCACATAGATCAGGATGGAGAGCCCCATGAGCACGCCGAAGGCGAGCGGAAGCCAATCTGAGAAATCGTACTCCATAAGGGCGCTCCTTGTGGTCGTGTTCAGGCTGGGTTCGCAGCGGGCAAAGCGCCCACGCCCACCGGCGCGTCGGGCAGTTTTTCACCGTCCATCGACTTGCGGGCGAGGTGCAGGATCGCGCCGATATAGGCCGCCAGCAGAACGACATAGACCAGCAGATAGATCGTCAGTGACAATCCGAGGATGGGCGCAGGGTGGTCCGCGGCCGCCGAGGCCGTGTCGAGCACTCCGGTCACCAACCACGGTTGGCGGCCGATCTCGGTGACGTACCAACCGGCCAACGTCGCCACCCAACCGGACAAGGTCATCGCGGCCAGAGCACGAGCGCCCCAGAGACCAGGCTCGCCGGTTCGCCAAAGCCTCCAACCCACGAACCACGACACTGCAAGCATCAGAACGCCGATCCCGACCATGACGCGAAAGGCGAAGAACACCGGTGCGACAGGCGGGTGCAATACCTCGCCTTCTTCGGTGACGAAGTCGTTCAACCCTTTAAGTTCCGCATCGAACGAGTGACCCACGATCAAGCTCGCAAGACCCGGGATCGCGATCTCAAAATCGTTCGAGCGGGTCTCTTCGTTGGGAATTCCGAAAACAACCAGCGGGACATGTGTCTGCGTCTCCCAGTTGCCCTCCATGGCTGCGAGTTTTTGCGGCTGATACTCTTTCGTGTTGATGCCGTGCTCATGGCCGGCGACGATTTGCAGAGGGATCAGCACCGCCGCCAGGACCACGCCGGTGCGCATGGCGTGGCGAACCGCCTTGGAGCGGTCGCCCCACAGCCACCGAATGGCGCTGAGGCCCGCGATCAGGAACGCCGCCGTCAGGCCCGACGCCAGCAGCATATGCACCAGTCTGTAGGGCATCGACGGATTGAAGATGATCGCCAGCCAATCCGTCGCATAGGCGACGCCGTCGCGCATCTCGAAGCCCACGGGCGTGTGCATCCAGGAGTTCAACACCAAGATCCAGAAAGCCGACAGCGTCGTGCCGAACGCCACCAAAACCGTGGCCAGCGTGTGCACCCAATTGGATACGCGACCATGGCCGAACAGCATGATCCCAAGGAACCCGGCCTCCAGGAAGAACGCGGTCAGCACTTCGTAGGCCAGAAGAGGACCGGCGATATTGCCGACGACTTCCATGAAGCCCGGCCAGTTTGTGCCGAACTGAAAGGACATCGTCAGGCCGCTGACGACCCCGAGACCGAATGTCAGCGCGAAGACCTTTGTCCAGAAGCGATAGACAGACATCCAGGCGTCATCGCCGGTCCGATTGTACTTGATCTTGAAGTACAAAAGCAGCCAGCCCAAAGCGATCGTGATCGTTGGGAACAGGATGTGAAATGATATGTTCGCTCCGAATTGAATTCGGGCGAGCATCAGGGCGTCCATGACTAACTCCACCGTCGCTCGTTCACATGACGGGAGATAGAAGCGAAAGCCGCCGCGGGCAGGGGGCTGCGTCAACATATCCGGCCTTCAGTGGTCGGCTTTTCCGAATTCCGTTCGCAATTGCGAAAGGGCGACAGAGCTGGAGACCAAAAATGGACCTCTTCAACGCTGCAGAGCGTATGATGGGCATGGATGACGAAGCCTGGGCCCGTCACGCCAATCCTTGGAGCGTGCTCACGCGGTTCTCGGTGCTGCCGCTGATCGTATTGGCTATCTGGAGCCGGGTCTGGATCGGCTGGTGGTGTCTCGTCCCGATCGCGGCGGCGCTTTGGTGGAACTGGTGGAACCCGCGCGCATTTGGGCCGCCTGGATCGACGGACAACTGGATGTCCAAGGGCGTTTTCGGCGAAAGAGTGTTTCTCAACCGCGCCAAGGTGCCAATCCCAGCGCATCATGAGCGCGCCGGGAAGACTTTGGCGGCTCTATCCGTTCCGGGAGCGCTCGCATTGATCTACGGGCTGATCATGCTCGACCCGGAGTGGACCATCTTCGGCATGTTCGCCGCCGTGTTGCCGAAAGTCTGGTTTGTCGATCGGATGGTCTGGCTCTATCAGGACATGAAAGAGGCCGATCCGCGATATCGGGAGTGGTCGCGACGGTAACGCCAGGTTGATCCGAACGGTCGGATGGCCAATAAGCGCTCAACCTTGCAAGAGAGCGCCCATGACCGTCACCACGCGTTTCGCCCCGTCGCCAACCGGATTGCTGCATATCGGCAACCTCCGTGCGGCGCTGCTGTCCTGGCTCACCGCTCGGAAGGCCGGCGGAACCTTCATACTACGGATTGACGACACCGATGCGGAGAGATCGAAGGAAGAGTATGTCGAGGCCGCGCAACGCGATCTGACGTGGCTCGGTCTCACCTGGGACAGGTTCGAGCGGCAGTCGGAGCGCCTGGAACGGTACGAAGCCGCCGCGCAAACCTGGAGGGAGCAGGGCCGGCTTTACGCCAGTTACGAGACGCCGCAGGAGTTGGACCTCAAACGCAAGCGGCAGCTCGCAATGGGCAAGCACCCTGTCTACGACCGCTCGGCGCTTAGTCTGAGCGCGGAGCAACTCGCCGCCTACGAGGCCGAGGGGCGGCGACCGCACTGGCGCTTCAAGCTCGATCAGGAGCGGGTCGAGTGGGTCGATCAGATCCGCGGAGACACGTCCGTCGACTGCGCATCGGTCTCCGATCCGGTGCTGATCCGCGAAGATGGCGGCTTCTTGTACACGCCGTGCTCGGTGGTCGACGATATCGAGATGGGCGTGACGCATGTGGTTCGGGGCGAGGACCATGTGGCCAACACCGCCACGCAGATCCAGATGATCCAAAGCCTCGGCGGCGAGGTTCCAACCTTCGCGCATCACTCGCTGCTCGTCGGGGCCGAGGGCGAAGCTTTGTCGAAGCGGATCGGGTCTCTGTCTCTGGAAAGTCTCGCCGAAGAGGGGTTGGAGCCGGTCGCCGTTCTGTCATTGATGGCGCGTCTTGGCACCGCGGATCCCGTAGAGCCCCGCACCGAGCATCAGGCCTTGGTTGATGGGTTTGACATCGGACGCTTCGGCCGTGCGCCGGCGCGGTTCTCGATGGAGGAGCTACGTCAACTCAATGCGAAGGTGCTCCATGAGACGCCGTACAGCGCGGTGTCGGCGCGTCTGGACGCTCTCGGAGTGTCGGAAGCGCTCTGGTCGGCCGTCCGCGGCAACCTAGAGCGTTTGGAAGAGGCGTCGGAATGGGCGCAGCTCGTGGAAAACGGCGCAGAACCTGTGATCGCGGAGGAAGACGCCGAATTCGTTGCTCAGGCGATGGCGCTTTTGCCAGAGCGCCCGTGGGATGAGACGACCTGGAAATCCTGGACCGACGCCGTGAAAAGCGCGTCAGGGCGGAAGGGCAAAGCGCTCTTCATGCCCTTGCGAAAGGCGTTGACCGGGCGGGAGCGAGGCCCCGAGATGGCGGCTCTTTTGCCGTTGCTCGAGAACGTCCCTGCGGCGGGTTAGGCCGACGTCGCCGATCGAGCGTCCAGAGCGCGCCCAATCGTCGAGACAGACACCGCGCCCAGCAGCAGCAGATAGGCGCTCATCCAGAACCAGAGCATCAGGCCGGCCACAGCCGCGAAGGGGCCGTAGGTTTTGCCGAAGTCGGCGTATTCGACCGCATACGCCGTCAGAAGCTTGGACCCGCCCAACCACAGCAGAGTGGTGATCATCGCGGCGTAGATCGCGACGCGGTTGTACTCCCGGCCATGCAGCGAGCTCAGTCGATAGACGATCGTCAGAACCGCCGTTGCGAGCAGGAACATGACGACCGGCTCGACGTAATGGAGGGCCTCTCCGCCAACCTCCATGATCTTGAGCGCGCCGAACGCCAAGGGCAGGGCGACAATGATCGAGATGACCAGAACCAGCAAAACGATGATGCTGAGCGTGAACAGGAGCGAAAGGACAAAGAACGCCGCTGCTCCGTACTGATGCGCGTTGGGAAAGTTCAGCCGCATCGCAGTCATCAGCCCTCGAACGGCGAGACTGGCGCTCCACAGGGCGATCGCGAAGCTGACGCCGGCCGCCCAGGTCAGGGTCAGTTCGCTTGACCCCATCGTTGCGCGAAACTGTTCATCGAGGAATGCGAAAGCATCAGGCGGCAGCAACCCCTGCAAGGCGTCCAGATGGGTTTCAAACGTCGCTGGATCGGCCACCAGGCCGTAGACCGACACCGCGACCGTCAACATCGGGGTCAACGCCAACAACAGGTAGAAAGCGACGCCCGCCGCCACCAGGGAAAGGCTCTTTTCCGACGATGTCCTGAGAACATCGCCGGCGATGCCGAACACCGAGGTGCGCACACTCGGGTTGGGATCAGCGGTCTGGGAGCTGCTTTGAGCCATCGGCGGCCTCCTTGAGCTTAGGGGTCAAAGGCTACAGCCAATCGACGACGTTCTGAAGACGTCGTTCCACGCGCGTGTTTCAAAAACCTGCAAACCAAAGAGCGCACGCCCCTTGACCCGTCTTGGCGCGCCGCCCATACACACGCCATGATCACGACGACGATCATCGCTGAGATTTGTACCACCCGCTAGTAAGCTGCGGCGGCGGTGGTGTTCGGTGTATTTCCTTTGAGACATTCCGATGTTAGGCCCTCCCTCGCCGCGAGAGCGAAGAGGAGCCCGCGCTTTGTCCGACGCTAGACCACTGATCCGCTTGTATGACACGGCGAGCCGCGAGAAACGCGTGTTCGAGCCGATCGATCCGTCGAACCTGCGTATGTATGTGTGCGGACCAACGGTTTACGACCGCGCCCATATCGGCAACGCGCGCCCCGTGATCGTGTTTGACGTCTTGTTTCGGTTGCTGCGGCATGCGTATGGCGGCGACCATGTCACGTATGTCCGCAACCTCACCGACGTCGACGACAAGATCAACAAGCGCGCTGCAGAGCGCGGCGTGCCGATCTCGACGGTCACTGAAGAAACGATCGATTGGTTTCATCAGGATATGGACGCGCTTGGGGCGATGCGCCCGACCCATGAACCGCGGGCCACAAAGTATATCGACGAGATGATCGCGCTGATCGCCAAGCTGATTGCGGATGACAAAGCCTACGCGGCTGAAGGCCACGCATTGTTTTCCGTATCGAGCTTCAACGACTACGGCGCGCTGTCTCGGCGTTCGATCGACGACATGATCGCCGGCGCCCGCGTGGAAGTCGCGCCTTACAAGCGCGATCCGATGGACTTTGTGCTTTGGAAGCCGTCGAGCGGCGACGAACCGGGTTGGGAGAGCCCTTGGGGTTATGGTCGGCCGGGCTGGCACATCGAGTGTTCAGCCATGGCGGACGCCCTGCTGGGTCAGGACTTCGATATTCACGGCGGTGGGATTGATCTGACCTTCCCGCACCACGAGAACGAGCGCGCGCAGTCGCTCTGCGCCCATCCCGGCAGCACCTTCGCCAATTACTGGATGCACAACGGCTATGTGCAGGTCGAAGGGGAGAAGATGTCCAAGAGCTTGGGCAATTTCATCACCGTGCATGATCTGCGCAGCACTACGCCAGGCGACGTTATACGATATGTGCTTCTAAACACGCACTACCGCAAACCGCTAGACTGGACGTCGGCACGTGTAGAGGAGGCGCAGGTGGCTATGAACAGGTTGAGCCACCTGAACGACCGCGCGCGACGGGAAAAAGTGGAATGGGGACAGGGCAGCGTTTCCAACTATGTTCTCGAACCGCTCTACGATGACCTCGATACGGCATCGTCGCTGAAGCGTTTGGGAGATCTAGCTAAGGATCATTCTGCGGTCATCGATGTCGAGCACCTGAAACAAGTTATGGCTACTGCGTCATGGATGGGGTTCCGGTTTCGCGGCAAGTCCGGTCCCGACGTACGCTTTACGGTTGAGGAGGCGTTTCAAGAATCTCAAAGCATCGACGAGCGGATAGATGAACTTTGCAAATTGATCGATAAAGCGCGGCGTGAAAAACGTTTCGATGATGCGGACCGCACCCGCGCTGAGCTCCAGGCTGCTGGCGTCGAGGTTCGGTCGTCGAAGGAAGGAACTTCGGGTAGTAGAAATGCTTCATTTGACGCGAGCAAGCTGCCGGAGATTCCTAAGTGACCCGAGACTTCAAGACGGCGGCCGAGGCTCGGGCGGAACGATTGGCCGAAGCCGACGGGGTCGTCGAACGCGTGAAGCGGGCGGTGGAATCTGCGCTCGCGAGCTATCATGAGGGCACGCGCGAACGCCGCGAGGCGATGGTTTTCTGCCGCGACATCGGGCTTGAGCTGAAAATCAGCTCCGCTGCGGGGCTTGAATTCGTGGACTCCGACGCCGAGATGCTGGCCGCAAAGATCGCGGTCACGCCAATGCCGGCTTCGCTTCAGCGTTTTCATCGAGGGTGAGCGCGATGACGAAGGAACGCCTGACGCTTTACGACACGACGCTCAGGGATGGGCAGCAGACCCAAGGCGTCGATTTTTCAGTCGAAGCGAAGCAGCGGATCGCCAGCGAGCTTGACGCCCTTGGGATCGACTATATCGAGGGCGGCTGGCCTGGCGCGAACCCGACCGACAGCGATTTCTTTCGCTCGCCCCCCCAGCTGAAGCGCGCACGCTTCGCGGCGTTTGGAATGACAAAGCGCATCGGAATTTCAGCATCGAACGACCCGGTTCTGGCCGAAGTCCTCGACGCAGGCACAGCGTCGGTCTGCCTTGTCGGCAAAACCCACGACTTCCACGTCCGCGAAGCGCTGGGCGCGGAACTCGACGAGAATGCCGCCGCGATTCATGAAAGCCTGACGCATGTCGCGGGGCAGGGGCGCGAGGCCCTCTTCGACGCCGAACACTTCTTCGACGGATACAAGGCGAACCCGTCTTATGCGCTCGAGTGTCTCGACGCCGCGTTTCAGGCTGGCGCCCGCTGGATCGTGCTCTGCGACACCAATGGCGGCGCCACGCCATCTGAGGTTCGCGAGATCGTCGATACGGTGTGTCGTCGAATTCCCGGCGACAGGATCGGCATCCATACGCACAATGATGCGGAACTGGCCGTCGCGAACACCCTAGCCGCCGTTGAGGCCGGAGCCCGCCAGATCCAGGGAACCTTGAACGGTCTTGGCGAGCGGTGCGGCAACGCCAATCTCGTCTCGCTGATCCCGACGCTTCTTCTGAAAGAGCCCTACGCGAGCCAATTCGAAATCGGCGTCACTGTCGAGGGGCTCGCAGGCGTCACGCGCCTCAGCCGTTTGCTCGACGACATTTTGAACCGACCGCCTGATCGCCACGCTCCCTATGTCGGGGCCGCGGCGTTCGCGCATAAGGCAGGTCTGCACGCTTCGGCGATCGCCAAGCATCCAAGCACCTACGAGCACATCGAACCAGGTTTGGTCGGCAATGAGCGGGTCATCCCGATGTCCAATCAGGCGGGGCGTTCCAACTTGCGCCAACGGTTGGTGGAGGCAGGGATCAAGGTCGCGGCCGACGACCCGAAACTTGGAGAGCTGCTGACCCTCGTCAAGCAGCGTGAAGACCAGGGCTTCGCCTATGACAGCGCGGCGGCAAGCTTTGAACTTTTGGCGCATCGCTTTCTCGGAACGCTGCCGCGTTTCTTCGAGGTCGAACAATATCGCATCATCGTCGAACGGCGGTTCAATGCGCTCAACGAGGTTGTCACAGTTTCTGAAGCCGTCGCCCGCACGCGGGAGAACGGATCCGTGCGCACCTCTTTTTTCGAGAGCACCAACGGCGGGCGACAGGCTGACCAGGGCCCGGTTGACGCGCTTTATCATGCGTTGAGGCAAGATCTCGGGCGGTACCAGAGTTACATCGAACAGATGCGTTTGGTGGACTACCGCGTCCGCATTCTGACGAGCGGAACCGAAGCAGTGACCCGGGTATTGATTGACAGCCTCGACGAAGAGACCGGCGCGACATGGTCGACTGTCGGCGTCTCGGCCAATATCGTCGATGCGTCGTTCCAGGCGCTTTCTGACGCGATCACCTACAAACTGATGCGCTCTGGCGCGCCGGCGTCGATCAGCTGATGGACCTCGACCCCCGGCTTGTCGAGCACCTGCGTCTCGCCGATCCGGATCGGCATCGTTCGGCGTTGACGGCGCCGCCTGAAAAACGCGCGGCGTTGCTCACGCTTTACGCCCTGAACTTGGAGATCGCGCGCATGCCGTGGCGCGCCTCCGAACCGCAGATCGCGCAGATCCGCCTGCAATGGTGGATCGACGCTATTGAAGAAATCTACTCCGGCGAAGCGCCGCGTCGGCACGAGTTGGTGCTGCCGGTGGCGACCTTGCTCGAGCGCGCGCGTCCTCCAAAAGAGTGGGTGATCGAGATGATCGAAGCGCGCGGGCGCGACATCGATCCGTCGCCTATGCTCGGGCGGCCCGAGTTGGACCGCTACGTTCTTGGAACGTCCGGGAACCTGATGCGCTTGGGTTGTCAGATTTTATTGGACGGAGAGCTGTCGACCGAGACGAGCGAGACGGTTTCCGCCGTTGGGTACGCCCTTGGCGTGGCCAACATGTTGCGCGCGATCCCGGCGTTGGCCGCGCTCGACCGGGTCATGATACCGCCGGTGACGGGCGAGGCGATCAACCGCTCGGTCGTACTGCAGAAGAAGACGCCGCCAGAGCTCCAGCGTGCAGTCGCGGAGATCGCGCACGATGCAGAAACCGGTCTGAACAAAGCTCGAAAAGCCAAGATTGATCGGCGTTTGCATCCGGCGCTTTTGTCAGCGTGGCGAACGCCCCCGATCTTACGCGCGGCTCAACGGCGCGACCTTGACGCCTTTCGGCACTTTACGGATGAGAGCCCATTTCGACGGGACCTGACCTTTGCAATGGCGCGGTTGCGCGGTTGGTAAGCGTCTCACCGCTTTCTCAGGGCGTAGACTTCGGCCTTTAGTCCCGTGCCGGGCAAATGCTCGCCATACTCCTTGAAGACGAGCTCCGCTCCGCCGGCGTCCACCGCTTCGTTGACGGCTCCTGGATATGCGGGGTCTGCGAGCGCGTGATCGTTGAGTGAGAAGACCAACACGCCGCCGGGCTTCAACACGTTCAAAGCGTTGAAAATGGTGCTCGGGGGCGCATGGCCAGGGTTGACGACCCCCGCGGCGATTGCGTGCGCATAAAGCCCATGCGGGGTTTCAATCGGCACAGACAAGTCGCCTTGCCAAAGATCGCGATAGAGGTTGTGGCTTCGGGCCTCCGCGAGCATGCCTTCGGAAAAATCGACGCCGTCGATGATGTCGAACCCGGCCTTTTTGAACGCCAATCCGGCCAAGCCCGTCCCACACCCAAGATCTATGATCGGGCTCGACTTTACCGGGTCGAGGGAAACCAAAGCGTCGGCGCATAGACCTGGGGTCAGGTAGCGGAGCTTGCGGACGTCGTCGGCATAGGTTTTGGCCCAGTCGTCATAGAACGTCTCGGTCTGCTCCGGATCTTCGAACCCATAAGCCTTATGCAGAAACTCGTCGGACATAGTGACCTCCCATTGCAGAAAAGATCACGTCCTCTTTCGCAACTGTCAAACGCTAGTGGAAAACCGCTGTTCCGTGTGCGCAGCTGAGAGGCTAATCCCACCCCTCTAAACAGCTCCACCGTCTGACCCTTTTCCTCTCAAGCGCGTCTGCGCCAATGCACGTGAGTCCGTAACTCGCATGACTGTTCACATCGTCCGCCCAGATCACAGCGTCTTCGCCATCAATCGCCAAGTCGCGCTAGTCGGCTTCACCCTGAGAGGCGAGGAGGTGAACCTGTTCGACGCTGAAGACCTGGCCGATCTGCCTTTGAAACGGAACGACATCGTCGTCGGCGGCGTCGGGATCGTCCATAAGGCTCTTGAGCGGCTGAAGCTTCGCGTTCGTTCGATCGAGTCGATCCCCTCCAGCTTGGCGGGCTTCGCAGGTCGCAAGACATGGCGCGGACCGATGATCGAGGCTCGCCGCGCCGTGGAACGCGGTGAGCAGCTGTTTGTCAAACCGCTTCCCACACAAACCAAGCTCTTCACAGGCAAGCCGCTCCGCGCGTTCGCGGATCTGTTGTCGACGGCTCATGTTCCGGATGAGACTGTCGTCGACTGCGCAGAGCTGACGCCGTTTGTCTCGGAGTACAGAACCTTTGTCATGCACGGCGAGATCATGGGCGTGCGTCACTACGCCGGCGATCCGCTCCTGTTCCCCGATCCTGAGCGCGTCCGGGCGGCGATCACTGCGTTTGAAGAGGCGCCGGCGAGTTACGCCCTCGACATGGGCGTTGTTGAAGACGGCCGAACGCTGCTGGTCGAGGTCAACGACAGCTACGCGACCGGGGCTTATGGACTGACCCCGGCGATTTACGCCGCCGTCATCGAGGCCCGTTGGAAAGAGCTCTGGCTGCTTAAAGACTAAAGGGTTCCGGTTCCGAGTTCACGCGGCGACGCGGGGGGACGGCAGAGGCGCGCTCGCCAACCAGGCGTCGCATGCGGCCAAGGCGCGTTCGCACTGCGCCATGCCGCGCGCCTGTTTGCGCGCCGCCTTGCGTCCTTTGATGCGCGCGTCTTCAATCGGTGGGAACAGCCCGAAATTGACGTTCATCGGTTGAAACGTCTCGGTCTCCGCGCCGCCGGTGATATGGCCCAGAAGCGCGCCGAAAGCGGTCTCGGGCGGAGGCGGGGCGGCCGGCAGACCAAGTCGCTCCGCCGCTGCGAAGCGCCCGGCGAGAATGCCCATCGCCCCGCTCTCCACATATCCTTCCACGCCAGTGATCTGACCGGCGAAGCGAAGACGCGGTTCGGACTTGAGCCGCATGACCGGATCCAGAAGCTTCGGAGAGTTGATGAACGTATTGCGGTGGATCCCCCCAAGGCGCGCGAATTCCGCGTTCTCGAGCCCCGGAATACGGCGCAGCACGTCCTTCTGCGCGCCGTATTTCAGCCGGCTGCTAGGTGGTTACCCTGCCGAGTGGGCTGACGGTGATCGCGCACGGCGCTGCCGAGCTGAATCTTGATAACGTCGGGGTTATCCGCTTTTACCCGGATGGAAGCGCGAGCGGTGGTGGGGTCGATGTCCGTGGTGCCGATGGTGCGCTCACGCGGATCACCGTGGATTGGCTCGTTGGCCGCGTCGAGATGGAGCGCGTTGCGGGCCGGTAGTGATGATGACCTATCGCCGACAGTTCGGTTTTTCCCTGCTAGAAATGATGGTCGCCGTGGCCATCCTCGGTTTGGCTTTGGGCGCGCTCTACCAGGCAGCCTCCGGAGCGACCAGGAATGTACGCACCGATGCGCGATACGCCTACGCCGTAGAGCTATCGCGCACTCTGCTTGCAGACAACAGTGTTGTTCCTCTAGGCGGGTATAGAAATAGCGGCGAAAC
>CALDSD010000049.1 GCA_937911325.1 uncultured Neomegalonema sp.
GGTTTGACCGCGCGGGATCTCGTCGAGACCCGCCACCGCGAGACCGATCTGGGCGTCCAGCGCGAGACCTTGTCCGTCCAGGAACTGCTGACAGAGATCGAACAGGAACAATTGGCGGTCCTGCAGAGCATACTCGACGCCCAGACCAGTTTCGGCGGGCAGGGTCTGCCCGCGATGGTGTCTGATCTTGAAGCGGGAAGTGGCGCTGCGGCGCGGTCAGTTGAAGCGGTCTACGGCACAGGCGATCTGGACCCTAATCCCGGCGGCCAACTTATGTTCGGGGATGCGGGCGAGAATATCGAGCAGCTGATCATCCGGGTCGCTCAGGAAACCCATGGGCGGCCCGGGATCAGTCAAGCAGGGCTATCGGTCGTGCAGTGGCGTGCGCTTCTACAAGCCCTGATCTGGCAGGAAAGTCGGTTTTCGATTGGGGCGCGCTCGCCGGTCGGAGCCTTTGGTCTAACCCAAATCATGCATCAACGCGCTCGCGGCTTTCAATGCAGGACCGGGACGCGTGTTTGAGTATGGCGGCGTGCCACCCTTCGCCGAAACCCAACACTACGTCCAGGTCATCCCGGAACGTTACAATCTCTACCTCTCGCGGATCGGTGGCATCGAAGCCTTGGGCACGATTGATCCGGCACTCATTGCCAACGCGAACTTGTCACTGACCGGGCATGGCGCGGCCTTCTACGGGAACAACTCACCGCTCGCGATCCAGCAGGCCGCCCTGCGCATCCGGGACATTGTGATCCGCATAGGTGAAACCGAGGACATCCAGCAGAGCATGGCGCTCAACACTTATGCACGGGCCGAACTCGTTCGCCTGATGGCCGCACGCATCCGCCTGCAAGCCGCGCGCACCCAACCCCTGAGCGCCGCACAACTTCAGCAAGCGGCAGCCCGCATGGCGGAGCAGGATTTCATGGAATTCACATTGGAGGATTTGGATTGATGAGTTTGGTTTCGAAATCCGCACGGTTGCTACGCTCTACCGCTCTCGTCGGGGCGCTTGTGGTCCTGTCGCCGCTCCCGGTCAGCGCCCCTGCCCTCGCGCAAGGTGTTCCAACCGTTGACGCTCAAAACATCGCGCAGAACATTCAGCAACTTCGACAGATGATCGAAGACGAACTTCTGCAAAACGAGCAGTTGCTGCAACTCCGCGAACAGCTTGCCACACTCACGGATCAACTTGCGGAGTTGCGGCGCACCTATGAGGCCCTGACCCGGCTGGCCGCACTTCCTGAGATCATCCGCATGGAGATGGAAGAAGAACTGAACGGCCTTCTCGACCAGGAGTTCGGGGACATCATCGCGACCATCGAGGCGATCCGAACGGGCGACTTCTCCGGGCTCACGGGCTCAGGCGCCAGCGAGATCGAAACCCAAATGGACCGCGTGCTGGCCGACCTCGGCTTCGACGAAGACACGCTGTCCGAGATGGCCCGCAGCGGCAATCCGGGGGCCGAGAGGATCGCGACACAGGCGACCACCGGCGCGCTCGTCTCTGCGGCCGCGCAGAACAGCTACGACGATGCCGGGCAAAGCCTTGAACGCGTCGAGCGTTTGGTCGGGCTGATCGACGACATGGATGAACTCAAAGAGAGCGTCGATCTCAACACGCGCGTGACTGCCGAGCTTGCGATTGCGCTTGTCGCCATGTGGCAGCTCGAAGCGGTTCAGACCGTTGGCGATGGCACGGGCGGTGTCATCGACGCTGCAACCATCGCCGAAGAACAACGCTTCATGGAGTTCACCCTCCCAGAGCTAAGAGCGGAGTAAGGCGCTTCGAATTTGACCAGAGAAAAGAAACATCGGTTTTCGCGTTCGAGCGCAGCGAGAGGCAGCGAACAACCGATCCAATTCAATTCGAAACGCTGAAAGGTGCGGCGTTGGACGAAGAACAGGCGATCATTGAGGAGGAGCTGGTTTACGGTGCGCTGAGACGGGAACGGCTCTGGCAGCGCTTGGGTCTAATCGGATTGATCTTTGGCATTGTCGGATGCCTCAGCGCCGCGGCTGTTGCGATCCTCGACGTCGATCCACCGCCGGTCGATGAGCACTAAGATCAGGAATGCGGCTTCGCTCTTCCCGAGGCGTCAGTCGGAACCACGACCGTCACGGAAAACCAGGCGATCATCGAAGCGGAGGTGTTCCGCTACGTGACCGAGCGCGAGGTCTACAACCAACTCGACAATGATGTCCGGATCCGGCGGGTGTTAGCGAGTTCCGATGGAGCAGCCGCAGCCTCCCTTCGGCAGATCTGGAACTCCGCCAACGCTGAGTACCCGCCGACTGTCTATGGACCGAATGCGCGGCTCGAGGTCGAAATCCTCAGCATCAACCGGATCGGCACGAACCGCGCGACGGTGCGGCTGCGCAAACGCCTGACGTCGATCAACGGCGTTCAGACCGGCCTCTTCACGGCGACGCTTCTTTTTGAGTTCCGCCCCGAAGAGCGTCGCTCAATCGACGAGGTCTGGACCAATCCGTTCGCCTTCACCGTCGTCGAGTACGCCATCCGCTCTGACAGATTGGAGAACTAGGTGAAGCCTTATCTCGTTGCATTTGTTTATCTCATTCTCTGGGCAGGCGTCGCTGCTGCGGAGGCCGTACCGCGTGGCGGGCCGAATGACAGCCGTGTCCGGATCGCGACCTATCAAGTGGGGCAGGTTTATCGGTTGAGCGTCTCGCTAACCCATGTCACGACCATCGAATTCGGCGAAGGCGAGAGCATCCGGTCAATCATCGCCGGCGACACAGAGGGCTTTGAGATCGACGGCGTCCCAGGCGGGCGGGCCTTTGCCATTAAACCGCTCGCGCGCGGCGTCCATACCAATGTCACCGTCTATACAAACCGCCGCAGCTATTACTTCAACGTCCGAGAGGCGTCGAACCCGACCTTCTATGTCGTGCAGTTCCGCTATCCGGACGAAGAACAGCACCCGCAGAACGCAATCGCGCAGGCGGCACCGAACTACAATTACGGGGCCAGTGAGCGGCTCGAGTTCACGCCTCTGCGCGTCTGGGACGATGGCTCTTTCACCTACTTCCAATTCGAGAGAAACGCGCCTGTGCCAGCCATCTTCCGCTACTCGAACGGGCGCGAGCGCACGGTCAACACACAGGTCACCGAAGACAGTGTGATCCGCGTCTCAGGTTTGCATGACCAATGGGTCCTGAGGATCGGCGAAGAGGTCGTGTGCATCCAGGCCAGCCCACCGGAGGGGGTCTCGTCATGAGCGACAACAACGCCGATCTAGAAAAGCGCCTCGCTGCGCTGGAACAGGGAAGCGGGCGCGGCGCGTCGGCTCCCGCGAGACGATCACCTTTGCTCGGGCTCCTCGTCGTCGGTCTTATCGCAGTTGGCGGGGCTGTCCTCTATTTCCTCGCGCAACCCGAAGAAGAGGTGGCTCTCTCGACGGCCACGCCAGACGAGTTCCAACTTGAAGGCGATGGCTTTGGCGAGATTGAACCCTTCGTCCCGCCCCCGCCTCCTGATCCCGAGGTGGTGATCGTCGAGACGGAACCAGCGGAGCCCAATGCAGAATTGCTCGCCCAACTGGAAGCCCTGCAGGCCCAGATCGAAGAACTCCGAAATGCGCCCGATCCTGTCGTGCCAGAGGATACGGCTGCTGCGGAAGCAATCGACGCATTGACGGCACAGATCGCCGCCCTGCAAGCCGCCTCGGAGAATGCGCAACTGCAGTTTCAGGAAGAACTCGTGGCCCGCGACCGAGAACTCCAGCAGTTGCGGATGGATCTCGACCTCGCACGGTTGGAGGCTACAACCCCTGGCCCGGCGCCGCTTGGTCCAACCGAGGATGAATTGCGCGCCCGTGAGGAAGAACGCCGCCGTCAGGAGGAAGAGGCGCGTCGGCTGGCCGAGCTGCAGCGCCGCGCGGAAGAAGAACGCGCCTTCCAAGAACGCCGCATCGCGTCCCCCATTATTGCGTTTGGTGGTGTCAGCAGTGATCCAACTTCGGGTGAATTGGCCGAGCGCACCTTCAGCGAAGTGACCGACTTCGTATTGAACGGCGCCCTGCCAGCGACAGTCACCCAAGCAGAAGTCATCGCCAATCCATCGAACACGGTAATACAGGGCACGATGATCCAGGCAATCATGGAGACGGCGCTCGACAGCTCCCTGCCGGGCCAGGTGCGCGCGATTATTTCCGAGGATGTCTACAGCTACGATGGGACGCGGCTGCTCATTCCACGCGGATCGCGTCTGATTGGGCGGTATCGATCAGGACTCGAGATCTCGCAGAGCCGCGTGACCATTGCTTGGGATCGTATCATCCTGCCAACGGACCAGACCATCCAGATCAGTTCCTTTGGCGGCGACGAATTGGGACGCTCCGGCGTATCCGGCTTCGTCGATACGCGCTTCGACGAACGCTTTGGCTCGGCAGCTCTCATCTCGATTATCTCAGCCGCACCCTCTGTTGCGGCTGGCCAGGTCGAAGATGAGACCGCAGCGGATGTGCTCGAAGATGTCGGCGATGACCTGGCCGACGCCACTGACAGCGTGATCGGCGAGTACCTGTCGATCGGTCCCGTCATCTATGTCGACCAAGGTGCGCGCGTCACCGTGATGGTCGACCGCGATCTGGAGATCTTCTGAGCCATGACGCTGA
>CALDSD010000050.1 GCA_937911325.1 uncultured Neomegalonema sp.
TTGTGATCAAGGACCTGTTCGCACTGGCGGTCATCCTCGCGGTGTTCTTCGCCGCGGTTGGCTTTTTGCCGAACTACCTGGTTCACCCAGACTTCTATATCGAAGCGATCCCGTTGGTGACGCCGGCGCATATCGTTCCAGAGTGGTACTTCCTGCCATTCTACGCGATCCTGCGGTCGATCCCGGACGCGCTCTTGGGCGTGCTGGCGATGTTCGCCGCCATCGCCGTTCTCGCGGTCTTGCCGTGGCTCGACACCTCGCGGACCCGCTCGGGCGCGTATCGCCCGATCTTCAAGCAGGTGTTCTGGCTGTTTGTGCTGTGCTGCATCGGCCTCGGCTGGGTTGGCGCAAAGAACCCGGATGACGCGATCTTCGCTTCAAAGACCGTGACGCACTACGACACCGTCGAACAGGCTGAGGCGGCGCGGGCGGATATCCTCGCCGCGAGCCCGAGCGCGAACGTCGCGATCGCAGAAGTGATCGACTTCGAAGCCAATGATGGGGTCGGCAAGGTCAAGCATGACGTCACCGAGACGCATTTCGCGTTCCGTGTGATCCATCTCGGCCAGCTGCTGACGCTCTTCTACTTCGCTTACTTCTTGGTGCTGCTGCCAGTGCTTGGCTTGATCGAGCGACCGCGTCAGGAGCCCGAGAGCATCGACGACGCGTTCATGGCGAAAGTCGCGAAGAAGAAGTCCGGCTCTGCTGGCGACGCCGTTGCGGCGCCGGCTGAATAGCGCAAGAGCTGAGAAAGGACGAACCAATGAAACTGTCTCAATCTCTTCTTGCGCTGGCGACGGCGGCGGGTCTCCTCGTCGCCGGGCCAGCCCTTTCGGCTGGGAAAAGCGTCGGGGTCATCGATCACGATTGGTCTTTCGAAGGCCCGTTCGGCACATTCGATCGCCAACAGCTCCAGCGTGGCTGGCAGGTCTATTCGGAGATCTGCGCGAGCTGTCATTCGATGGACTATTTGTCGTTCCGCAACCTCGGAGAGCCCGGCGGCCCCGAGTTTCCGCCGGAACAGGTGAAAGCCATCGCCGAAAACTGGCTCTACCCAGTGGTCACCACCGACGACGAAGGTGAAGTGCTTGAGCGCACGCCGCTGCCTTCGGATCGGATCCCTGGTCCGTTTGCGAACCGCGAAGCTGCGATCGCTGCGAATGGTGGCGCCTACCCACCCGACCTGTCCCTGATCACGAAAGCCCGCATTGGCTATAACGGGATCATCAAGCAGGTCATGGAAGGCGCCGGCGGACCGGAATATGTTTATTCGCTGCTGCTGGGTTACGCGGACGAAGAACCGGAGGGCTTTGACGGCGGCGGACTGAGCTACAACCGCTACTTCCCGGGCCACCGCATCGCCATGGGCCAGCCGCTCTATGGCGACGACGTCGAGTACCAAGACGGCACTGAGGCGACGATCGAGCAGCACGCGGCCGATCTGGTTGCGTTCCTGACCTGGGCGGCAGAGCCCAAGATGGAGGAGCGCAAAGAAGCCGGCGTCCGCAACATCATCCTTCTGGCGCTCTTCGCTGTGCTTCTGTGGTATTCGAACAAGAAGCTCTGGCGCCCGATCAAGGACGGCGGCCAGGCCTGAGAAAGGCCCGAAGTCGCAAGTTAGGGGACGCCGGGCTTGACCCGGCGTTCTTTTTTTGGGGAGACAGACGTTCTCGCCGAACCGCTCAAGAGACCTGAAATGTCGTTCAACACTTTCGGCCACATCTTCCGCGTCACCACCTGGGGCGAAAGCCACGGGCCGGCGCTCGGCTGCGTGGTGGACGGCTGCCCACCCGGGGTGGTGTTGACGCCGGAGATGATCCAGCACTGGCTTGACCGCCGCAAACCCGGTCAGAGCAAGTACACGACGCAGCGCCGCGAACCCGATCAGGTGAAGATCCTTTCGGGCGTTTTCGAAGACGAACGCACCGACGGCCCGCGGACGACCGGCGCCCCGATCAGCCTGATGATCGAGAACACCGACCAGCGTTCTAAGGACTACTCGGATATCCGAGACAAGTTCCGGCCCGGTCATGCCGACATCACATACTTCCAGAAATACGGCCTGCGCGACTATCGCGGCGGAGGACGGTCTTCCGCACGGGAGACCGCCGCGCGGGTCGCAGCCGGCGGTGTCGCGCGTGAGGTCTTGAAAACGCTCTCGCCAGACCTGCAGATCCGAGCGGCGCTGGTGCAAATGGGCCCTAAAACCATCGACCGCGACGCCTGGAATTGGGCGGAGGTCGAGAACAACCCCTTCTGGACGCCTGATCCGAATGCGGCCTCAGACTGGGCCAAGTATCTGGACGGCTTGCGGAAATCGGGCGACAGCGTCGGCGCGGTGATCGAGGTTGTCGCCTCGGGCGTTCCGGCCGGCCTTGGCGCACCGATCTACGCAAAGCTCGATCAGGATCTCGCCAGCGCGATGATGTCGATCAACGCAGTGAAAGGCGTGGAGATCGGCGACGGTTTCGCCTCGGCGACGCTGACCGGATCCGATAACGCCGATGAGATCCGCATGGGCGCCGACGGCCCGCAGTATCAGTCAAACCATGCCGGGGGCGTTCTCGGGGGGATCTCCACCGGACAAGACGTTATCGTGCGCTTCGCCGTGAAGCCGACGTCCTCGATCCTGACCGAGCGCGATACGATCGACGTTTCCGGCGCCGAGACCGGCATCATCACCAAGGGTCGCCACGACCCCTGCGTGGGCATTCGAGCGGTTCCTGTCGGCGAAGCGATGATGGCCTGCGTCCTGCTCGATCATCTGCTGCTCCATCGCGGCCATGTCGTTGAGAACCAAGGCCAAATCGGCTAACAGATCCGATCTCACAGAAACGAGCATTCCGGCGCGCCAACGACCCGAACCCTTGCGAGAGCCGTGGATGCGGGGCCTCAAGCGTCGGGATACTTACACTTTCAATGACAGCGCAATGAGGCGCCTCTCCACAGCCGGCTCAGAGCAGAGTTAAGAAGTGTGGATACTTACGCGACGCTAGCGGCGGCAACGAGCTTTCGTCATAGCTGGAGCAAATGCGCCGTCTTCAGATCGGTGTTCTCGCCTCAAACAAGAACGGCCAGCTCGGACGTAAAACCGAGCTGGCCAGGCACACACACACGAGAGAGGGGCTACTAGAGCTTAGAAGCAGCCTCGCCAAGGGTCGAGGTCATCTTGTCCTCAAGGGCTTCGAGACCGCCGATGATGGCGACACCAATCAGAGCGGCCAGCAGAGTGTATTCGATCGCCGTGGCGCCCGACTCATCTTTCAAAAACTTCGTGAACATCGTCCAACTCCTCTTGTATTTGTCCCGCTTTTCCTGCGGCACGAGAAGAGATACATCCCAGAAATTGTCAGCAAATTAAGGAAAATAGTTAAAATTCAAACAATTCAATTTTTATGTTTAAGCATACTTAAATGCTTTATTCGCACAGAAAGAAGTTTCAGCGCTGCTTTTCAACAAAAAAGCGGTTTGCGGCCAATAAGACGTAAGAAAGACCCTGAGAACATCTGACGCCGACGCGAGATAGCGCGTGGAAAGGGCGCGTCGGACATGTCGCTCCCCAGATCTTCGAACCAGAGACCGTCCAAACACCCAGGGTCGACAGAGGTTCCTCCGCGACCGCACCATCTCGGACTTCCGGCGAGCGACGGCTCAGCAGGTGCGGCACCCAGCCTCTTCCCCAGCTTGGCGGAGCGGCAGACCTTTCTTTACCCACCCATCGCCCGCCGATGAGCCCGCCATGCCTTCGCGGACATTCACAATGTTGGTGAAACCGTTCTTGGCCAGGACATCCGAAAGGTAGCTCGAGCGCGCTCCGGTCCGACAAATCAGGGCGACCGGTTTGTTACGATCTCCATCGACCGCTTCAAACAGGATCCGCCCAAAGTCTTCTGACGTCATGTCGGCCTCAAGCGCAACGTCGCCGACGCCTGTCTGAGCCCATTCGTCCGGGCGACGAATGTCGAGCAGCACGAGATCTCCGGCGATGGCGGCCTCTCGCGCTTCTGCAGCTCCCATTTCGCGGATCGGGCTCTCCGCGAAACTGCAAACCGGGGCGAAAGCGGCCGCTGCGGCCGCATAAAGAAACAGGCGTCGGTTCATCGCGTACTCCGAGCTTTGTCGTCTCGTTACTTGATTTAAGAGGCCTCGAAAACCAACGCGACATCACATCCGCGACAAGGGGCGTCAGTTGCGTTGGAACACGCCGACAAGCTCCACATGCGGCGACCACAAGAACTGATCGACCGGAGTCGCGCGTTCCATGCTCCATCCGGCAGCGATCAGGGTCGCCGCGTCGCGCGCGAACGTCGCTGGATTGCACGATACGCCGACGATCGTGGGAACCTGCGACAGAGCGCGCTCAGCCGTCTGCGCCTGAGCCCCCGCGCGGGGCGGATCAAAAACGACGGCGTCGGTGTTCTTGAGCTCTTCGGCGAGAAGCGGCCGGCGAAACAGATCACGCGCCTCGGTCGTGACACGCCGCAGCCCTTCCGCTGTTCGCCAGCCGGCGTCGAGCGCGGCGAGGAAGGCAGGATCGCCTTCCACCGCTCGCACCTCAGCGTTCTCCGCCAACGGCAGCGAGAACGTTCCGCAGCCGGCAAACAGATCGACGACGCGGCGCGCGCCGACGGTCGCGCTCCGCACCAGCTGGACAAGCGCCGCCTCGCCCGCCTCGGTCGCCTGCAAGAAGGCCCCAGGGGGCGGCGCGACCCGAGCGGCGCCGAAGTTCTGAAAGGGCGGCCGCCGACCGGCGATCGTTTCGCCGCCCCAGCTGAGGCGTGCGACATCAGCGGTTTCGGCCCAGGCCGCAGCCGATTGTCGAAGATTCAGGTCGAGTTCCTTTCCCCCCAGCACCACCACATCGAGCCCGGTTTCACTGGTTGTAACCGACAGGCGCACCTCGCTCTTGCGGGAGGACGCCAGCGCGCCAAGCTCGCGCAGCGCAGGAAAGGCGGCCGAGATCTCCGGGCGGAGCACCTCACACTCGACGATGTCGACAATTTGGCGGCTTCGTTTGCGACGGAACCCAAACGTTACGCTTTTCTTGGTGCGGATCGCTGTGAAGCTGGCGCGCCGGCGGCTGCGCGGAGGCGAGGTGATCGTGTTCGCCACCTCCGCATCGATGTCGTGCTGGCGGAGGGCGCTGACGACGAGTTCGCGCTTCCAGTAGGCCATGACAGGCGGCGCCGCATGTTGGAGCGTACAACCGCCGCACGACGCCGCGTGCCGGCAGGGCGGGCGAACCCGTTTGTCGGACGGCGACAGGATGCGGACACGATCGTCGACCAGCTCCACCTTTTCACCTGGAAGCGCGCCAGGAAGGACGGTCCCATCCGTGGCCAATCCGTCGCCAAGATGTCCCAACCGCGCAACGAGATGCTCGCTCATCGTTTCACCGCATAAAGTAGAAACTCGCGATTGCCGTCACCGCCGAGGATCGGGCTTTCGGTTGTCCCTTTCACGGCCCAATCAGACTCTGTCAGGAAAGTCTCAATGTCGGCGACCGCCGCCGCCTGTGCTTCGGGATCCTTGACGACCCCGCCTTTGCCGACACGTTCGCGGCCGACCTCGAACTGGGGTTTCACCAACGCGATCAGCTGAGCCCCCTTCCGCGCGAGCTGAAGGGCCGCGGGAAGGGCCTTGCGCAACGATATAAAAGACACATCCGTCACGATCCAATCGAGGGGTTCAGGAATGTCCGCGCTCGTGAGACCCTTCGCGTTGCGCCCTGAAAGCTCGATGACCTGCGGCGCATTTTGGAGTGTCGGATGCAACTGGTCGCGTCCCACATCCACCGCATAAACTCTCGTGGCGGCGTGCGACAGACAGACCTCGGTGAAACCGCCGGTCGAGGCGCCAATGTCTGCGACGACCGCGGCGCGTGGCGAGACTTTGAACACGTCGATTGCGTGGGCCAGCTTCGCCCCCGCGCGCGAAACCCACGGACATGGATCGCCAACGACCTCGATTTTCGCGTCTTCGCCGACCTTGAACGACGCCTTTGCGGCGATCGCTCCGTCAACTCGAACCGCTTCGGCGCCGATCAAGGCCTGCGCCCGCGCGCGGCTGGGCGCGAGCCCTCTCGCGACCATCGTTTGGTCGAGGCGTTCAGTCGCCATCAACACGCACTCTTTCTCTCCGACGAAAAACCACGTTCGCTCGTCGACTTAGGTACAGATAGCCAATGACCAAGGCCCAGAAAACGAGGCTGAACTCATACTCGACGAGCAAAAAGGCGTCGTTGGGCCAGGTTTCAACATCGATCCAGATTTGAACCCAACGCGCGATGAGAGCCGTCGCCAACGAGGCTTCCGGCGTGTAGCGCCAACGAAAACCAACCCCGGTTAGGAACACGATCGTCTGCAGGCCGGCGGCGAAGGCCGCCAACAGGTTCGCCCAAAGCGTCGGATAAAGGGGCACGCCTTGTGAGCCGGTCACGACCGCCGCCAAAATCACAACAACGCCGAACAGCGCCGCCATGTGCACCAGGATCAACGCCAACAATACTCCGCGGAAGCGATTGAGCGGGTGACGCGCCCACTCTGATGGCGACAGCTCGCGCCACTCGATCCTTGGCGTCTCGCCGGGCAATCCGTCAGCTCATACCCAGCCCGCGGCGCACGCGGGCGATGGAGTCCTTTTGGAGGTCGTTCGGACCACCGCCCTCGACGGACGCGACGCGCGTCAACATCGCGATCATGTCCTCGTGGGCTTCGCGCGGG
The DNA here is from genome assembly GCA_937911325.1 of uncultured Neomegalonema sp. GTDB lineage: Bacteria > Pseudomonadota > Alphaproteobacteria > Rhodobacterales > Rhodobacteraceae > CALDSD01. The sequence goes on from CALDSD010000050.1 coordinate 6,723, forward strand.
GCCTTGTCGCGGACGATCTTGAGAAGTCGTCGCACCGCGTCGTCGGGATCCTTTGATTGCTCAGCCAGCCACCGTCCGAACGCAGCGATCTCGTCCGCCTCCTTGTCGCCCAACCGAAACGAGGCGCGGCACTCGACCCGGATCGCGTTCATGCGCTCGGTGCTCATGTCGCCTTCGAGGCGCGCGATCGCGGCCATCATTCCCGCCGCAGCCAGCCGCGGGTCATCGAGGTTCTCAGCAGGGTGCTTGCCTGCCTGACGACGATAGCCATAGCGTCGAAAGGCTGCTTGAACGTCTTCGCTGGCGTCAACGACCTCCCTCGAGGCTTCGCCAGCCATGCGCGCACGCCAGACCCACAAGGCAATCACGCCGATTAGGGTCAACAATCCAAGAATGATATGCATGCGAGTCCCCAGCACAACGCTGAGCGCGAGTATCGCATGCGGGCGCTGCAGCGCAATGTCGACCGAGGGGAAAAATTGCGCGTCTGTCGGTCGCATCGAGCGCGACGCGATCGGTTGACGCGACGATCACACCCTTCGGGCGGCGACTAAGCGATCACGGAGCCGATTTCAGTGCCCCGCTCGGCGCCCAGCGCCTCCAGCGCCGCAGCGACCATCCCACGCGCGTCAAGGCTGGCCGCCTCATACATCTTGGCGGGACTGTCGTGATCGACGAAAGCGTCGGGCAAGACGAGCGGCCGGATCTTGAGGCCGCTATCGAGCTTCCCGCGCATCGCCAAAAACTGAAGGACGTGGCTTGCGAAGCCGCCCACCGCGCCTTCTTCAACCGTCAGCAGAACTTCGTGCTCTCGTGCGAGCCGTAAGATCAGCTCCTCGTCGAGAGGTTTGGCGAAACGCGCATCGGCGACGGTCGTCGGCAAACCGTGCGCGTCAAGCGCCTCAGCCGCAGCAATCGCTTCTTTCAGCCGTGCGCCGAAAGACAGGATCGCGACCTTGCCGCCCTCTTTCACAATCCGGCCCTTGCCGATCTCGAGCGGAGCGCCAACCTCGGGCATGTCGACGCCGACGCCCTCGCCCCGCGGGTAACGGAAGCTGCACGGGCGATCATCGATCGACGCGGCGGTGGCGACCATGTGCACGAGCTCGGCTTCGTCGCCGCACGCCATGACGACGAAGCCTGGCAGGCTCGCCAGGAACCCCGTGTCAAAGCTGCCCGCATGGGTCGGCCCATCGGCGCCGACCAACCCGGCCCGGTCGATGGCGAAACGCACAGGCAGACCCTGTATCGCCACGTCATGGACGACCTGATCATAGCCGCGCTGCAGGAAAGTCGAATAGATCGCAGCGAACGGCTTGAGCCCCTCAGCGGCGAGGCCGGCGCAGAACGTGACGCCATGCTGCTCGGCGATGCCGACGTCGAAACAGCGCGACGGATGCGCATTCTCGAACAGGTCGAGACCGGTGCCCCCAGGCATCGCAGCCGTGACCGCGACGATGCGATCGTCCTTGTCGGCCTCTTTGACGAGGCTCTGAGCGAAGACTTTCGTATAGGAGGGCGCGTTCGACGCAGCTTTCTTCATCTCGCCAGTGACCACGTCGAACTTCGACACGCCGTGGTACTTGTCGGCGGAGTTCTCCGCCGGCGCATACCCTTTGCCCTTCTGTGTGACGCAATGGATCAGAACCGGGCCGTCCGCCCGGTCGCGCACGTTCCGCAGCACGGGCAGCAAATGATCAAGATTGTGCCCGTCGATCGGGCCCAGATAATAGAAGCCGAGTTCTTCGAAGAGCGTGCCGCCGACGGCCATCCCCTTCGTGTACTCCTCCACGCGTTTTGCGCGTAATTCGATCGCTTCGGGCAGAACCTTTGCGATCTGTTTCATCACCTCGCGGAAGCTCGTGTAGACACCGCCGGACCATAGCTTCGCAAGATATGCGGACATCGCGCCCACCGGCGGCGCAATCGACATCTCGTTGTCGTTGAGGATCACAATCAACCGCCGGTTCAAATGACCCGCGTTGTTCATCGCCTCATACGCCATGCCGGCGGACATCGCCCCGTCGCCGATCACGCAAACGACGTCGCCGTCCTCGTTTTTCAGGTCCATGCCGACTTTGAAGCCGAGCCCAGCTGAAATCGATGTCGACGAATGGGCGGCTCCGAACGGGTCGTAGGGGCTCTCAGCGCGTTTGGTGAAGCCCGAGAGCCCTCCGCCCTGGCGCAACGTGCGAATACGGTCGCGCCGCCCGGTCAAGATCTTATGCGGGTAACACTGATGGCCGACATCCCAGATCAGTTTGTCGCGAGGGGTCTCAAACACCGAATGGATCGCGACAGTCAGCTCTACGACGCCCAAGCCTGCGCCGAGATGCCCGCCGGTGACCGAGACGGCGTCGATCGTCTCTTGTCGCAGTTCGTCCGCCACCTGACGAAGCTGCTCGTCGCTCATCTCGCGCAACGCCGCGGGATCCGACACTTGGTCGAGCAACGGCGTCTTCGACGCCGCTTTTTCAGTGTCCCGGATCGGGGTGTCAGACATTCTGTTCTCCGTTCGGCGCAGCCGGCCGAGCCGGCGGGCCCTCGACCCGCGCAAAATTCGGTAGCGCCTATTCTAGATTTAGCGCAGCCTCTCGACAGTAAAATCCGCAGCCTGTCGCAATAGTGTCGCAGAGTCCCCAAACGACGATAGCGCGCTCTTTGCCGCCTCAACCAATTCCAGCGCGCGGCTGCGGGCGCCGTCGACGCCCAGAAGATCGACGAACGTCGCCTTTCCGGCTGTCGCGTCCTTGCGTAACTTCTTTCCTGTCTCGGCCTCGTCGCCTTCGAGGTCCAACAGGTCGTCGCGGATCTGAAAAGCAAGTCCAATTCGGGCGCCGTAGGCGTCGAGGGCGGCTTGGTCGCCCCCACTCGCTTCCGCCAGTATCGGCCCCGCGCTGGCGGCGAACCTGATCAGCGCGCCGGTCTTGCCGGACTGCAGTTTCTCGGTTTCTTGAACACTGAGCGGTTCAGCGCCCTCCTCGGCGCGCTTTTCGGCAAGAATATCCAGCATTTGGCCACCGACCATGCCGGCGGCGCCGCTCGCCTGAGCCAACCGGTGGCACAGCGCGCCCGCAACGGCCGGACCCGCATAGGCGCCCGGCGATGCGAGCACCTCGAACGCCAAAGTCTGCAGGGCATCGCCCGCCAAGATCGCCGTCGCCTCATCGAAAGCGACATGCACCGTCGGGTGGCCGCGTCTGAGCGCATCATCGTCCATGCTCGGCAGATCGTCATGGATGAGGCTGTACGCGTGGATGCACTCCACCGCCGCGGCGACGCGCAGCGCCCGCGTTTCGGGTTCCCGAAACAGGGCGGCGCTTTCGAGGACCAAGAAGGCGCGCAACCGCTTGCCAGGCCCCAGTAGGCCGTGGCGCATCGCTTCCACCAAGCGTCTTTCGGGACCGCTGGGCAGCGCCGTCAGATCGTCCAAAGTCGCGTTGATCTGGCTTGCACGACGGGCAAGCGCATTCTCAAAGCCCTCGCTCATCTTCGCCCCTTCGTGGTCTCCGCAGAGTTGGATCAGTTCGCGTCAAAACCAGCGGGCTTGACGCCAGCCGCTTTGCCGTCGCCGTCTTGTACGATTTGCTCCACCCGCATCTCGGCGGCTTTAAGCTTGGTTTCGCAATGGGTGCGAAGCTCAGCCCCTCGTTCATAGAGATCAATCGACCGCTCTAAGTCAACGCGCCCGCTCTCCAATTGACCGACGATCTTCTCAAGGGCGGCAAGCGCCTCTTCGAAGCTCATTTCGCTGATCTTCTTGGCCTCTGGCGTCTGTTCGTTTTCGCTCATCTTGCCTCGATTGCTTTGTTCAGAGCCGCCTCAGCGGCTGGGTTGTTCCATCAAAACCCGCACATGAGCCGCCGCGGACCGCGCCAAGCTCGCAAGGTCGTAGCCGCCTTCCAAAGTCGAGACGACGCGCCCGTCGCATAGGCTCGTGGCGGCCTCGCACAGCCGCTGGGTCGCCCAAGCGAAGTCGTCCTCGGTCAGCATCAGCTGCGCCAGCGGATCATCGCGGTGCCCGTCAAATCCAGCGGAGATGATCAGCAGTTCGGGTCGGAACGCTTCAACCGCCGGCATCACCTGCTTCTCAAAGATCGGACGATAGGCTGCGCCATCTGTGAACGCCGGCAAACAGACGTTCACGATGTTGCCAACGCCGGTCTCATGCGCGGCGCCCGTGCCCGGATACAGCGGCCACTCATGCGTTGAAACGTACAAGACCCGACCATCGCGTTCGAAGATGTCCTGTGCGCCATTGCCGTGGTGAACGTCGAAATCCACGATCGCCACGCGACTTAAACCGTGACTTTCGATCGCATGGAGCGCGCCGATGCCGGCGCTGTTCAGAAGACAGAAGCCCATCGCTCGGTCCGCCTCCGCATGGTGGCCCGGCGGACGCACGGCGCAGAAAACGTTTCCAACCTTGTTCTCCAGAACGAGATCGACGCCGTCCATGACGGCCCCTGCGGCGCGCACGGCCGAGCGCCAAGAGCCTGGCGACAACCAGGTGTCGGCATCGATCGGCGACGCGCCGCGATCGGGTATCCGCGCCTTGAGGGCTTCGGCGTAACCCGGCGCATGCGCGCGATTGATCGCGACATCCGTCGCTTCGGAGGCCTCGAGCCTGAGAAGGTGCTGAAACTCTTCCGCCTCCAGGGCGGCCATGACCGCGCGCAGACGATCCACGCGCTCTGGGTGTCCATCCGGCGTCACATGCTCGAGGCAGTCGGAATGGGTGATCAACGCAGTCGTCATCGCCGTCCCAGGGTCCCTAAAACTTTTCTTCCAAGCGCCGTTAGTCGCCGCCGACTCAGCACCTTAGGCTCTATCCGGGTCAGGCGACAGCATATACCCGGCGCCGCGAACCGTTTTGAGATATCGAGGCGTGCGAGGGCTGGTTTCGATCTTCTTGCGAAGCCTGGTGATCTGAACGTCGATCGCGCGTTCCTGCGCCGTCGACTGTTCCGAACCGAGCTCACTGAGGAGATCCGCGCGCGCGACCGGTTGGTTCATCCGCCGCGCCAACAGTCGCAGCAGCTGAATCTCGGCCGTCGTGAGGCGCACTTCAGCCTCGCCTCGCCAAAGCTCCCCACGCTCGACATCGAACCGGGCGTCGCCAAGCCGGATGGTGAGCGCTTTCGTCAACGGCGGCGCCGCATGCGACCGACGCAAGATCGCCTCGATGCGCAAAAGCAGTTCGCGCGGCTCGAACGGCTTCGCCAGATAGTCGTCTGCGCCCGCTTCGAGCCCGGCGATCCGGCTCTCCATCTCGTTCTTGGCGGTGAGCAACAGAACCGGAGTCCGGCCCTCGACCCAGCGCGTCAGCGACACGCCGTCCTCGCCCGGCATCATCACGTCAATGACGAGCATGTCGAAAGCCAGCGCCGAGATCAGCGACCGCGCATGCGCGGCGTCTCGCGCCTCGCTGACCATGTACCCGCTGCGGACAAGATACTTCTTCAGCAGCGATCGAATACGCTCGTCATCATCCACCACAAGGACATGCGCGTCTGCTTGAGCGCTCTGAAACCCCGGCGAACTGTCGGCGCGCGACGCGCTTTGCGATCGAGTTACGGGGTTTGGGCGAGGTTGCGGCGCCGGCATAGCGCTCCTCCTTGGTGGGTTCGAGCCCTTTGGCCCTACGGTGATGGCGAGCGGGCGACGAATTGAAGCAGGGACTCGCGCGCCTCTTCGTCGAGCATCAGTTCGAGGACGCGCCGAAAGCCCGCGACCGCTTCGGGACCGGCTTCGCGATAGGCCCGCCGCATCCGCGCCCTTTGCACTTCAGCGAGTTTTCTCTCCAGCGCCGCGCCGTTTTCTGTCAGGTAAAGCAAACGCTGCCGTCGATCCGACTCGCCTTTCTTCTGCTCCACCAGCCCTTTCTCGATCAGTTCTCGGAGCACTCGGTTCAGCGATTGCTTGGTGATCCCGAGGATGTCCAGCAGCTCGGCGATCGTCAGGCCAGGCCTCGCGGCGACAAAGTGAAGCGCTCGATGATGCGCGCGCCCATACCCATGATCCTGAAGGATCTGGTCGGGGTCCTGAGTAAACGCGCGATACGCGAAAAACATCAGTTCGATGCCCTGTCGCAACTGATCGTCTGTCAGAAACAACAGATGCTCGCCACCGCCGGCCGTCGTTGATTTCCGTCCGGGTTGTGGCCGCCTCAGCTCCATATCGCTCCGCCGCATTCGGTCCCGCCGCCTCTCTGAATTCTTGCCATAGAACATTTTCAGCAAAACATATACGTCAGCCTCATTGACATAAAAAGATGGCGGTGTTACCTCACATCTGGCTTTTGCGATGGAATATTGCGCACAACCACACAAATTTGAAAGATGCGACCGCTGAAACGACGCGGCGCCAAGCAGAAAGGATGAACGAAATGGCCGGACCGTCATATGACGACCGCGACGGTTGGATCTGGATGGATGGCGCATTCGTGCCTTGGCGAGACGCGAAACTTCACGTCTTGACCCATGCGATGCACTACGCGTCGTCCGTGTTCGAGGGCGAGCGGGCCTATGACGGCGCGATCTTCGAAAGCCGCGCTCATTCCGAGCGCTTGGCAGCCTCCGCATCGGCTTTGGGCTTCAGTCTGCCCGTCCCGATCGAGGATCTGTGTGGGATCAAAGCCGAGGTCATGAACAAGAACGGCCTGAAAGACGCTTACATCCGTCCTGTCGCTTGGCGCGGTTCCGAAATGATGGGCGTCTCCGCTCAGAACAACACCATCCACCTGGCCATCGCAGCGTGGGAATGGGGCGCTTACTACGGCGACGCCAAAATGAAAGGCGCGCGGCTCGACATGTCGCAGTGGCGCCGTCCTGCGCCAGACACCATTCCGTGCAAAGCGAAGGCCGCGGGTCTCTACATGATCTGCACCCTCTCGAAGCACCGCGCCGAGACAAAAGGGTATTCAGACTCGATGATGCTGGACTACCGCGGGTATGTCGCCGAAGCCACCGGCGCGAACGTCTTCTTCGTGAAGGACGGCGTGGTGCACACGCCTTCGCCAGATTGCTTCTTGGACGGGATCACCCGGCAGACAGTGATCAAACTCCTTACGAAAAAGGGGGTAGAGGTCGTCGAGCGTCACATCGAACCAGATGAAATGGAAAGCTTCGAGCAGTGCTTCTTGACGGGCACCGCCGCCGAAGTCACCCCCGTCGCCGAGATCGGGCCTTACAACTTTGAGGTCGGCGCCCTGACGCGCGACATCTCCGAGACCTATGAGGCGCATGTGCGGCAGCGCCCCAACAACTAGACAAATAGAACGGAGGCCGCTTGAGCGCCTCCGCTCGACCCCCTATTCTGTAACAAGGCGGAGTGTTCCGCCCGAAACGGAAACGTAAGAAAAAGGGATCGCGCCCATACACCCGCAGTCTAACGATGCGCCCGCCGGCGGACTGGCTCAGTCAGCTCCGCCCGCCGACGCTCAAGAAGAGACCTTGCCGATCGTGCTGGCGTCTCTTGACGACGACAAAGCCGAAGAGGTCGTCACAGTCGACCTTCGCGAAAAATCGCCGCTCGCCGATTACATGGTGATCGCGTCAGGCAGGTCCGCCCGCCATGTCAGCTCGATCTGCGATAAGCTGACCGAGCGCCTAAAGGCGCGGAGCGGCGTGTCTCCGCGGACGGAGGGGGTCGAGAACGGCGATTGGGCGCTGATCGACGCCGGCGACGTCATCGTGCACGTTTTCCGGCCCGAAGTGCGCGAGTTCTATGCGCTCGAAAAGATGTGGGCGCCGGAAAGGACGACCAAAAGCCCGGCCGCAACGTCCCGGGTGGACGCGCCAATCGATACAGACGCCATGGATCCCGAGTGAAACTGACGGTTGCGGCGATCGGACGACTGACACGCTCGCCCTTGACCGACATGGTCATGGACTATCAGAACCGAATCGACGCCCTCGCGCGCCAGACGCGGCTTGGCCCGGTCGACCTTCGAGAGCTTGAAGACCGCGCCGGAAAGGGTCCGGACGCGGAGGCGAAACTCCTCCTCGATGTCCCCGCCGAGCGCCGGATCGCGCTGGATGAGCGCGGCAAGGATCTCACGAGCCTGGACCTTTCCAGTCGTCTCGGCGCCTGGCGTGACGACGGCGTGGCGACCGTCGCCTTCCTGATCGGCGGCGCGGACGGCCATCCGGCGTCGCTTCGCCGCTCCGTCGATCTGACGCTGTCTTTCGGCAAACTGACCTGGCCGCACGCGATGGCCCGGCTGATGCTGATGGAGCAGCTGTATCGCGCCTCGACGATCCTTGCGGGTCATCCGTATCACCGGGAAGGATAGCCGTGCGCGCCTCGCTTCCGATGTACGACGCCAATCCGAGCGCCACCAACGCGTTTTGGTCGGCGCTCTGCGAGGCGCTTCGCCACGAGGGGCTTGAGCCGCCGTCGGTTTTGGACCGATCCGATCCGGCAGACGCGCTTTGGACTGCGCCCGATCTGTACCTGTCACAGACCTGCGGCTACCCCTATGCGTCGCGGCTGCGAGGGGTTGTTCGGTTGATCGGCGCGCCGGTTTACGCCGCCGAGGGCTGCGATGGCCCCAGGTATCGTTCGGCTCTGCTTGCGCGGGAAGAGGACGACGGGGCCAGCCTCGCAAGCTTTGCTGGCCGCCGCGCGGCCTTCAACGCGGTGGACTCGCAATCCGGTTACAACACGCTGCGCCACGCAGTGGCCCCCCTGGCGACGGACGGCCGTTTCTTTTCGCAAACGATTGAAAGCGGCGCCCACGCCGCCTCAGCCCGGATGGTGAGCGATGGTCAGTCGGACATTTGCGCCGTCGACTGCGTCACCTGGGCCCTTCTGAAACGAGATGCGCCTGAGGACGTGGCCGGCCTCACGGTGATCGGTTGGACCGCCGAGTGCCCGTCATTGCCATTTGTAACATCCATTCAGACGTCAGACGGCGTCGTCGACGCGATGCGGAGAGCCTTTCGCACCCTTGGCTCCACGCCCGCCCACGCCGCGACCTGCGACGCGCTGCTTTTCAAAGGCCTGGAAGTTCTCGACGACGAGGCCTACGAGACGCCGTTGCAGATGGAGCGCGAAGCGCAGTCGCTGGGCTATACGGAATTGAAGTGAGCGCGACCGCGCGCCTGCTGGACGCCTCAAGCTCGGCGAGCTAGGACCACGCATCTTTCGCAGATACTGGAACTCCGTCATGAGCGACGCTCCAAAACCTGTTGTTCTGTGCATTCTCGACGGCTGGGGATTGCGCGCGGAAACCGAAGGCAACGCGGTCGCGCTCGCGCAGACGCCCAACTATGACCGGCTTGTCGCGGAAGCCCCTATGGCGACGCTCAAGTGCAGCGGCGAGGATGTGGGCTTGCCCGAGGGTCAGATGGGCAACTCGGAGGTCGGCCATATGAACCTTGGCGCGGGTCGGGTCGTCTGGATGGATCTGCCCAAGATCGACAATGCGATCGCCGATCAATCCCTCGCCGCGCGTCCCGCGCTGACGGCGCATATCGAGAGGCTCAAGACGAGCGGCGGCGCCTGCCATCTGATGGGCTTGCTATCGCCTGGCGGGGTGCACTCGCATCAACGGCATATTGCCGAGCTGGCGCGTATTGTGTCGACGGCGGGCGTGCCGGTGCGCCTTCACCTGTTTCTAGACGGCCGAGACACGCCGCCCAAGAGCGCTTTGGGGTTTCTCTCGGAGTTTGAAGCTTCGATCGACGGTCTGCGCGACACCGCCATCGCCACGATTTCAGGACGCTTCTATGCTCTGGACCGCGACAACCGATGGGAACGCGTCCGCATGGCCTATCAGGCCGTCGCAAAGGCGGTCGGCGGCTGGGCGTCGACGCCCGCTCAAGCGATTGAGCTCGCCTATGAAACCGGGGAAACCGACGAGTTCGTCACACCCGTCGCCATCGATGGCTACGACGGGATGAAGGACGGCGACGGGGTTCTGTTCGCCAACTTCCGCGCCGACCGCGCTCGGGAGATCCTTTCGGCCCTCGGAGATCCAAGATTTGACGGCTTTGAGCGGGATCCGATCGCGTTCTCGGATATGTGCGGCATGGTCGAATACTCCGACCGCCATAACGCGTTCATGTCGGCCATCTTTTCGCAGGACACGATCGAGGACACTCTTGGCGCCTGGGTCTCCGCCCAGGGCAAGACGCAGTTTCGCCTCGCCGAGACCGAGAAGTACCCGCATGTGACGTTCTTCTTTAACGGGGGGGTGGAGGCGCCAAACCCCGGAGAGGAGCGTCACATGCCGCCGAGCCCGAAGGTGAAGACCTATGACCTCCAGCCGGAGATGTCGGCGCCGGAAGTCACGACCTCGTTAACGACTGCGATCCGGTCTGGGGCCTATGATCTGATCATCGTGAATTACGCAAACCCGGATATGGTCGGACACACCGGCGACATTCCCGCCGCGGTAAAGGCGGTGGAGGCCGTTGATCAGGGTCTGGGCGCGGCGATCGGCGCGATCGAATCCGTCGGCGGAGCGATGTTGGTCACCGCGGATCACGGAAACTGCGAAATGATGATCGATCCCACGACCGGAGCGCCCCACACAGCCCATACCACCGGCGAAGTTCCCATCTTTCTGGTGAACCGCCCGGAAACGCTCAGACAAGGCGGCCGCCTTGCAGACGTCGCCCCGACGTTGCTGGCGCTGATGAAGCTCCCTCAGCCGTCCGCGATGAGCGGCGTCAGCTTGTTAGAGGCGCCGTAGGATGCGTTTCGTCCTCGCCCTTCTTATGCCCGTCCTGCTCGCGACCCCGCTCGCGGCTCAGAGCGTGGTGGAAGAGCGGGACAAGGCGGAAGCAGAGGCGCTGACCGCCTCCGAGCGGGCGGCAGCTGCGACGATCGCGCGCGCGCGTCTCGAGCAGGAACAAGCCCTTTACGCGGAACAACTCGCCGCCCTCGGGCCAAAGATCCAGGCGCGCGAACAGGCTCTTTTCGACGCGCAAGAACGTTTAGACGCCTTGGAAGCAGAGGTCGCAGACGCGAGTACGCGGCTGCTGTCGACGATAAGGCGCCTCGAAAAGCTGCTTGCGGCGGTCCAACGCGCGGCGCGAGAGCCCACGCCGTCCCTGCTGGCCAACCCCGACCGTCCCGTCGACGCGGCGCGCAGCGCGATCCTGATGCGAAGTCTCTCGAAACGCCTGCAGCAAGAGACGGCGACAGCCCGCGAGGATCTCGACGTCATCGCCAAGGCCAAATCCGAGGCTGCGAAGGTCACCGCGGCCGCGCAGATCGAACTGGACGCCTTACGCTCAGACGAAGACGCCGCCCGGTCCCTGCTGCTCGAGCGCAAGGACGCCTTGGCGGCGGCGGAAGCCGGCGCGGCCGCCGCCCAGGCGCGTGCGGACGCCCTGAAAGACAAAGCGGACACGCTTGAAGCCTTCGTGAGTTCTTTGGAACGCGCATCTTTGTACCGGCCTCGGCGGCGACCGCCGCCTCAGGTCGACAGCGTCTACCGCTTGCCGGACGGCGCCACGCGGCTGCCGCGCGCGAAGCTCCCGCCGTTTGCGACGGCGCGCGGATCCATACTGCGGCCTGTGGCCGGCCGCATCATCGACCCGGAAACGACCCGCTACCCGTCTCGACGCGCGGATCCCGGCCTTTACTTCCTCACACGTCCCCACGCACAAGTTATCGCGCCTTGGAATGGGGTCGTGAAATATGCTGGTGTATTTCCTTCTTACGGGATGATCGTCATTTTAGAGCCGCAAAGAGACTGGCAAATTGTCATGACGGGGCTCGCGACAGTGAACCGCGGCGTCGGAGACCGCGTTTTAGCTGGTGAGCCCTTGGGGCGAATGGGTGGACCAGCGCCGACAAGCGACGAGTTTGTGTTCGAGCTTTCAGAAGAGACTCGCTCACTGCGCGAGCGCTTGTATCTTGAGATTAGACGACAGGGCAAACCGGTGAACCCGCGCCCTTGGATAGACGACGGAACGAAAAAGGTAAGCGGCCTATGAAACGAGTGATGATTGCGGCCGGTCTCGGCGCCATAGCGGGGTTTGCGATCGCGACCTTCGACGAGACCCGTATCGACGCCGTGGCGCAATCAGGCGACGGTTTCCAGTCTCTGACGTTGTTCGGGGACATCTTCGAACGCGTTCGCGCCCAATACGTTGAAGAGGTTGAAGAAAAAGACCTCGTTGAGACCGCCATCAACGGGATGCTGGCGTCGCTCGACCCGCATTCGAGCTATCTGCCGCCGCAGTCCTTCGAAGAAATGCAAGAGCAGACCAAAGGCGAATTCGGTGGATTGGGCATCGAAGTCACCATGGAAAACGGCCTTGTAAAGGTTGTCGCGCCGATCGACGACACCCCAGCGGCTGCGGCCGGGCTCCAGGCGAATGACTTGGTCAGCGAGCTCGACGGCGAGGCCGTTCTCGGGCTGACGCTGTCAGAAGCGGTTGAAAAGATGCGCGGCCCGGTCGGAAGCGACATCACGCTCACAATCCTGCGTGAAGGCGTTGAAGAGCCGTTCCAGGTCACGATTACGCGCGCGATCATCACCATTTACCCGGTTCGGGCTCGGGCGGAGGGCGATATCGCCTATCTTCGCGTCACCACGTTCAACGAGCAGACCTCGTCGAATTTGGAGAAGAAGATCGCCGACCTCAAAGCCGAGATCGGCGGGGATGGCCCCCGTGGCTACGTGATCGATCTGCGCAACAATCCCGGCGGTCTGCTGAACCAGGCCATCGCGGTGACCGACACCTTCCTGGAGAAGGGTGAGATCGTTTCGACCCGAGGCCGCGATCCACGCGACGCCGAACGCTACAACGCGACGCCTGGCGATCTGAGCGAAGGCAAGCCCGTCGTCGTGCTGATCAACGGCGGTTCGGCCTCAGCCTCTGAGATCGTCGCCGGCGCGCTGCAGGACCATCGTCGTGCGGTGATCATCGGCACGACGAGCTTCGGCAAAGGGTCCGTTCAAACGATCATGCCGTTGAGCAATCGCGGCGCGATCCGTCTGACCACGCAACGCTACTACACGCCGTCCGGGCGTTCGATTCAGGCGCTTGGCGTCGAGCCCGACATCCTGATCGAGCGGATCCTGCCTGAGGAGACGGCCGAAGCGGCTGCAGAAGGGGAGGACGACGCCGCGGCGCGGCGGCGGACCGAGGACTCTCTGCGCAACAGCCTCGGCCGCGAGCTGACGGATGAAGAGAAGCGTCAGCGCGACGAAAAACATGCTGAGAACGAAGCGCAGCAGCAACTTCGCGACGAAGACAACCAACTCGCCTATGCGTTGGATCTTCTGCGAGGCGTCACAGCCTTCGACGCGCTGCGGCAGCAATAAGCGTATCATTACTCGAGCGAAGCGGGCGGTCCTCTTGGGCCGCCCGTTTTCATTCGCGCAGCTTCGGGGCGCACAAAGTAACGAAGCGGTAATGATGTTCGCCTAACGGTAAACGTAGAGAAATCCGCGTAGGCGCATGGCGATGAGCGGCGAAAAGGCAGATACAGGCAAGTCCGCAACGGCGGAGAGCCGGGCCAGGCCATTTGGCTGGTCCTTTGGGGACATCTGTGTCGTCGGCCTGGCTGCAATCTGCATTGCAATACCGGTCGCTCATGTGATGTCGGACGCGCGCATTGGACCCGTCGTGAAAGCGCAACGCAGCGTGATTATCAGCGGCGCGGACACACAGACGATCTGGCCGAGCGGCGATACAAAGACCGCAACGCTGGCCGCGACCCCGCAATGGGCGCAGGCACAGCTGAATCGCGGCAAACGCTTGAGCGCGACGCTGGCGCTTGCGACGGCGGCGACCGAGGTTGAGCTCGATGCGGTGCCCCTTTGGTCGCCTCACATCGCCAGCTTGGAGCCGCAACGCGTTTTCGAGGACGACCGCCTTACAGACTACCTGCAACTGGCTTCGATGGAGACCGGAGCGATTGGCGCATACCTCCGTGGCGCGCCTCGTTGGGCTCCCCGCCCATCCGAGAAACCGCGGGACATCGTCGTCCAGAGACGGCCGCAGATATCAATCGTCCTGACCGCCGTCGGCATCAACGAAGACGCCAGTCGCGCAGCGATTGCGCAATTGCCGATCGAAGTCACATTCGCCATCGCGCCCGTCGGCGCGTCGCCGGGCGATTGGGCGGCGGCCTCTCGGCGCGACGGTCGGGTGACGCTGCTCGAAATGCCGATGGAGCCCCTGAACTTCCCGAGAGTGAACCCGGGACCGTTGACGCTTCTGACCTCCGCAGATCCAGACGACAACCTCGATCGACTGCAGCGCGCGATCAACAAAGTCGGGCGGATCGACGGGGTGTCGACCTATCTCGGCGGGCGCTTCCGAACCAATGTCGCGGCCTTGCGCCCCATCGTGCGAGATCTGCGCGAGCGCGAGATCTTCGTCTTCGAGAATGGCGATGACGACGGCAGCAAGCTTGGCGCGGTGGCGAACAGCATCGGCGTGCCGATCTCACGCGCGCCAATCCGACTGGACAAGAGCGGCCGCTCGACGGATATCTCGGCGGAGCTGAAAAAACTCGAGCGTCAGGCGCGACGCGACGGCTTTGCCGTCGGGGTCGCCGTCGCGGTGCCGTCGACCGTCGACGCCCTCGCCGAATGGGCGCGCGTGATTGAAGACCGGGGGTTCTGGCTGACGCCGCTGCGCCCCTAGCATGGGGACCTTGCGTGGCTGATCCGATCGATCCTGAAACTTTGCCCTACCGCCCATGTGTCGGCGTCATGTTGCTCAACACGGATAATCTCATCTTCGCGGGGCAACGCATCGACAACACCGCCGAGGCCTGGCAGATGCCGCAAGGTGGGATCGACGACGGCGAGGAACCGAAAGAGGCCGCTCTGCGCGAGCTTTGGGAAGAAACAGGCGTCGCCGCCGAGAAAGTCGAACTCGTGGCGGAATCGATGGACTGGATCCCCTATGACCTTCCGCCGGAACTCTTGGGAAAGATCTGGAAGGGCCGATATCGCGGCCAGAAGCAGAAGTGGTTCGCCGCGCGGTTCCTCGGCTCAGACGCCGATGTGAACATTGCGACCGAACACCCGGAGTTCCGCACCTGGAGTTGGATGGGCCCGGAAGAACTGATCGAGGCGATCGTGCCCTTCAAGGTTCACGTGTATCGCGAAGTTTTTCGGGAGTTCGATCAGCTCTTGCGACGGTGAGATCCTCCCACCGTCCGGTCGCTTCGCTCAGAGGCCGAGACGGCTCTTGAGCCCCATGAAGTCGTTGAGCTGTTGGCCGAGAAGCGCCGCCTGGGGGCCCGGCTCAGCGCCGCCGACGAGTTTCTCGGCGTGCGCGATCTTCTCGTTCAAGAAGTCGGCGGTGACTTCCGACTTTGGCATCGCTTCTTCGGCCAGAAGCGCGGCGGCGGTCGCCGAGACCTCGGCGAAGCCGCCGGTAACGACGAATTCTTCGCTTTTGCCGTCGGTCATGACCGTCACCACGCCAGGACGCAAGGTTGCGATCAGCGGCGCATGGCCAGGCATCGCGGTCATGTCGCCTTCCGCAGCCGGTATCGTCACAGCCGTCGCGCTGGCCGAGTGGACCATGCGCTCAGGCGCCACGAGATCGAATTGCATCGTGTCGGCCATCAGCCGGCTCTCCTCACCCGGTGATTAGGCCGCCTCGGCGGCCATTTTCGCAGCTTTCGCCACGGCGCTGTCGATGTCGCCGACCATGTAGAAGGCGGCTTCCGGCAGGTGGTCGAACTCGCCGGCCACGACGCGCTTGAAGCTGTCGATCGTCTTTTCGAGCGGCACCTGAACGCCCGGGAAACCGGTGAAGACCTGCGCCACGTCGAACGGCTGGCTGAGGAAACGCTGGATCTTCCGGGCGCGCGCCACGGTCAGCTTGTCCTCTTCCGACAGTTCGTCCATGCCCAGGATCGCGATGATGTCCTGAAGCGACTTGTAGCGCTGCAGGATGCCCTGCACGTCACGGGCGACCGCGTAGTGCTCCTCGCCGATGACGCTCGGGTCCAGCAGACGCGAGGTCGAATCGAGCGGATCCACCGCCGGGTAAATGCCCAGCTCCGAAATCGCGCGGCTCAGAACCGTGGTCGCGTCCAAGTGCGCGAACGACGTCGCAGGCGCGGGATCGGTCAAGTCATCGGCAGGCACGTAGATCGCCTGCACCGAGGTGATCGAGCCCGACTTCGTCGAGGTGATGCGCTCCTGCAGGGCGCCCATATCCGTGGCGAGCGTGGGCTGGTACCCCACCGCCGAAGGAATACGGCCCAACAGCGCCGACACTTCCGAGCCGGCCTGGGTGAAGCGGAAGATGTTGTCGACGAAGAACAGGATGTCCGTGCCCGTGGCGTCGCGGAACTGCTCCGCCAGGGTCAGGCCGGTCAGAGCCACGCGAGCGCGCGCGCCCGGGGGTTCGTTCATCTGGCCGTAGACCAGCGCCGCCTGGCTGTCGCCCAGCGCGTCTGGCTTGATCACGGACGATTCGATCATCTCGTGATAGAGGTCGTTGCCCTCGCGCGTCCGCTCGCCCACTCCGGCGAACACCGAATAGCCAGAGTGCACTTTCGCGATGTTGTTGATCAGCTCCATGATCAGCACGGTCTTGCCGACGCCTGCGCCGCCGAAGAGGCCGATCTTGCCGCCCTTCGCATAAGGCGCGAGCAAGTCGACGACCTTGATGCCGGTCACAAGAACTTCCGATTCGGTCGACTGCGCGATGAATTCTGGCGCCGGCGCGTGGATCGGACGGGTCTCCGAGCTGTCGATCGGGCCCTTTTCATCGATCGGCTCGCCGATGACGTTCATGATCCGGCCGAGGGTCGCGTTGCCGACAGGCACCGCGATCGGCGCGCCGGTGTCGCTGACGGACTGTCCGCGAACCAGGCCCTCGGTTCCGTCCATGGCGATCGTGCGGACCGTGTTCTCACCGAGGTGCTGCGCAACCTCGAGCACCAGGCGGTTGCCGCCGTTTTCGGTCTCCAGGGCGTTCAGGATCTCCGGCAGATGATCCTCGAAGGCGACGTCGACGACGGCGCCGATAACCTGGGTGACTTTACCGACCGGTTTATCGCTCATGTTGTTCTCCAGCGTCTCGCGCAGCGGGCCCGTGCGGCCCTTTTTCCGTTAGAGGGCTTCGGCGCCCGAAATGATCTCGATGAGTTCTTTGGTGATCGCGGCCTGGCGCGTCCGGTTATAGACCAGCGTCAGTTTGTTGATCATGTCCCCCGCGTTGCGGGTCGCATTGTCCATCGCCGCCATCCGCGCGCCCTGTTCAGAGGCGGCGTTCTCCAGCAGCGCGGTGAATATCTGCGTCGCAATCGAACGCGGCAACAGATCGGCCAGGATCAGGTCTTCCTCCGGCTCGTATTCGTAGGACGCGCCGGCCCCCTTCGCGTCTTCTCCCTCGGGCGCATCGAACTGCGCCGGGATGAGCTGCGACTCCGTCGGGATCTGGCTGATGACCGACTGGAACTTGTTGAAGAACAGCCAGCAGACGTCGAACTCGCCGGCGCTGAACAGGTTCATGACCTTCTCGGACACTTCGCGCGCGTGCTCGTATCCGATCCGCTTTGCGCCCGAAAGATCCACGTGATCGATCAGCAGCTCCTCGTAGTCGCGCAAAAGCTGCTCGCGGCCCTTTTTGCCGACGGTCAGGATCTTGACCGTCTTGCCGTCCGCCAGAAGAGAACGGATCCGCTCACGCGCCAGCTTCACGATCGAGCTGTTGAAGCCGCCGCAGAGGCCGCGCTCAGCGGTGGCGACGATCAGCAAGTGCACCTTGTCCGATCCGGTTCCGACGAGCAGTTTGGGGGCCGTCGGGCTGTTCTTCGCCGATGACGCAAGGTTCGCCATCACGGCGTTCATACGATCAGCATAGGGGCGACCCGCTTCCGCAGCGTCCTGAGCGCGCTTCAACTTCGCCGCCGCGACCAGTTTCATGGCCGACGTGATCTTCCTGGTCGATTTGACCGAGTCGATCCGCGTTTTGAGGTCCTTGAGGCTCGGCATGCGGCCCTGGTCCCTTCCTGCTTCCCTCGCGCGTCAACCTCTGCGCGCCTTTTCAGGCGATGAGGCCGACCCGCGTCCGTTGCGGTGCTCGCGTGCTTACGCGAACGTCTTGGCGAAAGCGTCGATCGCCGCTTTCAGCTTGTCTTCAATCTCGCCAGCCACCTTCTGGTCGTTCGTGCGGAGCTCGTCGAGCAGCCCGCTTTCGCTGGTGCGCAGATGCGCGAGCAGACCTTGTTCGAACGCGCCCACCTTGTTGACCGGCAGATCATCGAGATAGCCCTTCACGCCAGCGTAGATGACGCAGACCTGCTCTTCGTTGGTCAGCGGCGAGTATTGCGGCTGCTTGAGAAGCTCGGTCAGGCGCGCGCCGCGGTTCAGCAGCTGCTGGGTCGAGGCGTCGAGATCCGAACCGAACTGCGCGAAAGCCGCCATTTCGCGGTACTGCGCCAGCTCAAGCTTGATCGAGCCGGCGACCGACTTCATTGCTTTGGTCTGGGCCGACGAGCCCACGCGGCTCACCGACAGACCCACGTTCACCGCCGGGCGGATGCCCTGGTAGAACAGGTCGGTCTCGAGGAAGATCTGGCCGTCGGTGATCGAAATCACGTTGGTCGGAATGTAGGCCGACACGTCGCCGGCTTGGGTTTCGATGATCGGCAGCGCCGTCATCGAGCCCGCGCCGTGGTCGTCGCCCATCTTCGCGGCGCGCTCCAGAAGACGCGAGTGAAGGTAGAAAACGTCGCCCGGATACGCTTCGCGGCCCGGCGGACGGCGCAGCAGCAGCGACATCTGACGGTAGGCGACGGCCTGCTTCGATAGATCGTCATAGATCGTCAGCGCGTGCATGCCGTTATCACGGAAGTATTCTGCCATCGTGCAGCCGGTGTACGGCGCGAGATACTGCAGAGGCGCCGGCTCGGACGCGGTGGCGGCGACGATGATCGAATACTCGAGCGCGCCTTCCTCTTCGAGCTTCTTGACCAGCTGCGCGACCGTCGAGCGCTTCTGACCAACCGCGATGTAGACGCAGTAGAGCTTCTTGCTCTCATCGTCCGCGTATTTCGTGTTGATCGACTTCTGGTTCAGGATCGCATCGAGAGCCACAGCGGTCTTGCCGGTCTGGCGGTCGCCGATGATCAGCTCGCGCTGGCCACGGCCGATCGGGATCAGCGCGTCGACGGCTTTGAGGCCTGTCGCCATCGGCTCGTGCACCGACTTCCGCGGAATAATGCCCGGAGCCTTCACGTCCGCGCGGCGGCGCTCTTCGAACATGATCGGGCCCTTGCCGTCGATCGGGTTGCCCAAGGCGTCGACAACGCGGCCCAGCAAGCCCTTCCCGACAGGCACGTCCACGATGGCGCTGGTGCGCTTGACGGTGTCGCCCTCTTTGATCGTGCGGTCGTCGCCGAAGATAACGACGCCGACGTTGTCGATCTCGAGGTTGAGCGCCATGCCCATGATGTTGCCCGGGAACTCGACCATCTCGCCGGCCTGAACGCCGTCAAGGCCGTAGACACGGGCGATGCCGTCGCCGACGGAGAGAACACGGCCGACCTCGGCCACTTCAGCGGCGTCGCCAAAGTTCTTGATCTGCTCCTTGAGGATTGCGGAGATCTCCGCCGCTTGGATGCTCATCACCCGGCCTCTCTCATAGCGTGTTGAAGACTGGACAGTTTCGAGCGGATCGAAGCGTCGATCATCGTACTGCCCATTTTAACGATCAGTCCGCCGATCAGCTCTGGATCGACGTCCAACTGCAAATGCACTTTCTTGCCAGCCGAGCGCTCCAGCGCCGACACCAGCGTTTCTTTCTGAGCGTCGCTCATCGGTTGAGCCGACGTCGCGGTCACGGTGATCTCGCCGCGCTTGTCCGCAACCAGCGTTTCAAACGCCGCAAGGGTCGCAGGCAGCTGGCCGAGCCGGCGATTCTTCGCCATCAGCGCGAGCGTGTTCTTGAGCAGATCGCCCAAACCCAACTTATCAGCAAGGGCGGTGGCGGCGGCCTCAAGATCTCCCCGCGAGAACGACGGGTTGGAAAAACTCGCCACGACGTCCGGCGCACCTTTCAAAGCAGCGCCAAGCGTCGCAACATCTTGCGCGATCGCATCAAGCGCGTCGCCTTCATTGGCGAGATCGAAGAGCGCCGTCGCGTAACGACCAGGGACGCCAGAAATCATAGCCGCTGTTTCAGACACGTGCCTCTCCAAAACGTCCGCAGGACCGGACCAGTTATGAGATGCGCAGGAGCGCACGAGGTGTAGGAAGATCCTTTTGGATGCTCCGCCTCGCCCCGAAATTCGAGCGGTCGGTAGCATAGCGATTCCGCCTGCGCAATACGGCGGAGCGGTTGAGTCGCTTTGGTTTTTGACGCGTTTCGCCGCAGTGCAGCGCCGATATGGGCCTCAGACTGGCCCCTTGCCGTTTAAGATAAAGGCGTTCACAGGAAACTTTGGGGATCGACGTCATAAACGACACGGACCCCCATCTTTTGCTTCACGCGCGCGTCCCAAAGCCGCACGGCGCGCTGTAACGGCGCGCCGCGCGCGGCTTTAACCAGCAAACGAACGCGCTCTTTTCCGCGAATCCGCTTGATCGGCGCCGGCGCCGGGCCAAGCAATTCCGCCCCGATTTCGCGGAGCGGCTCGGCCTCGCGCGCAAAGGTCTGCGCTACGGCCCAGACCTTCTTTTCGTCGGGTCCGCTGAAGATCACGCCGAGATAACGGCCATAGGGCGGAGCTGAAACCTGACGCCGCGCCTCCGACTCGGCTTCCAAGAAGCCTCGCTCGTCGCCATCGATCAGCGCCTGCATCACCGGCTGGTCCGGAGCGACGGTCTGCAGCAGCGCTCTTCCGGGTTTCTCCGCGCGGCCCGCCCGTCCGGCGACCTGGCGAAGCAATTGGAACGTGCGTTCCGCCGCGCGGAAGTCTCCCCCTTGAAGCCCAAGATCGGCGTCGACGCAGCCAACCAACGTGAGGTTTGGGAAGTTGTGCCCTTTCGCGACGATCTGCGTCCCGATGATGATGTCCGCGTCGCCTGCCGCGATGGCGGCGATCTGCTCGCGCAAAGCCGCGGCCGAGGGCGCCAGATCGCTCGACAAAAGCGCCAGACGAGCCTCTGGGAAAACCGACTTCACCTCTTCCGCCAGGCGTTCGACCCCGGGGCCGCAGGCCGCCAACTCCTCGGCGCCGCACTTCCGGCATGACGTCCGCTCCCGCTCCTCATGGCCGCAGGTATGACAGACGAGTTTGCCCGAGAACCGGTGCGTCACCAGCCAGGTGTCGCAGTGCGGGCAACCGACGCGCTCTCCACATTTGCGGCACAGCGTCAGCGGCGCGAAGCCGCGGCGATTGAGAAACAGCAGCGCCTGTTCGCCGCGCGCGATGGTCTCGGCCACCTCTTGAGCCAGCGGCGGAGAGATCCAGCGGTCCCGCTCGGGCTTGTGCTGCCGGATGTCGATGGACGAGATCTCCGGCTCCACCGCCCGGCCAAACCGCTCGGGCAGCGTCACCTCGACATATTTCCCGGCTTGGGCGTTCGACCATGTCTCAAGCGACGGCGTCGCGGAGGCCAGAACGACCGTCGACTTGCAGATCGAGGCCCGCAGCACCGCCATGTCGCGACCGTTGTAGATCGCGCCGTCTTCCTGCTTGTAGCCGCCGTCATGCTCTTCATCGACGACGATCAGCCCGAGATCGCGAAACGGCAGGAACAGCGCCGACCGCGCGCCGACCACAACCTGTGCCTCGCCACTCAAAACGGCGCGCCAACATCTGCGGCGCTCGACGCCCGAAGCAGCCGAGTGCCACTCCGCCGGGCGCGCGCCAAACCGCTCCTCAAGTCGTTTGAGGAATGCGTCCGTCAGGGCGATCTCCGGCAAGAGCACCAGGGCTTGGCGTCCTTGGCGCAAACACTCCGCCACCGCTTCGAGATAGGCTTCGGTCTTCCCCGACCCTGTCACGCCGTGAAGCAGCGCGGATCGAAACTCGCGGCTGCGGACGGCCTCGGCCAGGTCCTCCGCCGCGGCTTTCTGAGCGTCGGACAAAGCTTTCCGCGGCCGGTCGGGGTCCAGGCGTCGATAGACGGCGTCTCTTGGCGCGAACGCCTCGCGCAGGGCGCCGTCCTCGATCAGAGAAGCAACCACAGCGGACCCGACATCCGCCGCGCGGGCGAGATCAGCAGGAGCAATGCCGAAGTCCGTATCCGCGCCCGCCAGCTTCTCGAACGCCTCGAGCGCCTGTTTGCGCGCGCGGGTCTCGCGCGACGGCGCCATCGTGCCGCGTTTCGCCACACGACGCGTCGGAGCCGGCTCGTCAAGCTTTGGAGCCCTTGTCGCCAGCCGCGCCATCTCTCCGATAGGCGTGATGGTGTAGTCGGCCGCCCTGGCGAGAAACAGGCGCGTTTCTTCAGAGATCGGGGGCAGATCCAGCTTTCGCACGACCCTCTTCAACCGCTTCCGAGCGACATCGCCGGTTCCCTCGCCCCAGACGACGCCGACCACCTCTCGGCCGCCCAGCGGCACAAGCACCAAATCGCCCGGTCGCAACGCGGTGGCCTCAGCATCAAGCAGGTAGTCGTAAGGACCAGGCGTCGGCGCGCACGGAACCACAGCGACCGTCGCGCTGACGGCGTCTTGGTCCGGCGCGCTTGGATTGAACAGATCGCCCGTCACGAGCCCGCCGCCAAAGCGAGTGGCATCGGCGCCGCGGCATCGGAAAATTTCGCATCAAGACTTTGCGCTTCGCGCTGGCGCGCCGATTCTGGTTCGGTTAACGTCGCGCTGCGGAATGAGGAGAGTCCGCGCAGCGCGGACGCCGAGGCCCAAGGGTAACCCCTGCGGCGGAAGCGTCCGCGCATTCGTATCTCACCGACGCTCGCCGGGTTGAGCCGCCGAAAACACGCCGCGGCGACCCGCGAAGGTCGAGGGTGAGACTGATTTGAGCGACAGGGAACGGGCTGGGCGAGCGACATGAAGTTTTTCATCGATACCGCAGATATCGCGGAGATCCAGGATCTCGCAACCACCGGGATGGTGGATGGCGTCACAACAAACCCCTCGCTCGTGGCGAAATCGGGACGAGACTTCAAACAAGTCGTCGCCGAAATCTGTGAAATCGTCCCCGGACCGGTCAGCGCCGAGGTTACGGCGACAGATGCCGACGCGATGATCGCCGAAGGCTTAAAGCTGTGCGAGATCGCGCCAAACGTCACAGTGAAAGTGCCGTTGACCTGGGATGGCCTCAAAGCGTGCCGAGCGCTTTCGGACGACGGCCGGATGGTGAACGTCACTCTTTGTTTCAGCGCGAACCAGGCGCTGCTGGCTGCAAAGGCCGGGGCCTCGTTCATCTCGCCTTTCATCGGTCGACTGGACGACATCAATCTCGACGGTTTGGAGCTGATCACCGAAATCCGCGAGATCTACGACAACTATGATTTTGACACCGAGATCCTCGCCGCGTCGATCCGGACCGTGAACCATGTCTCGGAATGCGCCAAGATCGGCGCAGACGTCGCCACAGCGCCTCCGTCGATCATCCGCAAGCTGATCGAGCACCCTTTGACCGACAAGGGCCTCGAAGCCTTCCTGGCGGATTGGGAGAAGACGGGTCAAAAGATCCTCTGAGGCGAAGATGACGCGGAAAGCGGCGCGCCCGGCGAACGATCTGGACGGCGACACGAAACTGCGCGCACGCATTCTCGCCGACCCGGACCTTGTGCTCAACGACCCCGAAATCATGCGGGCGCTCCTGGGGCCCGTTGAAGCGGCGGGACGAAACGTCGTCGATCTTCGGGCCGCCTTGATCGCCCAACTCGAACACCGCCTGGGCGCGCTCTCCGCCGTCCATCGCGACGTTGTCGCTGCGGCGCGGGACAACATGTCAGGCATGGAGCAGGTGCATCGCGCCGCGCTGGCCATTCTCGACGCCCCAAATTTCGAGGCTTTCCTTGACGTCGTCTCCCAGGACTTCCGGCAGCTCCTGGCCATTGATGTCGTGCGGTTTTGCCTGGAAGCGTCCGAGGACCTCTCGGCCGAGACGCCAGCGATCGTTTCGCTTGAACCTGGCGCTCTGACCGATCTGCTGTCGCGCCATGCAGGACCAGCCGATGGCGCGCAGATCCCGCTGCAGGTCTTGCTTCGCGGCGACGTCGCCGGCGAACCGCTGATTTTTGGCCCGGACGCCGAGCGGATCCAATCCGAGGCGTGGATCCGCCTGGATTTCGGACCGACCGTTCGTCCCGGGCTGCTGGCCTTCGGCGCATTCGAACCGACGCGGTTCTCCGAAGATCAGGCGACGGACCTGCTGACGTTCCTGGGCGGCGTCGTAGAGCGCTCCATGCGCGGTTGGCTGGCGTTGGCCGGATGAGCGACGCCCTCAAAGCCAGCGACCTCCTGTCCGCATGGCTGCGCGGCCTTGGAGAGGTGAAGGACCGCGCTGACGCCACCATCGACGCCTACCGCCGCGACGTCGCAGGATTCGTGAAATTCCTCGGTGAGCATCATGGTGAAGCGGCGACCTTGCAAAGCCTCTCAGAAGTCACGGTCGCAGATATCCGCGCCTGGATCGCGCATCTTCGTCGCGAGGGCGTCCAGGCGACGAGCGCCAAAAGGGCGCTGTCGGCGTTGAAAAGCTTCTACCGCTGGCTCGATCGGACCCACAAGATCGACGCTTCGGCGGTTTTGGCCGCGCGTGGCCCGAAAACGCCCGTGCGCCTGCCCAGACCTTTGACCCAGGGCGATGCGGCGCAGATCATCGAGGAGGTCGGCCTACAAGCCGAGGCAGGATCGCAAGACGACTGGATCGCGGCACGCGACACGGCGGTGCTCACGCTTCTCTACGGCTGCGGACTGCGGATCTCCGAGGTGTTGGGTCTGCGCATGTCGGACACCCCGCTGGGCGAAACCCTTCGGATCATGGGGAAAGGCCGCAAGGAACGGCTCGTCCCGGTCTTGCCCACCGCGCGATCGGCGGTCGGTGACTATCTGCGACGCGTCCCGTTCGCGCTCGATCCCGAGGAGGTCGTGTTTCGCGGCGCTCGCGGAGGACCGCTGCAGGCCGGTGTCGTCCAAAAGGCGATGAGGACGGCGCGCTCGTCTTTGGGTTTGCCCGCCAGCGCGACCCCACATGCGCTCCGCCATTCCTTTGCAACGCATCTGCTGGAGGCCGGCGGCGACCTCCGCGCCATTCAAGAACTGCTGGGACATGCGTCGCTCAGCACCACCCAGATCTACACGGGCGTCGACCAGGCTCGCCTGATGCAGGTCTATCGAAAAGCCCATCCAAAAGGGGATGGGTGACGTCGAAGTCCCGTCAATCACCGCGACGTTAACGAAGGGTTCACCATAAAAGCGCAGCTTTCTCCTATCAGGCGAATTCAGACGAGCGCCGAAGGCCGGGAGAATGACGCATGGTCGAGAACCGTACGCCGAACCTCACTGAGACGCGCATTTTGTCCGTCGCCCGGTTGCTTTCTTGGCCTTTGGCGCATCTGGTCCGCCGAAAACCTGCAAAGAGCGTTTATGGCGACCCTGAGTGCGACCGGCAGATCGAGCTCAGCGAAGCGCCTGCGCCGCTCCCCCCCTTGCGGAGCAGAGCCGCCCGCATCGCTTCACAGCTGCGGATCACGTCTCGGTAACGGACCGCATGAGATCGATGAGCGCCGATTTCGCCTCGAACCCGACGCCCGGGATCTGATGCAAACCCACATAGCCGTCCTCAATCGGCGCGCCGTCCGCGAAGCCGCCGAAAGGCGCGAAGACATCCGGGTAGGACTCGTTGCCGCCAAGGCCCAAGCCAGCCGCGATATTGAGCGACATCTGATGGCCCCCGTGAGGCACCACGTCCCGGGGACTGAACCCCTCAGCCCGCAACATATCGAGCGTGCGCAGGTACTCGACCAGCCCGTATGACAACGCGCAGTCGAACTGCATCACGTCGTGGCCCGTACGCATGCCGCCGTAACGGGCGAGGTTCCGCGCGTCCTGCATCGAGAACAGATTTTCCCCGGTCGCCAACGGCGGCGCATAGACTTCCGCCAGACGCTTCTGGATCTCGAAGTCGAGCGGATCTCCCGCTTCTTCATACCAGAGCAGACCATAGGGTTGCAGCGCCTCGGCGTAGTCGAGCGCGGTTTCAAGATCAAAGCGCGCGTTCGCGTCGACCGCTAGACGCGACCCGTCGCCGTCCAGGACGTCAAGCACCGCCTCGACCCGCTTGAGGTCGTCCGCCAGCGGCGCCAAGCCGATTTTCATTTTCACGTGCCGATAGCCGCGGTCGAGATATGACCGCATCTCGTCCTGCAACGCGTCCAGTCCCTTGCCGGGCTGGTAATAACCGCCAGCCGCATAGACCCAGACCTTTTCGTCGATCTCGCCGTCTCGATACCGGTCCGCGAGCAATCGATAGAGCGGGACTTCGGCGATCTTCGCGACGGCGTCCCAAACCGCCATATCGAGAACGCCGATCGCAACGGATCGCTCGCCATGGCCGCCGGGTTTCTCGTTCTGAAAAAGGGTCGCCCAGATCTTCTGGGGATCGAGGTTTTCCGCGACGTCGTCGATCAGACCCTCCGGGTCGGCTGCATGAAGACGTGGAATGAACCGTTCGGTCAGCAGTCCGCGCGCGTCATATCGACCATTGGAGTTGAACCCGTAGCCCACAACGGGTTCGCCGTCGCGGATCACGTCGGTGACCACAGCCACGACGCTCGCAGTCATCTTCGAAAAGTCGATATACGCGTTGGCGATGTTCGAGGCGATCGGCGCTGTGGCGTTTCGGATTTCAACAATGCGCATTGGAATAGCCTGCTCCTGATCGGTCGCGGCGCATGCGCCGCGCCGGCGTCACCTAGCGCCGGGCCGCTGGCCCCTGCGCACGAGCAATTAGGCCACAGGAACGACGCCACCGACCGCAGAAAGCGAGATCGGCCTAGGCGTGGATCGGCTTGCCGAAGGTCGCCGCCATCGCCGCTTCGCGCATCGCTTCCGAGAAAGTCGGGTGTGCGTGGCATGTGCGGGCGACGTCTTCAGCGGACGCGCCAAACTCCATCGCGACGCAGTACTCGTGGATCAGGTCGCCTGCGAAGGGCCCAATGACATGAACGCCCAGCACGCGGTCGGTTTCCTTGTCCGCCAGCACCTTCACAAAGCCGTCGGTGGCGAAATGCGCCTTGGCCCGCCCATTCGCGAGAAAGGGAAACTTGCCGACCTTGTAGGCGACGCCGCGCTCTTTCAGCTGCTCCTCGGTCTCGCCGACGGTCGCCACTTCGGGCGAAGTGTAGATGACCGACGGGATCACCTTGTAGTTCACATGGCCAGACTGCCCGGCGATGCTCTCGGCGACCGCGGTGCCCTCTTCTTCCGCCTTGTGTGCGAGCATCGGTCCATCGATCACGTCGCCGATGGCCCAGACCCCGGCGACGTTCGTCCGCCAATGCCCATCTGTCTTCACCTGACCCCGATTGGTCATTTCCACGCCCAGGTCCTGCAGGCCGAGACCGTCAGTGTAGGGGCGCCGCCCTGTCGCGACCAGGACAACGTCGGCCTCCATCGTGTGCTCGCTGTCGTCCTTGCGCATCTTGTACGTGACTTTCACGCCCTTCTTCGACTTCTCGACCGCGCTGACCGCAGCCCCGAGCGTGAAGGTCACGCCCTGTTTGGTCAGGATCTTCTGAAACTGTTTTGACACCTCGGCGTCCATGCCCGGCGTGATGTGATCGAGATACTCGAGCACCTGGACATCCGCGCCCATTCGGCCCCAGACCGAGCCCAGCTCAAGCCCGATGACCCCGGCGCCGATGATCACCAGCTTCTTCGGCACCGCCGGCAGATCCAGCGCGCCCGTGCTGTCGACCACCTGTTTCTGGTCGACCTCGGCAAACGGAAGCGTCGCCGGCTCAGACCCGGTGGCGATGACGATGTTTTTCGCCTCAAGCGTCTGGGCGCCGCCATCCGACAAAGCGACCTCGACCTTGCCCGCCGCAGGGATCTTCCCCCAGCCGCGGATGTAGTCGACCTTGTTCTTCTTGAAGAGGAACTCGATGCCGGACGTGTTCGAGTCGATGACCGACTTCTTATAGGCGTGCATCTTGTCGAGATCGACCGAGACGCCCTTGGCGACAATGCCCATCTCGGCAAAATGGCCATTGGCCTCGTGCACCATCTCTGACGAGTGAAGCAGCGCCTTTGACGGGATGCAGCCGACGTTCAAACATGTTCCACCGAGCGCGCCGCGGCCTTCCACGCAGGCGACCTTCAAACCCAACTGAGCGGCGCGGATCGCGCAGACGTAACCACCTGGACCACCGCCGATGATCACGACGTCATAAGCTTCCGACATTCCCTCAGATCCTTTCACGGCGCGCCCGGCCTGCTCACGTCTCCATGAGGCTCCAAACGCGACTTTTCCGATCCAGGCGGCCCATCCGGAAACGGAGGGGCGCGCCATGGCGTTAAAACAGCGCCGGCAACAGCACCATGAAGATCCCGACGATCGACGCCGTCCAGATCAAAGTGCGCAACACCGGGATCCCGAACGCATAGGCCGGGACATACGCGACTCGAGCCCAGAGGTAGATCTGGGATCCCAAAGCCGTCATCTCCGTCAGCGCACCATTCGAGCGCGCCACGTAGACCGCGCCGATAAACATCGGCAGGGTCTCAAGGTAGTTGTAAAAGGCGCGCTGAAGCCGGCCGGCCATTCCGCCGATCTGCTTGCCTTCGTCACGCGGGCTCAGCGCATAGCCCATGCCCAACTGGGCGATCCCCGGCACCGAATAGAGCATCACTTGCACGAACCCCAGAAGGATCGCGTAGCCGAGCATCTCAAGTTCGATGGCCATCTGTCTCTCCCTTCGCGCGAGCCGCCCCGGCAGATCGACTTAGAGGTTCATCAACAGGCGGCGCGGATCCTCGATCGCTTCCTTGACGCGCACGAGGAAGGTGACCGCCTCTTTCCCGTCGATAATACGGTGGTCGTAGCTCATCGCGATATACATCATGGGCCGCGCGACGATCTGCCCATTCACCACCATGGGACGCTCTTGGATCTTGTGCATTCCCATGATGCCCGACTGCGGCGGGTTCAGGATCGGCGACGACATCAGCGAGCCGTACACGCCGCCATTTGAGATCGTGAAAGTGCCGCCCTGCAGCTCGGCCATGGAGAGCTTGCCGTCTCTCGCCCGTGCTCCGAGCTCGCCGATCTTCTTCTCAATATCGGCGAAATCCATCCGATCCGCGTCGCGCACAACCGGCACGACCAAGCCCTGCGGCGTGCCGACGGCGACGCCGATATGATAGTAGTTCTTGTAGACGAGATCCGTTCCGTCGATCTCTGCGTTCACCGCCGGAACCGCTTTCAGCGCGTTGACAACCGCCTTCACGAAGAAGCTCATGAAGCCAAGCTTCACGCCATGGCTTTTCTCGAACTGCTCCTTGTACTCCTTCCGAAGCGCCATGATCTCGGTCATGTCCACCTCGTTGTAGGTGGTCAGCATGGCGGCGGTGTTCTGGGCGTCCTTCAGGCGACGCGCGATCGTCTGGCGCAAGCGCGTCATTCGCACGCGCTCTTCGCGAGTCGCATCCTCTTGCGCGACGGGAGCCCGCGGGGCCTGAGCCGGCGCCGGCGTCTCCGCCGGGCCGTGCGTGAGCGCCTTGAGCACATCTTCTTTCATAACCCGACCGTCGCGGCCCGTGCCGGCGACCTGGTCGCTTGAGAGACCGTGTTCCGCCATCATCTTCTTGGCGGATGGCGCATCCTCGACGTCGGTGCGACCGCCGCCGACTGCGGCCGCCGCGGGCGCGGGCGCGGCGACTGCCGCCGCGGCTTCCGCCTTCGCAGGCGCGGCGGCGGGGGCTGCGCCTTCGCCTTCCGCGACTGTCGCAAGCAGTGCGTTCACTTCGACCGTCTCGCCTTCCTGCGCGATGATCTCTCCCAGAACACCCGCAGCCGGCGACGGAACCTCGACCGAGACCTTGTCGGTCTCCAGCTCGCACAGCATCTCGTCCACCGCGACCGCATCGCCAGGCTTCTTGAACCAGGTTGCGATCGTCGCCTCGGTCACCGACTCTCCAAGGGTCGGCACCCTTACTTCAACGCTCATTTCTCATCCTCCGCTCTCGCGTATTCTTGTCTCAGCGTTTTGGTCCCGCCCCGCATCAGGCGGCAGTCTATCCGATCGTAAGCGCGTCGTTGACGAGCTCGGCTTGCTCGGCCTTATGCCGCGCCGCGAGGCCGGTGGCCGGCGAAGCCGACGCTTTCCGGCCGGCATACCGCGCACGCGTCTGCTTCGCGCCAATCTCTGTCAGACACTCTTCGATGTTCGGTTCAACAAAGAACCATGCGCCCTGGTTCTTCGGCTCCTCCTGGCACCAGATGATCTCAGCATCCTTGAAGCGGCTCAGCTCCTCCTTCAAGGGCACCGCCGGGAAAGGATAAAACTGCTCCATGCGCATGAGGTAAACGTCGTCTAGTCCGCGGGCGTCGCGCTCTTCCAACAGGTCGAAATAGACTTTCCCAGAGCATAGGACGACGCGGCGGATCTCCGCGTCGGGTTTCAGTTCCGTCTGAGAGTCGCCGAGCTGCGCGCTATCCCAGAGAATTCGGTGGAAGCTCGATTCCGGCCCAAGTTCATGGATCTTCGACACGCACATCTTGTGACGCAGCAAAGACTTGGGCGTGAACAGGATCAGCGGCTTGCGGAAACTGCGATGCAGCTGCCGCCGCAAAATGTGGAAGTAGTTCGCGGGGGTCGAACAATTCGCGACAATCCAGTTGTCCTCGGCCGAGTTCTGCAGAAATCGTTCGATGCGCGCGGACGAGTGTTCGGGCCCCTGCCCCTCAAAGCCATGCGGCAGCAGCATGACCAGACCGGACATCCGAAGCCATTTCAGCTCGCCCGAGCTGATGAACTGGTCGATCATAATCTGCGCGCCGTTGACGAAGTCGCCGAACTGCGCCTCCCAAAGGACCAGCGCGTTTGGCTCCGCCAGCGAGTACCCGTATTCGAACCCGAGAACCGCGAACTCCGACAACATCGAGTCGACGACTTCGATCTCCGCCGCGCCGTCTCCGAGGTTCCTCAGCGGGAAATACCGTTCCTCCGTCTCTTGATCGGTGAACGCGGAATGGCGCTGCGAAAACGTGCCGCGGACCGAGTCCTGTCCAACCAGGCGCACCGGATAACCCTCGGTCTGCAGAGAGCCGAACGCGAGGGCTTCCGCAGTCGCCCAGTCAAACCCCTCGCCTGTTTCGAACATCTTTTTCTTCTGTTCGAGCAAACGGCCGATCGTCTTATGCGGCTTGAGGTTCGATGGGACTGTCGTCAGGACGTTTCCGAT
Source organism: uncultured Neomegalonema sp. (assembly GCA_937911325.1). Lineage (GTDB taxonomy): Bacteria > Pseudomonadota > Alphaproteobacteria > Rhodobacterales > Rhodobacteraceae > CALDSD01. Next base: position 38,000 of record CALDSD010000050.1, read on the forward strand.
CTGCTTGATCGTCTCCATCGGCACGCCCGTGTCGCCGCGTTGATAATGCTCCGTGCGCTCTTCAAGCCCGGACCATTTGCCGTCGAGCCAGTCGGCTTTGTTCGGGCGCCATTCCCGTCCGGCGTCGAACTCCTCATTCAGGTGGGCCTGAAAAGCCGCCTTCGCCTCCTCGACCTCGCCCTCGTCAATGAGACCGTCGCGGACCAGACGATCCGAATAGATCTGCAGGGTCGTCTTTTGCGTTTTGATCGTCTTGTACATCCGCGGCTGGGTGAACATCGGCTCATCGCCTTCGTTGTGCCCAAACCGCCGATAACAGAAGATGTCGATCACGACGTCCTTCTGGAACAGCTGACGAAACTCGGTGGCCACTTTCGCAGCATGGATCACCGCTTCTGGGTCGTCGCCGTTGACGTGGAAGATCGGCGCCTCCACGGCGAGCGCGACGTCAGACGGATACGGCGACGACCGCGAGTTGTGCGGGGACGTCGTGAACCCGATCTGGTTGTTCACGATGATATGGATCGCGCCGCCGGTGCGGTGACCTTTCAGACCGGACAATCCGAGCGACTCCGTCACGACGCCCTGACCAGCGAACGCCGCGTCGCCGTGCAGCAGAACGGGGATGACCGCGCTGCGGTCGTCGACCGGGCACGCGCGCTGAACCTGCTTCGCACGCGCTTTTCCCAGAACGACTGGATTGACCGCCTCGAGATGCGACGGGTTCGCCGTCAGCGACAAGTGCACCGTGTTGCCGTCGAACTCCCGGTCCGAAGATGCGCCCAAGTGGTACTTCACATCGCCCGAACCGCCCACGTCGTCCGGTTTGTAGGAGCCGCCCTGGAACTCGTGGAAGATCGCGCGGTAGGGCTTGCCCATCACATTGGCGAGAATGTTGAGACGGCCGCGATGCGGCATGCCGATGACGATATCGTTGGCGCCCAGCGCGCCGCCCCGTTTGATGATCTGCTCCATCGCCGGGATCACCGACTCGCCGCCGTCGATGCCGAAGCGTTTTGTGCCCATGTATTTTACGTGAAGGAACTTCTCGAAGCCTTCGGACTCGACAAGCTTGTTCAGGATCGCCCGACGGCCTTCTTGCGTGAACGAGATCTCCTTATCGAAACCCTCGATGCGTTCTTTGAGCCAGGAGACTTGTTCCGGCGCCGAGATGTGCATGAATTGCAGCGCAAAGGTTCCACAATACGTGCGCTTGAGCAGGCGAATGATCTCGCGCAGCGACGCCGTCTGCAGACCGAGGACGTTATCGATGAAAATGGGCCGGTCGAGGTCCGCTTCGGTAAAGCCGTAGGTCGTGGGGTCGAGCTCTGGATGCGGCTCCGGCTCGACCAGACCAAGCGGATCGAGATCGGCGATCAGGTGACCTCGAATACGGTAGGCGCGGATGATCATCAGCGCTCGCAGCGAGTCGAGCGTCGCGGCGCGCACTTGCGCTTCCGAAAGACCAACGCCGCCCTCGGCCGCTTTCGACTTCAGCTTCTCGGCGAGCTCCGCCGCCGCGGGCGCGTCCGACCACTGGCCATCGAACGCGGCGACCAGCTCCCCGTTTTCTTCACTGCCGCCATTGGTCGATCCCCAACCGGGTCCCGACACTTCACGGGCGACGTCGGTGGGCGTATCGCCTAGCGAGCCGAAGAACGTTCGCCAGTTTTCCTCAACCGAACTCGGGTCATCCATGTACCGCGCGTACATTTGTTCGACATAGGCGGCGTTTGCGCCCTGCAGAAACGAAGATTGTTCAAAGATGTCGTTGATGCTCGGCTGATCGTCTGGCGTCGCCATGTCGCTCTTGCGCCCCTTTTCGTCCGCGCTCGTAATCCTGCGCTTGTCGGAAAACTGCTGAATTCAGCGATTATCCGTTCCGATATACGACGCAGATTCCCGCGCGGCTACCGTCGCAGCGCGGAAAAATGAGATCTCGGGGAGATGTGAAGGAAGCTATGCGCGACAGTCCGACCGTTTCGGCGCGAGGCGCCATGAGCGCGTAACGGCAAATCGTCAGCCGCCAACGGGGGGCTCGGGGCCAAAATCGTTCGCGCCCACCTGACTGCGCCGCACCGACAGCACGAACACCACGATGGACATAACCACCATAAACGCGACGCCGCTAAACAGGAGAACCGGCGCTATGCCAGGCGCACTTTCGACGAGGAGAGAGGATAGGATGATCATCACGAAGCCGAAGACCGGCGACAGAGTCATCCAGCCTGACCAGCCGGTGTCGTGCATGCGTCTCCAGGAAACAGCAAAGAATGGAACGATGACGCCCAGAGAGACGATCAGCCTGACGAGGCTCAGGATTTCGCCATCTTCTCCCAACTCAAACATCGGCGACAAGATCGCGTCGATGAAGGACGCAATGAACGTCACCACAAAAATGAAAAGATAGAACCACCAATACTCCGGACGTCGCGCGCGTCCCGAAAACGTAAAATACTTACTGAAACAAGCCTGGATTGCGTCGATAAATCCCATGCCTTTCTCCTGATTGTAGCCAAACGAGGACGTCTCGCCCGATTACAATCATAATTGCAGGGATTTATCTCTATTTCTTTAAGACTGACGCGCAGCGGCCCAAACATCGGGTCGCTGCGCTTTTGCGATCAGCCGATCGCCTTGACGATCGCTTCGCCCAGATGCGCCGGGCTTTCGGCGACGACGATGCCGGCTGAGTTCATCGCTTCGATCTTGTCTTCGGCTCCGCCTTTTCCGCCGGCGACGATCGCGCCCGCGTGGCCCATGCGGCGTCCCGGAGGGGCCGTACGCCCGGCGATGAAACCGGCCATCGGCTTGGAACGACCCTTCTTCGCCTCGTCCGCGATGAACTGAGCCGCGTCCTCTTCCGCCGAACCGCCGATCTCTCCGATCATGATGATCGCCTCGGTCTCCGGATCGCCGAGCAGCAGCTCCAGCGCGTCAATGTGCTCAAAGCCCTTGATTGGATCGCCGCCGATGCCGATGCAGGTCGACTGACCCAGACCCGCGACGGTTGTCTGGTGCACTGCTTCATAAGTCAGCGTGCCCGAACGGGAGACGATGCCGACCTTGCCACGCTTGTGAATATGGCCAGGCATAATCCCGATCTTGCACGCGTCCGGCGTGATCACGCCTGGGCAGTTGGGGCCGATCAGCGTCGACGATGAGCCTTCGAGCGCCCGTTTCACCTTCATCATGTCCATCACCGGAATGCCTTCGGTGATGCAGACGATCAGCGGCATCTCCGCGTCGATCGCCTCGAGGATCGCGTCGCCCGCAAACGGCGGCGGCACATAGATCACCGTCGCGTCGCAACCGGTCGCTTCGCGCGCGGCGCCGACGGTGTCGAAGACAGGCAGGCCAATATGGCTCTCGCCGCCTTTGCCTGGCGTCACGCCGCCAACCATCTTGGTGCCGTAAGCCACCGCTTGTTCGGTGTGGAAGGTGCCCTGCGAGCCGGTGAGGCCCTGGCAGATCACCTTGGTGTTTTCATCGACGAGGACCGCCATGCATCCCTCCCTTTCCAGTTCTAACAGAGCGGCGCGCGCCGCTCCTTGATCTAATTTATTCCTTCACACCGAGAACGACGTCGTAAAAGATCTCCGATCCGTTCGAGCTCTTCCGGTGAAAATGCGACCGCCGGTATGCCTGACGCAGCGCTCCGCTATCGACCTTAGCCTGCACCCAGTCGCACAGCTCGATGCATTCCGGGTCCGGGTCGTTCGGCTTCACGTGGAAGATGAACCAGCCGCCCGGCCGTAGCAGTTCGAAGCCCTTTTCAAAGCCTGCCATCGGAATGTGATTGCCCCAACCGGTCGCCGACGCCATGGCGACCGTGTTGAACTGCTCGTCCTCGAGCATCTCCTGTTCCGCCGTCGACAGGGCTGTCAGGTCAGCGACGACATATTCGTCATAGAGCCCCGGACGGTCACGCTTGGCCGCCTCCGCCGCCTTGGGCTCGATATCGAGGCCGATCAGCCGGCCGACGCCGAGCGTGTGACGCAGCTCGTGACCGAACGCGCCGCTGCCGGCGCCGAGTTCGAGGACACGCAGCCCTTCCATATCGACGTTGTGCTCGTCCCAAACGCCCTTGATCGCGCCGGACATCTCGGTCGGCGTCTCGCATTTCAGAACATGGTAGAGCGCGATGTCGTAGAGCCAGGGCACCTGGTACATAGACGCATAGTCGTGGATGTTGACGCGACGGGTCTCACCGTCGAGGTCGGCGACCATGTACTCGTCATCCTGACGTGCGCTTCCGGGTTGTTCGAAACGCACGTTGTAGAGATGCGGAATGTAGTCGTAGCCGGCCATTCTGCTGGCGTCTCCTCAAGCGAGTTTTCGCGCTTCACGGCGCGGCTGCCACGTCGGGGCAGACTCTGGTCGTCTCCGTCTTCAAAACCGGGCTCGAGCGACCCGGCGCGGTGAAAGGCGACGCACCACGTCGCCCCATGCAGCGCTGGCCTCAGCCGGCTTCCTTTACGGCGTTCACGATCTTCTCGGCCGCGTCGGCCAAGTTGTCAGCCGCGATCACGTTCAAGCCGCTCTCGCCGATGATCTGTTTCCCGAGCTCTACGTTCGTGCCTTCCAGACGGACGACCAACGGAACGCTCAACCCGACCTCCTTCACGGCGGCGATCACGCCCTCGGCGATGATGTCGCACCGCATGATGCCGCCAAAGATGTTGACCAGGATCCCTTTGACCTTCGAGTCCGAGGTGATGATCTTGAAAGCCTCGGTGACTTTCTCTTTCGTCGCGCCGCCGCCAACGTCGAGGAAGTTCGCCGGTTCGGAGCCATAGAGTTTGATGATGTCCATGGTCGCCATGGCGAGGCCCGCCCCGTTGACCATGCAACCGATCTCACCGTCCAGGGCGATGTAGTTCAGATCGTATTTCGACGCTTCAAGCTCTTTTGGATCTTCTTCGGTCTCATCGCGCAGCTCCGCCAGTTCGGGGTGGCGGTACATCGCATTGCCGTCGAAGCTCATCTTGCAGTCGAGGCACTTCAACGATCCTGACCCGTCGACAATGAGCGGATTGATTTCGATAAGATCGCAGTCTTTCTCGATGAACAGTTTATAGAGCGTCGCGATCAGGCGAACGCACTCTTTGACCTGCTGCCCTTCAAGCTTCAGCGCATGAGCGACCTTGCGCCCATGGAACCCTGAGACGCCCGTGGCCGGGTCCACCGAGAAGCTGAGGATCTTCTCTGGAGTCTCCGCCGCAACGTCCTCGATGTTCATGCCGCCCTCCGTCGACGCGACAAAGGACACGCGCGACGTCTGGCGATCCACCAACAGCGAAAGGTACAGCTCTCGCTGGATGTCCGACCCTTCTTCGATATAGACGCGGCCGACCGTCTTACCAGATGGGCCTGTCTGGTGCGTGACAAGCGTTTTGCCAAGCATCTGTTCGGCGAACTGCGTCGTCTCCTCGATCGACTTTGCGAGGCGAACGCCCCCCTTCTCGCCGGCGTCGGCTTCTTTGAAGGCGCCTTTGCCGCGACCTCCCGCGTGGATCTGGCTCTTCACGACCCAAACCGGACCGCCCAGCTCCTCGGCCGCGCGCCACGCTTCTTCCCCCGAGAAGGCCACCCGGCCCCCGCCGACAGGGGCTCCGTACTCGCGCAGAAGCGCCTTGGCTTGGTATTCATGAATGTTCATCTCGGGCTCCCATTCCGTCTTGTTCTAAAATGTCAGCTTCCCCCTGGCGACCGCAGTCTGGCATACCAGATACCTCTACGCAGCTTTCAACGGGTGCGCAACCCGCTGCGCTTGCTGCCAAAAGGGTGCGGGCTACTTGACGCGCGGCCCAGGGCGGCGCGGCATCGTCACCTGCCAATGCCAGCTCTCTCGCAGCACGCTGGCCCGCTGTGCTGCAAGTCGCGCCGCGTTATCGCTGAGCTTCTGTTCAGGCGCGCCCCCTTCGCCAGATCCGGCGGCGGCCCGATCAGGGACGCCGTCGGCGCGGGGGTCGCTCTTTCAACTGAGCGAGGGGTCGATTTCCTTACACGCCGCAACCAGCTCTTTCACGGCGCCGACCGATGTCTGGAACATCTCGTTCTCAGCTTCGTTCAGGTTGATCTCGACAATCCGCTCAACGCCTTTCTCTCCGATCACGACCGGCACGCCGACGTACAGACCGTCGAGCCCGTACTGACCCGCGCAGAATGCGGCGCAGGGCAGCACGCGCTTTTGATCCTTGAGATACGCTTCCGCCATTTGGATCGCAGACGCAGCCGGGGCGTAGAACGCCGAGCCGGTTTTCAGCAGGGCGACGATCTCGCCGCCGCCCTTGCGGGTCCGATCGACGATCGCATCGAGTTTTTCCTGCGTGGTCCACCCCATTTGCACGAGATCCGGCAGAGGGATGCCCGCGACGGTCGAGTACCGCACAGATGGGACCATCGTGTCGCCGTGACCGCCAAGCACGAATGCGGTGACGTCTTTGACCGAAACGTTGACCTCTTCGGCCAGGAAGTACCGGAACCGGGCGCTGTCGCGGACGCCTGCCCTGCCGCAGACGCGCTCGGCCGGC
>CALDSD010000051.1 GCA_937911325.1 uncultured Neomegalonema sp.
GTGCAATGTGCCCAGGAGGTGGTTCGGGCGTGGAGTTTTAGCCTCGTGCGGCAGGCGTTGGCTGGCCGTCCCTGCGCGGTTTCAGCGCTCTGAGAAGGCGAAGCGCTCGCCGTTCGCCTAGTCGGCTCTGCCCGACCGCACTTCTCGTAAGTCGATCCAGTCACGAAACCGATACCATTCGCCGATGAACGGAATGAACCAGGGCGTTCCCGTGTAAAGCGGCTGGGTCTTGAATGGGAGGTTTTCAAACGCGCTGCCGCGGTTCGCGCCGCCAAGGATGTTCCAGGCCATCTTTCGTCCCAACCAGCTCATCATCACGATGCCAGAACCGCCATTGCACGCGGTTGCGTAGTCGACGCCGTCTTCACGGCCCAGCTTTGGCAGGAAATCGAAAGTGAAGGCCATCAGCCCCGACCATGCGTTGATGATCTTGACGCCTGCGAGCTCGGGGAAGGTCTCCACCATATGCGCATGCAGGATCCTGACGCTCTTCTCGGCGCTCAGGGGATAAAAACGCGCGCGCCCGCCGAACAGGATATGACGGCCGTCGGGCGACGGGCGGGCGAAGCTGATGACGCGCTTGGCGTCGATCGTTGGACAGCCAGCCGGCAGCAGCGACGCGACAAGGCTGGGGTCGAGCGGCGCCGTCGCCATGATCGTGCTCGACATCGGAATGATCCGCCGCTTGAGCCAGGGCATCGCCGCATCGGTGTAGCCGCCGCCGGCAAAGGCGACGCGCCGGGCCAGAATGTCGCCTGCAGCCGTAACGACACGCTTTTTGTCCCCCTCCGACAGGATCGACAGCACGCGGGTGTGCGGGACGAAGCGGCCGCCCGCAGCCCGGCATAGCCGCAAGAGCCCTGCGTGATACTTCGCCGGATGCACCGCGCCGGCGTTCTTGATCAGCATGCCGCCAAAGAACCGAGGGCTTTTCACATAGGCGCGCTGGTCCGCGCGTGGGATCATCTCGAAAAGACCCCTGCCGTCCTGATTGTACTCCGTCATTTTCGCTGCGATCTTGCGGTAGGCGGTCGGTGTGTGCGCGCCGACGAAACGGCCTTTATGGACGTAGTCGCAGTCGATCTCCTCGGTTGCGATCGCATCGCGCCAGTGTTCGAAAGCTTCGTCCGCCTCCATCAAGATGGCGTCGGCGCGCTCGGGGCCGACGGCTTTTTCCAGGTTGATCTGCTTGCTGACGCCGGCGCGTCCCGAGACGAAGCCGGCTGCCCGAGAGCTGGCCCCGCCGCCGATCGCGCCCGCGTCGACGACCGTGACGTCGACGCCGGCTCGGCCGAGCTCCAGCGCGCAACACAGACCGGCATAGCCGCTGCCGACGACGAGGACGTCGACTTCGGTTTTCATGCCGTCTTGCGACACCTCCATTGGTCGCGCCGCGCGCCACCAGAAAGGCTCGTCGCTAAAATCGTCGGAGAAGAGATCTTGTGAAGCGTCGAGCGGCATTGCGGCGGTTTCCAGAAAGCGCGGTCACGACTTCGAGCCGCGGACCGGAAGGTAGTTGAACGCCCAGTCATTGTAACCGCCTTCGCCGCGGTACCACAGCACTTCGTCGGAGGCGTCTTCGTCGTGGTTCCAGCGAGGGGCAGGGCCTTTCGGCGCGCCTTTCATCACCAAGAGCCGCCGCCGTTGGCTAAGCCGAATGTCTTCGCTCAATCGCTCGCTGTTCCATTTCTGTGCGGCTTCAGACTCGAACTGCGAGAGAACTCCCTTGTGATCAAGATCGTTGGCGAGGTTGATGCGTTCGTCGGCGTCAGCCACAACATCAAACAGCAAAGGCGGGTCGTCGGCGGAGCCGATGAACTTGTACCGCCCACGGCGGATCATGAAGATCGGGGCCGTCGTCGCTTCGGCAAGGTACTCGGCGAAGATCGGCCGGTCGGCGTTCGCGTCGGCGTCGAGATAGCTCAGCAGGTCTTCGCCATCGAGCTCCTCAACCGCGCTGCTCCATCCGACCCCATCCGCGACGCCCATAAAGGTGGGCAGCAAATCAACCAGAGACGCAGGCGTCCGCACCCTCTGCGACGGCCGGCCTGGGATCTTGAGGATCAACGGAATGCGCAGCGACGGCTCGAAGAAGTGCTTCTTGAACCACATGCCGCGTTCGCCCAGCATCTCGCCGTGGTCGGAGGTGAAAATGATGACGGTGTCTTCCGCAAGGTCGGCGGCTGAAAGAGCGTCGAGGATCTGCCCGATCATCGCATCGATGTAACTGATCGAGCCATAATAGGCTCGGCGGGCGCGGCGCACGTCCTCTTCGGGAAACTCGACGTCCAGCATGTCAAAATCGCCAAGCAGCCGCCGGGAATGCGCGTCATGCTCGTCCGCGGGCAGGGCAGGGGTCGACGGAAGCGGGATCTCCACCCCCTCATAAAGGTCCCAATACTCCTTTCGGCAGAGATACGGCTCGTGCGGATGCGTGTAGGAGACCTGCAGAAAAAACGGGCGACCGTCCTTCGACCTGGCGAGATTGTAGAGGTGTTGGATCGCCTGGAAGGTCACCTGCTCGTCAAAGTCGATCTGAACCGAGCGTTCGCAAACGCCGGAGACCAAGACCGCCCGAGAGTCGTTGGTGTCGCGCTCGCCTTCATCGCCCCAGTTGGGCACCCAGGAAAAGTCGGCGGGGTAGAGGTCCGGCGTCAGGCGCTTTTCGAACCCATGATACTGATCTGGCCCAATGAAGTGCATTTTGCCCGACAACGCCGTCTGGTAGCCGGCGGCCTGAAGGTAATGCGCGTAGGTTGGTATCGACGCCGGCATTTCCGCCGCGTTGTCATAGGCGCCGATCTCGGAACAGAGCCGGCCGGTCGCCATCGAGAACCGCGAGGGCGCGCAGAGCGGAAAATTGCAATACGCGGTCTCAAAGACGGCGCCTTGCTCGGCCAGCGCGTCGAGGTTCGGCGCTTGGCAAACCTTGTCGCCATAGGTGCCGAGGGATTGCGCCGACAGCTGATCGACTTGGAGGAACAGGATGTTTGGCTTCTTGGCCATCATCGGCCCTCGAGTTGGAAACGGCGCCTGTCGGCGCCGTTGGTTTCTCTGGCGCAGCCAAGTCGTCTAGTTGTCCGCGGAGCGAAGATTGCGTTCGTGGCGAGCCGCGATCGCTTCCTCAAGCCAACCGATCCGCGTTTCAGGCACGGAAGAGATGAGGAGATCGGTGTAAGGCTGATGCGGGGGAGACAGGACCATATCCGTAGGGCCTTGCTCGACGATTTCACCCTGATAGAGCACGACGATCTCGTCCGCAAAGCTCGCGACGGTCGACAGGTCGTGGCTGATGAAGACATAGGCCACGCCAGTATCCTTCTGGAGCCTAGTGAGCAGGTCGATCACGTTTGCGCCTACAATGGTGTCGAGCGCCGACGTGACCTCGTCGCACAGAACGACCTCGGGCTCCGCCGCAAGCGCTCGCGCAAGGTTCACACGCTGTTTTTGTCCACCCGACAATTCATGTGGATAACGATCGGCGAACTGCGAGGGTAGCTCCACCATGTCGAGCAGCTCGAGAACACGGCTTCGCCGCTTGGACCCGCTCATCCCAAAGTAGAATGACAGTGGTCGGCCGAGAATATCTTTGATCCTTTGTCGCGGATTCAGCGCCGTATCGGCCATCTGGTAGACGAACTGAATCTTGCGAAGCTGGTCTTTGGTTCGCTTTGTCAGGTCGGCGGGCAGCAACTCGCCGTTCATAAAAACCTCGCCAGTGCTGGCGGGCAAAAGGCCGGCCATCACCCTCGCGAGCGTGGACTTGCCGCTACCAGACTCGCCAATGACGCCGACGGTCTTGCCATGCTCGACACGGACGTTGATGTCCTTGAGGACCTTGACGATCGGCTGGCCATCGGCGCGCTGACCGTAGCCCGCATCTGCGTTGCGCACTTCCAGGGTCGGCGTCTCGCCAGTGTCGGCGGCGGTCGCTTCACCCAAGCCAGGTTCGGGAAGCGGCTTGATGGCGGCCATCAAGCGCTTGGTATAGGGGTGCTTCGGATTGTTGATGATGACATCCGTCGGTCCGGCCTCTTTCACCTCGCCGCTGTAGAGAACCACGATGTAGTCGGCGATCTGAGCCACGACCGCCAGGTCGTGCGTGACGTAGATCGCCGCTGCGCCCTCGTCCTTGATCACCTTCTTGAAGGCTTTGAGCACCTCAATCTGGGTCGTCACGTCGAGCGCGGTCGTCGGCTCGTCGAGAACCAGAAGATCCGGATCGCCGCAGAGCGCCATGGCCGCCATCAACCGCTGGAGCTGTCCCCCCGACACCTGGTGGGGGTAGCGTTCCCCGATGGTGTCCGGGTCTGGCAGATCGAGCGCCCCGTAGAGCTCCAGAGCCTTGGCGTTGGCCTCGTCCTGGCTCTTGGTCCCGTGCAGCACTGGGGCTTCGGTGACCTGCTCGTTGATGCGGATCGAGGGGTTGAACGTGGCCGCCGCGCTCTGGGCGAGATAGGCCACGTTGATGCCTCGCGACGGTCGAAGTTCGTCTGTGCTCAGGCCGGCGATGTTCCGGCCCAAAAGGTTGGCTTCGCCAGACGAAAACTCCAACCCTGGCTTGCAGTAACCGAGGGCCGACAGAGAGATCGTCGTCTTGCCAGAGCCACTTTCACCGATAAGGGCGACGACCTCGCCCTTGTGCACCTGAAAGCTGACGCCCTTGACGATCGGCAGGTCGGGCTCGTTTTCGCGAACCGCGCTGATGACGAGATCTTTGGTTTCAAAGATGACGTCAGGGGTTTCCCGAGGTGTTTGCGCGTCCATAGGCATTCTCACATTCTTTTCGAGAGTTTGCCGCCGCCATGAGCGGAGACGTCGTCAACAATCAGGTTAATCGATACGGTCAGCGTCGCGATCGCAACCGCCGGCGCGATCACTGCGAGTTGGGACTCGCCATACTGAAGCGCGCCGAGGTTCTCACGCACCATCGATCCCCAGTCCGCCTGCGGCGGTTGCACGCCGAGCCCAAGGAAGCTCAGCGAGGAGATGAAGAGGATGACGTAGATCAGCCGCAAGCCGAAATCGGTGATCAGCGGCATCCGTGCGTTTGGCCAGATTTCTCTTGTGATGATCCACCAACGGCCCTCGCCGCGCACCTTCGCCGCCTCGACATAGTCCATCACCATGATCTCCATGCCAATGGCTCGAGATAATCGGAAGACGACGGATGCGTAGATCATGCCCGCAGTTAGGATCAGCACCGGTATCGATGATCCGACCGCGGCCACAACCACGAGACCCAACATGATTGTGGGCAAGCTCAGGAATGCATCGTTGATCCTGCTCATGACCATGTCGACCCGAGGGCCGGAGACCGCGGCGCCGATCCCTAGAACGACGCCAACGAAGTAGGCGAGCAACGTGGCCGCGAAAGAGATCCCGATCGTTCGGCCCGCGCCATACATGACACGGGACAGCACGTCGCGGTCCTCGACATCCGTGCCGAGCGATGCGCCTTCCTTGGGCGATTGGAACTCGGCGTAGTCGTCAGGGAACGGCAATGCGTTCTCGCCATAAGGCGCAAGGAACGAACCGAACACCGCGATGAACAGCCAGAAGCAGGTAATGATGATGCCGATCCAGCCCGTCAGTGTGGGGCGATAGGCTTGGCTCGGCGGCGCATCGGGGAGCTCGTCGAAACTGACGTTCTCGTCGAATGGAGCGACGACGTGCGGGTGGTGGACCGGTGCGCTCATTTCGGATGCCTCAGTCTTGGGTTGGACATCAGAGCTGCAACATCAGCGATCAACATCAGCACGACGTAAGTCATGCAGAAGATCATGCCGAGGCCCTGAATAAGGATGAAGTCGCGCGTCTGAACCGCCTGAACGATCAGTGTCGCCAGTCCGGGATAGCCGAAATAGACCTCGACCACGATCACACCCGTGACCAGGTAGGCGAGATTCAACGCGACAACGTTGACGATGGGGCCGATCGCGTTCAGCAACGCGTGGCGCATGATGATCCTCCGGCGCGGAACGCCCTTGAGGATCGCCATTTCGATGTAAGGCGAGCTCATCACGTTGAGCACAGCCGCGCGGCTCATCCGGATGAGCTGAGAGGCGATGACAAAGCTTAGGGTCGCGATCGGTAGGGCGAAATGGGCGATCAACCCGAAGATATCCTTCCCCTCAGTAGATCCGACGACGACCGCGTTGCCGATACCCAGCGCAAACACGAACAACAGCACCAGCAAGGTTGCGGTGAAGAACTCGGGCGCCGCGACCAACGAGACCGATACGAACGTCAATATCCGGTCGTAAAGCGATCCGGGGAACATCGCGGCCAGGATCCCGAGAGCCAGAGAGATCGGCACCCCGATCAACGCCGTCAGAACAGCGACGTACACCGTGTTGTGATATCTGTCGGCGATCAGCTCGATGATCGGAGCGTCACTGGCGAGAGAGACGCCAAGATCGCCTCGCACGAAATTGCCTAGCCAGATGAGGTACTGTTCGACAATGGACTTATCGAGTCCCAAGCGCTCGCGCATCGCCGCGATATTGGCCTCGGTGGCCTCTTGACACAACCGGATCTGCTCCGCGTCGCCAGGCAAGATCATCGTGCCCACGAAGATGATCACCGAAACTGCGAGAACGGAGATTATGCCAATGCCGAGCCGTCTAATAATCAAAGAAAGCATCGCCCCGCCCCAAAATAGTTGTGTGTAAGAGACGGCCCCGCATCTGAGGCGGGGCCGTCTTTGGGCTTAGACGATTATGAGTCGCGCCACAGCGTGACCGGTGCTTCCGCGCCGCCGAAGTTGTTGAGCGGCACCTCGGTGCGGCCCTTCACATGGCTTGCGGCCGCATCGACGTAGTTGCGGTGCATCGGCAACGACATGCCGTTCTCTTCTTGGATCATGGCCTGCAGGTCGCAGTATTTCTGCTTCCGCGCGTCCGGATCCGTCTCGCCGCGAACATCGACCAGCAGCTGGTTGAAGTTCTCGTTGTTCCAACGGGTCTCGTTCCAGGCAGCCGAACCTTCGAACGCCAATGTCATCATCAGGTTCGCGGTCGGACGCATGTTCCACGCTGCGACGCAGATCGGCTCCTTGAGCCAGACGGCGCCCCAGTACCCGTCGGTAGTCACTTTCTTGACGTCGAAGTTCGCGCCGATCTTCTGGCCTTCGCGCTGCATGAACAGACACTGCTCGACCGCGCCCGGCGCAACTTCGGCGGCGACGACCGGAACCGGCGTGGAGCCGATGCCCGACTTGTCCCAGTGGAACTTCGCCTTGTCCGGATCCAGCTCGCGCTGCGGAATGTCCGGGCAGTGGTCGAAGTATGCGGCGTTGATCGGATGATCGTTGCCGAGCGAGCCCTGACCCTTCATCACGCCTTTCACGAGGCGCTGACGATCCTGCAGGTACTGCATCGCTTTCCACAGATGCATGTTGCCGGACTGCTCCATATCGAGGCGCGGCGTGATGTTCACATACGCGCCTGACTTAAGGGCCCAGATCTCCTTGCCGTCGGCGGACTGAACCTGTTCGATCGCCTTCGGCGGCAGGTTCACCATCGCATCAACGTCGCCCGCGAGGAACGCGTTCAGGCGCGACGTCGGATCCCCGATGCCGTAGTGCTCCAGCTCGTCGAGGTAACCGCCTTCGCCCCAATAGTTCTCGAACGGGACGCCGACCGCACGGACGCCCGCGGCGAATTCCTTGACCTTGTAAGGGCCGGTGCCGATGGCGGTCGAGAAGTCGGTGACGCCGTCCTGGATGATCTTGAAGTGGAACGTGCCGAGCGCGATCGGCAAGTCGGCGTTCGGCGAACTCAAGATCGCCTTCACTTCGTAGTCGTTCACCTTCTCCCAACGGTCGATCATCGACACCAGAGACGCCGCCTTGGACACGGAATCAGCGCCGAGATGGCGGTTCATCGAGTAGATGACGTCGTCCGCGGTCAGGGTCTTGCCGTTGTGGAACTCAACGCCTTGGCGGATCTTGAAGGTCCATTCGGTCGCGTCCGCGTTCGAAATGATCTCTTCCGCGAGCTCGGGCTCGTAGCCAAGGCTTGGGGTCAGGCGGGTCAGCGACCCGTAGAACATCCGGCCGCGGAAGTAGTCGGCGGCGGAGGTGTAGAGCGCTGGGTCAAGCGTGTCGTTCGGACCGTGTTGGTCAGCGGCCATGATCAGTTTGCCGCCGCTCTTCGGCGTTGCGGCGATCGCATCGGTCGCGCTGCTGAACAGCGCGCCTGACGCCGCGAGGGTCGCGCCCGAAGCCATGAAGTATTTCAGAACATCGCGGCGCGACGCGCCTCTCTTGATCATCTCGAACAGGCGCTCATCTTCGCTGTGCGAGAGGGATCCAAAGCGTGGATCGTTTTTCTTGAAGTCTGTCACTAGCTTTTCTCCCGTTTGAAGTGTGACTAACTCAGTCGTGGCGCTGAGCCGTTTATTGTTTTTGTCCTTTGAGGATTGATAGACGGCCCGTTTCTGAAACCACGAAACCCGATTGTGCGACGTGTGCCTCAGCCACGACGCTGCAGACGACTAGAAGGCGATCACCGACGGAGTTTGAGTTTGCGCCAAAGCTTGCGCCATTCCGCTTCGTCCCAAAAGAAAACCGACTGCGAGATAGAGGCTTTCTCAATGCCCGTATAACGTCAAGAGAAAGTAGGTTATAAAAAATTATTAATCATTTATACGAAGTTGTATTTCACAGCTGAAGTTCGTCTGTTGAAGCGTTCTTCGCGCAGCGGCAGATCAAGGACTTAACTTGCATGACTGAGAAGACCGGAGTTCGCGCAGCCGGCGCGTTCATGACGTTCTTGCGAAAATCGTTGACGCTGTGCGGGGAGCGCTCGCTGCTCTGGCGAATGGACGCAAGAGGGAAAAGGCGTTGAAAATCTGAGGCTAGGCGAGCTGTAGAGCCGTGCCCTGCAAGCCGACCCCGCCTGTGTGGCGGGGCCGTCTTTGAGCTTAGACGATTATGAGTCGCGCCACAGCGTGACCGGTGCTTCCGCTCCGCCGAAATCGTTCAGCGGCACGTAGGTGCGGCCCTTCACGTGGCTTGCGGCCGCATCGACGTAGTTGCGGTGCATCGGCAAGGCCTGGCCGTTTTCTTCGCGGATGATCGTCTGCAGGTCGCAGTATTTCTGCTTCCGTGCGTCCGGATCCGTCTCGCCGCGAACATCGATCAGCAGCTGGTCGAACTTCTCATTGTTCCAGCGCGTCTCGTTCCAAGCCGCGTCGCCTTTGAACGCCAAGGTCATCATGATGTTGGCCGTCGGGCGCATGTTCCACGAGGACACGCAGATCGGCTCCTTGAGCCAGACGGCGCCCCAGTACCCGTCGGTGGTCACTTTCTTGACGTCGAAGTTCGCGCCGATCTTCTGGCCTTCGCGCTGCATGAACAGACACTGCTCGACCGCGCCCGGCGCGACCTCGGCGGCGACGACCGGAACCGGCGTGGAGCCAAGCCCTGATTTTTCCCAATGGAACTTCGCCTTGTCCGGATCGAGCTCGCGCTGCGGAATGTCCGAGCAGTGGTCGAAATAGGCGGCGTTGATCGGCTGGTCGTTGCCGAGCGAGCCCTGTCCCTTGATCACGCCTTTCAAAAGGCGCTGACGATCCTGCAGGTACTGCATCGCTTTCCACATATGCATATTCGAAGACTGAGCCATGTCGAGGCGCGGCGTGATGTTCACGTAGGCGCCCGAGTTCAGAGCCCAGATGTCTTTGCCGTCAGCCGCTTCGACCTGCTCGATCGCTTTCGGTGGCAGGTTCACCATCGCATCGACGTCGCCCGCCAGGAACGCGTTCAGACGTGATGTCGAGTCGCCGATGCCGTAGTGCTCCAGCTCGTCGAGGTAACCGCCTTCGCCCCAGTAGTTCTCGAACGGCACGCCAATGGCGCGAACGCCTGCAGCGTATTCCTTGACCCTGTAGGGGCCGGTGCCGACTGCGGTTGAAAAGTCGGTGACGCCGTCCTGGATGATCTTGAAGTGGAACGTGCCGAGCGCGATCGGCAAGTCGGCGTTCGGCGAACTCAAGATCGCCTTCACTTCGTAGTCGTTCACCTTCTCCCAACGGTCGATCATCGACACCAGAGACGCCGCCTTGGACACGGAATCAGCGCCGAGATGGCGGTTCATCGAGTAGATGACGTCGTCCGCGGTCAGGGTCTTGCCGTTGTGGAACTCAACGCCTTGGCGGATCTTGAAGGTCCATTCGGTCGCGTCCGCGTTCGAAATGATCTCTTCCGCTAGCTCCGGCTCGTAGCTGAGACTTTGGGTCAGGCGGGTCAGCGACCCGTAGAACATCCGGCCGCGGAAGTAGTCGACCGATGAGCTGTAAAGTATCGGGTCGAGCGTGTCGTTCGGGCCGTGCTGATCGCCGGCCATGACGAGTTTACCGCCGCGCTTCGGTGTTGCAGCGATCGCATCGGTCGCGCTGCTGAACAGCGCGCCTGACGCCGCCAGGGTCGCGCCCGAAGCCATGAAGTATTTAAGGACGTCGCGACGCGACGCGCCCCGTTTGATCATTTCAAACAGCCGTTGCTCGTCGTTGTGCGAGACGGAACCCAAGACCGGGTCGTTCTTCTTATGGTCAGTCATCCAGTATTCTCCCGTTTGTTTATTCCCAGAGTTTCATGTATAATTTCGAATTGAAATTATACATACGTTTGTATTTTGATTATTGGGTCAATTTTAATTGAGGATCGGCGATCTTTAGCGCCAAAAACATGTAAAATATTTGAGCATCTGCTTGCAAAATATCCTTTTGAGCTGTCCTGTATTGGAGATACGCGTTGTATCTGGACGTCTAAATGCCGTGTCAGGATTTATCACAGCTTTTTTCGCGTCAAGAGAAAGTATTTGCAAGACTTAAAGTAGTGATGTGTTATAAGAATTATTGATTGCTTGCAGGGATCGTCGTTTTGCACTTGAAACTTCGTCATCTCGCCGTGTTTCACGCGGTGATGGAGGAAGGCTCAATCTCTAAGGCTGCCGATCGAATGCGCTTGACCCAGCCGGCCGTCAGCGTTGCGCTCGCGAAACTCGAAGAGATGCTGGGCTACACCCTTTTCATCCGCTCAAAGGGCTACTTTGTTCCAAAACCTGAAGCAAAACAGCTGTTTGAGGATGCCGAGCTGGCCATATTGGCGTTCGAGCGGTTTCAATCGCGCGCCCAGCTCATTGGCGAGGGCGCCGAAGGCTTGGTGCGGGTCGGATCGATCGGCGCGGCGGCGCTCTATTTCATGCCGGAGGTCATCTCGGCGTTCTCTTCGATGCGTGAAAAAGTCGACCTGCAGCTCCAGGTTCGCTCTTCGTCGCAGATAAGTTATTTAGTGGGCAATGGTCAGACCGATATCGGAATAGTTGAGGCGCCGGCCGCCGGGCAGTCCCTGCAGGCGAGTGAATTCGCCATTCCGTGCGTCTGCATTTTGCCGGAAAACGATCCTTTGGCCTCCGAATCTCTGTTGACGCCAGAGCACTTGCGCGACCGGAAGATGATCTCGATCGAAGAAGATCATCCACTAGAGCGCAAGGTGAGGGCTGCATTCATAGAGGCCGGCGTGCCGTGGCAGGCGAGCATAAGCTGTTATTTCTTCGCGATTATGCGAAACCTCGTCGCCAAAGGCTCAGGTGTCGCGATCGTGGATGCGTTGACTGGGTGCGTAGATCTGAACGACGGAGTCGTCTGGCGACCGTTCGCGCCCGATCTCAAGCACGACATCGCGGTGATCACACGCTCCGATACGGCGCTGCAAGGGCCAGCATCCGACTTCTTGGATATGACCGTCGCGCAGCTGCGGGTCGTCGAGCGTATGGATCTGACGGTTCGGGCGCGGTAGCTCAGAGATCTTTCAGGCGCACCTTGCCGGCTGCGGTGCGCGGCAGGGTTTCGCGAAACTCAAATCGCTGCGGAATTTTGTAAGCCGCCATGTTCGCCCGGCACCAGGCGGCAAGCTCTTCCATCTCCGGCGCGGCGCGTCCCTCTTTCAAAACGAGAACCGCGCGCACGGCTTCGCCCGACCGAGGATCGGCGTCCCCAACGACGCACGCCTCGCTGATATCTTCATGGCCATGCAGGATCGCTTCGACCTCTGCCGGCCAAACCTTCAAGCCAGAGACGTTGATCATGCGCTTCAGGCGATCGACGAAGAAGAAATAGCCTTCCTCGTCAACGTAGCCGATATCACCGGTGCGAAAGAACGGTTTGCCGTCGAGCTCCACAAACGCCGCTTTGGTTTCATCGGGTCGCTTCCAGTACCCTAAGAAAACCTGTGGGGCGTGGGTGACGATCTCGCCCTGCTGGTTGGGTCCAAGCTCGCCCAAAGTCTCCTGATCGACGATGCGCGTGTCGACATCGAAAATCGGGACGCCGAGACACTGTTTCTTGGGCGCGGCTGGCGGATTGATGTGGATCGGAGCGCAGGTTTCGGTCAGGCCGTACGCCTCGACATAGTCGAGCCCGATCAGCTCCACCATGCGCCGGGCGATGCTCTCCGGCATCTGCGCGCCGCCGCCGCCGACGCCTTCCAGAGAGGAGACGTCGAGTTTGTCGACGTCTGGCAAGGACAGAAAGTCGATCATCATGGTTGTGATAGAGCGCCAATGCTGGATCCGCTCCCGCTCGATCAGCTGGGCCGCGTTCCGGGCGTTCCAGCGCGTCAGCAGATACATGGTCGAGCCGTTGTAGATCGGCAGGTTCATCGAGTGCTGCATGCCGGTGACATGGCAGAAGGGGAGCGTCGCCAGGATCCGCGATCCTGGGCGCATGTCGACCCAGTCCGGGTAGACGCGGATCGTTGTGTTCACGTTCAGATGCGCATGCAGGCACCCTTTCGGCTGTCCAGTCGTTCCAGAGCTGTAGGGGATCATGCACCAGTCATGCGGACCCCGCGCGTGTTCTGGCGCCGGAAGATCCGCGGCCAAGACGTCCTCCCACGGCGTCCCGATCGTCGCTGTCACATCGCGCTCCAGGACGGCCGGCAGGATGAGGTTGGTGGCGGGGTCGATGTAGTCACGGTATCGCGCGCTGATCAGGGCGGGGCGCCCACACGCGACCCATACGGCGTCGACTTCATCGCTCAGCTCGGCGCCGAAGCAGATCGCGCGCGCCCCCGAGTCGTGGAGGATGTGTTGAAGCTCGGCCCTTCGACACATCGGGTTGATCGGAACGACCACCGCGTTTGCCGCAAGGATCGCGTAGTAGGCGATGACGAACTGCGGCGCGTTCTGCATGTAAAGCGCGACGCGGTCATCTGGCTTCAGTCCGGCAGTCGCCGCGAGATGCCCCGCGACCTGATTGACCTGCCGCAAGAGCTCTCCGAACGTGAGAACTCCGCCGTAGTAGATAATGGCCGGCCGATCGGGGTCTCGCTCGGCCGACGCGACCAAGTTGGCGAAAACGGATTGCTCGGAGGGCGGCAGGCTGAACGGCTTGCCTTCGGGCCAAACGCCATAGTGACGCGTATTCATGCCGACCGCCCCCGCACGTTTCAGTCTTTCGGCAGCTGATTGCCGGCGAGCAGATTGAGTTTGGGGTTCTGCGAGTATTTCTGGCACAGCCGCTCGCAACCTTCGTAGGAGGCGTCAAACGGTCCCGCCTTCCAACCTGTCAGCTGCAGCACGACGCCGTTCCCGGTCTTCGGTCCGACCAGAGCTTCCTGATAATCCTCGTCCGCCATCTCGGTCTTGTCGAGCTTCACGCCCTTTTCTTCGAGTTCTTTGACGTACTCCTCGATGTCGTCGATCTCGAGCCCGATATGCTGAATGCCGTTGCCGTGCTTCTCGACATACTTCGAGATGAAGCTGTCCGGATCGTCGCTCGAGATGAAGCTCATGATGCTGACGCCGAAACGCACGCAGGCGCCTTGGTACTTATCCTCGACGGATTCGAACTCCATCATCATCTCGCCGCCCAAGACGTTGATGGCGTTGTCGAGCGCCGCAGGCAGGTCCTTTACGGCGAAGGCGATGTGATTGATTGCGGTTACTTTGGCCACTGTCGTGCTCCTTGCTGGGCTAAGCGGTCAGCGCCTGTGGAACGCCGCCGCGTCTTGTCGGTGTCGTCTCTCAGGCGGCAGTGCTTGCGAACCGCTCGCGCGCGCTGCCGGATTGGCGTTTGGGCAGGAAAGGCGTCTTCACGACCATCGCCTTCTGAGGCCCGCTCCAGGTCTCCACATCGAGCGACGCGCCGAGTTCGGCATGCTCCGCGGCCGCAAGGCCAAGCGCGATGTTTTTGTCCAGACGCGGCGAGTAGGCGAGGCTGGTGATGTTCCCAACGGTCGCTCCGTCGACGGTCAGCGGCCAGGGGGTCTCGTTCGGAGAGAGAGGGGGGCCGGCGACCTCAAGACCTATCAGTCGTTTCTTCGGCGGCTGCTCGCCAAGCCGCGTAAGCGCGTCGCGCCCGATGAAGTCTGGGGTCCCATCGAGTTCTACGAGGCGGCCCAGCCCGACGTCGTAAGGGGTCTCCTCCATCGTCATGTCGATGCCCCAGGACAGAATGCCGGATTCGATGCGCCGGACGTGGTTGACCGCTCCTGGCGCGACGCCGGAAGTTTCTCCGGCCTCCATCAGCGCATCGAACAGCGCGTCCCCCTGATCGGGGTTCTCGAGGTAGATTTCGTATCCGAATTCGCCGCTCCAGCCGGTGCGCGAGATCTTGAGCTCGCTGCCCTGAAAGTCGGCGGGCGTCAGCCAGTAGTATTTCAGATCGAGGACGTTCTCTCCGAACAGGTTCGCCATCAGACGGGGCGATTTCGGACCTTGAACCTGGATGACCGACACCTCGGCGTCGCGGATCGAAACGTTCATTGGCGAATTGACGGCGACGCCCTTCGCCCAAAGCTCCAGATCGCAATCGGACGTCGACAACCAAAAGCGGTCCTCGGCGAGCTTCAGAATGATTGGATCGCTGACGATCCCGCCGTCTTGCGCCGTGATG
Source organism: uncultured Neomegalonema sp. (assembly GCA_937911325.1). Classification (GTDB taxonomy): domain Bacteria; phylum Pseudomonadota; class Alphaproteobacteria; order Rhodobacterales; family Rhodobacteraceae; genus CALDSD01. Next base: position 14,905 of record CALDSD010000051.1, read on the forward strand.
AGCGCGTATTTGCACTGGTTCACCGCGCATTTCGCCATGTTTCGAGGCGTTAGGAACTGAACGAACTCCGCGGCGTCGGGACCCGTGATCTCGACCTGCCGCTCACCCATCACCGGCCAGATCGCGACGTCGGTCGTCACCTTCCAGTACTCTGTGAGCGGGTCCGAGAACGTGCTGGAAATATACGTGCGGTTGTAGACCGAGAACCGGCGGCAGCCGTATCTCCAGCTCGCTTCATGGAACGCGCCTTTGCGAATGCGCGGCTGGAACGCCAAACTCGCGCCAGTGTGTCTGATCATCGCCATCAAGCGATCTCCGGTTAACTGAGGATCAAGAAAGCTAGGTGAGCGAACGGATCGCCGCCGCCCGCGCGGCCGCCGCCCGCGCGCCGGCGTCTTCGCCCAATGCCGCGAGCGCATTGCTGTAGCCGTGCCACGACCAGCTGGAGTGAACCTTTTCGCCAACGCGTTCCGCGAAGAGCGATCGAGCCTTCAGCGCGTTGCCGCTGGCGACCGTGGCGTCGAGCAAGATCATGTGGAACACGTCGCGCTGGGCCGCGCTGCCGCCGATCTCGTCCATCAAGTACCGAACCGATCCGATCTTCGCCATTGCGCCGGCGTGGTCGCCCGCGCGCGCGTCGCGCAGCCCTTCGGCCAGCGTGAGCCCGACGCGGGCGCAGATGCCGGCCTGGGTCTCGTTGAGTTGCGACCAGTTGCGAATGTTTGAGATCATTTCATCGGCCGCGTCTTTATCGCCAGCCGCGACCAACGCCATCAGGTAATGCAGCGACACGAAGATCAGATCGGTGTCCGCCACATGGGTGCGGGCGACGCTCGCGAGCTCGCTCCAGCGGTCGCCGACATCAACGCCGAACATCTCCAACCGCCAAAGCAGCGAGGAGGCGTTGCAAATGTCGAGATAGAAGTCGGACGAGATGTCAGAGACGATCTGCGCGTCATAGAGCGCAAGGACCTCGTCGAACTCGCCACGCTCCAAGTGGTAGAGGCAGCGGTGCCAATGCAAGTGAAAGCGGAAATTGTTCACGGTCGACCAATCCGCTTCGAGACCCTTCACCCAGTCGATGCCTTCTTCCTGGCGGCCCGTCATTTCGAGCACGTGTGCGACCGAGTGGACCGACCATGCGTCGGCAGGATTCAATTCAACGGCTTTTCGTCCGTACTCCTCGGCTCTCGCGTACTCGCGGCTTTCTTCGAGGCCAAAGGCGTACATCCCGAGCAGAAAGCCGTAGTCGGGATGATCTTCCGACCAGAGAGGAAGAATACGGGCGAGGGCGTCGCGCATCCGGCGCCCGTCTCCGGAATAGAAATGCGTAAAATGCGACAGCCGCAGAGCCAGTCCGTCCATCGGCTCGTCGAGAAGGATCTCCTCCCAGATCGCCGTCGCTTTCTCCATATCGCCATGCGTCCAGGCCGACAGGGCGGCGGCGTGCTGACGCTCGCGATCCGTTGCGCCGACCTTCGGCAAGTGGGCGTCCAAGTCGCGGGAGATCTCGAGCGCGTGCGCTGAATGGTTGGAGCTGCCCATCAATTTGGCGAAGTAGCCTTTCGCGCAGCGCGCCATGGGCATGTCGGGGTCAGCGTCGAGGATTTGCCCGAGCACCTCGCCCGTCGTGCGACGGAAACCCATGTACGAGCTCGTCAGCTTGGCGAACAGCGCAGCGCTTTCACCCGTCGACGCGGTGAACGCCAATCCGTTCGGATCGGAGAACTGTTTCATTGCGCATCCCTCCCTTTGGGCTTTCGTCTTCTCGCGAGTCCCAGTCGATGCAAAACGGGCGAAACCCTACTCAGCGCGGATCTATAAAGAAAATAAAAAACAACAGCCTTAAATGACGAAAAATTTATATTAGATTGAACGGACAACCCAAGTTGATTTAGCGCGCGAGACCGCCCCTTGAAGGCCCCCTCCAAACGCAAAGACTGTCCGCAGCTTGGATTGGGTTTTTCGGCGGGCTCGCCGGCTGCTCGGGGTCTGCTTCAGCTTGACCTGCGGAGGGGGCGGTGGTCCAAGTGGCTTTAGATCTTTTCGCAATTTCTGTCGCTCGACGGAGGCACGGCATGACTTTTCGGTCCGATAAAGTGCTGAGCCGAGACAAACGCAAATACCTGCTGAAAAGTGAGCGCGTCTGGGGCGTCGAAACGCACGCCTACATGCCGGAATTGTGTGATCAGCTGGACACCGGACGGGTGACGAGACGCGACTTTGTGCGGCAAGCATGCCTGTTGGGGGTGTCGACGGGCATCGCGTACGGCCTGGCCGATTCGATTGAAGGCGCGCGGCCCTTTGCGCCCGCCCTCGCGTCGTCTCCGAAGCCCGGTGGAACCTTGCGGGTCGCGATGGACGTCCAGGAGATGTCCGATCCTGCGACGTTCCCGTGGGTGCAGCGCTCGAACGTCGCCCGTTTCATCGTCGAGCATCTGACCAGAACCCGAGCGGACAACATCACGGTGCCGTATCTCGCAGAAAGCTGGGAGGCGAGCGACGATCTCACCCAGTGGGTGTTCAAGCTCAGGCAGGGCGTGACCTGGTCGAATGGCGACCGTTTCACCTCTCAGGACGTCGCGCACACGATGGCGCGATGGCTCGACCCGGAGGTGGGATCCTCCAACCTGGGTCTCTTCGCTGCTCTGGTTGAGGAATACGACACGGGCCGCAAGGACGCGAATGGCGCGCCGGTTCTTGGAAAGCGCGGGATCGCGAACGCGGTGGAGGTGCTCGACGATTATACGATCAAGCTGAACCTGCGCTCACCCACGCTGGCTATGGCGGAGAACTTCTACAACTACCCCGCGGCGATCGTGCACCGGGGGTTTGGAAAGGATTACGAGGCGGATCTGTCCAAGCACCCGATTGGAACCGGCCCCTGCGCGCTAACGGAATTTGTCGAGCGGGAGAGGGCGGTCCTCGCCAAGACGGGCGATTGGTGGGGCGGCGCGTTTTATCTCGATCGGATCGAGTACATCGACACCGGCGACGACACCAGCGCTGCGGTCGAGGCTTTGATTTCAAAGCAGGTCGACATGGTGTGGCGGCTTCCTGTGGAAGCGGTCGAAACGGTGGAGCGCGCAGAGGGGTTGGAGCTGGCGCCGGTGACGACGGCGCAAACCGCGGTGATGCGGTTCCGGGTGACTGAACAACCGTTTGACAACAAGAGGCTGCGCCAAGCGGTGGCGGCGTGCATGGATCATCAGGCGATCCTCGACACCGCGTTCCAAGGCAATGGGGTCGTGGCTGAGAACCACCATGTCTGTCCCATTCACCCCGAATACGCGATCTTGCCGCGCTTGCGGCGCGACATCGAGCTTTCAAAGCGGCTTTTGATTCAGGCCGGCTATCCCGACGGCGTGACCCTCGACCTGGCCGTCGGCGACACGGACGGCCCGTGGATGACCGCAGCCTGTCTGGCCTTCAAGGAGCAATGCGCGCCGGCCGGCATCACCGTAAATGTGCAAACAATGCCGTCGAGCGCGTATTGGGAAGTCTGGGACAGCGCTCCCTGGGGCTTCACGGCCTGGACGCACCGACCGCTCGGCACGATGGTCTTGTCGCTGGCGTATCGGGCGGGCGTGCCCTGGAACGAATGCGCCTACGACAATCCAGAGTTCGATCGGGCGCTGGACGCGGCGGAAGCCGAGCTCGATGTCGATGAGCGCCGGAAGAAAGTCGAGGTCTGTCAGACCATGCTGCAAGAGGACGCCATCATCCCGCAGCCGTTTTGGCGCAAGGTCTTCAAGGCCCATGCCTCCAGAGTGAACGGGCATCAGACCCACCCGACGCTGTACCACCAGTTTCAGAATGTTTGGCTCGACGATGTTTAGACGTCTGGCGCGGACTAACCGTCGATCTGCGATCCAGCGCTGAGCGCGTCGTTGCGCCAGCCTCCGCATGTTTCGCGCATCATGGTCTGACGGCGTGCGGGCTAATCGTGGCTGACGGTGACGCTGCGCTCGCGCGCATTGTCCGCGCTCAAAAGCCCCCACAGCGTGAAAGACTCGCCTTGCGCGCCGATGCTGAAGCTCTCTTCCTCGATCCCGTGAGCCAAGAGGTAGTCTCTCACGCCATTCACCCGCTCCGCCGCGAGCAGTCGATTGAACTCCGGATCGCCTTGCGCATCTGCCTGGCCAAAGAGACACACCTGCGTCCGATGTTTCGCCGTACGCGCGAATTTCTTCAGTCGAACTTTATCCTTTTGCGAAATCTGCGCGCTTCCGACATCATACTTGATGACAAACTGATTCCTGTCGCAGGCTTTCGCGGGCTCGCTCGCGAGAACTGCGAGCGCCAGAACCAGGGCGAAAGCTGCGTGCGTCGGCATAAGAGCGACCTCTTTTGAAACGGAGTCGGTCTACAGGACCCGAATGTCACGAAAAAGAGACAGATCTTACAGTTGGGGCGTCTTGGGGCCGACGTAAAGTCGGAACCTGACAGGTGTTGTCAATTCGCCTCTCGCATGCGTCTCGCAAACACTGACGGCAAGCGCCGCGGCCGTGGTCATGCGGTGCGTGAGGCGCGCCGTCTCGGTTTAGGCTTGACGCCCGAAATCGCGCTCGCTATCTCCGCTGTCTCGACGCCGGACGCGTCGATGCGCGGTTGTAGCTCAGTTGGTTAGAGTGCCGGCCTGTCACGCCGGAGGTCGCGGGTTCGAGCCCCGTCAACCGCGCCACCTCAGCAAAACCAAAACCTCGTCGAAACAGAATGAGTGTTCGTGCGCGCCGGCCCGGCGTCAGGCCGGCTTGTGACCCTACGCCTCAGCAGAAGGCTTAGCGCGCTGATTGACCACATTCTCCGGCATGGTACACCACTCTACAAAGATATCGAGTTGCAACGGAGTTCCGAGGTGGACGAGCTTTTACGCGAGTACCTGCCCATCCTCATTTTCTTGGGCTTGGCCATCGGCCTGGGACTGGTGTTCCTGATCGCGGCGGCGGTCCTTGCCGTCAGCCGTCCCGACCCAGAGAAAAACTCCGCCTATGAGTGCGGATTCAACGCCTTTGACGACGCGCGGATGAAGTTCGACGTCCGCTTTTATCTGGTGTCGATCCTGTTCATCATTTTCGACCTGGAGGTGGCGTTTCTCTTTCCGTGGGCGGTGTCCTTCGCGGAGATCGGCGACTTTGGCTACTGGTCGATGATGGTCTTTCTGGGCGTGTTGACGATCGGGTTTATCTACGAATGGCGGAAAGGAGCTCTGGAATGGGAGTGACGGCGAACCCCAATGTGTCGCCGGCGCTGGCGTTTCAGGCCGGTGGCGACAAGGAGGCGGGCGCTCGCGAGTTTTCGGACGCGCTGGCCGACAAGGGTTTCTTGCTGACCACGTCGGAAGACCTGATCAACTGGGCGCGCACCGGATCGCTGATGTGGATGACGTTTGGTCTTGCGTGCTGCGCGGTCGAGATGATGCAGGCGTCGATGCCGCGCTACGATCTTGAGCGGTTCGGCTTCGCGCCGCGCGCCAGCCCGCGGCAGTCGGACGTGATGATCGTCGCCGGCACGCTGACGAACAAAATGGCGCCGGCGTTACGCAAGGTTTACGATCAGATGCCCGAGCCGCGTTACGTGATCTCGATGGGTTCATGCGCGAACGGCGGGGGCTATTACCACTACAGCTACTCGGTGGTCCGCGGTTGTGATCGGATCGTGCCCGTGGACATTTACGTGCCCGGCTGTCCTCCGACCGCCGAGGCTCTCGTCTACGGGATCCTTCAGCTTCAGCGGAAGATCCGCCGCACCGGCACGATCGAACGGTAGAGGAAGACACCATGTCGGATAGCGGCGCCCTGAGCGATCTGGGCGAAGTCATCGAAGCGCAGTTGCCGGATGCGGTTTACTCCGAGGGCGTCGCTTTCGGGGAGCTGACGATCACGGTCGCGCCTGAGCGCGTCGCGGAAACCGTAAAGCACTTGCGCGACCATCCAGCCTGCCAGTTCACGACGCTCGTCGATATCTGCGGCGTGGATTATCCCGAGCGCGAGAAGCGGTTTGAGGTGGTCTACCATTTTCTGTCGATCCCTCAGAACCAGCGCATTCGCTTGAAATGCGCGCTGCGCGAAGATCAGACGATCCCGAGCATCGTCGACATTCATCCCTGCGCGAATTGGTTCGAGCGCGAAGCTTTCGACATGTATGGCGTCATCTTTACGGGCCATCCCGATCTGCGCCGCATTCTCACCGACTACGGTTTCCGAGGGTATCCGCTAAGGAAAGATTTTCCGACGACCGGGTATGTCGAGGTCAGGTACGACGAAGCCGCCAAGCGGGTGGTCTACGAACCGGTCAAGCTGGTGCAGGACTATCGCCAGTTCGACTTCATGAGCCCGTGGGAAGGCGCCGAGTATGTTCTGCCCGGCGACGAGAAGACGGAGAAGGCGTGATGGACGGCCAGCCGACCACAGACCTCGAGGCGGTTCGGTCGCTTGCGGTCGCCTATTGCGAAGCGATCCACCGTTCGAAGCCTGACGTCTTCGAACGGATGTGCCACGAGAACTTCCTTATGACGGCGTTGTCGGGGTCGGGAGCGCCGGTTTTCTGGGACAAGGCGGCCTATCTTGAACGCGTCAGCTCGCGCGACCCTTTTGCCGGCGAGCCGTCCTACGAGATCCTGTCGATCGATGTCTCAGGCGACGCGATCGCGCATGTGAAACTGTGGATCGACGTGCCGCCGCGGCGGTTCGAGGATTATCTGGGCTTTTTCCGCGCCGGTGGTGAATGGCGCCTGATCACGAAGCTGTTCCGGACCGCGGATGGTCCGGCGCTGGAGGGGTGAGGAGACAGTGATGGACGGCGGACACGGATCGGAACTGCGCGCGGACGCCGCTTTGCCCGGCGAACAGCGCATCCGGAACTTCAACATCAACTTCGGGCCCCAGCACCCGGCGGCACATGGCGTGCTGCGCATGGTGCTGGAGCTTGACGGCGAGATCGTCGAGCGCTGCGATCCGCATATCGGCTTGCTGCACCGCGGCACCGAGAAGCTGATGGAGAGCCGCACATATCTGCAGAACTTGCCCTATTTTGATCGGCTCGATTACGTCGCTCCAATGAACCAGGAGCATGCCTGGTGCTTGGCGATCGAGAAGCTGACAGACACCACGGTGCCGTATCGCGGGCAGCTGATCCGGGTCTTGTTCTGTGAGATCGGCCGCATCCTCAACCACCTGTTGAACGTCACGACGCAGGCGATGGACGTCGGCGCGCTGACGCCGCCGCTTTGGGGCTTTGAAGAGCGCGAAAAGCTCATGGTCTTTTATGAGCGCGCCTGTGGCGCGCGGCTGCACGCGGCGTATTTCCGGCCCGGCGGCGTGCATCAGGATCTGCCGCAGGATCTGTGCGACGACATGATGGCGTGGACGGAGACGTTCCCGGAAGTTCTCGACGACATCGAAGGTCTTCTGACCGAGAACCGCATCTTCAAACAGCGAAATGTCGACATCGCGACGGTGACGCTGAAAGAGGCGCAGGAATGGGGGTTCTCCGGCGTGATGGTGCGCGGCTCCGGCTGGGCCTGGGATCTGCGGCGCGCGCAGCCATACGAGTGTTATGACGAGTTCGATTTTCAGATTCCGATCGGCAAGAACGGCGATTGCTACGACCGGTATCTTTGTCGAATGGAGGAAATGCGCGAGAGCCTGAAGATCATGCGCCAGGCGCTCGAGAAACTCGGCGCCAATCGCGGCGAACCGGTGATGAGCGCCGACGGCAAGATCTCTCCGCCGCGGCGGGCCGAAATGAAAACCTCGATGGAAGCGCTGATCCATCACTTCAAGCTCTACACCGAGGGCTTTCATGTGCCGGCTGGCGAGGTCTACGCCGCGGTCGAGGCGCCAAAGGGCGAGTTCGGCGTTTATCTGGTGGCGGACGGCACCAATAAACCCTATCGCGCGAAATTGCGGGCGCCCGGATACCCGCATCTGCAGGCCATGGATTACTTGTGCAAAGGGCACATGCTCGCGGATGTCTCGGCTGTGTTGGGGTCGCTAGATGTGGTGTTTGGCGAGATCGACCGGTAAATAGGTTGCGGAGAGTTGCGGGGTCGACTCTCGAAAACGTAACAAACTCTGGACGGTCGGCAATTCGTGAAGCGTCTCACGGTCATAGAAGTCTTCGCGCTGTTCTTCACAGGGCTTGCCGGATTGGCGGCCGCTGTACAGGCGTACGTTATCTACGACACCCGGGGCGAGCTGGCTGACAAGATGGTGATCGCCAAGCGGCTGAAAGTCTGTGCGGAGCTGCTCACTGCGCTCGACCCGGTCGTCTCCATGGCTTCGGACGAGCGGCGGGCGGTGGTTCTGGACAACAAACAACCGGATGCGGCGTATTTCCCAGCCGTTTACTTCTTTCCCGGAAGCGCGTCGCCCGAGCTGCTGGAGGCGCGGCACATGGACATCGTCGCAAAGTGGGTCCGCGCGGCGAGCGCGTTTGTCATTGTGATGCCAGAGGAGATCCGGCCGCGGATCGCCTACTTTGATCGCATCATGAAAGAAGAAATGATCGCGTACGGTCAGCCGATGACGGCCGCGGATTTCGCAGAATGGCTGAGACGCATCGACGCGGAGGCTCAGGAACTCATAGCGTCTTGCCGTCAGGACGCGTGAGGATCAAAGGTGATTTGATGATAGCTAGTTGCAACGCAATCGCGTATCTCGCACGGCAGATTGGGATCAGAGGTCGATCATGAGCACTCGCCGCCTGGCGCAGAGACAGCCTGAAAGCTTTACCTTCTCGCCCGACAACCTCGCCTGGGCGCAGGGTCAGATTGGCAAATTTCCCGAGGGGAGACAGGCGTCGGCCGTGATCCCGCTGCTCTGGCGCGCACAAGAGCAGGAAGGCTGGCTGTCGCGCCCCGCGATTGAAGAAGTCGCCAAAATGCTCGACATGCCCTTCATCCGGGCGCTGGAGGTCGCGACCTTCTATTTCATGTTCAAGCTGAGCCCCGTGGGATCAGTCGCGCATATCGAGCTGTGCGGAACGACGCCGTGCATGTTGTGCGGTTCAGAGGCGCTGGTCGAGGTCGCGAAGCGCAAGATCAACACGAAACCCTTTGAATTGTCGCCCGACGGCAAGTTCTCGTGGGAGGAGGTCGAATGCCTCGGCGCCTGCTCAAATGCGCCGATGATCCAGATCGGATCCGATTATTTCGAGGATCTCACGCCCGAGAGCTTTGAGGCCTTGCTCGAGGCGCTGGCGCGAGGGGAGCAGCCGACCCCAGGCCCACAGAATGGGCGGTTCGCCTCCGAGCCGCTCGGCGGGCTGACATCCTTGACCGAGGGTGAGAAGAAACATGCGGCGAACGCCAGCGTCGAGCTGGCCTCCGGCGCTGCCGAGGCGCCGCGCGCGATCTCTGGCGGCGCGCCTGGATTTGAAAAGCGCGGTTAGCGCGAGGAGGACACTCACGATGTGGACCTACACCACGATCAATCTGGTTGTGACGCTCGGCGTCCTCGCCGCAGGCTTGATCGGTTTTGCGGCCGGTTGGATCACGCATCGCTCCGTCGCCAGGGAGCGCAAGGAAACCCGAAACGACACGTTCGATTCTTTCCGGCAAATGCGCTGAAGAGCGCGCAATAAGGGGCCGGCCGACCACGCCGGGACGCAACAATGCTGCAAGATAGCGACCGGATCTTCCGGAACCTCTACGGCCAGTATGATAGATCTCTCGCCGGCGCCAAGGCGCGCGGCCTTTGGGACGGCACCGCGGACCTGATCAAGCGCGGCCATGACGCGATTGTCGACGAGATCAAGGACTCTGGCCTGCGTGGGCGTGGCGGGGCGGGGTTTCCAACCGGGCTCAAATGGTCGTTCATGCCCAAGGAGGTGAAGGACCGTCCGCACTATCTGGTTGTGAACGCCGACGAGTCCGAGCCTGGAACCTGCAAAGACCGCGAGATCATGCGGCATGACCCCCACACTTTGATCGAGGGCTGCCTGGTCTCCAGCTTCGCGATGCGGGCGAACGCCTGCTACATCTACATTCGCGGCGAGTACATTCGCGAACGTGAGGCGCTGCAGGTCGCCATCGACGAGTGCTACGACGCAGGGCTGCTCGGAAAGAACGCAGCCGGGTCCGGTTGGGACTTCGATCTGTATCTGACCCATGGCGCGGGCGCGTATATCTGCGGCGAAGAAACGGCCCTGATCGAAAGCCTTGAGGGCAAGAAGGGCATGCCGCGTCTGAAGCCGCCGTTTCCGGCCGGCGTGGGACTTTATGGCTGCCCGACGACCGTGAACAACGTCGAGTCGATCGCCGTGGCCCCGACGATCCTTCGGCGCGGGTCCGACTGGTTCAAGTCCTTTGGTCGCGAGAACAACGCCGGCACGAAGATCTTCGCGATCTCGGGCCATGTCGAGCGGCCCTGCGTCGTCGAAGAAGCGATGTCGATCTCGTTGCGGGAACTGATCGACCGGCACTGTGGCGGCGTGCGCGGCGGCTGGGACAATCTCAAAGCGGTCATTCCTGGCGGTTCTTCGGTGCCGTGCTTGCCGAAGTCGACATGTGACGAGACCATCCTCGATTTTGATTATCTGCGTGAACAACGGTCGGGCCTCGGCACCGCTGCCGTGATCGTGATGGATCAATCGACGGACATGGTCAAAGCGATCTGGCGTTTGGCGAAGTTCTACAAGCATGAGAGCTGCGGCCAGTGCACGCCGTGCCGCGAAGGGACGGGCTGGATGATGCGCGTGCTGGAGCGGATGGTGACGGGCGATGCGGAGATCGAAGAAATCGATCATTTGCTCGATGTCACCAAGCAGGTCGAGGGGCACACGATCTGCGCGCTTGGCGATGCGGCCGCATGGCCGATCCAAGGCCTGATCCGGCATTTCCGCGATGAGATCGAGGATCGGATCAAGGTCAGGAAAACAGGGCGGGTTTCGGCGGTCGCGGCGGAGTAGCGCGGCGGTGACGCGTTTGACGACACGTGCGAGTGGTGATTGGCGTTGATGAGCGTTCGGGCGGCGAGGAGGGCGACCTTGGGCGCTGCTGTCGCCGGCTGTCGCGTCCTGCCTGTTCCGTTGTTGAGTTCCCGCCGTCCGGGCCTGACGCCGACATGACCGGGCCCATCGCTGAATTCAATCCGGGGTGGCCGCGCCACGACTGGGATGATCCACGCGTCGCCGATGTCGTGAACGGCTTGGCCGCCGTCAATGCGATCGCCACACCAAGTCGCGGCTTCATTTGGATGGCGCCGGAAGACGAGATGGAGCGTGCGCAGCTTTCGCCGGACGGACCATTTGGACGCGCTATCGGCATGGCGGGGCGTCGCTGATCTGCGCCACTTTGTGACGAACACGTTGCCCGCAGCCTACGTGAAGTGCGGCGGCGAATTGCTGCACAGCAGCGACATGCCGCGGTTTGTGATGTGGCCGGTAGCCGCGGAAGCGCGGCCCAACGTTGCGGAAGGCTTAGAAAGGTTGCAAAGTATGACTAAATATGGGCCTGGGCCGGACGCCTTCGACTGGCAATGGGCTAAAGACAACGTCTAAAGGGACCGCCGGCTCATGATGGATGCGCACGAAGACGCGGCCGTGAAAGCCTCACGCTCGGGATTGCATCTCGCGCAGCTCAATGTCGGCCGCCTCGTCGCTAGCCCGGAAGACCCGAAGTTAAAGGGTTTCATGGACAATCTGGAGCGGGTGAACGCGATTGCGGAGCGATCACCTGGTTTCGTCTGGCGCCTGATCGGCGCGAGCCCGCAAACCGGCGCGACGGACCTCACGCTCCCCGGCGACGACACAATGGCTGTCAATCTCTCGGTCTGGGAGAGCGCGGAGGCGCTTGAGGGCTTTGTTTGGAACACCGTCCACAAACAGTTTTACAATCGCAAGGCGGAGTGGTTCACCCCGATGACGGAGGCTCACTTCGTCATGTGGTGGATCCCCGAGGGTCACCGCCCGACGCTGCAAGAAGCTCGGGACCGTTTGGAATACCTCAGAACACACGGCTCGTCGGCCTATGCCTTCGGGTGGGAAAACTTGCAGAACATTCAGGCTTGGCGAAGCCAGAGGTGCGCGTGAGGAGGCCGCGGAGATGAGACAGCAGGGCACACTGGCGTTGACGCTTTTCGCGGCGTATGAAGCGTCGCGACTGATCCGGAACGGAACGGAAGAATGAGCGAGCTGCGCACTATCATCATCGACGGTCAGGAAGTCGACGTCGATCCGGATCTCGCGCTCATCCAGGCGTGTGAACAGGTCGGTATCGAGATCCCGCGCTTTTGCTATCATGAGCGCCTGTCTATCGCCGGCAACTGCCGCATGTGCCTGGTGGAGGTAGACGGTGGGCCGCCAACACCGGCGGACACGTGCCATATGCAGGTCAAAGATCTGCGGCCGGGCAGAAATGGCGAACCGCCGG
>CALDSD010000052.1 GCA_937911325.1 uncultured Neomegalonema sp.
GCGTTCGCAGCGTAGAAGCTGTTGGAGGGGGCGCAGACGCAAACAAATCGAAGCTCTAAGTCCGACCACTCACATCACCTTCGCGCAAAGGTTCTTCCGGTGCGAGAGATCGGGTTAGCCTGCTTCCAACAACACTATCGATCGCATATGGCGGCAACGTGCCGGGACCGTTATCGGCAGGAACACGCACGATCAGGTCGGCTCTCGAAAGAACCGTGTCTGCCTCCAGTTGACGCGCCGCCACCAGCCGCTTTTGCATCTTGCGCATGGGCGGAACCTCAACGTCGTAGAGCTGCTTGACGCCATCACCTAATGCAGATGGTACACGCTCAATATCACGGACCATTCTTCTCATTGCGTCAGGCGTCAGCGAAAAGACGTGGTCCGTGCCCTTCATCGTTCGGCTGAGGGTCATGTGCTTCTCGATAATGCGAGCGCCAAGCATATAAGCGACCAGCGGTAACGCCGTGCCAGCATCGTGCCCAGAGTATCCGACAACGCGATCAGGATAACGATTGCGCAGCGTTTCGATGACGCGCAGGTTAAGAAACTGGGTGTCGCACGGATAAGATGCCGTGCATTGGAGAATAGCAAAGTTCTCGCACACAGGGCCCAGCACCTCGACCGCGCGGTCAACATCCTCAATCGTCGCATAGCCCGTAGAGATGATGATTGGCTTGCCAAAGCCAGCGACGTGACGGAGCAAAGGCGTGTTGTTCAAATCGGCCGACGCGATTTTGTAGAGCGGCGTGTCGATGCTTTCGAGGTCATCTGCACTCGCTTCTTCGAACGGCGTCGCAGAGAAAATGACGCCAACCTCATCGCAGTATTGTTTCAAATCGTGAAATTGAGCCATGTCTAACTCGACGACTTCGCGATGAGCGCCATAAGTATCAGCAAAGCTGTTTTCACTATCGTAGGGGCGATGATACATTTCTGAAGTGAAGAGAACGCGATTATTTCTTTTCTGAAATTTTGCACAGTCAGCACCAGCCGCCTTTGCGGCATCAACCATCTTGATCGCCAAATCTAGATCGCCTTGATGATTATTGCCGATCTCGGAGATTGTGAAACACTTCGGCCCATCATCGATCGAGTGAGAAAGAACCTTGAACGATCGCTCAACACTGCTCATTCCCATCCCCTGCAAAAGTTTCTCTGCGCACTCAGCGAGACCGATAAACGCGATTCCAATGCACGGTGCAACCGATGTTTCTGGTCATGAGAGCGCACCGATCGACAAGCAGCGAAACCTAGCTGGTCGCGGCAATCTGAGCGTATTCAGCACGATCAGTTGCGCCATTACCGTACAAACGGGCGTAAGCGTTTCCAGCTGAGATCAAGGCTGCGTGAGTGCCAGTCTCTACAACACGGCCCGCCTCCAGCACCACGATCCGATCAGCGTCGCGGATTGTACTGAGGCGGTGTGCAATCATTATTGTCGTTCGCCCTCGCATGAGGTTCTGCAGAGACATCTGAATCCGACGCTCTGTCTCGGTGTCAAGCGCCGACGTCGGCTCATCCAGGATCAATAACTTACTGTCACGCACAAATGCGCGGGCAATCGCAATCCGTTGTCTTTGTCCGCCTGAAAGGTTCGAGCCGAGTTCACCAACCAAGGAGTCGTAACCATCCGGCAATGCGCTGATAAACTCGTGCGCGCCGGCCGCCGTCGCCGCTTCGATGACCTCCTCGGACGAGGCAGCTCTGCGTCCGACCAGTATGTTCTCGCGAATTGTTCCGTCGAACAGGAATGGCTCCTGACCAACGTAGGAGATCGCTTCGCGCAACATTTCGATCCTTACATCCGAGATGTCGGTTCCATCGATCAGTATGTTCCCTCCTTGCACCCGCCAAAACCGCAGCAAAAGGCTGGCGATCGTTGACTTGCCTGCCCCCGAGGGTCCCACGACTGCAGTCATCTTCCCAGCTTCGGCCGTGAAAGATACGCCATGCAAGGCCGGATGGTCTTCGTCATATTCAAAGACGACGTCCTCGAAACGCACCTCTCCCGATTGAACTTCAAGCGGTCGGGTGGCCTTGTGATCTTCATCAGCCTTTTGAGTATCCTGTATGTCTTACTTTATCCTATCGCCGACAAGGTGCTTTTCGATGCTGGCGCGAGCTTGGCTCACCCGGCGCGCTGGATCGTAGACCATTAGAGCTGCGACTATAAATGAGATCAGCGCGCCAGGCGGCTCGTCGGTTCCCGACAGCCGCCAGCCTCCGAAAGCGATACAACCAGCAACAGCGGTGCCCCCAACAATCTCTGTGAACGGCGTGACTCTGTTCGAGACAATGGCTTGCTTGTTTGCAACCGATCGAACGTCCGCAGCGTTTCGCTGCATAGCCTTCTCGAGCTCAGCTTCGATCCCGAAGGCCTTGGCGACACGAACGCCCTGTATGCTGGCTCGAATGCGGTTGTTTAATGCTGCGCTCAACTGCAGAGTTTTTCGACTCAAGGTCCTAAGGCGTTTGGTCGCCTGCGAGACGATCAGAGCGAAAATTGGAACAGCGACGATAACGCCTAGGGCCAGTTCGGTATCCTGCACCAGCAAAACCCCGATCAGCGCAATAACTGTGAGAAAGTCGCGCCCCATGCCAACAGCGATCGTGTTCAACAAACCGCTTGCACCCTTCGATCCAGCGTTGATCAAGGTCATGAGCTCTCCGGAGCTGCTTCTTGCGAAGAAGCTCGGCTCTTTGGACATGAGGTGCTTGTAGCATCGTACTTTCACTTCCAGTACGATCGCGTTTGCGACGCGACTTAAGATCACGCCATAACCGAACGAGGCAAATCCTCGGACCACGAAAATCCCGAACACGACACCGGCCAACAAAAAAATCGCTGACAGATCTCGCTCTACGAATATCTCGTTCACGACATCTTCAAGCAGGAAAGCCATTGCGGCGGTCGTGCCAGCGACGATCGCAGTTAGCGCAAAAGCCGCTAGGTAAGAACCCAGATGCGCCGACCCTGTCTCCCTCGCCAAACGCGATATGACACTGAAAAGGCGTCGATCCCAGTCGAAAGAATTGGATAAAACTGCAGGCTGTTTAGCCATCTTGCTATTTCGCCATTCTATTGAACTTTAGGATCCCGACGTCGGGTCAGCCATACACGTGATATGGCGAATAGCTGCGTAAACAATTCGGTTCCGTCAAGCACCTTGGATGAGCATCGGATACCTTTTGCCGTCTCGGAAAACCGCAGCTTCTTAAATTGCAAAGAGACTTAGCCGGTCAACCAGCTTAGCGCGACAGCTAGATGGAAACTTCTCTCGCGTGCCCATTTGCGGCGCGCTGCGCGCGGAACTGAGTAGTCCTCGCCGATAGCCCGGAGCTGCGAGAGGACACAATGCCCAGGAGGATCGCGGGTTGCTCTCAGGAACGTGGCCGACGTAGTAGGAGTTGAGATTCGAGTTTGACATATGCCTCTGCAGACAAATCGCGGCCCGTCGTCGCGATCAGCAAGGAACCGATACCGTATGAACCTCAGTTTTATCGACCCAAAAGCTTTCACACCGGCTCGCAACGGCAACGCTCTTCTAACGGATCGGTTATCTGCTCTCGCGACCATGAACCGCTTGAATGCGCTAACAGCGATCAAGCGTGCGGGCTCCGGACATATCGGCTCAAGTTTCAGCTCAATCGATATCTTCACGCTGCTCTACGAACAACGACTAAAGGAAGGGGACGTCTTCTTCTCGTCCAAAGGCCACGATGCGCCTGGACAATATGCGTGCATGGCCGCGGTAGGAATCTTGTCGATTGAAAACGTGCTAGATTTACGTCGTCTGGGCGGGTTGCCGGGGCATCCTGAAGTCGGGACGCCCGGCGTCGTCGCAAGCACCGGTTCGCTCGGAATGGGCTTGTCCAAGGCACGCGGTATTGCACTCGCCCGCAACCTGCGAGCTCACGACGGCCGTGTTTTTGTGATGCTGGGCGACGGCGAGCTGCAAGAGGGGCAAAACTATGAAGCTCTTCGCTCAATCGCAAATGACGGTCTTTCTCAAGTGAAGGTTGTTGTCGACTACAACAAGATCCAGTCTGATAAGTACGTCCGTTGCATAAACGACCTCGGAGACATCGAGGCCAAACTCAGCGCTTTTGGATGGACGGTAAGGCGGGCCGACGGCCATGATTTCGACGCGCTTACAGCGGGGTTCGAAGCCATGGAAGCCGACCACAGCGGGCCGCAAATCCTGATCGCCGACACCGTCAAAGGTCGCGGCGTCTCGTTTATGGAAGCGGCGCCGGATGATGGCGATCCGACGATGGTGTACGCTTGGCACTCAGGGGCGCCCAAAGACGAAGATTACGAGCGCGCCATCGACGAACTTGTTCAGCGTGTAAGAACCGAACACGAAGGACTTTCGGTGGAACCGCCTGAACTCTCCTCAGCTGCTCCGGGCAAACCGTCTAAGCTGACGCCGTCCGCGGACGGTAAAGGCGCCCCGCCCCTTACAATCGCCAAAGCAATAGGAGAAGAGTTAGTCGCTCTCGCGGAGACGAGATCAGAATTGCTCGTTCTAGACGCCGATCTTGCTGACGACTGCGGGTTAAGGGATTTCGAGAACCTCCAGCCGAGGCGCTTTTTTGAAAGCGGCATTGCGGAGCAAGACATGGTGAGCACCGCTGGCGCTCTGGCCGGCCAAGGCTTCACCCCGGTTTGCGGCAGCTTCGCGAGTTTCCTTTGCGCGCGCGCAAACGAGCAAATATACAACAACACCTGCGAAGGTCGGAAGGTGATCTATATCGGCCAGTACGCTGGTGTCTTGCCCGCCGCTGCCGGTTACTCACATCAAAGCACCCGCGACATCGCATTGATGGCTCAACTTGACAAAACGGTGGTCGTCCAGCCCGGCTCGGCGGCCGAAGCCCGCGCACTGATCAGGTGGGCGGTCGAGAGTTCTGAGGAAAGCGTCTACATTCGAAGCCTGATTATCCCGCCTCCAACCGATCTCGAGACTTCTCCCAGCGGTTTGTCGCCGGTCGGATGCGGGGTTCAACTCGCCGACGGAAACGATCTAACGATCCTCTCTTATGGCCCGGTTCTCTTGAATGAAGCGCTGAAGGCGCGCGCCGCACTAAGCGAACATGGCGTGTCTGCGCGCGTGGTGAGCATGCCTTGGTTAAATCGTATCGATGCCGATTGGCTATTTGATGCAATCGGTGAAGGTCCCGTCTTCGTCTTAGAGGATCATAGCCCAATCGGCGGGTTGGGCGACCGCGTCGCTCAAACGCTTGCATCGGCCCCGGAACGTGCGGCGGGCAACGCTTTGCATGTCTTGGGCATTGAAGGCCTCCCAGCCTGTGGGCAACCTCACGAGGTCTTGCAATTCCATGGGGTCGATGCTGAGTCAGTCTGCGAAAGGGTGCTCTCGACCCGCGGAAGCTAATAACTCGTGCTCTCGCAAAAGTGCTACTTCCGCCACCACATCCGCCAACGGGCTACCTAGCCGCAGAGAAAGGTCGAACAGGTCGAGCGAGCCATCTGCGAAGGCGAGAACGTTCAATCGAGTTCGGAACGCCTGCGCAGATCCTTTTGCGCTGGTCGTTGCGTACAGGCCTCGCTTACCGAGCTGCGGCTCTCCAAGCACCTTAGTTCGATATCGATCGTTCGCTTCCAACGCGTCAACAACGCTCACCATTACTTCGTAAGCGCCTGCCAATCCCTGTGCGGTCACGACTGAAAAGTCGTCGGCGCTCGTATGGTACTCGTCATATTCGCCATACTTCGAACGGCAGAAGCCACAAACCGGAAGTCTAACGCCCGGAGCGCAGTATTGCCGCTCGTCCGAGCCTCGTTCCAAAAAATCAAAGGTCAAAACATTCGTCCGACCGATCAGGGCCGCTTTCAGCGCGCGATCGGCGAGAGTCGTAGCGCTGGGGCTCTCATCATGGCCGAAAGCGCGCTCATCACCGTCGCAAGATAGTACAAACCCTGCATCGACCTTCGCCTGTAAATGTTCAATTTCTTCCGAGAGATAGACCAGCGAACCGATCGTCTCTGGCACAAAAACGAAACGATATGTGTAGCGACGGTTGGGACGCCGTGCGAGTTCTTGCGCCAAAGCAATTGCCAATACAGGCCCGGACAACTCATTGTTCGCAAGATTGGGGTGACAAACGTATGTCGAGAAAAGTATCTCGCGATCACTTTTTCCAGGAAGAACGAGGTCAGCAAAATCCAAGTTACCGTCAACTAAGTCAGCATCGATATACGCGTGATACTGACCTTCCGGCATAACGAGCCGATCGCTGTGTTTAAGACAAAACCCCCAATTCTCTTTGTAATAGGTCGTAACATAGGGAATGACATCCGGTTGGTTGACGAGAGAGTGTAAATGCGGCTCCAGCGCGGTCTTGTCGATTAGCTTATCAACGCCAGTCGAATAACCAACGACATGAAGAAAGTTCTCGTCAGCATCGATCGCAAACCCGCCACCCTCGTGCTCCAATCGACCGGAGCGAAAGAGCCACTCTCGAGGCACCGTCCAGTCGAAAGCGCGCGTACCGGTCTTGGCCGAGCGGCGACGCAGACCCGGGAGAAGAGCACCAATGAAATCGAGCGTGTCACGGACGCCGGGGCCCGTCAGACTGCGCCGAATTGGAAAAAGTTCCTTAGCCCAAGCGAGCATCTCTTCGCCACGCTTTAGGTGCTGCGGTTTGGTCATCTCTTGCCTCGTCAGGAAATGCTTTTTTGAATGGCTAGAGAACAGTTCTAATGATCAGCCTCACCTCGTTAATGGAACCCATTATTACGAGAGATTGAGTGAAAGGCCTACGCCATACGTCGGCTAACGATTATCGCTCCCTAACGCCGTGTGGCACAGTGTTTCATGCAAGATCCCTTTTCGGTCTTAGCAGCAACACATGATCGATAAGGCCGAGATTTGAGCTCGCGGCGATCGCAGGACTATCAGCGGATGCGCCATGGCCCTTCTAAGGTGCGAGCACCCCAGGGAACGATTCACTTCTTACTAGCGATGTACTCAACTAGCCTTCCAACATTGGTCAACTGAGCCTCGTCTATATCCTCCTCCGGTATCTTCACGCCGTGCTCAGCTTCGAGTGCAAAGAAGAGGCTGATTAAGTCGAGGCTGTCGCAGCCGAGGTCTTTCACCAAATCGCTCTCCATAAGAGCGCCGTCCTCCGTCGGGACATCCTTCGTCGCGAACTCTGCAACGCCGGTTCGCAGGCTCTTGAGGATTGCGACTTCTAGTGTTTCAGACATTGGTAACTTCGACTCCATGGCTTTGCGCGGAAAGAAGCACGCTTGCCCAAGATAACCCAACCCCAAAGCCCGAGAGCAGAACTCGTGGTGGGGTCGGCGCAGCATCTATGATCCGGCGCTTGAGTGCGATTGGAATACTTGATGAAGTTGTATTGCCGACATCCGACATCTCAACAACGAGTCTTTCCGGCTGAAGCTTCAGAGACTTAGCTAGGCTTTCCAGCATAAAACGGCTCGCCTGGTGAAAGACAAACGCATCGACATCGTCCAGCGTCATCTCTTCCTGCTCCAGCAGCGCCATAACGCTTGCCGGCGCTTCAGTCATCATAAACTCGTAGATTGCGCGCCCGTTCATAAACAAGGGCTCACGTGCTTCGACTTTGGAGCCTGTACCGCGAGCAATCAGTGATGTAGCGCCCGCCCCATCTGAGCCGAACACGCCACGGCTCAAGTGATACCTAGGCGACCTCGAAAGCAGTGTCGCGCTAGCGGCGTCTCCGAAAAGCGGAGAGGTGGCGCGATCATCGTCCGTCATTATTCGTGAGTAAGCGTCAGCAGTTACCAATACGCCAGTGCTGAACCCTTCCGCCATCATCATACCGCGTGCGATCGCCAAGCCATACACGTAACCTGAGCATCCAAGTCCCACATCGAACGCCGCGGCGGTACGGGGCAAACCCGAGGCATGTTGGATCAGAGTGGCCACACCAGGCATACAGTAATCTGGTGTTTGCGTTACAACGACTATGAGTTCTACGGCGTCTCTCGAAGTTTCGCTGCTATCAAACAGAGCGTCGACAGCCCGTCCTGCCATAGCCGAAACGCTGTCGTCTTCACTCAAACGCCAGCGAGATCCAATTCCGAGCTTCTTCTCGATAAACTCGGCGTCGAATCCGTGCTTCTCGACGATGGCCCGATTGTCTACGGCAACCGTCGGCAGCGCTACCGCGATTTCTTCAATGCCAATGGCGCAATGACTTGCTTCCAAAACGTTCATGCTGGACGAACCTAAGACGTGTCAGACGCGGCAAACGAAAACCCTAAGCGCATTGATCGGTCGCGACCGAGCGAGTCGGTATAGGTAAGCTTGGCCAGAGTATAAAGTCTCTCATTATCCTCGCGCAGTCCCAAGGGAACGACATTCACAATACCGTCGATACGCGATGTCCCCACGTCCAAAGTCCACGCTTCTGCGAACACTAACTCCGTTGTCGGTTTTGTATGTCCAAAGTGGGCCAAGATCGCATCGCCCTGCAGCTGCACGAGCTTGTTGCTGTCGACCAGGCCCTTCAGAACCTGCTCAGTCCCACTTGCTCGAAGATAGCAAGCTCCGCCATGGTCGCCTTCGGTTACGATTTCAGATACCTCGTGCTCAGACTTACGCATCGGCGGTTTAGGCATAGATTCATCGGGGGAAAACCAGGCATGTGCCGTCCTGCCGCCGATCCGTCCCACAGCATGTGCCGCGGAAGCCCCGAGAACGGCGGCGTCGGGCAAAGTCGTCTCCGTGAGCGCCAGACCGATAAAGCCATTCGCGGCTGTCTTGCGCGTGAACTTAGCACGTCTGAGTTCGAATGTTTGGGTTGCATCGTCGCCAACAGCTTCACGTAACGCGCCATACATTGCCGCGAGCATCGAAGCTCCAAGAACGTGCGCCCGGCCATCATAAATGCGGAAACTGGTCGCAATCACTACCGTCTCATTCAATCCAAGGAGTTTTCTCGGGGCGGCGCCTAAGCCAAAGATACGGATCGTCGCGCATCGCCGATATCACTTCCGCGCCAAATACGCCAAGGTCAACACTTTCCAGGTCCTAACGCCCAAGGTACACTCTTCGAATCGTATCGACCACCGCAGGCAACGCCATGATCTTCCGGTTCTTGTCCCGCTCAATCTCGATCCCCCGGTAAACAACGAACAGAAACACTTCGCGAACCGCCGTTACGCCCCCGAGCATCATCGGATGATGAAAGCACTTGGTGTAACGGTAGGGCACGCCTGCCATCTGCTCACAGTGATGCACCGCCGAGATAGTGTTTCGGGCCGGCAAACCGATTGAAACATGAAGTGCTTCTCGCTCGATCAACTTTTCGAATACAGAACCAGCGCCGTAAGGATGACGTGATAGTCCCGACGGAATGAGTTCTGCAGCCTGATCTCCAATCGCAGCCACGGACGCAAAAGGGTGCGCCAAACGTCGCGCGTCTGGCTGTTTTCGCATAAACTCAGAAAGCAGATACTCCGTAGGTGTCTCAAGCGGATCGAAAACGATATCCTTCTGTACCAACCCCCAGGAATGAGTCGGAAAGACGACAGCGGCGTTCGGACCGACCAACTCGCGTAAGGCAGAGCAATGAGCCGCAAGCACGTCGCGTTTAGAGAGTGGTGTACCAGCGGCGTTCGTCGGCCACCCCAGACGACCCAGATTGCCGGTTACGTAAACACTTCTGCCATACTCGACACCGACTGAGCGGTAGGCGCTCTTTAGGTCTGCTAGGCTGAAGTCGGCCGGTCGAAGCTGTTTGTTGATATGACTCACGGTCACTTTCATCTGTGCCAAAGACCCTGCGTTGATCAGGGTGGGGGTTTGATCAATCCGGGCGTACGCCGCTTTGTTGCCTTACCAGCGAGGTTAGTCGACAAAACTCCAATCTAACGGTGTGCCTCTTGGCACTTTGCAGCGCGCCACTTTGCCGAGCAAATTCGGCAGTTCCTTCGGTGGCAAACCGTTGCCAGGCCGAATAGACCTGACGTTCTCGGCGGTAAATCTCTCTCCCGGCGCGATATCAGCAACCGCATACAGCGAGCGCCGAAAAACAACCGCACCTCTCTCGGAGCCTTTGAGATCATAGTGGGGCCGCCCGAGTGCCTCGCTCGCGTCTCTGCAGTCTTGGACCAGCTGCTTGAACTCGTGCGGCTCAAGCGAGAAGCCGGCGTCAGGACCGCCATCCGCGCGCCGCAAGCATACGTGTTTCTCGATGACGCAAGCGCCCATCGCCACCGCGGCGACAGCAACTGCCGTCCCTAAGGTATGGTCTGAAAGTCCAACTGGCGTCCCGAAAGCCTCTGCAAGGTGCGGGATTGTCCGAACGTTGCTCTCATTTGCGGGGGCCGGATAAGCTGAGACACAGTGCAATACCGCCAAGTCGTCGCAACCAGCCTCTCGCGCCGCATCGATTGCATCACCGATCTCGCCCAGATTTGCCAGACCAGTCGACATAATCAATGGTCGCCCCTGCTCTGCGGCCTTCTGAATCAGAGGCAAATCCAACAGCTCGAAACTTGCGATCTTGTACGCAGGAGCGCCGAGGTTAGCGAGCAGGTCTACGGCTGTTGCGTCAAACGGCGAGGAGAACATCGTAATGCCCACTTCGCGCGCTTTGTCGAAAAGAGCCTCATGCCACTCCCACGGGGTATGAGCTTCTTTGTACAATTCGTAAAGCGTGCGCCCGTCCCACAACCCTCCAGAAATTCTGAATTCGGGACGGTCGCTTTCGATGGTGATCGTGTCGGCTGTGTAGGTCTGTATCTTGACGGCGTCGGCGCCGGCGTTCTTTGCGTGCTGAATGAGTTCAAAAGCACGTTCGATCTGACCGTTATGGTTTCCCGAGAGCTCTGCGATCAAGTACGGCGGCTCTCCTGGGCCGATTGTCCGCCCATCGATCTTAAGGCTCTTTGGCGCAGTCGCTTTCACGCGATTTCATCCTCCCAGTCTTTCAAGTGTTTTAGAAGATGAACGGACACGGATTTGCGACGCAAGAACCAAGCATCGCGATCTAGCGCATAGATGTCGGCTGGTGGCGAACCCGTCCCCTGATGCGCCTCAATTGGGCCCAAACGTTGAAAACCAAAGCGATCGTGCACACCAAGCGACTTGGGGTTTGCGCGGAGCGCGACCCCTTCCACCGTTTCTGCGCTGGCTGAAGAAAACAAATAGTCCAGCATCAAGAAACACATACCCATACCTTCTCTGCGCCGGGCATTTTGCTCGCCGATGTAGAAGTTCCACCTCCAAGTGTTTCGCTTATTGGATTGTAGAGTCGCGCTGATGTGTCCGATTGCGATTTGTTCGACCTCGTAGATAGTCCAGATCCCATCATCGCGCTTCCGGACCCCATCAAACCACTTTTGATGGTCTTCAAAGGAAATAGGGGCCTGATTAAGACTGGCTAAGCGCACCGGCTCTTGGTTCCGCCAGCCTAGAAGAAGTGATTTGTCACTCGGTTTTAACGCCCGTAAGCGTCGTTTGCCGCGCAGCTTTATCGCCGCGTTCGAAGATAGTGACGCCACCTGCGCGGGGACGTTCATTTTTTGGATAACTCGATCTACCCCGAGCCCATCGCACATTTCCGAGGCGCACCGCGACATCTCGACCAGGGTTTCCGGCTTCTTGCAAAGCTCGAGCACGGCGGCGCGGATCTGGTTCTCGTTGATCGCCTCCGGTCGCCCCAATGAAATGGCCGCCCCGGCATCAGCTAACCCCGCTGCAATATCTCGCTGGTTCGCGGCAAGCGTAAAGACCAGAGATGGCAACCCCATTGTGAGACGTTCCCAGCTGGTAGCGCCGGCGGCGCCAATGGCGAGGTCGGCTTCCGCCATCAGTTTCCCGACTTCATCGCAATCGAAATGCACGCTCAGGTTTGGGGCTTGGATCTCGCGCAGGGCATCCGCCGTCTCAGCACTCGAAGAGACGGCTAGATCGACCTCGTACGGCCCGCCCGTCAACGCTTTCGCCGCTTTCAAAGCGCCCCCCCCGATGTCCATCAGTCCCGTCGAGACGAGTATCCGCCGTGCAGAAGGCAGGGAGCCCCGACGAGCGAGGGACGCCTCTCGCAGTTCAGCGAATTCAGGTCGCAGGATTGCGTAGCGCGGCCCTACGAGAGCGTGCGACGGTCCAGGTTGCGTTAGGCGGTCATCGTAGTCGCTCGGGTTTACCAGTAGGTCTCCCTCTAGAGGCCGGTCGTCGAGGTCGTCGATAACCGCAACTCTTTCAGTGCAAGGGGCGACGACCCGCATCCAACGCCGATCGATGGCGTAATGATCTACAATCAACCATGCGAGAGGTGGAGCGCTTTCCAGCAGCCAAACACACTCGTCCGCATCAGCACGCCAGTCGACTTCCAGCCAATCCGCATGCGGGGGATCATCCACGGACCTTAACCAGTCGCCTCCTGGCCGACAAAGCGTACGAACCTCGTGACCTGCACGCTTGACCCGCTCAATCTGGGCTCCTTCGAGTTCGCGGCACAGGATCAGGCAGCGATAGCCTCGGCGTTTCAAGGCTTCGGCGAGGGGTAGGCAACGCATCACGTGCCCACCTCCGATCCGATACGAGGCGTCTACGCGAAAGCCAATCCACCGTCGTTCGCCTGGGTCCGTCAAATCTGGCCTGCAGCTTTCAGTTGGGCGAATTGCCTCTCCGCCCGCAACCAGTCTTCTTCAGTGTCGATATCTTGGACTTTCTCGCGCTGTATCGGGACCAGCGTTGCTTGATCCCAAATCTGCATCGACTCATCCAACCACTGAGCGGCGCGCGCCCAATAGAACTGCCCCGCATCAAAATAGGCCGCCTCAAGATCCTGACTGCGCAAGGGCATCATCTCTGGGTTTACAGGGATCAAGCGATCGCCGCGAACCCTGTACGCGCGCTCAGTTTTGACACCCAGGTCGACTGCAGGAAAAGCGAAGGAAGCGCCCGACCGCACTAGGGCTTCCAATCCGTCTTCAATGTCGTGCGCTGTCACCATCGGTGCCGTCGGATACAAACAGCAAACGGCCGTTTGCAGATGCAGTTCCATGCGTGCGACCGCGTCACGAATGACTTCAATAGTCGTCGCGTGATCATCCGATAGAGAAGCCTCCCGGACGAACGGCACCTCGGCGCCCAGACGTCGAGCAGCCGACGCGATCTCAGCATCATCTGTAGAAACAACAACGCGTTCTATCGACTTTGATGAGAGCGCGGCTTCTATTGACCAAGCAATGATTGGACGGCCATGGAAGTCTCTGAGGTTCTTCCTCGGTATGCGCTTGCTCCCACCACGAGCTGGGATCACGACAACTGACAAGAGCGGGTTCCCCAAACAGCTAAAGAGATATGTTCTAAGCTCAATGCGCCGAGTTTATCGCAGTGTGCGCCGGCGAGCGATCTGGAGCCATAGGCGATTGATGGATGTAGATTGCGATTGCGCGTAGACTCTAAACTGTCTCGCCGATAAGCCAAGTCGGCCATGGTTTGCGGACACATTCGATGACACTCAAAAAGTCGATCCTGATTACCGGCGGTTCCGGCTCGTTTGGCCGCCACTGCATCAAAACACTTTTGGAACAAAGCGACTTCGACAAGATCATCGTCTACTCGCGTGACGAGCTGAAGCAGTTTGAATTTTCACAAGAGATCCGTGACCCGCGACTCCGGTTCTTTATAGGCGATGTGCGCGACTTTGACCGGTTACGCTATGCGCTCAAGGGCGTCGACACAGTGTTGCATGCTGCAGCGTTGAAGCAGGTTCCGGCCGCAGAGTACAATCCAATGGAGTGTATTCGCACAAATATTCTCGGTGCGGATAACGTTGTCCGAGCCTGCATCGAGAACAACGTGAAACGGGTTGTCGCCCTTTCGACCGACAAAGCCGCCTCACCCATAAATCTCTACGGCGCGACCAAGCTCGCGTCGGACAAGCTGTTTGTGGCGGCGAATAACATCGTTGGCGACAGCGACATTAGGTTTTCCGTCGTTCGATACGGCAATGTTGTCGGCTCGCGTGGGTCCGTCGTGCCTTTCTTTAGGCGCCTGATCGCGGACGGCGCCGATCATCTGCCGATCACAGATGAGAGAATGACCCGCTTTTGGATCACGCTTGATGAAGGCGTGGCCTTTGTTCTTTCCGCACTTAAGCGGATGCGAGGCGGTGAGATCTTCGTTCCCAAAATCCCATCGGTGCGCATCACCGACCTTGCAAAGGCCATGGCGCCGGACCTGCCGCAGATCACCGTCGGCATCCGTCCTGGCGAGAAACTGCACGAGGTCATGGTGCCAAGAGAGGATTCACGGGTCACCGTCGAATTCGACGACCACTTCGTCATCAAGCCCGCGATCGCTTTCGAGAGAAAGGAGCGCAATGAGGAGCGTTTCTATTTCGCGAACGAACTAGGCGAACATGGTCGGCCGGCAAAAACGGATTTTGAGTACGAGTCTGGCACCAACTCTGAGTTTTTGACGATCGAGCAGATCATCGAAACCAATAAGAGGGCCGGTGCGTGATCCCCTATGGCCGGCAGCACATCACTGACGACGACATACGGGCAGTGGAGAAGATTCTACGCTCTGACTTTCTAACACAGGGGCCGGCTGTGCCGGCGTTCGAAGCGGAACTCTGCAAGGCGACCGGATCGCAGTACGCATCTGCGGTCAACAGCGCCACCTCAGCCCTTCACATAGCTTGTCTCGCGCTTCGGCTCGGAAGAGGAGGAATGCTTTGGACAGCACCAAACACATTTGTCGCGTCCGCAAATGTGGCGCTCTTGTGTGGAGCTCAGGTCGACTTTGTCGATATCGACCCTGCTACTCGCAATATGAGCGTAGATGCCCTTAAGCAGAAACTTGAGACGTCCGAAAGACGACCGGATATCTTGATGCCAGTGCACTTCGCCGGTCGCTCATGCGAAATGGCCGAAATCGCGGATCTAGCGAAGATCTACGGTTTCAAGATCATCGAAGACGCGAGCCACGCTGTTGGCGGCTCTTACCGTGGCAGCCCGCTCGGTCGTTGCATCTCCAGCGACATCGCCGTGTTCAGTTTTCATCCAGTCAAGATCGTGACGACCGGAGAAGGCGGCGCAGCGCTCACGAACGATCCCGAGCTCGATGATCGGCTTAAGGTCCTGCGTACGCACGGCGTGACCCGTGATCCTAGACTGATGGAGACCACGAACGCGGCGCCTTGGGAGTATGATCAGCTGGAACTAGGCTTGAACTATCGGATGGCTGACATCGCCGCAGCTCTCGGTACAAGCCAGATGTCTCGTCTTGAGAGCTATGTTGCTCGCCGGAAAGAATTGGCCGGACGGTACAACTCTGCATTTGAGGCCAGTGGTTTCGGCGACCAACTCGGATTGCCGCCTCTCGACGATTTGGAAATTCACCAGTCCGCCTGGCATCTCTACACGGTAGAGGTGCCGGCGCGCGTAAACAAACGGCGCTTGTTTGAGGCGCTCCGGGAAGCTGGCGTCGGCGTCAATGTCCATTACCAGCCTGTACACTTGCAGCCGTATTACCGACGTCTGAATTTCTCAGAAGGGGATTTTCCAAACGCCGAAGAATACTATCGGCGCGCTTTGACCTTGCCGCTCCACCCGCAGGTTACCGAAGAAGAGCAGGACAAGGTCGTAAACTTGCTCCTCGAGCAGCTATAGGAGCCAATGGGCGACCAGGCTTCAGGAGGGGAGATACAGCTCTTCAAATGGTGGGCAAGGCTGCCCTCGTTGATAAAGCCCCTCGAGCGAGTCCCCATTTAAGATCCGATGTAGGGCACAAGCCAGCAGTTCACCTTCGCGGCCTTGCCAGTTGGTTCCGAAGGTCGCCGACATTTGCCGCAGCGCTTCTGAGGAAGGGCGCCAGCCCGATCGTACCGTTTCGAGAATCTCGTCGGTGGTTTCACATTCCCGAACGATGCCGCGCTCGACATACCCATAATAATCATGGGGAAGCGCATCTCCGGAGCGAAAGTATAGAGGCAGCCGGCCTGCGATGGCTGCCTCCAAGAGGATTGTCGAGTCGCCGCCGAGCACGATTGCGGACTGGCTGAAAAACTCAGCGACATTTGAGACGCTTGGATCGCTCACCAGCACACCTGGATGCTCGCTCAACCAGTTCCGGATCTTTGCAACGTGTTCCGACTTCTGGCGTGGATGCCACCGCATGACGAGGCAGAGGTTGGCAGCCAGAAGGTCATCGCAACATGCGAGGATGGCGTCGATGTTGTCGACGTTGTTCACTGTCACGCCGATTGTTTTGCGATCTGGCTCGATTTCAGTTTCTACCGGGCGCTGGACACCCGACAGAAAAACCGCAGGAACCTTGTGTAAGATCGTGTTAGGCGAATGGTTGCCAGCACAAGATGCGTATACCTCTGCTGAAGTGCGTCCATCGAGAAACGCATAGTCGAAAGACAGACGCGGGAACACGTCCGAAACAGAGGCGTGCTGTACATAAGCTGTTGGCACTCCAGAGTGTCTCGCCACGAGGACCATTGTTCGCGGCAGAACAAGGTGATCGTTTGAGAGCAGCACAAGATCCGGCTGGAGTCGGGAAATCGCCTCGCGCATCGCTAGAATATCAACAAACAACCCGTGTATTGCGCGAGACGATTGCTTTCGCGTTGCAGCCGTGTATCGGAGCGCCTTGAAGGGCGCTGACAGCAAGAGCAGTAGTGCTGCCCACCTCCACCGGTTTTGATAGTAACTCAGTTGGTGTATTTTTATTTTCCCAGACTCAATTGCCGGTCTGTAATTATTTATGATAATATTTACTTCTACATCTTTTTTTGAGATCGCATCTAAGGCGGGCAGCAATACACTGCTTTGATTGCTTGACTGAGTAAAAACCAAAACGCTTCGGCTTGAATGAATTATTTTCCCTTCAGTCTGCCAACTGCCCTCAAATGGAGGAGCATCATTTCTACGAGTAACACCAAGGCGGGGCATGCGTATGTACCTACTCGATACCTGCTCTCGGAGCAGTATGTCGAAGCAGACACGACGAGCATTAAAGAAACCGGTAAAATACTTAATCACTTTGTCGATCAAAGAGTAACCTCACTGAAATCCAAGCTGTTTGTGAGACTTCCAATCAGTTTTCCTTAACACGAGGCGAAAAGCTCTCGCCGCCGCCCTTGCCGAGCATGCATGTGTCTCAGAGGAGGCGCCTTTATCCGAGCGGCTAAGGCCGATGACTTAGCCGAGCACCGTACTTCGCGCCAGCGGTGTTGTGTGTCGGTGCGGCGCTCGACGTTTGGCCTCAGTCACCATGTCCGCGTGCGCCCGTAAGCGCCGCTTTGAGTTGAAGACGACGGCGAAAACCGCACATGCTTTCTCAACTGGCGTTTCCGCCCGCTTTTCTGGAGAGTTCTGTGACCGCGACCAATCCGCTGTTGACCGAATGGACAACGCCATTCGGGCTGCCCCCTTTCCACGATTTCGCTGCGGATCACTACCGACCCGCGTTCGAAGCGGCGCTCAACGAGGCGCGAGCCGCCTTTGACGCGATCGCCGCCGACCCCGCTTCGCCGACATTCACCAACACGATCGACGCGATGGAGCGTGCGGAGAAGCGCCTGGATCGCGTCGCAGGCGTCTTCTTCAATCTCGTGTCGACCAACAGCGATGCGGCGCTCGAAGAGATCCAGCGGGAGATGGCGCCGAAACTCGCGCAGCACAGCTCTCAGACGTTGATGAACCCGGCGTTGTTCGAGCGCGTCGACACGCTGATGCAGACCAGGACGTCTCTGGGCCTGACTTCGGAGCAGGATCGGGTTCTCGAACTCTATCACCGCATGTTCGTCCGCGCTGGAGCACAGCTGACCGGCGCAGAGCGAGACCGCATGTCCGCGATCATGTCTCGACTGGCGACGCTCGGAACGCAGTTCACCCAGAACCTGCTCGCCGACGAGCGCGAATGGTTCCTGGTTCTGCAAGCCGAAGAAGATCTTGCCGGGTTGCCAGAGTTCCTGCGCGACGCGGCAGCCTCAGCCGCGGCGGAACGCAACCTCGACGGCAAGCATGTGGTCACGCTCTCGCGGTCACTGATCGAGCCGTTTCTGCAGTTCTCGACGCGCCGGGATCTCAGGGAAACGGCGTTCAAAGCCTGGACGGCGCGCGGCGAAAACGGCAGCGAAACCGACAACCGCGAGATCATCGCCGAAACGCTGAACTTGCGAGCGGAACGCGCCAAGTTGCTCGGCTTTGAGGACTTCGCCAGCTACAAGCTCGCGCCGCAAATGGCCAAAACGCCGCTTGCCGTGCGTGAGCTTCTGTTGCGGGTCTGGGCGCCAGCGAAAGCCCGGGCGGGTCAGGAAGCTGAAAAGCTCGAAGCTCTTCTTCGTCAGGACGGCGGCAATTACGACCTCGCTCCCTGGGACTGGCGGTTCTACGCGGAGAAGCAACGCAAGATCGAGCATGATTTCGACGAGGCGGAGCTCAAACCCTACCTGCCGCTCGACCGAATGCTCGACGCGGCGTTTGAAACGGCGCATCGACTTTTTGGCCTGAGCTTTTCACCAATCGAGAACGCGCCGCTGCCGCATCCCGACGCGCGCGCGTGGGAAGTCCGGCGCGGGAACGAACATGTCGGCGTCTTCATCGGCGACTACTTCGCGCGCCCTTCGAAACGTTCAGGCGCGTGGATGTCGGCGTTCCGGTCGCAGCAAAAGCTCGACGGCGAGGTTCGGCCGATCGTTGTCAATGTGATGAACTTCGCCAAGGCGCGACCGGGCGAACCGACGCTCCTCACCTTCGATGACGCCAGAACTCTCTTTCACGAGTTCGGGCATGCGCTCCACGGGTTGCTTTCGGATGTGACCTATCCGCACATCTCCGGAACCTCGGTCGCGCGAGACTTCGTCGAGCTGCCCAGCCAGCTCTATGAGCATTGGCTCAGCGAACCTGCGATCCTGTCGGAATTCGCCCGACACTATAAGACCGGCGCGCCGATCCCGGCCGACCTCCTCGAGAAAGTCCGAGCTGCGGAGACCTTCAATCAAGGTTTCGCAACGGTCGAGTACCTGTCATCGGCGCTGGTCGATCTGGAGATGCATACCGGAGACCCGGCCCCCGACCCCATGGCGAAGGAAGCCGAGGTCTTGTCGACGATCAGCATGCCAGAGGCGATCGTGATGCGCCATCGAAGCCCGCAATTCGCCCATGTATTCTCAGGCGACGGCTATTCGGCAGGCTATTACAGCTACATGTGGTCCGAGGTCATGGACGCCGACGCCTTCAAAGCATTTGAAGAGGCCGGCGACGTGTTCGATCCCGCCACGGCCGCCAGACTGTCGGAACACATCTATTCCGCCGGAGGCAAACAAGACCCAGAGGCGGCCTACGTTGCTTTCCGAGGAGCTCTGCCAGGCGTTGAGGCGCTTTTGGAGCAGCGCGGTTTGGATCAGGCAGCCTGAAATAAAAGGGACGGAGCGCTGAGAAGCGACTCCGTCCAGTTTCGCACCTGCTGGGAGACAGCCTAGGCGGCGCGTACTTCATTTCGAGACAGACGGGCGTCGATCGTCGCCACCACAGCGTCGACATCGGAGTTCGGCACGCCAAGTTGGCGGCCGATGACCTGCACGACGCGGTCAACACGCTCGATGACGGGGGCGCCGCCGTCGATCGCACGAGCGGCGGAAGACGGTTTCAGCAGGCTCTCGGCGGCTTTTGCATATTTCTCGAAGGGCACCTGATCGGCCGGATCCGCCCCGAGCTTGCGTGCGATCTCGTCCACGTAGGCGTAAATCGAACGCGACTTCTCGATATCTCCATGCACCGCGTCGCGGATCGGTTGTACGCCGTCCATCGTCACGCACCGGTAGTTTCCGGTCAGCAGCATGCTCCACTTGGCCAGCGGCACAAAGATCGACTCATGCGCGCGGAGCTTGACCGGCACGTCATGGCCGTCAAGGCGGACCGCAGCGATATCGGCCTCCATCCGCCGCAGCATCTGATTGTGCTCGTCCTTACCGAACAGCGCCGCTTTGAAGTTCGTCGGCAGACCCACATGCAGAATGTTCGCGCCTTCTTCTGGCGGGCGGAACGCTTGTGGATCCGGCGAGCACAAGGTCACCAGATCCGGATCGAACCGATCCCAGACACGCGGCTCGGTAAAGGCGGCTTCGAGGCCTTCCGCCTCAAGACCCGGGATGCGCTTCAGATATGGGAGCGGCGGCATGTTCATGATCGACAAACACGGAACGCCAGCCAAAGCCACCCGCATCAGCAACGTGCGAATTGAATGCGCGCCGTATTGCGGCTCCTGCATCGCGAGCGCCACCATATCGTACTGCGCGGGGTCGGCCTGCTCGGGCGTGCAGGCGTCGATCTTCCCTGGGAGATCTGTCGACCTGATCGCACGGTGCGCGTCTTCGCCCTTGAACTTGATACGGACTTCGGTGCCTTCTGAGTTGATCAGAGCCGCCGTCGCCTCCCGACAAACAAGCGTGACGTCGTGACCGGCCATGGCCAATTTTGTTCCCAGCAGAGAGCCGTAAGAAGCGCCGAGGATCAGTGTTTTGTAAGCCATGAGCTTTCTCCCAGTTCAAGCGGACAACGCCCGATTCGAGCCTTAGCGACCCTGTTCCGCGTGCCCTACTAGCGCCTGAGACATGCGCCAGCACGAACTATCGAGTTTTTGTGTTGCATGATGACAAAACAGATAAGATAAATTGTAACTTTGTAAACTCAGCTTGGCTCTAAGAGACCACGATGCGGAAAACCTTCATCGGACCACAGTTGCGAAAACTGCGGCGAGAGCACAAGCAGACGCAGGCGGAGATGGCGAAAGCCCTGGGTGTGAGCGCCGGCTACGTCAACCTGTTGGAAAACAATCAGCGGACGCTGTCGGTCCAGGTGCTGATGGCCCTGTCCGACGCTTTCGGCGTCGACTGGCGCGACTTGATCGACGACGAGAGCTCCGCAACCCGCCTGACGGAACTTCGGGCGGCGCTGCAGGATCCGATCTTCGGGGATGCTCCGCCAGACCTGCAAGAGCTTCGGGCCGCTCTTGACCATGCGCCGCAACTGGTTGGGCATTTCCTGCAGCTCTATCGAAGCCATCGAACAGCCCTGAACAAGATCCTGCAGCAAGGCGATTTGAACAACGCCGCCGCCGCTGGCGCGAAGCAGACGTCCAACAACCTTCTGACGACCTCGCCCGAGGCCATCATCCATGACTTTTTCCGCAACCACCGGAACCATTTCGCGCGGCTGGAGACGGCGGCGGAAGCCATGCGTCTCGAAGAGCCTTTCGATTTTGACGACGCCTATGCGGCGATGAAGTCTCGCCTGCGGCGCAAACATGGAGCCACAGTGCGAATTGCGCCAACCGACGAGATGGGAGACGCGATCCGGATCTATGATCGCGATAAGGGCGAGTTGACGCTCTCCGCGGCCTTGGACAATCGCAATCGGGTCTTTCAACTTGTCCATGTCGTCTGCCTGCTGGAGCAGGAAGAGCTTCTTGAATCGATCACCGCTGACAGCGACATCACGTCGGAAACTGGCCGGGCTCGCTGTCATGTCGAACTTGCAAACTACTTCGCGGCCGCGGTGCTGATGCCCTATGAGCTGTTTATCGAAACGGCCGAGCGGACGCGCTACGACGTGGATATGATCGCATCGATCTTCGGCGTCTCGTTTGAACAGGTCTGCCACCGGCTGACGACGATGCAACGAGACGGTCGGACCGGCGTGCCTTTCTTTTTTCTCCGCGTCGACAAGGCCGGCAATGTCACCAAGCGCTTTAACGCGACGACGTTTCAGCTCGCCGAGTATGGCGGCTCATGCCCCGTCTGGAACATCCACACCTCGTTTCGCACGCCGGGCGTGGTCGTCCCGCAATTCGTCGAACTTCCCGACGGCGAGCGGTTCTTTACGATCAGCCGCACGACGGATCGTCCGGTGTTCAGCAAGGACACGCAGGATCGCCGGCTGGCCATCGCCTTGGGGTGCGAACTGCGCCAAGCCCATCGGATCGCCTATGCAGCACCGTTCAATGTCGACGACGAGAGCCTGTTCAGCCCAATCGGCATCAACTGCCATCTCTGCCCCCGCAAAGCGTGCTCTCAGCGGGCGCATCAACCCCTTTTCATCGATCTCCCGATCGATACGACGCGCCGAGGAAACACGCGCTACGAGAGCTGAGCCCCGGCCTTATCTCGCAGCGGCTTCGATCGCCTCCATGTCCTCATCCGACAGCCCAAGCTGATGCCCGATCTCGTGCACCAGAACATGCGTGACAAGATGCCCAAGCGTCTCATCGTGTTCGGCCCAGTAGTCGAGAAGGGGGCGGCGATAGAGGAAGATACGGTTCACGTCGGTGCGAAGCGCCGTCTCGTCTGAGATATCGACGCCTTCGTAGAGGCCAAGCAGATCGAACGCGTTTTCGACCCCGACAGCGTCTAACGCGTCTTTGTCCGGGAAGTCCTGGACGATGAAGACGACGCCTTCACAAAGCGCCCGGAAAGACGGGGGCAGGCGCTCGAAAGCCTCGCGCGCAAGCTGCTCAATGACCGTCAAGTCCGGGGCCTTGAGCCGCGCGATTGCGTTCAGGTCGCTCGTCATCTCCGTGTCCTCACCCACCGTCCGCCTTCTGTCGTCCATCGCCCGCCGTCCAACGCTCGCCATCCAACGCTCTTCGACCTCGTTTGGAACTGAAACCGCAGTCGGTAAACCAAAAAACTACTCAGGTCACAGAACCGATCGCTGTCCCGTTGCGTAACACAAATGCGCTCCGGACATGCTGATGCTCTCACGACCGGGCGGAAGCGCCGCTGGCGCTTAGAATCTGAAATAGGGAATACACACATGATCCGTAAGTTTCTGGCCGTCGCTGTCGCGGCGGTGCTTGTTTCGACTGCGCCCGCCAAAGCGCAGGAAGCCGATATCGTCGACACCGCTGTCGCCGCCGGCTCCTTCAACACTCTGGTGGCTGCGGTTCAGGCCGCTGGCCTCGTGGATGTTCTGAAAGGCGACGGCCCGTTCACCGTTTTCGCGCCGACCGATGAAGCATTTGCGAAGTTGCCCGCCGGCACGGTCGAAACCCTGTTGAAACCAGAGAACAAGGATCTGCTCGTCTCGATCCTGACCTACCACGTCGTCCCTGGCGAAATCCCAGCGTCAGCCGTCGTCGGCAATCGCGCCGCGCCGGCGACCGTTCAGGGCCGCCCGATCGCCGTCGACGGCCGCGCCGGCTATGTGACCGTGAACGCGTCTAAGGTCGTGACGCCGGACGTCATGGCCACAAACGGCGTCATCCACGTCATTGATCGCGTGCTGATCCCTGTGGACCGCCTGACCAACGGCGCCCAGAAGTAATCCGTCCGCCCCGGACAAAAAAAGCCGCGCCGAAGATCCTTCGGCGCGGCCTGCCACGTCTCTTGTGGGCAGCGTCGCTAGAGTTTGGCCATCAATGCTTCGGCACCCGAAGCGTCGGCCGTCGCCGGGCTGTCTTCCACGGCGATATCCTTTACGACACCATCTTCGATGATCATTGCGTAACGCTGCGAACGGACGCCAAGGCCGCGCTCGGTCAGATCGAGCACCTGTCCCATCGCCTGCGTCGCCGCCGCCGAGCCATCGGCGATCAGATCGATCTTGCCCATCGCGCCGGTCGCCTCGCCCCAGGCCTTCATGACGAAGGGATCATTGACGCTGAGACAGGCGACGCGTGACACGCCCTTGGACTTGATGGCGTCAAGATGCGTCAGAAACCCCGGAAGGTGGTTCATGTGGCAGGTCGGCGTGAACGCGCCGGGCACGGCGAACAGAACAGACTTCCCCGACCCGAACAGCGTCGACAAGCTCTGCATGTCAGGACCGTCCGCGGTGGCCAGCGCCACCTCCATCTCCGGTAGTTTATCGCCGACGTTGACCATCCCATTTCTCCTTGTCGCTAAAGCTGGCGAAGCTCGGCTACTTCACGCCCATTCGAAGCGCGCCGTCGATCCGAACCACTGAGCCGTTCATGTAGGACGTCTCTGCGAGAAAACAGGCGAGCCGGCCGAACTCTTCCGGTTCACCCAGCCGAACCGGGAAAGGGACCTGTTGGGCGAGGCTTTCCTGAACGTCTTCGGGCAACCCGCGCAACATCGGCGTGCCGAAGGTGCCCGGCGCGATGGCGAGAACGCGAACGCCGTTTCGGGCGAGGTCGCGCGCGGCGGGCAGCGTCAAACCCACGACGCCGCCTTTCGACGCAGCATAGGCTGACTGGCCCATTTGCCCCTCATAGGCGGCGATTGAGGCGGTGTTGATGACCACGCCGCGATCGCCTTCGTCGCTGAGAGGTTGTGCGGACGCCATGCCGGCGGCGGAGAACGCCATCACCCGCATCGTACCGACCAGGTTCACGTCGATCACGGTCTGGAACAGTGTCATGTCGTGGGGGCCGTCGCGGCCTACGACCTTCCCTGCTGGCGCAATCCCGGCGCAGTTCACGCAGATCCGCTCCTGCCCGTGCGCCGCACGGGCC
This sequence comes from uncultured Neomegalonema sp., assembly GCA_937911325.1. Classification (GTDB taxonomy): domain Bacteria; phylum Pseudomonadota; class Alphaproteobacteria; order Rhodobacterales; family Rhodobacteraceae; genus CALDSD01. The sequence goes on from CALDSD010000052.1 coordinate 24,474, forward strand.
TGCGCGAGCGCGGATGCGACGCTGTCGTTCGACGTCACGTCCGTCTCGATGAAAACGCCGCCGATCTCCTCGGCGACGCGCCGGCCTTCGTCCGCTTTCATGTCGAGCACGGCCACCTTTGCGCCTTTCGCCGCGAGGGCCCGGGCGGCGCCCTCGCCCAGACCGCCCGCGGCCCCGGTTACGACGGCTGGCGTGTTTGCGCCGATCTCCATCCCAAAGTTCCTTTCTCGTACTTCTTGTTTTTGGCCTCTGGTGAAGCCGGTTTTCGGCGCGCATGGTAGCGACAGAGCGAGCGGCGACAAGGAAAGGGTTCCGAGATGATCCTGATGCGCATTTCATTATCGACTCTGGTCGCTTTGGCGATCCTGACCGGCTGTCAAACCACGTCAGAGCGCGAGGAGCCGCTGTTTGGCGAGGCGCTGCAAGCCGCGGTCGAGCACCGCAAGTTCAAGGTCTATCGACCTGATGGGTATGCGGTGCTGCGCGTGTACCGCGACGGCGTCGCCAGTTGGCAGAACCCGACCGGTTGGCAGTTCCGCGGCCCGTGGACCGTAGAGGGCGACCGCTTCTGCATGACGCCGCCGCCCGAGTTATCGGATCAGGGGGGCTGCTGGCGTCTCGTGGAGACGGACAGCTTCTTCTACCGCGCGGTTCGCGACAGCGACGGCCTTGCGCTCGATTGGTGCGACATGAAAGGCATCGACCAGCGCGCCAACCAGCGCTGCGATCTTTAGAGCGAAGCGCTGCGCCGCACCTAAAGCAGCGCGTCGAGGTCTTTGTAAAGATCCTCGGCGTCCTCCAGCCCGACCGACACCCGGAACACGCCGTCGCCGGCATAGGCGCGGTAGTCCTCTGCACTCTCTCCTTCGAGCCGGAACGACGTTTCGAGCAGACTGTCGGTCGGCATGTAACAGATCAGCGTGCGGTGATGACCAAGCGACACCGCGTAGTGGACGATGCCCAGACCAGCCGCGAGCCGTTCCGCGGCGGCTTGTCCTTCCGCCACTCCGCCTTTCAGTCGGAATGTCAGCATGCCGGAGAAGTTCTTCATCTGGGTGGCCGCAAGGTTGTGCTGCGGATGCGACGGCAGACCCGGATACAGGACTTTCTCGATCTTCGGATGGCTCTCCAGCATCTGAGCGAGCGCCGTCGCCGTCTCTTCATGCGCGCGCATGCGGATCGGCAGCGTCGCCATGCCACGCGCCATCAGCCAAGCGTTGAAGGGCGAGAGCACGCCGCCGTAGTGGACGATCGCCTCCGACCGCAGATGCCGAGCCGCCTCCAAAGAACAGCACACAGCGCCGCCGACCGCGTCTCCATGCCCGTTCACGTATTTGGTCGTCGAGTGCATCACGAAATCCGCGCCGAGGCCGAGCGGGTTCGTGCCGATCGGCGTTGCGAAGGTGTTATCCACAGCGAGCTTTGCTCCACCTGCATGGGCGATCCGCGCAGCCGCGGCGATGTCGGTCAGGCGCAACAACGGGTTGCAGGGCGTGTCGATGAAAACGAGCTTTGTCTCTGGCCGCATCGCAGCCTCGATATTCGCCGCGTCCGAGCAGTTCACGGTCGACACGGCGATCCCCATTCGCGGCAGCGTATCGCGCGACAACTCTGCAATGCCGGCGTAGGAGACATCCGACAGGATCATGTGATCGCCAGAGGAGAGCTCCGAGAACAAGATCGCCGCCGCGGCCCCCATGCCAGAGGCGAAGGCGACGCAGGCTTCCGCGCCTTCAACAGCCGCAAGCTTGTCTTCGAACGACTTGACCGTGGGGTTCTGCCAGCGCGCATAGACGAAGGGCGAGTCCTCGGTCAGCTCGTGAGCTGAGAAGCCTTCTGGCTTTTCCGTCACGAAGGTTGAGGACATCACCAGGTTCGGCGCCGACGAGCCAGTGGTCGGATCCGGCTTCTCGCCCGCATGCACCGCCAGGGTGCGCGGACCAACCGATTTTGGGTCGAGGTCCTTGGCCATGTGTCTTCCTCGCAAATCGCGTGATTGGTGTTCGTGCGCGGCGCACTCTACAAAAGGTCAGTGCGGTGTGGCCGCACAAAACCAATTTCTTTCGCGGGCTCCCCTCGCAAACAGCGAGTTTTTTGATGTTGAAGAGAATTGAACTCGATGCGATTGATCGGGAGATCCTGCGTCGAATGCAGGAAGACGCGCGCGCGCCGACCGACGGCATCGCAGACGCGCTCGGCGTCTCAGCTGCGACGGTGCAACGGCGTTTGAAACAGCTGCGCGACACCGGCGTGATTCAGCGAGAGATCGCGCAGATTGATCCGCGAACGCTGGGCGTCGCGATGACATTCGTCGTCTCCATCGAGATCGAACGAGATCAACTCGATATTCTCGACACGTTCCGTCGCCAGGCGCACGCCGACCCAAACGTGCAACAATGCTACTACGTGACCGGTGAGGCGGACTTCATCCTTGTCATCCTCGCGCGCGACATGGACGAGTTCGAGCAGGTCAGCAACCGGCTGCTGCAGAACAACCCCTATGTGCGTCGGTTTCGGACCTCCGTGACAATGGGGCGTCCGAAGGTCGGGCTCAGCGTTCCGATAGACTAGCGCAAGAAGGAGACGCCTTATGAAACGACTTACCGGCGGGTGTCTTTGCGGCGATGTCCGACTGGTCGCTGTCGGCGAGCCTGATCGTGTTGGCCTGTGCCATTGTCTCGACTGCCGCAAGCACCACGGCGCGCTGTTTTACGCAGCCGCCATTTATCCGTTGGAGGCGGTGACGATCACCGGTGAGACCCGATCCTTTGAAGGCCGACACTTCTGTCCCCGATGCGGGTCGTCGGTCTTCGCCCAAACAGGCGACGAGATCGAAGTGCATCTGGGCGCCCTCGACGCGCCGGACCAGTTGACCCCGGACTACGAGTGCTGGACCCATCGCCGCGAGAGCTGGTTGCCGCCCTTCCCGGTCGATGCGAGATACGAGAACGACCGGGACTAGCGGGCGGCGACCACTAGGACTAGGGCAGGATCACCGTGGTCCCAGTGGTGGCGCGCGCTTCCAGGTCGCGATGCGCGGATTGGATATCCGACAGAGGATAGGTCTGGTTCACGTTGATCTTGACCTTGCCGCTCGCGACCATCTCGAAGAGATCGTCCGCCATCGCCTGCACCCGCTCGCGGGTTGAGATGTAGGTCATCAGGGTCGGCCGTGTGACATAGAGCGATCCCTTGGCGCCAAGAACGCCCAGATCCACAGGCGGCACTTTTCCGGACGCGTTGCCGAAGGTGATCATCATCCCGAACGGGGCCAGGCAGTCCAACGACCCGTCCCAGGTGTCCTTGCCGACCGAGTCCATGACCACTTTCACTTTGCTTCCGCCGGTGATCTCGGCGACGCGCTCGACAAAGTTCTCGGTGCGGTAGTTGATGACATGCGCGGCGCCATGCTGTTTGGCGAGCGCGCATTTCTCATCCGACCCCGCCGTGCCGATCAACTCGACGCCCATGGCTTTCGCCCACTGACAAGCGATCAGCCCGACGCCCCCGGCGGCGGCGTGAAACAGGACCTTGTCGCCGGGCTGAAGGTGGCAGGTCTGGCGGAAGAGGTACTGGACCGTCATGCCCTGCAGCATCATGCCCGCGCCTTGCTCGAACGAGATCGCGTCCGGAAGTCTGCACACCTGAAACGCCGGCATCACCCGCGCCTCCGCATAAGAGCCCGGCGGGGGACAGGCGTATGCTGCGCGGTCCCCAACGCCGAGATGCGTCACGCCCTCGCCCACCGCGTCGACAACGCCGGCGGCCTCCATGCCCAGTCCGGCTGGCAAGGGCAGCGGATACGTGCCGTCGCGGTGATAGACGTCGATGTAGTTGAGCCCGATGGCGTGATGGCGAATGCGGATCTGACCAGGTCCCGGATCGCCGATCTCCAGATCCACAAGCTTCATCGCTTCCGGCCCACCCGGAGCCTCGATCTGAACGGTCTTTGCGGTCGCCATCAAAACTCTCCAACTGTCTGTTTATACAATGAAACTCTAGCTTGCGATTGTACGATCTCCAGCCAGCGCCGCTAGCTCTCCAGCGCCTGCTGAGCGTCCTCCGCGGTTTCGAAGATATGCGGCGCCTGATCGCGGCCGAGCGCGCGCCCAAGCTTCATCCGCATGAAGGCTGAGCGTGAGTAGCGCGAGACGTTGCGGTAGTAGCGCTCACGCAGTTTGGCGACGGTGTCGGCCCAGAGATCCTCGATCTCCTCATCGATGCGCGTGTGGTCGTAGTTGGCCACCGCATCAACCCGATGCTCCAGCGGATCAAGCAGCTCGACCACCCTCGCGCGGATTTTCTCGACATCTTCCGGCGTCCGTAGGCGCATCTTCTCAAGGTTCATGAACAGCCGCTGATTGGCGGTGTCGAGAGTGATCCGCGACCCCAGATCCAGCTCCAGCAAGTCGTGCCGCAAGCCCATTGGGTCTTCGCGGAAGATGCGGCCGTCCATTTCGCGGACATGGCTCGTGTTCGGCCGAAAAGCCATCTGCGCGAGAATGTCTCGATCAACATCGACGCCCGGCGCGACCTCGATCAGATGCAGCCCGTCCTCCTCCAGCGCGAAGACGCAGCGTTCGGTCACGTAGAGAATGGTTCGACCGAGTTCCGCCGCACGGCGGCCTGAGAAGGTCACCTGCTCGACCTCCTCGCGAAACTTGGAGGAGCGCCCTTCCTGCGCGATCGTCAAGCGCCCGTCGGAGATGTCGATCTGCAATCCGCCGGCGGTGAACGCGCCGGCGAAGACGACCTCGCGGGCGTTCTGCGAGATGTTGATGAACCCGCCCGCGCCCGCGAGTTTCGGCCCGAAGCGCGAAACATTGACGTTGCCGACGGCGTCGACCTCGGCCAGGCCCAGGCAAGCCATGTCGAGCCCACCGCCGTCGTAAAAGTCGAACTGCTGGTTCTGGGGGATGCTCGCATCTGTGTTGACCGCAGCCACGAAATCGAGACCGGACGCCGGCTGCCCCCCGACAACGCCCGGCTCGGCTGTCAGGGTCACATGTTTCAGCAGACCCTCTTCGCCGGCGACGGCGGCGACGCCTTCCGGCATGCCGATCCCCAGATTGACGACGCCGTTGATCGGCAACTCGAAGGCCGCGCGCCGCGCGATGATCTTGCGCGCGTCGAGCGGCATCGTCTCGGCGGCGTCCTCTGGCGCGCGGTAGCGTCCGGTGAAGAAATGGGAATAGGGCGTCGCATAGGTCTGCGCGTGGTTTTCCCGCTCCGACACGACGATCGCGTCCACCAGCGCCGCAGGGATGACGACTTCTCTCGGGTTGAGCGTGCGCGGGGCGACGATGCGCTCGACCTGCACGATGACGACGCCGCCCGAGTTTCGCACCGCCATCGCCTGCGCGAGGTTGTCGAGCACCAGCGCTTCTTTCTCCATGGTGACGTTGCCAGCCGCGTCCGCCGTTGTCCCGCGCAGAAGCGCCACATCAATCGGCATCGCCTTGTAGAACAGATGTTCCTCGCCGCCGATCTCGATCAGCGAGACCAGATCTTCTGAGGCCGCTGCGTTGATCTTGCCGCCTTCGAGACGAGGGTCCACGAACGTGCCGAGGCCGACTTTCGTCACGGTGCCCGGCTTGCCGGCGGCGATGTCGCGGTAGAGATGGCTGATCACGCCTTGGGGCAGGTTATAGCCTTCTATGGCGCCCTGAAGCGCGAGTTGACCAACTCTTGGGATCAGGCCCCAATGGCCGCCGATCACGCGTTTCAACAGCCCATCGCCGGCCAGCCGATTGAGGCCCCGCTCCTTGCCGTCGCCCTGCCCTGCCGCAAAGAACAGCGTCAAGCCGCGCGGCGCGCTCGTTTCGGCGAACCGATCCTGCAGCGCCTTGAGCAACTCGTCAGGCACGCCGATGCCGACGAAGCCCGACGTCGTGATCGTGTCGCCGTCACGGATCAGCGCCGCCGCGTCCGCTGCGGAAACCGTCTTGTCGCGCATTGGGGCCTCCCCAGACCTGAAATTCAAGCAAGGGTACAGCCGGGCGGGCGCGCGCGACAACAGCGCGTGTGATCAAGCTTGCGGCCGCATCGCCGAGAGGCCGTCCGACGCCGTCGCCGTGACGCAGATGCTCGAGAGGGTGCGCTCTTCCGCGTAAGGCCAGGGGCGGCCCCGGTGGAGCGTCGCGCGTTCATCCCAGATGAGCACGTCGCCGACCCGCCATTCATGGGTGTAGACGTATTCCGGGCGCGTGCAGAATGCGATGAGTTCATCAATCAACTGAGCGCCCTCCGCCTCCGGCAGACCTTCCACCTTGAAGGCGTGGGATGCGACATAGACCGCGTCCTCTCCGGTCACCGGGTTGCGCCACAGCGCGCGCCACTGCTGGTCAGGCCATTTGTGGAACATCGGCAACTTCGCCAGCTCCTCCGAGATCCGCGCGCGCGAATGCGAATAACGATGCCAGATCAACGCGTCCCGCGCGCGCGTCTTCAAGCTTTCCGGCATGTCCGCCCAAGCGGCGCGTGTTCCGGCAAGCTCGGTCTCTCCGCCGGACGACGTCACAACCCGCGCGGTGATGATGTTGGCGAGCGCGGGCGCCGGCAGAAACGTGCCGTCCGTGTGCCAAAGCTGGTTGGCTTTCAAGTTCAACGTGTGCAGGTCCATCTCGGCAGAGACGGACCCGTCCTCTGTTCGGTTGGACACCTGTGGGATCTCGAACGCCTCGCCGGGTTTGCGTTCGTCGGCTTTCCGGTCCTCGATCGGACCGAACAGCTTGGCCAGGGCAAGGTGGTGTTCCGGTTCGAAGGTCTGATCGCGAAACAGCAACGCGGAGTGCTGTTCGAACGCCGCGCGGATCGCATCAAAACCATGGCCAGCCGAAACGTCGCGGAGATCGACGCCCTGGATTTCCACGCCAAAGCGCGCCGTCAGCGGTCGAGTGGTCAGCGCAGTGTCGATCATCATGAGCTCCAGACGAAAACCTTGTTCCGCCACCCTGTGACCGTCGCCTGGCGCAGCCAAGCTCGCATGCGACGAAAACCGACGTTTATCGACTAACGGCTAAAGTTCCTCGCCCTCTGGACGACCGTCGATCCGCTCGCTCTCCGGCAACATGTATCTCTCGCGAAGCCACGGGTGGATCTTGGTCGCCTGGCGTACGACGCCGATCGCCTTCTCGATCAGACTTTGCCGAATGAAGATCTGCGCCTGTCCCGAGAGCGCGCCGAAGTGATTGGGTTCGAGATCGAGCGTCCGGTCGATATCCGCCAGCGACTCCTCGTAATTGCCCATCAGAAAGTAGGCGAAGGCTCTTTGGTTGTAGGCTTCGGAGTACCCCGGCGCGTCGACCAGGATCCCGTCCAGGATCTCGCGCGCGGCGTCGTACTCGCCCCACCGAAGCCGTTGGCTGGCGACGTCCATCCGTTCGCCGATTTCATAGCTTGGTCCCCGGAACCACATGGCCCAGATCGCGTCCTCCGCCGCCCGAGCTTCAAGCTCGGACTCCGCCGACTTCAGCGCCGCGAACAACGCCTCGCGCTCGTCGGCGTAGGCCTCAGATCCATAGGCGGGCCCGTCGAGTTCCTGAGCCATGACAACTGGCGCGGCGAACAATGGCAACGCCAGCAGGAGCGCTCGTAAGTGTCGCATCGTGAAGCCTCCCTTCGTGGCCTATGGCATCGGAACGTCGCCCGCGTCCTTGGGTTGTTTGTACCCACGCTGAACAGCCGGCCGCTCAGCGATGCGGACATACCAGTCACGGACGTTCGGGAACTGCGCGAGATCGATGCGCTGCCAGTCAAAGCGAGCCGTCCAGGGCCAGATCGCCATGTCTGCGATCGAGTACGCGCCCGTCACGAACTCCTTGCCCTCCAGCTGCTTGTCGAGGACGCCGTAAAGCCGCTGCGCCTCCTTGCCGTAGCGTTCCTCTGCATAAGGCGCTTTGCCAGGATTGAAGCGCAGGAAGTGGTGGGCCTGACCGAGCATCGGGCCCCACCCGCCCATTTGCCACATCAGCCACTCGATCGCACGCAGGCGCTGTTCGCCCTCGCCCAGGAACTTCCCATGCTTCTCCGCCAGGTAAAGCATGATCGCGCCTGACTCCATCAGGTGCGTGCCGGTGTCGCGATCCACGATCGCCGGAATGCGGTTGTTCGGGCTGATCTTCAGAAAATCAGGGGCGAACTGGTCGCCTTCGCCAATGTTGATCGCATGAGCTTCATAGGGAACGCCAAGTTCTTCGAGCAGGATCGAGACCTTGCGGCCGTTGGGGGTGGTCCAGGTGTAAAGGTCAATCATTTCAGGCGCTTTCTCACTCGGCGTCAGGTTTGCTGTAGAAGAAGTAGCGCTCGAGGGGCACGGTGTCCGGTCCTTTTATCTCCGGCAGCCCGACGAGCGGATTGTTGGCGAGAACAATTCCTCCAGGAACAAGCAACGCCGCCATCGCCGGCGACAGTCCGGCCGCCAGGGGATGATCGACATCCGCGATGCCGACCCCAAGATCATAGTGGATCAGCGCGACGCGGACGCCCCGGCGCGCGAGTTCCGCCAGTCCGGCGTCGGCCTCTCCGACCAGAAGTCGATCGGACGGCGGGGTTGATTTGGGATGCGCCGCCGGCTCTCGCTCGATCACCCAGATCTCGCGTTCCGGCAGCTTTTCGCGCAGATGATCATAGGTTCGACCATTGCCGAGCCCGACTTCCAACACATCGCCGCCGAGATCGGAGATGCGACGCGCCGCCCACTCAATACCGTCCCGTTGCGCCTGCAAGCGGCGGATCATGCTGTCCAGTCTGCTCATGCGATCCTTCTCGCTGGTGTCGTTCTCTACTTTTCGGATTTCCGTCCGGCGCGCCAGCGAAGACCGCGCGACCTCGCCTCAAACCTGATCACGAAAGCGCGGGCGGCGGCGGGTCTGACGCGCCCCGCTACGTTTCGGACGACTTAAGGTCTCGCAGTCCTTCCCAGGCCAAATCACGCAGCTTGGGCTTGCTCAGGACCTCGAACGGCAAAGGCCTGCAAACCTCCATCGCCGCCGCGCCGATGCGCGCGGTCAGCGCCCCGTTTATCACGCCCTCGCCCGCGCGTCGGGAGAGCTTTGATGCGATGCCGCCGCCGATCAACGGCTCCAGCAGATCGTCGCCCAACGCGATGAGGCCCGCCGCCATTGCGTGTGTGACGACACGGCGCGCGAGGCGGAGCGACCCCAGCGCGCCGGCGCGGCCGCCGTAGACCTCCGAGACGCGGCGGATCATCCTGATGTTGAAGTACAGCGTCGCGGCGGCGTCGATCATCGCCGAAGGCAACAGAGCCGTCGCCGCGGCGACGCGCCCGGCCGCGCGGCGCACTTCTCGGCTGGCCGCAGCGTCGAGCGGCGCCATGACCTCGCGCTCGTACAAGGCCAATCGCGCCGATCCGTCGACCGCGTCGTCAGCACGATCGCGAAGCTGATCCCAAAAACGGCTCCGCGCCCACGCAAGGTCGCGCCGTCGCGCATATAGGCCTTCAAGCTCTCGACCGATCGCCTTGGCGTCTTGAGCGTCGCCCGAAGCTTGCGCCGCGACCGCGCGCTCCTGTATCTGGGCGATCCGTTTCAGCCTGCCGATCGCTGCGAGCTCGCGAACCGACAGGGCAAGCAGAGCAAGGACCAACAACGCGACGAGCCCCATCGCGGCCCAACCCATCCATGCGTTGCGGGTCATCAGCTCTGCCGCGAGATCATATAGCCAGAGCGCGAGACCAGCGCTGATCAAGGCGCCGAGCGCCCCCCAGAACAGGCCCCGCCACAGCCGTCCCCAACCCCGCCGCGGGCGGGCCGACGGCTCAGCTCGCGCCTCTGCTTCGACGCTCGGCGCGTCTTGCGGCGACAGGCCCGCGCCCGCGTCCTGAACTGCGATCTTCAACGGCGCGCGGCGTGGCGGCTGCTTGTCGGTCATCGTCCGCCCAATCTGTCGCCGATGAGGAACTCAAGCGCTTGGTCGAGGCGAATATGCGGGGGGCCTTCGTCCTCCCTCGGCTCTAGAACTGGCGGCGCCAAAGGCTCCACAGCGAAGACGTCCGCGCCCCAATCCGAACGCGCCAATTGCGTCATGGAGTTCGGCGGCTCTCCCGGAAAAAGCTGCGCCTGCTCGCCCGACGGCAACCTGCCGCGCACGACGGGCACCGTCTCGCCTGCGCGGCGAATCTCCTCTTCAATCGTCGCGCGGACGCCTGCAATGGCGATCGCATCCACTTCGGCGCCCTTGAACGCCGCCCGATCAACGCTCTGCGACAGGAGGTCCCGCACGAGCGCCTGCAAGGAGGGGTGGTAGCGATGGTGGATGTGATCGGCCTTGGTCACGGCGAGCAGGAGCTTGTCTATCTTCTTGCCGAGGATCGCCGAAAGCCAGCTGTTCGCTCCAGGGCGGAACGCGCCCAAGATCCCGGTCAGAGCCATTTCCATATCAGCCACCGCTTCCGCGCCGTTGGAGATCGCGCCGAGCGCGTCCACAAGGACGATTTGCCGATCGAGCCGCGCAAAGTGGTCTCGAAAGAACGGCCGGACGACAACGCGCTTATAGGCCTCGAAGCGTTCGGCCATTGTGGCGGCGAGGCTGCCTTTCGCGCCGTCGCTGTGAGGCGGCAAAGGCGCGAAGGTCAGCGCCGGCGCGCCTGCCATTTCTCCCGGCAACAAGAACCGCCCGGGCGTCAGGTTCGAGTAGCCCGCGCGCCGGCACGCCTGCAAATACGCGGAGAAAAGACGCGCTCCCGTCTGCGCGTCGCCCTCGATGAAATCCGCCTCCGGATCGACGCCGCGCATCCATTCAATGTAGTCCGCCGCCTGAGCGCGCGTCGCCGCCGCCGCCAATGCGGTTCGCGCCCAGTCGTCGTAGCTCATCGGCATCAGCGCCAGATCGAGCAGCCATTCGCCAGGATAATCGACGATGTCCAAGTGCAGGGCCGCGTCGCCCGTCAGGTTCGCCAGAATGCCCGTCGGCTCATAGCGGATCGACACGCGCAGCTGCGCCACCGAACTGGTGCTGTCGGGCCAGCGCGGCGGAGCGGCGTAGAGATCGCCCAGATGCTTTTCGAAGTCGAAACGCGGGGCCTCCATGTCCGGCTGCGGACTGAGCGCGGCGGCAAGGATCCGGCCTTCGGCCTGCGCTGTCAGCCCCATCATCCTGGATCGACGCAGCAAGTTCGCGGCGAGCGAGGTGATGAACACGGTCTTGCCGGACCGCGCCAGACCCGTGACGCCCAGCCGGAGAGAGGGCTCGAACAGTTCGCTGAACCGATCCTGCGCGCCCTCCGCCCAGCGCGACAGATCGTCGGCGATGCCACTGATGCTCATGCTGCGGAGATTTTCATAACGTCATCGACTTTCGATTTCACACCGACGCTGGCTCGGCCGCGCAAACGCGTTATACCGCGCAGATCATGTCGCGCTACAAGCTCACAATCGAATATCACGGCGGCCCCTTCGTCGGCTGGCAAAGGCAGGAGAACGGACCGTCCGTTCAAGGCGCGATCGAGGCGGCTTTGCGCCAGCTTGGCGAAGCCGGCGCAACCGTCGCCGGCGCCGGGCGCACCGACACCGGCGTCCATGCGTTCGGACAGGTCGCCCACATCGACCTTGAACGCGACTGGGAGCCCTTTCGCCTGATGGAGGCGCTGAATTATCACCTGAAGCCCGATCCGATCGCGATCCTCGACGTTCGGGAGGTCGACGAGAGCTTTCATGCGCGCTTCTCGGCGATCGAGCGCCAGTATCTCTATCGCATCGTCAATCGCCGTGCGCCGTTGGCCGTCGAGAAAGGGCTCGCCTGGCGCATTGCGCATCGGCTCGATGTGGACGCGATGCGCGCCGGCGCGGCGCATCTGATCGGCCAGCACGACTTCACAACGTTCCGCTCGGCGCAGTGTCAGTCGGCCTCTCCCGTGAAAACGCTGGACGAGTTGCGGATCGAACAAGACGGCGACGAGATCCGGATGCACATCCGCGCCCGCAGTTTCCTGCACAATCAGGTGCGCAGTTTTGCCGGCACGTTAGAGCGCGTGGGGGCCGGCAAATGGGATCCGGTGGAGGTCAAAAACGCGCTCGACGCCGCGGACCGCTCCGCCTGCGGCCCTGTCGCGCCGCCATATGGGCTGTATCTGGCCGACGTTCGCTACCCGGATTGAGCCGCCGGTCTTGATCGCGGTCAACGTAGAGCCGCACAACTCCGCTTTATTCCGGCTCTAGATGGCGAAGCAGCCATTTCGTCGAGACTTCGGGCGGGGACATCGAATGATCCGTGAAAACAAAACCTGGGACGAACTCGAAATCGGCGACGAAGCCGTCATTGAGCGTCCCTGTACGTCGGACGACTTTTACGTCTTTGCGCACGCATCGGGAAACCTGAACCCGATGCACCTGCCGGAGGAGGATGGCGACGGCGACGGCGCGCCGGAAGCTCTGGCGCCGTCGATGTGGGTCGGCGCGCTCGTGTCCGCAGTGCTGGGCAACGTGCTCCCCGGTCCGGGCACGCTTTACCGCACGCAGAGCCTGAGGTTCCTGGGGCGCGCCGAAGCCGGCGACACGCTGTCGATCGGCGTCCGTGTCGCTCGGAAAAGTCCGGACCGAGGCGTGACGCTCGACTGTTGGGTCGACCGCGCCTCCGGCGAACGGATCCTGGAAGGCGTCGCCGAAGTCACGGCGCCCGAACGACGCCTGTCGTTCGACGATGCGGATGTGCCCGGTCTCGTCGTCGAGACCCACAAACACTTCGATCGATTGCTGGAGATCGCGGAACCGCTCGAGCCGATGCGAACCGCCGTCGTCGCGCCAGAGGAGGCCAGCGCGCTCGGCGGAGCGGTCCTGGCCGCCCAGCACACCCTCATAACCCCATTGCTGGTCGGCGACCGCGCCAAGATCGAAGCAGCCGCCAACGAGATCGGGGCCGACATTTCCGGGTTCGAGCTGATCGAGGCCTCAAACCACGACGCGGCGGCCGCGCTCGGCGTGCAACTGGTCAACGAGGGGCGCGCGGACGCGCTGATGAAAGGCCATCTGCATACCGACGAACTGCTGCACTACGTCATCAAGAAAGACACCGGACTGCGTACGATGCGTCGCCTCAGCCATGTCTTCGTGATGGACTGTCCGACCCTCGATCATCTGTTGCTGCTCTCGGACGCGGCGATCAACATCGCGCCGGATCTGGCTGTGAAGATCGACATCGTTCAGAACGCCATCGACCTTGCGCGGGCGCTGGGCGTCGAGACGCCGAAGGTCGGCGTGCTGTCCGCGGTGGAGACGGTGACGCCTCGCATCCCGTCGACCTTGGACGCGGCCGTGCTCTCGAAGATGTCCGAGCGGGGGCAGATCGAGGGCGGGGTCGTCGATGGGCCCCTGGCGATGGACAATGCGATCGACTTACGCGCCGCCCGAACCAAAGGACTGACGTCCGCGGTGGCCGGGCGGGCGCAGGTGTTGATCGCGCCGAACCTGGAGGCCGGCAACATGATGGCGAAAGAACTGACCTTCATCGCCCATGCGCAAGCCGCAGGAGTAGTGCTGGGCGCACGGGTTCCCGTCGTGCTCACGAGCCGGGCCGATGACGACCGCTCCCGCCTCGCCTCCTGCGCGGTGGCGGCGCTCTATCAGAAGTGGAAGTCAGCGAACTAACACGCTCAGAAGATCTCACTAATCAGTTGCTGAGCGGTCCCTTTCAGGGCGAAGGTTTCAGCGACGAATTTTTGGGACAGGCGACACCATGACCAACGACGAGACGCCTCAGCCCCCGCCGAGCGGCTTAGCCCGGCAATGGCGCTACCGGCCGCAGACGCCAATTAGCACGTCGCCGCTGTTCGAATGGCCGCCGAACCCGGCGGGCGTCTTGCGCTGGTTCGCCGTGCGTTGGGTCAACATCGCCGAGAACTCGATCCTGGCGCTGCTGGCGATCGCGTGTTGGGCGTGGTTCCAACCGCCGCTTGAAGAGATGCGCACCCTCTCAATCGACTGGATCGCGCAGATCTATATCCGCAACCTGATCCTGATTGTCCTCGTCGCCGGGGGACTGCACCTCTATTTCCACACGTGGAAGCGCCAGGGTCAGGAGCTGAAATACGACCCGCGCGAGTTGGCGGCGAAGGGCCGGGCGTTCACTTTCAACAGTCAGTTGTGGGACAACGTTTTCTGGACGCTGGCGAGCGGCGGGACGTTCTGGACGGCTTATGAGGTTCTGAGTTTCTGGGCGATGGCCAACGGCTATGCGCCGGTGCTGCTCTGGTCCGACAACCCGATCTGGTTTCTGCTGCTGTTCCCGCTGACGCCGCTTTGGATCTCGTTTCACTTCTACTGGATCCATCGGGCCTTGCATTGGCCGCCGCTCTATCGGCTGGCGCACGCGCTTCACCACCGAAACAACAATGTCGGACCGTGGTCAGGTCTCTCGATGCATCCGGTCGAGCACCTGATGTTCTTTTCCTCGGTGCTGCTGCACTGGATCATCCCGGCGCATCCGATCCACATCCTGTTTCATATGCAGCATCAGGCGCTGACCGCGGCGACCTCCCATACGGGCTTTGAAGGGATGCTGGTGAAGGACAAGAACTGGCTGGCGCTGGGCACGTTCCACCATCAGATGCACCACCGCTACTTCGAGTGCAATTACGGGAACCTGGAGGTGCCGTGGGACCGATGGTTCGGCTCGTTCCACGACGGCACCGAGGAATCGCATGAGAAGTTCAAGGCGCGGCGAGCCTTGCTGGCGGCGCAGTCGAGACGAGAGGCCTAAGCGATGGATGACGCGACCCTTCCAGAAGAGGTCTTCACGGGCTCCTTCACCCAGCAGGAGCCCATTCCCGACGAAGCGATCGAGGCGGCCGTGCAGGTGATGCGAACGGGGCGGCTGCACCGCTACAACACGATTGACGGCGAGTTGTCCGAGACCGACCAGCTCGAGGTCGAGTTCGCGAAATGGTTGGGCGTTCCGTATTGCCTCGCCTGCGCCTCGGGCGGCGCCGCGATGCAGCTCGCGCTCCGCGCTTACGGGGTGCAAGCGGGCGAACCGGTCCTGACCAACGGGTACACGCTGGCGCCGGTGCCTGGCGCAATCGCCGGCGTCGGCGCAAGACCGGTGCTGGTCGAGATCACCGACGCTATGGTCATCGATCTCGACGATCTCGCGGCCAAGATCGAAAACAGCGGCGCGCGGCTGCTGCTGATCTCGCATATGCGCGGCCGTCTTGTGGACATGGACGCGCTCATGGCGCTGCTCGAGAAAACCGGCGTCGCGCTGATCGAGGATTGCGCTCACACCATGGGAGCGGCGTGGCGCGGCGAAAAGAGCGGAACCTTCGGCCTCGCGGGGTGTTTCAGCGCGCAAACCTACAAGCACGTCAACAGCGGCGAGGGCGGTTTCCTGACCTCCGAAGACCCGGACTTCATGGCCCGCGCGATCATGAACTCCGGCTCCTACATGCTGTACGACCGTCATGCGGCCGGCCCGGGTCGAGAGCACTTCGACAACGCGCGCCTGGACACGCCAAACTGCTCCAGCCGGATGGACAACCTGCGCGCGGCGATCCTGCGCCCGCAGCTGGCGCGCCTTGACGAGAATGTCGAACGCTGGAATGCGCGCTACGATGCGATCGAGGAAGGGCTGGCGGGCGCTTCGGGTCTGGCGACCGTTCCGCGCCCCGCCGAGGAGACATATGTCGGCAGTTCGATCCAGTTCCTGACCCATACGTCCGACACGCAGGCGATCCGCGCGTTTCTAGACCGCGCAGCCATGCGAGGCGTGCAGCTCAAGTGGTTCGGAGCGCCCGAGCCGGCTGGCTACACCAGCCGCCACGACAGCTGGCGCTACGTCGATGCGCAGAACCTGCCGAAGACGGACGCCGTCCTGGCCCGTCTCGTCGATATGAGGATCCCACTGACGTTCAGCCTGGAGGACTGCCGGTCGATCGCTCGGATCATCCGGCAGTGCGCGCAGGAAACGTTGCGGTAAGCGAAGCCTAGCCTAGCCTAGCCGCGCCCTTTCCAAGGGATCAGCCAGCGCTCGGCCATCCGCATCAGGATGTCGATGCCATAGCCGATGATGCCGATCAGAATGATCCCCATGATCACGATGTCGGTCAGCTGGAACTTCGAGGCGACCATGATCATCATGCCCGCGCCTTTTTCAGCCGCGACCAGCTCGGCCGCCACGACCGTTCCCCAGCACACGCCCATGGCCACCCGGGCGCCGGTGAAGATGTCCGGCAGGGAATTGGGCACGATGACCTGGGTGAGGATCTGCCATTTCGACGCGCCCAGAGAATAAGCCGCGTGGACCTTCGAGATCTTCACGCCCGACACGCCCGATCGCGCCGCGATGGTCATGATCCAGAGCGCCGCCAGGAACAGCAGGATCACTTTACCCACCTCGCCGATGCCAGCCCAGATGATCACCAGCGGGATCAGCGCCAGCGGAGGCACTGGCCGCATGAACTCGACGATCGGATCGAACCAGCCGCGGAACCAGCTCGACAGGCCCATTGCATAGCCCAGGGGAATGCCCACCAGCGCGCCCGCCGCAAACCCGGCGACGACGCGGAACAGCGACCAACCCAGATGCTGCAGAAGCGTCGAGTTCTGATAACCGGTGTTGGCGATCTCGACGATGCGTCCCCAAACGGCCTCCGGCGAGGGCAACCAGATCGGCTCCATCTGCCAACCCTGGTTCGGTTTGAAGTTTGGCGTCCCTTTCGTCGACAACGTGACCTCGCCGTCAGCGAGTTTCACGGTCTCGCCCGGCGCGATGGGTTCGCCGTTGATCGCGACGACTTTCGCACCCTCGCCGCGGCCGATCTCGTCGTTCTTGTCGACCCGGATGAGAACCGACCGCCACGCGCCGACCTTTGCACTGTCATCCTTGGCGAAACCGTCGCCCGGCTCGATTGACGGCTCCTCCGCCTCGGTCCCGACCTCGAACACACGAACGCTGACGGTCGCATCGTCGCGCGACCCGTCCTCGGCCTCTGCGGTGTAGGTAAAGCTGGTGTCGCCGACGAACGGTCCCGGCGCGTGGATCGGCGAAATCACCGAGCCCGTGAACGCCCCCCAGATGAGAAAAATCGCCACCACCGAAACCACAGACGCCGTGCGATCAGCCGTGACAGCGCTTTCGTCGCCGAAGGTCACGGTTTTCAGCGAGGTGAAGTCGGTCGCATGAGCGACGCCGCGCGCCACAAGCCGGACGATGAGATAGGCGGCGACAAAGATTGCAATGTAGATCAGGAGAATGGTCATGCGGCGCTCTCCGTCCGACCCATGATCTCTTCTTCCATATCCCAGATCATCGACAGAATTTCTTCACGGCGCGGGCCGAATTCGGGGTGGGTCTTCACCTCGCGCAGGTCGGCGTTCACGCCCATCTCGGCGAAGGGAAGTCGATACTCCTTATGAATGCGCCCAGGCCGCGGCGCCATCACCAACAGCCGCTCCCCGAGGAGCAACGCTTCCTCGACCGAGTGCGTGATCAGAATGATGGTCTTGCCGGTCTCCTTCCAGAGCTTCAGCACCAGCCCCTGCATCTTCTCTCGCGTCAGCGCGTCGAGGGCGCCGAGCGGTTCGTCCATCAAGATGACTTCCGGCTCGTTGGCCAGGCACCGAGCCAGCGCCACACGCTGCTGCATGCCGCCCGAGAGCTCGTAGATCATCTTCTCACCAAAGTCCTGCAGGCCGACGATCCCGAGCAACTCGTCGACGCGCTTGTCGATATCCGCCTTCGGCGTGTTCTTCATCCGCGGTCCGAACCCGATGTTCTTGCGGACGTTCATCCATTCGAAGAGCGCGCCCTGCTGGAACACCATGCCCCGTTCGGCCGCAGGTCCGCGCACGACCTGGCCGCCAAGCGTGATGTTGCCTTCAGTCGGCGCCAAAAACCCAGCGACGATGTTCAGAAGAGTGGTCTTGCCGCAGCCCGACGGGCCCAGGACGGCCATGATCTCACCCTCCTTGATATCGAGCGAGACGTTCTTGAGCGCCTGTACCGCATTTCCGTCGGGCAGCTCGAAACGCATCGAGATGTCGTCGATGATCAGACCGGACATGCAGCCCCCTTTTTGTTGTCGCGCTGTCCTAATGAAGTGAAACGGCCCGGAGCTTTCGCCCCGGGCCGGAAACCTGTCCGCTTACTGGACGCTATTTAGCGGCCCGGTGTTCACCGCGCCCTCGTAGGTGTCGAGCGCCGAGTCGATGCTGCCCGCTTCCACGAAGACGTCCGCGACGCCTTTCATGAACTCCTGAGCGTTGCCGCCCAGCCATTTCTGGCTCAGCTGCTCGTCCACGCCCGGGAAGACAAACGTGTCGATGGTCTCGGCCGTCGCCGTTTCGTCCATACCCGCGTCTTTCGCGATGACCGGCAGCATTTCCGCGCGCTGGCCGCCCGAGTTCCACGCCTCGTTGGCGTCAGCGGTGACTTTGAGGAACTTCGCAAGCAGCTCTGGTTCTTCAGCCACGAAAGCCGCCGGCGCCGAGGTCACGTCGAAAACGAGGATGCCGAGCTCGGTTTTCTCCGCGCCGGTCAGCAGCACATTGCCGTGCTCCTTCATCCGACGCAGCGCGCCGCCCCAGCCGCAGGCCATGTCGAGGTTCTTCTGCGACAGAGCCGCTGCGCCATCCGCAGGCGCCATGTCGACGATCTCCATCGTGCTGATGTCGATGCCGAAATGGTTCATCTGCTTTAGGAAGCCGTAATGCGCTGCGGTGCCGATCGGAACAGCGACTTTCTTGCCGGCCAGTTCGGCCACGCTGCCTTTGTCGATCTCAAGATCCGAGTGCACGACGCAGTTGTCGTTGTCGGCGTAAGACACCGCGACGTCGACGATCTGTAGATCCTGACCAGCGGAGGTTGCGACCACGAACGGCGGCACGCCCTGGCTGACGGAGATCTGCACATCGCCCGACGCCATCGCCGCCGACATTGCAGTTCCGGTGTCGAACGAAACCCAGTTGACCTTGACGCCAAGCTCCTCGTCGTAGGTTCCCTTCACCTTCGCATACTGGAACGGCATCGGCCATTCGAGGAAGTAGCCGACGGTGATTTCGTCAGCGGCTTTCGACGTCGTGGCGGCCATCGCCATCGCCACGGCGGCGACGCCACCCAAAAGCTTCATATATTTCATAGATTTGCTCCCGGCATTTTTCACATTGAACCGTACAGCGCGACGCTCTCCGGGGAATAAGGACGCACGCAGCGGTCGCCTTTACCGTTTCACGACATTCAGGAATTGCAAGACTGAATTGAACCGCGTCGGAACTATTTCGTGCAGATCGACAACATCCGCCAAGTGAATGCGCAGTTCTGCCCGCGCATGCTCAAATGCCGCGCAGCAGCAATCCAAAAGAGCGCAGCGTGAAACGGCGCTTGCACGTGTGGAGAGATCTCTAGGAATTGGAGCGGGCGATCGGGATCGAACCGACGACATTCAGCTTGGGAAGCTGACGTTCTACCACTGAACTACGCCCGCGCTCCGACGTCCCGTTGTTAGTTTTTTCGACCCCGCCTGTCCAGCGTCGGCGCAAGCGTGCGAGACGCATCGCCGAGTGCGGTTTCTGCTGGAGACGTCGCAATAGACGTGGAGGGCCGCGCCTCTCTTCGGTGGATTGACCGACCGGGGATATGATCCTTTCGACGTCATGGCGCGGCGCGGTTGGCCGAGCTGGCCGCGAAGCCCCATATCAGTCGGGTAACGAAGGAGGGCGAAAATGGACCGAGTGTTCGCCAAAACTGATGCTGCGATCGCAGCCCTTTCCGCCGAGGAATACCGCGTCACCCAGGAAAACGGCACCGAACGCCCCGGTACGGGCGCGCTGCTTCACAACAAAGAACCCGGGATCTACGTGGATATCGTATCGGGCGAGCCGCTCTTCGCGTCGAGCGACAAGTACGACTCGGGGTGCGGATGGCCGAGCTTCACCACGCCGGTCGTCCCGGCGAACGTAAACGAGCTGCGCGACAGCTCGCATGGGATGCTCCGAACCGAGGTCCGATCGGCTCACGGCGACAGCCACCTGGGTCACGTCTTTCCGGACGGGCCTTCGGACCGAGGGGGGCTGCGGTACTGCATCAATTCGGCGTCATTGCGCTTCATCCACCGCGACGACATGGCGGCGCAGGGCTACGGTGACTATCTCAGCCAAGTGGAGGATATCCGATGACGCAAGAACGCGCTGTTCTCGCCGGAGGCTGCTTCTGGGGCATGCAGGACCTGATCCGAAAACTGCCCCCGGCGTTACAGAGACAAGGGTCGGCTACACCGGCGGCGACGTTCCCAACGCCACCTATCGCAACCATGGCGACCACGCCGAGGGGATCGAGATCCTGTTCGATCCGCAGAAAACGTCCTATCGGGCGCTGTTGGAGTTCTTCTTCCAGATCCACGATCCCACGACGCTGGATCGACAAGGCAATGACCGCGGCCGGTCGTATCGGTCAGCGATCTACTACGCCGATGAAGGTCAAAGACAGACTGCGCTCGCCACGATCGCCGACGTGGAGGCGAGCGGCTTGTGGCCGGGACGGGTGGTGACAGAGCTAGAGCCGGTTGGCGATTTCTGGGAAGCCGAGCCAGAGCACCAAGACTATCTTGAGCGCTTCCCCAACGGCTATACGTGCCATTACCCGCGAGCGAACTGGGTGCTCCCGCGCAGCGACTCTGATGCCGCCGCCTGACCCGCATGAGCGACGTCGTCGCCCGTCGGGCTCCTTCTGAAACAGGAGATCGGCTTGCCCTGACTGCGGGTCGGGGAGCGCGAGCGCGCTCTACGTCTCGCGCTCCGCGACGCTCTGGCTGCTAGAACAGCGCCGCATATAGAGCGAGCGTAGCGACGCCCCAGCCGCTCAGGATCATGAGATACTTGCTGAGCGTGACAAAGCCGGCGACGGGCCTGCGGCCAACGAAGTGACCAAAGTTGCTGACCGAGTTCGCGAAGATCTCACCGCGGACTTCGCTCCGGCGCGCCTTGAGGTCGCGCAGAGCCATCGCGTCGCGGTAGTTTCTCTCGATAAGCTCTTCGCGGTTATGCGCTCGGGAGCGCTCTTTCAAACCTGACATGGAAACTCCGAATTATCTGACATCGGAGAGTTGTTTCGATCTGCAACGAAGTCGAAGAACCGCGACAATCCGTCCCAAAGCCGGCTCGGCGTTCGGTTTCGAGGCGGCGCGCCGCGCCTGAACTCTTGCTAGTCGGGCGTCTTTTGATCCGAGTTGGCGCAAAACATCTCGTAGATCACTTCGATCAGGCGGCTGACCCGACCATCGGCCAATCGATAGATGATCGTTTTGCCTTCGCGGCGGCTGTCGACCAGTCCTTCGAACCGCAGTCGCGCCAACTGCTGGGAAACAGCGGCTTGGCGGGCCGAGATCAATTTCTCCAACTCGGTGACCGATTTCTCGCCTGAGGACAGATGACACAAGATCATCAGCCGGCCTTCGTGACCGATCGCCTTTAGGAAATCCGTGGCAGCGCGTGCGTTCGTCATCATGCGATCCATCTCCTCCTCGGAGATGTCGCCGCCAAAATCGGGCAAGCCGCTCGAACGCGCAGCCGCCGGCTCCGCGTCATAATCCGATCGCGCGCCCATTCGCCGATCCTCCGTTTGCAGATCTTCCACCACTTTCGCAGCGCCGCCGTCGTCAATTCGGATGTTTCGCATCTTACATATTCGCAGATATCTATGTAAAGGTCCGCAGTGGTACGCAATGGAGTGGGATTTGGACCTCAGCGTGACCCTTGGCGGCGCATTGCTCGCAGGACTGTTGTCCTTCGCGTCGCCTTGCGTGCTGCCGTTGGTGCCGCCCTATCTTGCATTTCTGGCCGGATCAAGCCTGAGCGACCTTTCCGGCTCCGAGGACGGCGCGACAGTGGATCCGACGGCGCAACGGCGGGCTGTGATCTCTGCAAGCGCCTTCACCCTCGGCTTTGCCACGGTGTTCACCGTGATGGGCGCGAGCGCTTCGGCGATTGGTCAAACCTTCGCGGACAATCTCGACTGGCTCAGCTACGTCGCGGGCGCGATCATTATTGTCATGGGCCTGCACTTCCTCGGAGTGCTTCGCATCAACCTGCTGTACCGGCAGGCGAAGTTTGAGATCGGACGCCGCCCCGCAGGATTGATCGGAGCCTATGTGATCGGGCTGGCTTTCGCGTTCGGTTGGACGCCCTGCGTCGGACCCGTGCTTGCGGCGATTCTCTTTACGGCGGGCGGCGCCGGCGACCCGGCGCAGGGCGCGCTGCTCCTGTTCACCTACGCCTTGGGGATCGGCGTCCCCTTCATCGCGGCGGCGATGTTCGTGGGTCCGTTCCTGAACCTGATGAAACGGTACCGCAGCTATATCGGCCATGTTGAAAAAGCGATGGGCGGGTTGCTGGTCGCCGTCGGCTTGCTCTTCATCACCAACCAGATGTCGACGATTGCGCTCTGGTTGCTCGACCTCGCGCCGTCGCTCGGGCAGTTCGGCTGAGCGTCTGACCCGTCATTCCGGCGGCGACGCTCTCGGCAGACGGCGTCTCACCGCACGGACGCCTCGACCTAACCGTTAATCTCTTCGTCGCGATCGAGCAGCTTTTGCAGCATCGGCCAGAAGAAGTGCTCGCCAGGATATCCGAGGATGCGGCCGACCTCCTCGCCATCCGACATCAGCACGAACGTCGGCGTGTAATGGAGGCGTTTGACCTGCGTGAGATCGGAAGGGCGTTCACCGTGCAAATCGACTCGACGCAGCGGCGCCGAAGCGCCTTCGTCGGTCTTGTGATAAACGACCCCGATCTCCTCGTTCCAGAGATCGCACCATTCGCAATACGCAGCCTCGAACATCACCAGTTCGAGTTTCCGTTCCTGGGCGGACGCCACGCCCGCGCCATGGCCCAGAAACCACGCAATCGAGACGGCGACGGCGAGAAACTTTCTGAGTTCGGGAGCCAAAAACATATTCAATGCTTGCAATCTGATGTTAGGTCCGACAATTTTCTTAAAGAACTAACATCAAAAAAGCGACGTCAATCAATGACGCAGAGGAACAAGGGAGGAAACCAAATGTCATCACCGCTTTGGACATATCGGATGGCGCTGGGCGCCGCGGTCGCCGCTTTGACGGTCGCGACCGCGCTCGCTGGCACCGTCGGCCCCGGCGATGTCGAGATTGTCGACGACTCGGCGATCCCCGCGTCGCTGACGGGCGTCGCTGGCGACCCGGTCGCCGGCAAGGACGTCTTCACCGGGCGCAAGCTCGGCAACTGCCTGGCCTGTCACCAAGTGTCGTCGTTGATGGACGAACAGCAGTTCCACGGCGAAGTCGCCCCGCCGCTGGACGGCGTCGCTGACCGCTATTCCGAGGGCGAGCTGCGTCTGCAGGTCGTGAACTCGAAGGTGATCAACGAAGACACCCTGATGCCCGCGTTCTACCGCGTCGAGGGGCTCAACCGCGTGAACGAGAAATTCGAAGGCAAAACCATCCTGACCGCTCAGCAGGTCGAGGACGTCGTCGCATATCTTCAGACGCTCAAAGAATAATGAAAACCGTGCCGCACACGGATTTGGGAGGAAAAAGGATGATGAAAAAGACTGTGGGCCTCGGCGTCGCAGCAAGCGTCGTTCTCGCCGGCGGACTGGCCGTGGCGGAGTTGCGCGAGGGCTATGTTTACTTCGAGCCGTCCAGCGAGGAGCACCCGCTCGACGAGATCATCTCTGGCCGCGAGTTCCGGGATGACGCGACGCGCGCGCTTCAGGAAGACGATTTCGAGAACCCTGGCTTTCTTTCGCTTGAGGAGGGCGAAGAGCTTTGGTCGACCGTGGATGGATCGGAAAACAAGTCGTGCGAGAGCTGCCACGGCGACGTCGCGGAGGGAATGGCCGGCGTGGGCTCAACCTATCCAAAGCTGATGGCCCAGGGCGGGAAAACGACGCTTACGAACATCGAGAACCAGATCAACACCTGCCGTACCGAGCGGATGGGCGCCGAGGCCTATAAATACGATAAGCCTCAACTGACCGGGCTCACTGTTCTCATCAAGAATGTCGATCGCGGCGAGCCGGTGAACGTTTCGACCGAAGGCGACTACGAGTCCTGGTTCAAGAAAGGCGAGGAACTCTACTACACGCGGGTCGGACAGTTGGACATGTCCTGCGCCCATTGCCACGAGGAACACTATGGCGAGTACATTCGCGCGGACCACTTGAGCCAAGGTCAGACCAACGGCTTCCCGACCTATCGCTTCAAATGGCAGGGCATGGGGTCGCTGCACCGCCGCTTCTCCGGGTGCATGAAGAACATTCGCGGAGTGCCGTACGCCAAGGGCAGCGACGAGTTTCTGGCCCTTGAGCTTTACACCGCTTGGCGGGGTCAAGGACTGCCGGTCGAAACGCCGTCGGTCCGTAACTGATCAAACGCGATATCATTCGACAGCGAGCGTCGGGCCTTTCGGCCCGGCGCTTTTCGTTTGACGCTTAACTTGTAAGAATGACTTGCTAATAAGCGGATTCGACCGCAGAGTTTCGAAAAGAAACCAAGAAAAGACATGGGAGGAGCCTCTGTGGAGGCGTTCGAACCGGCAGCCGTATCAGCTATCATTGGGTTCGTTGGCGGCCTCGTCTTGGGCCTTGCCGCCCGCATTGGCAGATTTTGCACGCTCTCAGCCATTGAAGACGCCGTCTTCGTCGCGGACTATCGCCGCTTGCGAATGTGGGGCCTCGCGATCGCGGTCGCGATTACCGGCGTAGCGGGCCTTCAAGCCGCTGGTCTCTTCGCGCCTGAACACAGCTTCTACCTGAACGCGCCGCCAAGCCTTTTGGCGACCATTTTTGGCGGACTGATCTTTGGGTTCGGCATGGCGCTGGTTGGAACATGCGGTTTCGGCGCCTTGGCGCGGATGGGCGGGGGCGACCTTCGCGGGTTCATCATCGTGCTGACACTAGCCGTCAGCGCTGCAATGGCGATGCACGGCGCCACAGCGATCGCGCGGGCGATGATTTTTCAACCATCCTCGGCCGGCGTCGCGATCGAGAACGCCAGTCTGTCGTATGGGCTCGCCGCAATCGTTGGCGTTCAGCCGTGGGCGGTCGCCGGCGCCGTCGGGATTGCGCTTGCCGCATATCTTTTGCGCGATCGCGCGTTTCGCGCGACGCCCCGCTACTGGTTCTGGGGGGCTGCGAGCGGCCTCGCAGTCGTGTTCGCCTGGGCGTCTACCGAGCACCTCGCCGCCGAGACCCTAGGCGCGACCTCGGTCGAGAGCTTTACCTTTGTCGGACCGGTTGCGGATACGCTCCTCTACGTGATGACGATGAGCGGATCGCAGATCAATTTCGGCGTCGGCGCCGTCGCCGGAGTGTTGGTTGGCTCCGCCATCGGCGCCCTGAGCAAGGGCGAGTTCCGTTGGGAAGCATGTGACGATCCGCGTGAACTTCGCCGCCAGCTGCTTGGCGCTTTCCTGATGGGCACGGGCGGGGTGTTGTCGCTGGGCTGCACGATCGGTCAGGGGCTATCGGCCGCCTCGTTGCTCGCAGTGTCGGCGCCGATCGCGCTTTTGTCGATGTTCGCTGGCGCGTGGATCGGGCTTCAGTACCTTGTCCAGGGGTCGCTGACCGGACCTCTTCGAGCGATTTTACGCGACGCCCTTTCGGCGACGCCGAAATAATCGTTCGAAGCTGCGTTTTTCCGCCTCTGTTTGACGTTGATCAAGATTGCATCCGGGAACACATTCATATATGACAATATAACTTCGAGATCGCTTAAGCTGATCGCGTCGATAAAAAGCGTCAGGCGAACGTGACGCATGGCTTAGGCTCGCCCCATGAGAATGCTGACGGGGCACAGCAAGGGAGGACAACGTGAAACAAGTTCAGTTCTCTCGTCGCGAGGCGATGGTCCTCGGCGCCGGTGCGGCGACCGTGACACTCCTCGGCGGCGTGACAGGCGCTCTGGCGGCGACCGCGACCGACGACGCGATCAACGCGTTCACCGGCGGCGCGACCCCAAGCGAAGGCAAGATCACCCTCGGTGCGCCGGAGATCGCTGAGAACGGCAACACCGTTCCGATCGACGTCAGCGTCGAAAGCGCGATGACCGACGACGATCACGTCGAGTCGGTTCTGGTTCTCGCAGACGGCAATCCCAACCCAGGCGTGGCGACGTTCCACTTCACCCCGATGTCGGGCGACGCGACGGCGGCGACCCGTATCCGCTTGGCCTCGACCCAGAACGTGGTCGCAGTGGCGAAGATGAAGGACGGCTCGGTCTACATGGCCAAGCGCGAAGTCAAAGTCACCATCGGCGGCTGCGGCGGCTAACAGGTTAGGGAGGAAAAGGGACCATGGCGAAAGTCAAACCACGCGTGAAGGTGCCGAAGAAAGCCGCTGCCGGCGACATCGTCACCATCAAGACGCTGATCAGCCACCCGATGGAGTCGGGCCAGCGCAAGGACAAGAAAACTGGCGAACTGATCCCACGGAAGATCATCAACAGCTTCACCGCCGAGTTTAACGGCGCGAAGTTCTTCTCGGCGGATATCGATCCCGCCGTCTCGGCCAATCCTTACATGCAGTTCTCGCTGAAGGTGCCGGAGTCGGGCGAGGTGAAGTTCACCTGGGTCGACGACGAAGGTTCGGTCTAAGAAGCGTCGAAGAAGATCGCTGTAGGCTAAAGGCGGCTCTTCACACTCTCGCCTGGAGGAAGGGGTTCCCGTCCTCCAAGCAAGATGATCCGCGGTCTCCGCCTGAACCGACTGCGCGCGCCAAGCGCCATGTCGCTCTCTAGCCGTGTCCGCGCGCCCGCACTGGGCGGAAGTGAACTCGAGATCGGAGGCGTCTGACATGTTTTCTCGGCGCGAATTTCTACAGGCGAGCGTCGCCGCGTCGGCGATCGTCGGCGCGTCTGGGGTCGGCGACTGGGGCCGGATCGCTGCGCAACAAAGCCTCACGCAAGATCAGCTGCTTGATTTTGAAACGACAGGCAACGTGACGCTCGTTCACCTCACCGACTGCCACGCTCAACTGGTTCCAGTGTTTTTCCGCGAGCCGTCGATCAATCTCGGCGTGGGCGAGGTGAACGGAAAGCCGCCGCATATCACCGGCAAAGACTTTCTCGACCTTTACGGACTGACGCCAGGCTCGCCCGAGGCCTATGCGCTCACCTCTGAAGACTTTGTCGCGATGGCCAATGGCTATGGCCGGATGGGCGGTCTCGATCGGGTTTCGACCGTGCTCAAAGCCATTCGCGCGGACCGACCAGATGCGCTGTTCCTCGACGGGGGCGACACCTGGCAGGGCTCGATGACGTCGCTCCGCACTCAGGGCCAGGACATGGTCAATGTCATGAACGCGCTGAAGCCCGACGCGATGACGTCGCACTGGGAGTTCACGTACGGCATCGATCGCGTCACAGAAATCGTGGACGCACTGCCGTTCCCGTTCCTGGGCGCGAACATTTTCGACGCGGAATGGGATGAACCCGCCTACGAGTCGACCGCCTACTTCGACCGTGGCGGCGTGAAGATCGCCGTGATCGGGCAAGCATTCCCATACCTGCCGATCGCCAACCCCGGCTGGATGTTCCCGAACCTCTCCTTTGGCATCCGCGAAGAACGCGTGCAGGAGGTTGTAGATGAGGCGCGCGCCGAAGGCGCCGCGGCGGATGTTAAACAGTAGCATATCGGTTTCGACGTCGACCCAAAGCTAGCCAACCGCGTGAACGGCAAAGAACTGATCCTGACCGGCCATACGCATGATGCGTTGCCCGAGCCGGTGCAGGTCGGAAACACCATGCTGATCGCCTCGGGCAGCCATGGAAAGTTCGTCTCGCGGCTCGATCTCGACGTTCAGGCGGATGGCGTCAAAGGCTTCAACTACAAGCTCATCCCGGTGTTCTCGGACGTCATCGCGCCCGACCCGGACGTCGCCGCACTGATCGATGCCGAGCGTGCGCCGTTTAAGTCTGAACTCGCCGAAACGCTGGCGACGACCGAGTCGCTTCTCTATCGCCGCGGAAACTTCAACGGCACCTGGGACGATCTGATCTGCCAGGCGCTGCTTGAAGAACGGGAGGCTGATATCGCGTTGTCGCCAGGCTTCCGTTGGGGCACATCGCTGCCGCCGGGATCGGACATCACCCGCGAAGATCTCTACACCGCGACGGGAATGACCTATCCGAACGCGTACCGTCTCGAGTTCACCGGCGAACAACTGCAGGCGATCCTCGAAGACGTCGCCGACAATCTGTTCAACCCCGATCCCTATTACCAGCAGGGGGGCGACATGGTTCGCGTCGGCGGGATGGGTTACGCGATCGACGTCAACAAGCCGATCGGCTCACGCATCACCGACATGACCTTGCTCAAGACGGGCGAGGCGATCGATCCGGGCAAGAGCTACGTCGTTTCCGGCTGGGCTTCGGTGAACCCAGAGACCGAAGGCCCTGCGATCTACGACGTTGTCGAAAGCTATCTCAAACGCGTTGGGACGGTCTCGCTCGAAGAGAACCGATCCGTCATCGTGAATTCATAAGCCGCCAGAACGGGAGGCCAAGATGTCCGACAATTCCGATCCAAAGCCGGCCGGCGTGAACTCGCGCCGCGCATTTCTCAAGGGCGGTCTTGCCGTCGGCGGCGCTCTCGCAGGCGCCGCGGCGGCGCGAGCCGGCACGCCTGACCCGGCGATCACCGAGCTGCAGGAATGGAACCAGTATCTTGGCGACGGCGTCGACGCCCGTCCCTACGGCACGCCTTCGGAATACGAAAAACATGTCGTCCGGCGGAATGTCGAATGGCTCACCGCCGACCCGGTTTCTTCGGTGAACTTCACCCCCCTGCACGAACTCGACGGCATCATCACGCCGAACGGCCTGTGCTTCGAGCGCCACCACGCGGGGATCGCCGAAGTCGACCCAGCCAAGCAGCGCTTGATGATCAACGGCCTCGTCGACAAGCCGTTGATCTTCACGATGCAGGACCTGATGCGCTTTCCGCGTCAGAACCACGTCTACTTCCTGGAATGCGCCGCCAATAGCGGCATGGAGTGGCGCGGAGCGCAGCTCAACGGCTGCCAGTACACGCACGGCATGATCCACAACGTCATGTACACGGGCGTGCCGCTCCGCCTTCTGCTCGAGGAAGCCGGCGTAAAGACCAACGGCAAATGGGTCCTGCCGGAAGGCGCCGACGCCTCGGCGATGACCCGGTCGATCCCGATCGAGAAAGCGCTCGACGACTGCCTGGTCGCTTTCAAGATGAACGGCGAAGCGCTGCGCCCCGAGCAAGGCTATCCGGTCCGCCTCGTCGTCCCGGGCTGGGAAGGCAACATGTGGGTGAAATGGCTCCGCCGCATCGAGGTTGGCGACGAGCCCTGGCACCATCGGGAAGAGACGTCGAAGTACACCGACCTGCTCGAAGGCGGGACGGCGCGTCGCTTCACCTGGGAGATGGACGCGAAGTCCATCATCACCAACCCAAGCCCGCAAGCGCCGATCACCCACGGCAAGGGCCGCACGGTCCTGACCGGCTACGCCTGGTCGGGTCGGGGCACGATCCCACGCGTCGACGTCACTCTGGATGGCGGCAAGAACTGGGTGCAGGCGCGGATGGACGGCCCGTCCTTCGACAAGTCGCTGCACCGTTTCTACTTCGATTTCGATTGGGACGGTCGGGAGCTTCTGGTGCAGTCCCGCGCCCACGACTCGACAGGCTACGTCCAGCCGACAAAGGACGAGCTGCGCGCGATCCGGGGCGAAAACTCGATCTACCACAACAACGGCATTCAAACCTGGCTCGTGCGCGAAAACGGCCAGGCCGAGAATGTCGAAGTCTCCTAGAAGCCGGGCGGAGGACAGCACGATGAAATTGCACAGCGACGCCTGGCGGAACATCAGCTTCATGATGATCGGCGCGACAGCCGTTTTTGGCGGCTTTGCGGCTTTGACCCCCTCGGATCGTGATGATGGGGACCACGGAATCGCCGGTCACCTCGCGAGCGCATTCGTCTCCCAAGCGCATGCGGGGGAGACCGGCGAGCTGGGGCTGGGCCGCGAAGCCTTGCCGGAAGAAATCGCCGCTTGGGATATCGACATCCGGCCCGACGGCGCAGGGCTTCCCGAGGGCGCCGGCACCGTCGCCGACGGCGAAGCGGTTTTTGCGGAGAAATGCGCGTCGTGCCATGGCGACTTCGGTGAGGCCGTTGGCCGCTGGCCCGTTCTCGCCGGGGGCTTCGAGACGCTCAACAGCGAAGACCCCGTGAAGACCGTCGGTTCTTACTGGCCCTACCTCTCGACGGTTTGGGACTATGTCCACCGTGCAATGCCGTTCGGCGACGCGCAGTCGCTGACGGATGACGAGGTCTACGCGATCACCGCGTATCTGCTCTACGTCAACGACCTCGTGGATGATGAAGAGTTTGAACTAAGCAACGCGAACTTCCTGGAGACGCCGCTTCCGAATGAGGCGAACTTCTTCCTCGACGACCGCCTCGAGACGGAGAAAGCCTTCTGGAATCGGGCCGACATCTGCATGCAGAACTGCAAGGAATCGGTTGAGATCACCAGCAAGGCGCGCGTGCTTCAGGTGACGCCGGGCGACGGCGCTGGCGGCGGCGGTGGCGAAGAAGCCGCAACCGGCGCAGAAGCCGAGGTTCAGGAAGCATCAGCTCAGGTCGAAACCGCCGTTGTCGAACTCGACCCCGAGCAGGTGAAGGCCGGCAAGAAGGTCTTCCGCAAGTGCAAGGCCTGCCACCAGGTTGGCGACGGCGCCAAGCACCGGACGGGCCCGATGCTGAACGGCGTCTTCGGGCGCTCGGCCGGAACCGCGGACGGCTTCAAGAAATACTCGGACGCCATGACCACGGCCGGCGCAGATGGTCTTGTCTGGGATGACGCGACGATGTCCGAGTTTCTCGCCAAGCCGAAAAAGTATGTCGACGGCACCTCGATGGCTTTTGCAGGCCTTAAGAAAGAAGCCGACATCGCAGCTGTGATCGCCTATCTTCGCTCAGAGAGCGGCGAGTAACGAAACCTTCGAGGCCGCATACATGAAGATGCTTCGAAACCTCAAAAGCCGGCTCCGGATCGCAGCCGCGACTGCTGCGATCCTGCTGGGCCTTGCGCCTGCATCAGCTCAGATCGGCGACGCCGACCGCGGAGCCGAGGTCTACAACAAGCAGTGCAAGTCGTGCCACATGCTCGGCGAGGACGCTCGGAACCGTGTCGGTCCGCATCTCAACGGACTCTTCGGCCGCAAGGCCGCGTCGATTGAGGGCTATCGCTACTCGAAAGACATGCAGCGCGCAGGCGCTGACGGTCTGGTTTGGCAGGCCGAACAACTCGACGTCTACGTGACGAAACCTCAGGCGCTCGTCACCGGGACGCGGATGAGTTTTCGCGGCATCAAGGACTCGGAAAAACGGGCCGATCTGATCGCCTTCCTGCGGGCGTATTCCGACAGCCCACAGGACATTCCGGAGGCCGCCCCCACCGCTGATCCCACCGAACATGACGTCGATCCCGCCATCCTTGCGATCGTCGGCGATCCCGAATACGGCGAATACCTCTCCGGCGAGTGCACAACCTGCCACCAGGCCAGCGGCGCGGATCAGGGCATCCCATCGATCACGGGGTGGCCGCAGGAGGACTTTGTCGTCGTCATGCAAGCTTACAAGTCGAAAGCGCGTCCGCATCCGGTGATGCGGATGATCGCGGGACGCTTGTCCGATGAAGAGATCGCGGGGCTCGCCGCGTATTTCGAAGGTGTTGAGTAGCGGCTCTGAAGCCGCCAACTTTTATAGACGCAACAAAACGACAACAGCGTCAAAACCAGGGAGGACAGTGAATGAAACTGAACAGACGGACATTTATCGGGACGGCTGCGGCGGCGACAGCTGCGCTTTACGCTCCGAACGTGCTCAGCCAGGCCGCAGGCCGCGTTGTGGTGATTGGCGGCGGAACCGGTGGCGCTACGGCGGCTCGGTACCTGGCCAAGGACAGCAAAGGCGCGCTCGACGTCACGCTGATCGAACCCACGCGCACCTACTACACGTGCTTCTTCTCGAACCTCTATATCGGCGGTTTCCGCGACTTCGCGTCGATCGGGCACAACTACGGCAAGCTGGTCTCCGAGTATGGCGTCAACGTCGTCCATGACTGGGCCACCGGGGTCGACCGGGACGCCAAGACCGTCGCGCTCGCTGGCGGGGGGTCCGTTCCATATGACCGACTGGTGATTTCGCCGGGCATCGACTTTGTCGACGGCGCGGTCCCGGGCTGGGATCTCTCGGCTCAGAACACGATGCCTCACGCCTACAAAGCCGGCTCGCAAACGCAGCTTCTGAAATCTCAGCTTGAGAGCATGCCGGAAGGCGGCGTCTTCGCAATGGTCGCGCCGCCAAACCCGTTCCGCTGCCCGCCAGGACCGTATGAACGGATCTGCATGGCCGCGCACCTTCTGAAAGAGAAGAACCCGACGGCGAAGATCATGGTCATTGATCCCAAACCGAAGTTCTCAAAACAGGCGCTCTTCCAGGAAGGTTGGGACACGCATTACTCGGGGATGATCGAGTGGATCGGCCCGGACTTCGGCGGCGATAAGGTCGAGGTGCGTCCGGACTCGATGGAAGTCGTCGTCGACGGCGAGGCGATGAAGGTCGACGCCTGCAACGTCATCCCGAAACAGAAAGCTGGCCGCATCGCCGAGCTCGCCGGCGTCACCAATGACGCAGGCTGGGCGCCGGTTGTCCCCGCCACCTTCCAGAGCAAGGCGGACGAGAACATCCATGTGCTCGGCGACGCGTCCCAGCAGGGCGACATGCCGAAATCCGGCTTCTCGGCCAACAGCCAGGCGAAGGTCGCCGCCAACGCAATCCGCGGCGCGCTCACCGGTTCCAAGGTGTTCCCGGCGAAATTCGCCAACACGTGTTGGTCCCTGATCGACACGAATGACGGCGTGAAGGTCGGCGCGTCCTACGAGGCGACCGAAGAGAAAGTCGCCAAGACCGACGGCTTCATCTCGCAAACCGGCGAAGACGCCGCGTTGCGCAAGCAGACCTATGAGGAAAGCCTCGGCTGGTATGCCGGCATTACGACCGACATGTTCGGCTGAGCGCCACACAATCGTGGTGAGAACCAATACGCCGGCGCAGAGTTTTCCGCGCCGGTTTCTTTATGCGCCGCCCCAGGTCGCTTGCACGCAGGCTCCGAAAAAAGGTTCAAGCGCATCCCTCACCGGAGCGGCCTTGAAGACGAGCAGCGCCACGATCGCTGCGAAAACAAGACCATAGAGCGTCGCGAACATCCGGGGGATCCCGCGCTCCAGCTCTGTGAAGTCGCTATATGCGCCGCGGTTTTTCGCGTCCTGGATGCGCGCGTACTCCTCCGCATAGGGCTGGTGCGGCAGGCGTCGCTCCAACAGTTGGATCTCCTGGTACCGAAACCCGATCAACAGCTTCACGTTCGAGATCCGACGCTGCCACAGC
Source organism: uncultured Neomegalonema sp. (assembly GCA_937911325.1). GTDB lineage: Bacteria > Pseudomonadota > Alphaproteobacteria > Rhodobacterales > Rhodobacteraceae > CALDSD01. The sequence goes on from CALDSD010000052.1 coordinate 57,882, forward strand.
CGCACGTCGCGCAAGCCGAACAGCGTCGCCAGCAGGGCCAACCCAAGAGCCTCCGCCGGGAAGGCGCGCCAGTCGCAAAGGCCAAGGACGCCGCCAGCACGTTGTTCAAACGCGTATAGGATCGCCGCCCCGATCGCCGAGACGATGAACAGGTTGGTGGCGGCATGGAACTGGTTCGCCTTATAGCGCAACTCGGTGATGCGCATCGTCAGATCGCAATACGTGCTGTATTGCTCCGACAGCGCTTCGAGCCGGGCCGACGCGTCAGCGCCCGCCGATTCACTGACATCGCCTGACATCGCCCCCCCTTGCTGGCCCGGTTGGTCAGCCGCCATCGCACAAAGTGTCTTTGAGGAACGGCACGACCGTCTCGATGTATTTCCGACGATCTTGCTTGAGCAAGATGTCATGCTCGGCGCCATCGAACCAGACCAGCTCCTTTGGTTCGCTCGCCGCGGCGTACAGATCTTCCGACTGCGCCGGCGTCGCCCACGGATCCGCACCCGCGGCCAACAGCAGCAAAGGCCCTCTTAGTTCGCCGCTCCGGTCCACGGGACGCAGCTCGTCGGCCCAGTGTCCCATCCGAACGGGTGTCTGAAGCAGCATCAGTTGCGCCTGAAAGCGCTTCGCAAAAGGCAGCCAGACGCGCGTCGCCGTCGTCTCCACAAGATCGGAGTAGAGCAGCTCCAGAACGTAACTGTCCGCCTGCGCTTCTGGGTCTCCCATCGTCAACGAGGCTGCCCCCAGCGATACGCCCACCGCGCCGAGCCTGAGACCTGGCCAGCGATCCCGCGCATCGAGGATCATTCGCGTGACGTCTCGACCTTCGTGGAAGCCAAAGCCCCGGATCTCGCCGCCGCTCTCGCCATTGGCGCGAAGATCAAAGAGGCTGACCGAAAACCCTTCGTCTTTGAACATTTCAGCGTAGGACAGCATCTGGCGGCGATCATGCCCACGGCCATGCACCAGAACCAACGCGCCGCACGGGTTTGGCGCTTCGCCGGCCCACCCGACGAGCTCCGGGACATCCGGATCGCTCAACCGGACGATCTCTCCCCCGAGACGCGTCGGCGGCTCGCCGATCTCGGCTCGGATCGGCTCGATCGCTTGGCCGCCCAACACAAAGACCATCAACACCACCGCGCCGACGCTGACTAGGATGAGCCACGCCGTCAGGCGCAGCAGCACGCGGCTCAAAGACCCCATCGCCGTTCTCCCTCGCTTCTGCCTATCGCGCTCTCTCCTGCGCGTTTCTCCCAAGCGGAATCGGCCAAAGTGTGCCTCTAAAACAGGATGAACAAAATTAACGATTTGATCGCGCGTATCGCTAAAGTCGTAAGTGCGGGATCCAAGGAACATGAAAGGCGAAATTGCGACTCGATCGGTCGTTTTTTCACGTAGACAGATCGTGGAGATACGCGACACCTGTTGGATCCAGAAAATGGCGCTCTATCTCGGCTAAGAATAGTGGTCGTGAGAGCCAGTCGCTCGTGGGAGGTGTTTGTCGATGTCGAAAAAACCTGCGTCCAACCAGTCGAACCGAATCCGACGTTCGCCCTATTACGAAGCGACTGTCCGTCACGGCGCGACCGGTTTCACCGTCTACAACCATATGTGGATGCCGACGGCTTTTGGCGCGCAGTCAAAGACCTACAAAGCTCTCACCGAGCGGGTGACGATCTGGGACACGGCGGCGGAACGCCAGGTTCAGATCAAAGGCCCCGACGCCGAGAAACTGATGCGTCTGTTGACGCCGCGCAATCTCGACAACTGGCGCGTCGGGCAGTGCAAGTACCTTCTTCTGTGCAACAGGTCCGGCGGGGTGCTGAATGATCCGGTGGGACTGAAGCTGGCTGAGGATCGGTACTGGCTGTCGATCGCCGACGCCGACATGCTCTATTGGGCCGAAGGCGTGGCCGTCGGCCGCGACCTCGACGTGACGGTCAGCGAGCCAGATGTGTCGCCGCTGCAGGTTCAGGGGCCGCTGGCGACCGAGCTGATGCGCGAGCTGGTCGGCGAGTGGATCGAAGGCTTGAAGTTCTTCAATTTCTGCAAGGCTGACATCCCGACTTCCGCCGGCGACGCGCCAGTCATCATCTCGCGGACCGGCTGGTCAAACGAACGCGGCTACGAACTCTTCCTGCGCGACGGCGCCTATGGCGATGCTCTCTGGGAACGGTGCTTCGAGCTGGGCGAGAAATACGGCGTGGCGCCGGCCTGCCCGAACCAGGCGAACCGGATCGAAGCGGGGATGGTCAGCCATCGCGCCGACATGGACGAGACCGTCAATCCTTACGAGCTGGGGATGGATCGTCTGGTCGATATCGACCAAGCACAGGACTTCATTGGCAAAGCCGCGCTCCGACGCATTCGCGACGAAGGCGTCCGGCGGAAACTGGTCGGCCTGCAGATCGCCGGCCCGGGTAAGGGCGTCGGCGGCGGTCAGCTGGAGCTTATCGCCCCGGACGGCGCGCGTGGCCTTGTGACCTCTCATGCATGGTCGCCCCGGAAAAAAGCCGTGCTCGCGCTCGGCTTCGCCCCGATCGATCATGCGTATACGGGCGCACGCCTCAGGGCGCTGACCGATGACGGTGAGCGCGAGGCCATCGTGTCAAACCTACCGTTCGTGATCACAACCAAGCGGCAGTCGATGCCGTTGGCGGCGTAAAGTTGTTTTAAAGACGCCTGCTCGCAATCCCGTCGCTCCTCGCTATGGTGCTATGCGTCAGCGAGGAGGACTTTGTGACAACAGCAAACCGCCAGGACGTCGAAGAGATTCGCCATGCCGTCCGGACCCTTTGCGACGGCTATGGCGAAGACTATTGGAAAGATCTCGACGCGTCCCGCGGGTATCCGACCGATTTTGTCCGTGAGATGACGCAAGCGGGTTTTCTCGGATGTCTGATCCCGGAGGCGTATGGCGGCGCCGGGCTTGGCCTGTTCGAGGCCTGCGCGATCCTGGAAGAAATCAGCCGTTCCGGCGGGCACCCGGGCGCCGCGCATGCGCAGATGTATGTCATGGGCTCGGTCCTTCGGCACGGTTCGGCCGAGCAAAAGGCGGCCTATCTTCCCAAGATCGCCGACGGGTCGTTGCGACTGCAAAGTTTCGCCGTCACCGAGCCGACGACGGGCACCGACACCACATCCCTAAAAACATTCGCCCGGCGCGACGGAGACGTCTACCGCGTGTCCGGCCAGAAAGTCTGGATCAGCCGCGTCGAGCACTCCGACTTGATGGTGCTGCTCGCCCGCACAAAGCCCGTGGAAGAGCGGGCGAAGAAAACGGATGGCCTTTCAGCCTTTATCGTCGACCTTCGCGACGCGATCGGAAACGGCCTGACGGTTCGTCCGATCGACGCAATGATCAATCACCATTCGTGCGAGTTGTTCTTCGACGATCTCGCGATCCCCGCGAGGAACCTGCTTGGAGAAGAGCATAAGGGGTTCCGCGTGATCATGGACGGCATGAACGCCGAGCGGATCCTGATCGCCGCCGAATGCGTCGGCGACGCGCGCTACTTCATCGACAAGGCTTCTGCATATGCGCGGGAACGCGTGGTTTTCGACCGTCCGATCGGTCAGAATCAAGGCGTGCAGTTTCCGATCGCGCAAAGCTATGCGCAAACCGAGGCTGCGGCGCTGATGGTCGAGCGCGCCGCCCAGCTGTTCGACGCTCAAGCAAGATGCGGCGCCGAAGCGAACATGGCGAAGATGCTGGCGGCGGACGCCTCCTGGAAAGCAGGCGATATGTGCATGCAGACGCATGGCGGCTTTTCAATCAGCCGCGACTACCACATCGAACGCAAGCTTCGCGAAACGCGGCTTTACCAGATCGCGCCGATCTCCACCAACCTGATCCTAAGCTATCTGGCCGAACACGTTCTGGATCTCCCGCGATCCTTCTAAAACGGCGCCATCTTCTTACCCCTAGATGTGCGACCGTTTACTAGATATTGATATTTCTGTCGTCCCGACCTCAACTTTCTGATATATGTTTCGGAAAACATGCCGAATAAAGAGGCGGGGCGAGCGCAGATGTTCAAGAAATCACAGGCGAAAACTGTTCGTTGCGAGTCGCTCAGCAGGCGGCGGATCAAGTCTGCCTTGCTCGGGTCCTTCGCAGCGGTGGCGATGTTGATCTCGACGCCGGCGCTTGCAGGCGAAGCAGTGTTGCATTTCGACGATATGGCCGGGGCCGGTGGGAGCGGGCATCTCATTGTCGAGCTCGCGGACACGGCGCCGGAAAATGGTCGAGTGTCGACGACTATCTATGCGACCCCGCGCGGAGGCGCTTATGTGGCGCGCGGCATCGACGGGTTTGAAGTGCAGATGCCGCCGGCTGGGTCTGCGATCCGAACGATCGCCTTGACCGATGAATTGCTGAATGAGCCGAGCGACAGCGGAGCATTCGCCGCAATCTCCCTGACGTTGGAGAACGGCGCGGTGACAGGCGGCGCCATCCGGGTCAGCGATGGCGAAGGCGCCCAGATCGATCTGGCGACAGAGCGATCTTTGGTATGGGTCGGACGGCACACGACGCTTGAAGGCTCCTGCGCCGAAGGATGCGATCTCGTTGCGGCATGGAGCGGCGATTTCGCGCCTGACGGCCCTCTCGGCCCAGTCGCTTATGACGAGGCGCCCACGCCTGCCTTCGCTGCTTTCGCTCTTGTAGGCGTGTTGTCAGGATTGCTCACGCTCGGACTGCATCGTCGGCGCAAGGCGCAGGTCGCGTACTTTTAACCGCCATCGACAAGACGTCGGTTCAACTCCTCGTTTCGGAGCCCGAGTTCGTACGCGCGCTTGAAATCGACCAAAGCTTGCGCCGGATCGCCAAGACGTTCGAGAAGCATGCCCCTCGCAAAGTAGTTGCGCCCCTCCTCGGGGGAGAGTTCGATCGCCTTGTTATAGTCCGCAAGCGCCGCTTCGGGGCGGTCGCCTTCGCGAAGCTGGCCCCGTAGATAGTAAGCTCGCGCGAAACGCGGCGAGAGAGCGATCACCTCGCCCAACGCCGAGACAGCTTGTGGGCGATTGTCCATTGAGATGAACGCCATGGCCCGATGAAAGAGCGCTGTCGGATCATCTGGTTCCTCGGCCAATGCAGCGTCCAGATCTTCCAAAGCCGCCTCGGGCTGCCCCAACGCCACAAGCGCAGCGCCTCGACCGACGCGCGCTTGCCGATCATCTGGATTGAGCTTGAGCGCTTCTTCGAAACTCGTGCGGCTTTCTGGAACACGCCCAAGCCTGAAGAGAGCGCGGCCACGGGCTTCCCAGATCTGGAAGATGCCGCTGTCGCGTTTGTTCGCGCTGTCGTAGTCGCGCAGAGCAAGACGAGTCTTGCCCATCACGAGGAAGGCGTTGCCGCGCGTGTACAAGGTCTGCGCCTCGCCCTTCGGCCCAAGCTCTTCCGTCTTTAGCGCGAGGGTGCAGTTTCGAATGACCCGCTCGGGGGCCAGATCCGGCGAATTGCATTCGGTGATATAGACCTGCAGTTGCGCATTCGCGGCGCAAGCGCTCAAAAACGCCGAAGCGAAAAACAGGCCGGCGATCACGATCCGCATAACGTCGAACTCCCCTCGATCCCCAATCAATCCCGCCGCACTGACGCGGCGATAACGCAATAAGCTGGACGCGACGCCAAGACAAACTCGTGCGACGCGCGCCTTACGGACACGTTCCTCATGCGCTCTTCATGCGCTCTCCTTTTGGCACCGAGATGGCCGCCTGAAAGACCTGGCGTTCGCCAAGAGCTCATCGATCGCATTCGCCCCCGCACTAATCGGCGCCGACATACGCTTGACAACTGACATTCTCACATCGTCTGGGTTTTGGATGACCGATGTCACCTCCGCGTCCTGCAGATTTTTGAGCCGCTCGCCTCGAAGACGCGCGACCAACCCCAGAATTCACCGATGAGCGACGCCTCCGCCTCTCCGACAAGCGACCGGATGACTGACAATGTGAGAGGCGCGCTGTGGATGGTGGCGTCCTGCGTCGCCGCTTCGGCGATGATGGTAGCGATCCGGCTGCTGTCCGAAGAACTCGACAGCCGCATGATCGCCTTCTTGCGCAGTTTTCTAGGGTTGCTCGTTGTCGTGATCTGGCTGCTGGACGGCAGCTTTTTCAGGATCCGGATCACCAAGCCCTGGCTGCATGTCGCGCGCGGCGTGCTGATGGCCTTCGCCACCAATCTGGGTTTTTACGCGATCAGCGCGCTCCCAATGGCGACGGCGAACATTCTGTTTTTTCTTGCTCCGGTCTTTGCGACGGCGCTCGCTGGCCCGATCCTGGCGGAGCGCGTTGGACCAAGACGATGGAGCGCGGTCATCGCCGGATTGCTCGGCACCGCCATTATACTTCGACCAGGCGTCGGCGCATTCGATCCGGCGATGCTGGCGGCGGTGCTCAGCGCGGTTTGTTTCTCGGTGTCCCTTTTGCTCACACGCATTCTTGGCGCCGACAACAGCCCGAAAAGCGTGATGCTCACCAGCCTTTTCATCGCCTCTCTGGTGACCTTCCCCATAGCCTTGCCCGTCTGGGCGATGCCGGCGGATCTAAGCGGCTGGGCCCTGGTGGCGGCAGTCGTTGTCGCGTCAAACACTCGGCAGTACTGCGATATCCGGGCCTACGCCATCGGGGAGGCCGGCTTTCTGGCGCCGTTCTCCTACCTTCGTCTGCTCTTTGTCGCGGTGGCGGGCTGGTGGTTGTTCCAGGACGTGATCGACGCGTGGACCGTCGCCGGAGGAACGGTGATCATCGGCGCGACGCTCTACATCGCGCAAAGGGAAAGCAAACTGGGCAAGCGGATCGCGGGTTCTGCGGCGTAGCCTAGCGCGCTGGACGCACTCCGTCGCGCCAGTCGAGAAACTTGTGCCAGGCCTCGATCGCCCGCATGAACCACGGGTTGCCGTTATAGAGCGGCATGACCGGATTGAAGGCCGGCGTGTCGAAGCCTGTCGCTCCTTCGGGCGTCCCAAGGATTTTTTCCGCCATGCGCCAACCCAGATAAGGCGCCATGGCGACGCCAGAGCCGCAATAGCCGCACGCGAACCATACGCCGTCGAGCTTGCCGATATGAGGGATCGTGTCGCGGGTGTAAGCGATGCGCCCGGTCCAGCTGTGCGATACGTCCACGTCGCGGAGCTCTGGAAAAATGCTGGCCATATGCCCACGCAGACGAGGCTCGGCGACTGTCGGCGTGATCGGATTGAGCGAGGCGCGCCCACCCCACAGGATCCGCTCTCCGTCTGGGTCGGCGCGGAAATATGAGTGCACGGACCGAGTGTCGACATACATGCGCCCGCCAGGCATCAGGGCTTTGATCCGGTTCGAACCGAGCTTCTCAGTTGCGATGATAAAGCTCGGCAATGGGATCAGGCGCCGCTCGAACGCGCGAAGCGCCTCCGAAAACTGGCCAGCGTATCCGTTGGCGGCGAAGGCGATCTCTTTCGCGCGAACCTGACCATTCGGGGTCTCCACGATCGTGTCGTCGCCGTCGCGTCTCAAACCTGTCACTGGCGTCCGGCCGATCACCTGAGCGCCGGCTTTCTGAGCCGCATTCAGCAGTCCGGCGTGAAACAGGCCTGGATGCAGCGCGCCATGCGTGGGCATCAACAGTCCGCCAAAATAGCTATCAGTCACGATTTCGCGGGCTTGGTCGGCCTTGGTGAGGACCTCAATGCTCAAGCCAACTTCTTCGCGCAGAAGATCCGCTTCTCTGGCGAGCTCTCCGTAGTGTTTTTGCGACGCCGCTCCGAGGTACCGGCCGGTCACCTGAAAACGGCAATCGATGCCTTCGTCCTGGATGAGGCTTGTGGTGAACTCATACGACCGCCGCGCCTCAGCGAGGATTTCGCGCGCGATCGCCGGGCCGTGTTTCTTCGCCAGGGAGGAGAACCGGGCGCGGTGCCCCCAACCGATCATTCCGCCATTGCGCGCAGAGGCGCCAGAGCCCGGCTCCTCCGCTTCCAGAACGACCACCGACCTGCCGGCTTGCGCCAATCGGCGCGCGCAGGACAGGCCGGTGAACCCACCGCCAATAACGACGACGTCGGCCTGTTTCGGCGGAGATTGCTCATCGCAAACAGTGAGAGGCGCAGCGACGCGCCAAAAAGGATCAGTGGAAAAATCTCTCGCCATCGGCGCTGAGGGTGCCGGTCTCCGAGTGGTGTTGCAAGACCAAATATATCCGTAATCCGGCGCTTGTTCATTAATTGTTCTCATGGTAGTTAACGGCCATGGAACAGCAACTGAACGAACAGCACCGCCGTCTCTGGCAGGCGCTGGACCTTCTGGCCGCGGAAAACGGCCTGTCGCCTTCGGGGCTCGCCAAGTCGGCGGGGCTTGATGCGACTGCGTTCAATCCCTCGAAGCGAGTGACCCGGGACGGACGACTGAGGTGGCCTGGCGCCGAAACACTGGTGAAAGTGATGGCAGCCACCGGGGCTCGGCTCACCGATATCGCGGCTTTGGCTGGCGAAGCGACCCCGAACCGCAGGCCGATGATCCGCCTCGTCGGCGTCGGCGAGACGGTCGAAACCCGATCCGATTTCGAGGTTCCGGTCCTGGATGACCCAGATGCTCAGGCGATCGAAATCGCGACCGACGCTTATCAGCCGCAATTCAGGCTCGGCGACACGCTCTTGGTGTCTCCTGAAGCGCCATTGACCAAGGGGGACAGGATCGCGCTGCGCTCAAAAACGCATATGTATGAATTGGGTGAGATCCTCGCCCTTGGGCCAGACGCGTTGACGCTCTCGTCATTCGGATCAGACGGCGCCGAAAAGCGCTATGCGCGCAGCGACGTATCCTGGATCGGCCGCATCATCTCCGTCACTTACTGATACGCGTCAGTCGAACCGAAACTCGCGCATGTCGGATAGGCGACCATCCGCGTATTTCAGCTGAACGATGATCTTTTCGGGTTTCACCTTCAGGTCGAGAAAGAGCTGATCGTCCACGCCAGACGCGTAGGGATTCTTGGGATCGCACGGCGACATCGGAAACGACTGGTCCGGGTCGTCTCGATCAAGCCCATAGCGGATCTCGTCAAGTCCGCAGCGATAACTGACAAGATGGCTGAAATAGATCAGAAATCGGTTCTCATCCCAGGCGCGGCCTTCGACCCAACCTTGGGTCAGGTTCTCCATCACGTTGTACGTGAAATCTGCGAAAGCCTGCGCCGCGCTGAACGTCACCGGAAACGGACCGCGTTCGACATCTCGCACATCGTCGTACCAGATCTCGATCTGAGCGGTCTCCGTTCCGAGCGGTAAAGCGAAATAGGTTCGCGGCGCCGGCGCGCCTGTGCGCTGGTCGATCATGTCGAGCTTGCCGGTATCGCGAACCTCGCCGCCGTTGACGCGATAGCGAATGGCGCGAGCGGCCTCGGCGACGAACAAGGTGATCGTCCAGCTGTCATTCGATGGCGAGGCGTTGATCGTGACCGCATCAAAATCGGTGTCGCGGTTCCGATAGGCCGCATAGCGCCGCTGCGCATCCTCTCGCCACGCTTCTGCGGCGGACTTATCGAGGAACCACCGATAGATCCGCCCAGCTTCGTCCGCGCTCACAAACGCTTCGAGCGCCGCCTTTTCGGAGCGTTTGTCCGCAAGCGATTGATCGCCCAACCGATCAAGTGAAAACAGTCGGGAGATCTCGTACCAAGCCGGTTCAAACGGATCGTCACCCTCGATCAGAGACCGCAACGCCTCCTCGCGCCGATTGGCCGGAGCCAGCGTCGCCGCGGTTAAGGCGATGCTCCGATTGTCGGGCTGTTGACGCCTAAGGTCGGCATAGATTTCTCGCGCGCCGAGCAGACCTTCCTGCGCTTTCACCAGCGCCGCATGCCCGTCGAGCACATCGATATAGTCTGCGCCCTCCGCGATCGCCTTCTCATACATGCGTCGCGCCGACAGGGCGTCGCCACGGCGCTGAAACACCAACGCGTTGTTGTAGTATTCGGTGACGGTTTTGGGATCGGCGATCACACCGCCTAACGCGGCCAAGGCCTCCAGCACGCCCTGATCCACCGAGGCCGAGCCGCCGCGCTCTTCCGGAGCGGGGCATTCGGTCGCCACTTGTGTCAGGCAGTCTCGGTACTGGTTGAGCTGTTGGACGCAATCCGTCCCATCGGCGGCGTTCTTCGCCGCGCCCCCCGCCGCTCCCACGCTGAGCGTTCCGGCGCCTGCCGCCTCCAGGCAAGTCGCGTCAAGGAGCGGAGCACAATAGCCCTGAGGGTCATTGCAGAACTCGGCTTGAGCCAACGGAGCGCCCGGCGACAAGCCGAGCATCGACACTGCGACACCGATGCTCCAGGCCAAGCTGCGGAACGGAAGCCTCATCTGCGTCCCCCTAATCGACGCTCACTCGCCGTGAGCCCTCTTCGTCGCGTCGCAGATTACACGGACAGCCGCGCGTCGTCGATCTGGGTAGAAGTGCGGATCACCGCATGACGAACGGGTTCGCCATCGGAGCTTGGCTGGTGTTGATCCAGGTTGTTTTGGTCCTGGTGTAGTCGAGCACTGCTTCGATCCCGGCCTCGCGACCATAGCCGGATTCGTTGAACCCGCCGAACGGTGCGATCGGCGAAACGGCGCGGTAGGTGTTCACCCAGCAAATCCCGGCGCGCAGGCGCCTCGACACCCGATGAGCGCGCGCGACGTTCTGGGTGAAGACGCCCGAGCCCAGCCCATACGGCGTCGAGTTCGCCAGAGAAATCGCCTCGTCTTCCGAATCGAAGGGCAACAGCGACATCACCGGGCCGAACATCTCGGTCTTCAGCGTCTCTGTCTCCGGTCCGGCGCACTCGACCAGCGTCGGCGCCATGTAATTGCCTGGCCGCTCCAGCGGCGCGCCGCCGAAACGAATGCCGGCCCCTTGCTCGCGCGCTGTCGCCAACGTCGCCTGGATCCGATCGATCTGCGCCCGGGTGCAAAGCGGCCCGACATGGGTGTCTGGCGCAAGCGGATCGCCCACGACGATCTCGCGCGACTTCTCGGTGATCAACGCGCTGAGGTCTTCCAGGATCGAACGCTGCACCAGCCCGCGCGAGCCGGCCACACAGGACTGGCCCGACGCGCCGAAATTGCCCGCAATCAAACCGTTCGCAGCGCTCTCGAGATCGGCGTCGTCAAACACCAGGATTGGCGACTTGCCGCCGAGTTCGAGCGTCGTGACAGCGAAATTCTCGGCCGAGTTGCGCACAACGTGCCGCGCGGTTTCAGGTCCCCCGGTGAAAGCGATCCGATCGACACGCGGGTGACGGGTGAGCGGAATGGCGCAGTTCTCAGCGTCGCCCGTGATCACCGAGACGACGCCGGGCGGGAAGCCCGCGGCCTCGACGAGTTTGGCGAACTCCAGCATCGGCGCCGGCGCAATCTCCGAAGCCTTGAGCACCACGGCGCATCCAGCCGCCAACGCCGGACCCAGCTTGGTGGCCGTCAAAAACATCTGCGCGTTCCACGGCACGATCGCGGCGACGAGGCCGATGGGCTCGCGGGTCGTGAACACGTGCATGTCTGGCTTGTCGATCGGCAGCACAGCGCCCTCGATCTTGTCGGCGAGGCCCGCGTAGTAGCGATAGTAGTCGCCGACATAACCGGTTTGCGCGGACGTCTCGGCAAGCAGCTTGCCGCTGTCGATGGTCTCGATCCGTCCGATCGTCTGGGCGTTCTCCTCGATCAGCGCAGCCAGTCGGTAGAGCAGTTTCCCGCGGGCCGTCTGGGTCATATCGCGCCAGACCGGGTCCTCAAGCGCGCGGGCCGCCGCGTCGACCGCCCGATCAACATCCTCAGCCGAAGCGCAAGCGAAGCTCGCCCATGGCTCGCCCGTCGCGGGGTTGAGGCTCTGCAGAACCTGACCGGCGCCGCCTTCGACCCATGTTCCGTCGATGAAGAGCTGATAGTGAGGCTTGTCTGTCATCGGAAGCTCCTCAGCCGAACGCCGGCATCACGTCGTCGATAAACCGAGCCAGCGAGGCGCGCTTGCGCTCGGAGGTCATCCCGCTGTCGATCCAGAACGAGTATTCGTCATAGCCCAGGTCTTCATAGCGCTTTACCTGGTCGATGACTTCCTGGGCCGTCCCGATCGTCAGATCGCGCTTTAGCTTGTCCGGCGCCATCATTTCGTTCGCCGCAAGCTCCTCGTTGGAGAGCCGCGCAATCTGGCCATTCGCAACCGGTCGCTTGTTCTGAAACCACGCGCCGAAATAGCAGTAGAAGCGGCTCAGCTCGCGCGCGGCCCTTTCAGTGTCGTCAGGGTCGGACGCCACGTAGGTGTGGTGAAGCAGCATGATCTTTGGACGCGGACCCTCAACAGCGGCGCAGGCGTCGTTGAAACGTCCCATCAGGGTCTCGATCTCATCGAGCCCCTGCCAAAGCGGCGTCACTTGAACGTTGAAACCGTTCTGAACAGCGAACTCGTGACTGTTCGGGTCGCGGGCGGCGATCCAGATCGGCGGACCATCCGACTGCGCCGGCTTCGGCGTCGAGGTTGTCGCGGGGAACTGATAGAACTGCCCGTCATGCGCGCAATCGCCCGACCACAGCTGACGCAGAAGCGGCGTCGTCTCGCGCATCCGCTGCCCGGCTTCCCACGCGTCCAACCCGGGCATCAACCGCTCATACTCGAAGGAGTAAGCGCCCCGAGCGACGCCGACCTCGAGCCTGCCGCCCGTCATCACGTCTGTCGCCGCCGCTTCGCCCGCAAGTTTGATCGGATGCCAGAACGGCGCGATGACCGTGCCTGTGCCCAAGCGGACGTTCTTCGTGTGGTGCGCCAGATCAACGATCGACAAAAACGGGTTCGGCGCGATCGTGAACTCCATCCCGTGATGCTCGCCCGTCCAGACCGCCCGCATCCCGCCCTTGTCCGCCATCTGACACAGCGAGATAAACTCCTCATGGAGTTGCTCGTGCGACTGCTCGGCGTCGAGCCGCTCCATGTGCGCGAAAAGAGAAAACTCCATCGGATCAGCTCCCTTTCTCAAAGGCGTGGACGTCGCCATCGGCCTCGTCGCCAACGTACAGATTGAAGGATTGGGTCGCGTGTTCGAGCTCGAAGCGCGCCAGCATGCTCGCGTGCGCGCCGGTTACAAAACGCTGCGCCCCCATTCCCGAGATCGGAATATAGGCGCCGAGGCCAGCCGCATTCGCCGCTGAAGCTCGCGCGTGAAAATACGTGAACCGCGTGCCGGCCTCGCGATCCTCAAAGATCGAATAGGCCTTGCCGATCTGCACGCTGAGTCCGGCGTCGGCGAGATGCTGAGCAAGCGCCTGCCGAACCGGCGCGCCGCCCTTGGAGATGATTTGGGGCGGCCGCAGACCGTCCGGCGTCTCTTCCAGCAAGACGCGCCCATCATGTTCGATGATCGCTCCGGCCACAGCATGTCGACCAGGCGGAGGCGCCGAGGCCGCAGCACGCTCCAGCCCCAAACTGAAGTATTGGCCAGCGGCGTAACCGAGCCCTCTCTGTTTCGAGCACGAGAATCCTTCGACCTCGCCCATAAGAACGACGTGATCGCCGGCCGGCATCACCTGCCGCGTTCGGCACGAAAAGGTGGCCGCGGCGCCATCGATCAGCGCAAGGCCGTTCGGATCTGGGCTCCACTCGACTTTGGCAAATCGGTCGCCCTTGTAGCCCGCGAAGATGTTCGACACGTCCTCCTGGCCTTCCGCCAGAATGTTCACTGCAAACCGGGCGCATCTCTCAAAGACGTCAAAGCTCGACAAGAACCGCCCCGGACACACCAGCAGCATCGGAGGGTCGAGCGACACCGAGGAGAACGAATTGGCGGTAAACCCGACCGGCTTGCCCCCTGCCCCGAGCGACGTCACCACTGTGACGCCGGTCGGAAAAGTCCCAAACGCGTCGCGCAGCGCGCGCAGATCAAGTCGTGTCGCGTCCACGTCTTTCATGCCGCCCCCTCCTCGAACAATGCTGATAGCGCTTCGGTGACGCGCCCAGGATGGGTCATCGGCATCATGTGAGCCGCGCCCTCGACAACGAGAGCCCGACCTTGCGGCGCCAGCCGCGCCATCGCCTCCGACATCGCAGGGGTCGAGTTCGGTTCTGCGGCCCCCGTCATGAAAAGCGACGGGCGCTTCAACGACAGAAGCTCCGCGTCAGACGGACCAGCGTCATGCGCGAACACCGTATAGGCCGTGCGATATCCCGCCGGGTCGACCGAACCCAGCCAGCTCCGACAGGCGGCGGCTTCCGGCGATGCGACATCGCCGAACCATCGGGACAATGGCTCTGAAGGATCGACGGGGCTTACGCCGTCGAGACTGCCGGCGCGCGCGCGGACCGCCGCCGCCGCTTTGTCTGACCGCCGAAAAATCGCGTTCAACGCTGCAACGCCGCGCACCCGATCAGGATATCGGACAGCGAGGTCAAGGGCGATCAACGCGCCCATCGAGTGCCCGGCCGCCCAGACCGGACGGTCGATCGCCGCCGCCACCCGATCGCTATAGTCCGCCAAAGCTGTAGCTCTCTCGAAGGGCGTGCTTTCGCCATGCCCCGGCATATCCGGCGCGATCACGTCGAACTTTTCCGCCAAAGCATCGATCTGCGCATTCCAGGCCTCGGCGCGCAGGCCGACCCCGTGCAGCAACAAGACGGCTTCGCCTCCACCGACCCGGATGGCGGCGAGGTCGCCGTACTCAGACCGAGGCCGGGTTGTCCAGGTCATGGCCGAGCTCTTTCAGGTCTTGATAGCGATCGCCGATCCGATGATGCGGCCGTCCCCCTGTTGCGCCGCCGAGGGCCACCAGAATTTCGTCCGCTCGTGGAGCATCTGGAACCGCGAACTGGATCGTCAGGTAATGCGACCGCCGTCCCGCGTCGTTCTTGTCCATGAGAGGGATCATCACCGGCGCGTTCGCCGGACCGCGTGTATTCGTAAACGCGAGGTAGGACTTCGCCTCAACGGCTTCCCGGTAGTGGTTGCCGAACCGGAGCGTGTGGAGCACGCCAGAGGCGTGCTCCACCTCGCCGTCGAGACCAACGACAGCCGCTTTTCCATAGGCCTCGATCGCATCGCCTGACCCTGCAAGCGCGATCATGCGGTCCGTCAGCAACGCCCCGAGCGCCGGACCTTGCGCCCGGATCTCGGGTCCGAGGTCCTCGACAAACCGCCCCGCCCAGGGGTTTGTCACAACCGCTGCGACGGCGATCATTCGCCAGGGCCGCTCGGCGGCGCGAAAACCTTCGATCAAAACCTCTTCGTCATAGGTGACGAGCTTGCGGATCGCAGGCGTCATTCGGTCCTCCCGGTTGTTTTCACCACCTTTTGTCACCGGCGAAGTTTTGACAAACGACCGTTTCGACCCCTACCTCATTAGAAACATTAATGTGGCGATCAACATACTTGGATCATCAGCATGCCTCGCGGTCTCCCACCCCTCACCTGGTTTCGAGCGTTTGAAGCGGCGGCGCGTCACCTGAACTTCACCGCGGCGGCCGATGAGCTGGGCCTGACGCAATCCGCGATCAGTCAGCATGTGCGGTCGCTGGAGATGCGCTTGGGCGTACAGCTGTTCCGCCGGAACCCGCGAGGTCTGTCGCTGACGGACGATGGCCGTCGGCTTGCGCCTCAAGTCGGGTCGGCGATCGCCATGCTCGCCTCCGCCGCCGCGAGCTACGACGCCGGGCCTAGCGAGCGGCTTCTGACGGTCGCCACCTCTGTGAGCATCGCCCAGTGGATCCTCGCGCCGCATCTCAGCAGCTTTGCAGAAGAGCACCCAAATGTGCGGTTACGCATCCTCAGCACCATATGGCCCGATGATTTCAAGGCGTCAGTCGCCGACGTCGAAATCCGCTTCGGATCGGAAAAACAGGTCGGCGCCGGCGCTCGCCGTATGACGCCAGACAGCCTCATTGTGATCGGATCGCCAAAGCTCCAAGGACCGCTCGAGGATCTCCCCTTGATTGAAGCCGTGGGCACCTCGGAAGGATGGCGACACTGGGCCGAACATGGCGGCTGCCAATCGCGGCTCGAGCCGAGCCTGCTCGTCGACGCCCATGGCCTTGCGCTCGATCTCGCCGTCAACGGCGCGGGCCTCGCCTTGACCAGCTCGTTGCTGGCGGCCAACGCCGTCGCAGCAGGAAGAGTCGAACGCAAGCACTCCAGATCCTTGGACAGCAGCGACGGCTACTTCCTCGCGGTCAACGCAACCACAGATGCGGCGCGCGCGTTCGAGGACTGGTTTCAGCAGCGAGTGACACGCGCGACCGTCGCAACGTCGCTTGGATAGTAAATCTCAATCAAAGGCAAAGCTCTCAGGCACTCCAAGCTCTCACTCTGCGTTCGCATATAGGGCGTATCGAAAACAGGGAGACTGGAATGCTCAACGAGGCCGCGCCGTTCAGCGACATCAGAACAACTGACGCGCCATCCCATCTGCGACCAGTACGGACCGGCGAGGCGGCTGCGCCTTCGACGAAAACGTCCGCCGAGCTGAACGTCTGGGTCGCTTGGAATGGCACTCGGCACGCGTTGCGACGCCGCCTAAAGCCGATGGGTGTCATGGGCCAGTTCACTTTGATGAAAGTCGCGCCAGCCGCGCCGAGCAACGACGATGCGGACAATCTCTGGAGTTGCCATTTTGAGTATGAAGGCCGCGCACCCGATTTCGACGCGCAGGTTCTTGGCTTGTTGCGACGCATCTCCGTAATCGCCCCCTGGTCGCATGTCACGCGATCGGCTCCGTTTGACGCGCCCGCCGTGGATGCCGCGGATGACGATTACGACTGGGACACCTACGCAAGAAGGGCTCTGCCATGACGACGCTGGTTCCGACGACACGGGTTCCGACGCCGCTGGCTCAGCCGGGAGCCGAAGCTGGACGCAATCCAGCATTTCAGTCGACTGGTCGACTTCTGGCGCTGTTTCGAAAGAAGCGCGCGGTTGAGCTCGAGATTCATTCGGAGATGAGCCGACCGGTTCCGTGCAATCTAACGCTTCAGTCTTTGAAGCGGAAGAAACTCGCTCTGAAAGATGCGGCTGCGCGGATCCGAGAGCGAAACGCGACGCGGCTTGGAGCCGCAACCTAGCCAGCGCGTTTCTCGACACGGAATTCCGACGGGTAACCCACCCCACCTGTCGGAGACGCCGGAGGAAGCGAGGCGCCCCCCTCCCTAGTCCTTAACCGGCGGTAGCGGCGACCGAAACCCGGTCGTCGCTACGTTTTTGCACGCGCGAGTTCACACGAGAGTACAATTCAATCGTCTGATAACTTGGCGTTTTTTGGACATTGGTTGCGGGGGCAGGATTTGAACCTGCGGCCTTCAGGTTATGAGCCTGACGAG
>CALDSD010000053.1 GCA_937911325.1 uncultured Neomegalonema sp.
GCGAGGTGGCCGGTGATCCTCTCATCGGGGTGGACGTTGTGGAGGCTGGGGAAGAGCCTGCGACGCCGGTGCGCGACCCTCTCAAAGCTGTTCAGATCGCGGTGATCGGGCGTCCGAACGCCGGCAAATCGACATTGGTCAACCGGATCCTGGGGGAAGATCGCCTGCTGACCGGTCCCGAGGCCGGGATCACCCGAGACGCGATCGGATTTGAGATCGACTGGGGCGGCCAGCGCTGCAAGTTCGTCGACACCGCGTGATTTCGCAAGAAGGCCCGAGGCCATCAAAAGCTCGAGAAACTCTCTGTCGGCGACGCGCTGCGGGCGGTGAAGTTCGCCGAGGTGGTCATTCTGCTTTTGGATGTGCGGGCTCCGTTTGAGACCCAAGACTTGCGAATTGCGGACCTCGCCGCGCGCGAGGGGCGGGCCGTCGTGATCGGCGTGAACAAATGGGATCTTGAAGACGACAAGCAGCAAAAACTGGCGCAGTTGCGAGAGTCCGTGGAAAGGCTGCTCCCGCAATTGCGCGGCGTGCCGATGGTCACGCTGTCCGGCCTGACCGGAAAGGGGCTCGACCGGCTCCATGCGGCGGTTCTAAGGGCGCATGACGCCTGGAACATCCGCATTCCAACCGCGCCGCTGAACCGATGGCTGCTCGAACAAAGCCAAAAGCACCCGCCACCGGCGCCGTCGGGCCGTCGGATCCGCTTGCGTTACATGACCCAGGCGAAGACCCGCCCCCCCACATTCGTGGTGTTCGCCTCTCGGCCAAAGGACCTGCCTGAAAGCTATTCGAGGTTTCTCGTCAACGGTCTGCGGGAAGAGTTTGGATTGGCCGGCACGCCGATCCGGCTCATCATGAAAGCGTCGGAGAACCCGTATGCGGAAAAAGCGGCGAAGCGGAAGATACACTGATCCGCCGGATGCAGTCTGCGAACCGCTCCTAGCTCAACAGCGCGACGATCTCTTGAGCGACGACATCCGTTGGCGTTAAGGCGCTGCGGTCCTCGCCAGGATGCGTCCGCGCGCGCACGGCCGTCGGCATCGCCGGGGGCGCGTAGAGATGAACCTGAACCCCAGGGGTTTCCGCGGCATAGCTTTCCGCGATCGCCGCGGCGGCGGCTTTCGTCGCGCCGTAAGCGCCCCAGTACTGGCCGCCGGCTTTCTCGTCCACGCAGATCAGCGCCTGACCATTCTGCGATTGCCGCAGCAATGGGTCGATCGATGCGATCAGTCTCTGAGTCGCGGCGGTGTTGACGGCCCACAGCTTTTGGAGATCTTTCGGCTTCACATGCGCTGCGGGCGACAGCGGGGCGCCTTGAGCTGCGCAGTGAACCCACAGGTCGACTTTGCCAAAGCGCTCGAACAGCGCTGCGCCCAGTCGATCAACGCCGTCGCCGTCGGTGATGTCCAGCGGAACCAGAACGGGTTTAAGGCCGCCCGCGGAACAGATCGCGTCGTCCAATTCCTCCAGCCCGCCCACCGTCCGCGCAACGGCGACGATCTGGCTCCCTTGCGCTGCCAGCGCCTTGGCGACCGAGTAGCCCAGGCCCCGCGACGCGCCTGTCACAAGCGCGATCTTTGGTGTGGCTTCATTCTTGGACATCGCCAGGCTCAGTCGTCCTTTGAATCGAACACAGGTCCGCCATTGGCGTTATGGTCGAGCGGTGGGACAGGGTAGTCGCCGCTAAAACACGCGTCGCAATAGCGGCGTTTTCGACCCTGACGGCCTTTTCTTTCCTTACAGGCGCGATAGAGGCCGTCGAGACTGATGAACCGAAGGCTGTCGACCTCGAGTTCCTTTTCCATGGCGGCGATGTTCATCCGCGCCGCCATCAGGTCTTCCGCGTCGGGCGTGTCGACGCCGTAAAAGCACGGTGAAATCGTCGGCGGACTGGCGACGCGGAAGTGAACCTCCTTCGCCCCGGCCGCTTTGATCATGTCTTTGATGCGTCGCGAGGTGGTTCCGCGAACAACCGAGTCGTCGACAAGAATGACGCGCTTGCCCTTCACCAGGGAGGCGTTGACGTTGAGCTTCAAACGCACCTTCAGCTCGCGGTCCTCGAGAGTGGGTTCAATGAACGTGCGGGCCACGAACTGGTTCCGGATGATCCCGAGTTCGAAGGGCAGGCCGTATTCCTTGGCGAAGCCGATGGCGGCCGGGGTGCCGCTGTCCGGAACGGGGCAAACCATGTCCGCCTCGACGGGATTATCGCTGTCGCGCTCCTCGCGGGCCAGTTCTTCACCGATCCGGCGCCGCACCTCGTAGACGTTGCGGCCTTGGATCACGCTGTCGGGGCGCGAGAAATAAACGTACTCGAAAATGCAAAAGCGCGGCGGCTTGGATTGAAACGGCGCCATGCTCTCAATGCCGTCGTCCGTAATGACGATCATTTCGCCGGGCTCCACGTCCCGAACGTACTCTGCGGCGACGATGTCCAGCGCGCAGGTCTCCGACGCCAGAATCCAGGCGTCGTCGCGTTTCCCAAGGACCAGAGGCCGGATGCCCATCGGATCACGAACCCCGATCAGACCGTCTTTGGTCAGGGCGACGACAGAATAGGCGCCTTCGCATTTGCGGAGCGCATCCTGCAGCCGGTCGATCAACGAACCCTCAAAGATCCGTGCAGCCATGTGAATGATGCACTCGGTGTCGGAACTCGACTGAAAGATCGAACCGCGATCCACCAGCCGGCGCCGCAATGCGACGGCGTTCGTCAGGTTTCCGTTATGCGCAATCGCGAGACCGCCTTGCCCCATCTCCGCGTAGAGCGGTTGAATATCGCGGATCTCAGGGTCGCCTTTGGACCCCGCAGTCGAATAGCGGGTGTGACCGAGCGCGCAGTCCCCCGGAAGCTTTTGATTGACGAGCTTGTCGCCAAAGTTGTCTCGGACATAGCCGACGCGGCGTTGAACATGGAACGTCTGATCCGGTTTCTCGAATGAGACGATGCCGGCCGCTTCCTGGCCACGGTGTTGCAGAGCATGGAGACCCAGTGCGGTCAAACGTGACGCGTTGGGCGAGTTCCACACGCCAAAGACGCCACACTCTTCTCGCAACTTGTCGTCGTCGAACGGGTTCCCGAGCCAACTGGCGTCGTCGTCTGACGCTCCGCCCCTTTGGTCACCTTCGCGCATACGCTAACCGTCCTCTACACCGAGCCCTGCGCCCCGTCCCGAGACGGGCGAGCGCCCTGTTATTCCGCGCCAACTTCGCCGCATTCGCCCATCAGCTGATTGATCTGGGCGTCCAGGAAGGCTGGCATCTGGTCCGGCACAAAGCCCCGCAGAACATCCGCGGTCGCCTGCACAATGCCGATCGTCGCCGCGTTGTCCACGAACGCATAGCTCGTGTCGGGACCCACGACCAACTCATAGGCGATGTAGACGACAGCGACGAGCGCCAGACCTCTGATACCGCCGTATATAAAGCCCATGCCCTGATCGAAAACACTCAGAGCGCTATTTCGTCCAGAGCCCGTGAAGATCCAGATAATGAGGCCGGAAGCGATCAGGGCGAGGCCGAAGATGATGACGAACGCCACGAGCATCGCCACCTGGCAGTTCTCCATGTAAACCCCGACCGCCGGAAGTTCCGCGAGCGCAGGGTGAAGGCTCGGCGCCAGCAAGAATGCGGCGACAAAAGCGATCGCCCAGCTCGCGAGGGCGAAGATCTCGCGGATGATGCCGCGAACCATCGCGAGATACGCGGATATCAGGACAAGAAGGCCAACGAGCACGTCGACAATCCAAGACAACTCTGACGAGTTCAGATCCATGAGGCCCACCCCTTCTTTGTGCACTGAGCCTTGAGCGCATGCACAGTTCGCGCCCAATCTCACCGCCGCTATTCCCTAAACCGAGCCACCAGCGCGTCGATAGCGCCAATTTCGGCGACGGTGATGCCAGATTCGTCTGACAATTTCACCATTTCCGGCCGTTTTAACGTCGGAGATGTTGCAGAAGCGAACCCCAGCTTGGCGGCTTCCTTCAGACGTGTCTCGGCGTGGATCACCGGGCGGATCGCGCCAGACAGGCTGATCTCGCCGAAAACGACGCCGTCAGCTGGGGCAGGACGATCCTCAAGCGCCGACAAAAGGGCGGCCGCCACCGCCAGATCCGCCGCCGGTTCTGTGATCCGCAAGCCGCCAGCGACGTTCAGATAGACATCCTGGCCGCTGAAGCTGACCCCGCATCTCGCCTCCAAGACGGCCAGGACCATCGCCAACCGTCCAGTATCCCAACCCACGACGGCGCGTCGCGGCGTCCCGAGCGGAGAGGGCGCCACGAGCGCCTGGATCTCCACCAAAACGGGTCTTGTGCCCTCAATTCCAGCGAAGACCACCGAGCCCGATGTCGGCTCTCCGCGCTCGCCCAGGAACATCTCCGAGGGGTTGGCGACCTCAGCCAGCCCGTCGCCGGTCATCTCGAAGACGCCGATCTCGTCAGCGGCGCCGAAGCGGTTCTTGACGGCCCGAAGGATCCGAAACGGGTGTCCGCGCTCGCCTTCGAAGTAAAGCACGGTGTCGACCATGTGCTCCATGACGCGAGGACCCGCGATCTGGCCTTCCTTGGTCACATGTCCGACGATGATGACGGCGACATTCCGACGTTTGGCGAAGTTGACCAGCTCGTGGGCGCATGCGCGAACCTGCGCAACCGAGCCCGGGGCGCTCTCGACATTGTCGGCCCACATGGTCTGAACCGAGTCAATGACGACGAGATCAGGCTTTTCCGCCTCGAGCGTCGTCAGAACGTCTCTCAAATTGGTCGCCGCCGCCAGTTTGACCGGCGCCTTGTCGAGGCCGAGGCGCAAAGCGCGCATCCTCAACTGCGCCGGGGCTTCCTCGCCCGAGACATAGACCACGCCGCCATCTGCGATCGCGACCTTGGCTGCGGCCTGAAGCAAGAGCGTGGATTTCCCGATTCCCGGATCGCCGCCCAACAGGACGGCGGAGGCGGGCACAAGGCCGCCCCCCAGTACCCGATCGAGCTCAATCACCCCGGTTGAGCGCCGAGGCGGGGGTTTGTCCTCGCCGTCCAGAGCGCTCAACTCGATCCGCCGGCCTTTCGAGGCGCCAAGGCTTTTGGTGGATGGGCCGGCCTCTGAGAGCCCGGCGTCTTCGACGATCGAATTCCATTCGCCGCAACTCTCGCAACGTCCGGCCCACTTTCGATACGTGGCGCCGCAGCTCTGGCAAACATATTGGGTCGTCGACTTCGCCATCACCCGGCCGCTTCTTTGGACATCTGTTCGAGTGATCGATGCGTCGCCCAACCTATGAAGATCGAACACAGCACCAACCCGGTAAAAGCATAGAGCCCCCATTCAATGTTCACAGCTCCAAGTCCCACACCTTTGAAAACCACAACGTAGATCGCGATTAGAAAAACGTCTGTCATCGACAGACGCCCCATCACCTCGACAGCGGGGATCAGCTTGCGCGCGCGGTCGATTTCCGCGAAGTGCACGAACGTCAACAACAGCGTTTTGCCATAGGGCATGACGATGGCGAACATCACAACGACGATGCACAGAAAGAGGTCGGTCTCGTAGAGATCCGCAACGCCCGAGATCACCGACACCGGCGACGTGGCGAACAGATAAAGGATCTCCGTGCTGAGCAAGGGCGCGGTCCAAACCAGAGGATAAAGTCCGAGCAATGCGAGGTTGGCGAGCCTTACAACGACCGCGACGCCTTTGGGGTCCTGCGCGCTCATAAAGACAACACTTCAAACAAAGGGCGCTCCGCTGGCCACGACAGTGCTCAGAACTAGGAAGGGCGCGAGCGTCCAACGTTTAGACCCGCTCTCGAGCCAGATTGCGGCAAGCGTTGAAACACCCAGCATCCACGCGCCCAGTTTCGCGAGCGGTATCGGCGACGCGCCGAAGAGAGATCCACCCTCCGACAAGATCATCATTGCGCCCATCATGACCAAGACCGAACCGACGCAGACCGCGTGGGCCAAACGAAGCCGGCCTTCGGAGCTCAGAATGCGGCTGATCGAAAACAGCGTGACCCCAAACACGGCGAAGGCCATGAACACCGCAAGCATGAGTTGAACTGCTTGGGCCATCCAAAGATCTCCGCTGCGATCATCTGAGCGCGGTTATCGCACGGCCTCGATGGGACCTTCCGCCAGACCCTGCACAAACTGGCGCACATACGGGTTCAAGGTCGAATCGATCTCGCTGACCGGCCCCTCCCACTGAATGACGCCTTCGTGCAGCATTGCGACCCGGTCGGCGATCGCCCGGACGCTCGACATGTCATGGGTGATGGTCATCGCCGTCGCGCCGATCTCGACGACCAGCTCGCGGATCAACTCGTTGATCACGCCCGACATGATCGGATCAAGCCCGGTCGTCGGCTCGTCAAAGAAGATGATCTCTGGATCGGCCGCGATCGCGCGCGCCACGCCAACGCGTTTTTGCATGCCGCCGGAAAGTTCGGCCGGGAACAGATCCGCTGTTTCCGGTTTCAAGCCAACACGGCGCAGTTTCTCCACGGCGATCTCTTTGCAGTCGGCCGCAGTTTTCGTTTTGTCCTGGCGAAGACGGAACGCCACGTTCTCCCAGACAGGCAGCGAGTCGAACAAGGCTCCGCCCTGAAACAGCATTCCAAAGCGTGCGAGCAGAGCATCGCCGCGCTTGCGCCGGTCCACTCGGACGCCATCGACCCAGATCTCGCCCGCGTCAGGCTCCAAGAGCCCGATAATGCTCTTGATCGTGACGCTCTTACCCGTGCCAGAGCCGCCGATGATCACCACGCTTTGCCCTCGCGGCGCCTCCAGCGATACGTCGACAAGAACGTTCTTCGGACCAAACGACTTCGCGACATTGCGCATGGCGATCATCACAGACGGGTCCGGCGCGGGCCTTGCCGTCGCGGTGGGCGAATGTTGCGCCTCGTCTCTCATGATCGCCTCCGTTCGCGCCTTTACGCCGAGAAGAACAGCTCGGTCAGCACGTAGTTCGATGCGAGGATCAGGATACTCGCTGACACCACCGCGTTTGTCGTCGCGCGGCCGACGCCCTGGGCGCCTCGGCCTGAATAGTAGCCGTGATAGCATCCCATTAGAGCAATAATGAACCCGAACACCGCGGCCTTCCAAAGGCCGGATGTGATGTCCGCCAGCTGCAGGAACTCCGTCGTGTTTCGAATATAGGTCGCCGCGTTGAAGTCCAGACGCTCGACCCCGATTAGAAAGCCTCCCAGGATCCCGATGCTGTCGGCGACGGCGACCAGCAGGGGCAGGGCGAGCGTCGCCGCGACGACCCTCGGCGTGACAAGATACTTGATCGGGTTTGTCGACAGGGTCACGAGCGCGTCGATCTGTTCGGTGACGCGCATCGTCGCAATCTCCGCCGCGATCGCCGAGGAGACGCGACCGGCGACCATCAGCCCGGCCAAGACCGGACCCAATTCGCGCGTTATGCCAATGGCGACGATCGACGCGACAGCGCTTTCAGCGTTGAAGCGAGAGCCGCCGATATAGATCTGCAGAGCCAGCACGGCGCCGGTGAAAAGCGCCGTCATCCCGACCACCGGCAACGAGTAGTAGCCGATCTTCATGAACTGACGAAGGACCTCGCCCGGGAAGAAGGGCGGGCGAAAGATATGACTGACCGCAGAGCCGGCGAAAACAAACGCGTGGCCGGTGAACCGGGCAAGGCCGAGAATGGTTGCGCCAATGCCGGCGAATATGCCCAAGACTAACGAAATCACGCGCTTACATCCCCCTTTCCGTCAGTGACGGCGCTTGGCTTGTAACGGCGGATCGCGCGATCTCCAAGGCTCGTCAAGATTTCATAGCCGATCGTTCCGGCAGATGTGGCCATTCGGTCGACTGTAAGTTCGTCATCCAAAAGCACAGCCATATCCCCTGGCGCGGCGTCTGGAACGTCGGTCACGTCCAGGACGATAAGGTCCATCGACACGCGCCCCGCCAGCGGGACGATGCGACCGCCGACCTTCGCCTCGCCGCGGCCCGAGAGGCTGCGGGGCAGGCCATCCGCATAGCCCAATGGGAGCGTCGCCAAGCGGCTTGGACGCGTTGCGGTCCAAGTCGCCCCATATCCAGACGTCTCGCCGGGTTTAACGTCCCAAACACGCAGAATAGGCGCTTCTAGGCGTATGACAGGCCGCGCGTCGCAGAAAGGGTCGGCCCCGTAAAGGCCGACGCCCGGACGGGTCAGATCAAAATGCGCGTCCGCGCCGAGCAAAACGCCGCCAGTCGCCGATAGGCTGAGCTTTGCGTTGGGAAACCGGTCTCGAAGCGCCGGAACCAGCTCATTGAACCGCGTGATCTGCTCCCGCGTCAGAGGGTGCCCCGCTTCGTCCGCGCAGGCGAAATGCGACATGAGGACCTGGACGGACAGCGCCGAAACATCGGTCTGTGCAAGCCACTCCGTCTCCGCCGAGCTCAGTCCGAGACGGTTCATTCCGGTCTCGAACTGCAAAGCGCACGACAAAGGGGTTTCGTGCTGCCTGGCGAACTCGAGCGCCATTTCGACATCGGTTCGCGCGTTCAGGACCGGGCGCGCGTCCGCTGCGACGATCTCCGACAAGCCCTCGACCGCGCCGTTCAGCACGTAGATCTCGGCGCCGGAGCCCAGCGCGTCGCGCACCTCCATTGCCTCGGGAGCCGTCGCGACAAAGAACGTACCGCACCCGGCCGCTGACAAGGTTCGAGCCGCGACGGCGGCTCCGACCCCGTACCCATCCGCTTTCACCGCTGCGCCCGTTGTCACATGGGCGGCGGACAAGCTGTCCAACGCGCGCCAGTTCTCAGCGATCGCATTCAGATCGATGGTCAGAATCGGACGGGCCATCCGGCAGCTTTCCTTCGCACAATGGAATGTCGCTAGTCGGTTGTCAGACACAGCAGGGCTGCGACGCAAGATGCGTCGATGTCTCAGCTGTCGACGCGCGGCCCGCGCCTCAGTGACGCGCCAAGGCGTGGTGATCCCGAGCGAGGTCCTTAAAGCGGGTGAAGCGGCTGTCGAACATCAGTTTGATGGTTCCGATGGGCCCATGCCGCTGCTTGCCGATGATGACCTCGGCGAGATTGTGCACCTCGTCCATCTTGTTCTGCCATTCCGCGTGCTCCGGGGTGCCTTCGCGGGGTTCAAGACGCCCCACATAGTACTCCTCTCGAAACACGAACATGACCACGTCGGCGTCCTGCTCGATCGATCCTGATTCCCTGAGATCCGAAAGCTGAGGCCGTTTGTCTTCCCGGCTCTCCACTTGGCGCGACAGCTGAGAAAGCGCGATGACCGGGATCTTCAACTCTTTCGCGATCGCCTTGAGACCTTGCGTGATCTCGGAAATCTCCTGCACCCGGTTTTCCGAGCTCTTGGCCGACCCTCGGCATAACTGCAGATAGTCGACGATCAGAAGATCCAAGCCGCTTTGACGCTTCAACCGCCGAGCGCGCGCTGCGAGCGCCGCAATCGACAGGGCGGGGGTGTCGTCGATGTAGAGCGGCGCATCCTGCAGGCGGGCTGCGGCTTCAGCGAATCGGCGGAACTCTTCCTCGTCCATTTCGCCGCGCCGGATCTTCTCGGAAGGAACCTCCGCCTGTTCCGCAAGGATACGGGTGGCCAGCTGATCCGATGACATCTCGAGAGAAAAGAAGCCGACCACGCCGCCGTTGGCTGCGCCCGAGCGGGGATCGGCGGCGTCTTGCGCCTTGAAGGCCGAGGCGACATTGAAGGCGAGGTTCGTCACCAAGGCGGTTTTCCCCATCGAGGGACGCCCCGCGAGGATGATCAGATCCGAGTCGTGCAGACCGCCCAGCTTCGCGTCCATGTCCATCAGACCGCTGGAAATCCCCATCAGCTGGCCGTCGCGTTGGTAGGCGCGGTTGGCGAGGTCCACCGCCTCGGTCAGAGCGTGCTTGAACGGCTGGAACCCGCCCTCGGAACGGCCGGTTTCCGCCAGCTTGAACAGCTTTTCTTCCGCCAGAGCGATCTGATCGAGCGCTTGTTTTTCGGCTGCGGCGTCGAGCGCGTGCAACGTCACTTGTTTGCCGAGATCGGCGAGCTCCCGTCGCAGGGCCAGCTCGTAGATCTCTTCGGCGTACGCCTTCACGTTGTAGATGGTGATCGCCGAGTTCGCGAGACGCGTGAGATAAGCGGGACCGCCAAGCTCCTGCAGTCCGGGGTCGTTCTCCATCAACGTCTTCAGAGTGACCGGCGTGACGAGCTGCTGATTGCTGATCTTACGCAGCGACGTCTCGTAGATCCGCCCGTGCACCGGGTCGAAAAAATGGTCCGGCAGTAAGAAGCTCAGTCCGTCTGCCGCGTCATTGTCGATCAACAGTGTTCCCAACACGGCTTGTTCAGCATCAATGTTATGGGGAACTGCGGGATCTGCGATGTCTGCGTTCGGTTTGCGAACGCCATCGCCGCCCGCCGGCGGCAATCCGCCCGACGCTCCGTCGGCCATGTTTCTCTCCTCTCATCCTCTGGACAGGAGATAAGCGGAAAACACAGATGAGTCGCTAGGGTGAAATCGACACAGAAGTCGAGTCGCTCACATAAAACTGACGCTCGTCCAGATCAGAGCCCAAGGCGTCCTCATCCTTGTCCACAGGCCGATCAAGGACGAAGCGCCAAAGATAGAAAAGCCGCGGGTCTCCCCACGGCTTTTTTGATGACTGTAACGTCAGAGGCGATTTAGCGTGCGGCGTCCTCTGGCGTCTCCGCCGCTTCGCCGTCAGCTTCCGCCGGCTTTTCGCCATCGTCGCTCTCTTGATCGTCGGCGTCCTCGTCGAACTTGCCGACGTCTTCAAACAACGCAGCCACATCAAGCTCTTCCGCGGCTTCTTCCTCTGCGCGAAGTTCGGCGATGGATTTGCCTTGGGCCTGGATCTCAGCTTCTTCCTGGCTGCGCGCGACGTTGATCTTGATTGTCGCCGCCACCTCCGGATGGAGCACGACCCGCACATCATGCAGGCCGAGTTCTTTCACCGGACGCTCAAGCACGATCTGCCGACGATCGACCGAGAACCCGCCTTCCGTCGACGCTTCGGCGATGTCTCTTCCGGTGACCGATCCGTAAAGGTTGCCGGCCTCGGAGGCGGAGCGAATGATGACGAACGCCTCGCCATCCAGCTTTTCTGCGACGGCGGCGGCTTCTTTTTTCAGCTCGAGGTTCCGCGCCTCAAGCTGTGCGCGTTCGGTCTCAAAACGTGCGAGATTGCCTTTCGTCGCGCGGAGGGCCTTTTGCTGGGGCAGCAAAAAGTTGCGGGCGTAGCCGTCCTTGACGCGGACGACGTCGCCCATCTGGCCGAGTTTCTCTACTCGTTCGAGCAATACGACTTCCATCGCTTCAGCTCCTTATTTGATCACGTAGGGCAAAAGCGCCAGAAACCGCGCGCGCTTGATCGCCTGAGCGAGTTCGCGCTGCTTCTTAGCCGACACAGCGGTGATGCGGCTCGGAACGATTTTGCCCCGCTCCGAAATAAAGCGCTGAAGCAGCTTTACGTCTTTGTAATCGATTTGCGGCGCGTTCTCGCCAGAGAACGGGCATGTCTTCCGGCGTCGGAAAAAGGGTCTGCGGGCAGCGGCCATGGTCGGTCTCCTTATTCCTCTGACGCTTCTGGGGCTGGGCGATCCTCTCTTGGACGATCCTCCCTTGGACGATCCTCTCTCGGACGGTCGTCGCGCTCGCGCGGACGATCGTCACGATCCCGCGGTCCCCGATCGCGTCCGCCTCGGCGGTCGTCACGGCTCGCCTTGGCGGTCAGGATCGCGCTCTGGCCTTCCTCATGTTCGTCGACGCGGATCGTCATGAAGCGCATGACATCTTCATGGAGGCGTTCGCGGCGCTCCAGCTCCAGCACTGCGTCGGCTGGCGCATCAAGGCGCAGAAAGCCGTAATGGCCTTTCCGGTTCTTGTTGATCTTGTAGGCCATCGAGCGAAGGCCCCAGTACTCGGTCCCAACGATCGAGCCGCCTTGTTCGCCCAAAATGCCTTGGAGTTCTTCAATCAGGCCTTCCGCCTGCGCCGACGACAGATCCTGCCGGGCGATCACAACATGCTCATAGAGCGGCATGCGTATTTCCTTTTGTCTGCGACAAGCTTCGTGGCGCGAACAGAACATCCCGGGTTCGCGTCTGAGAGGCTGCCGATGTCGTAAGATCCGGGAAGCCGGCCTTATGGCGAATCGATGGTGGGAAAGCAAGCGGTATCCGCAGCCTCGCCCATGCAAACGCGCGACTGAGCGTTGACAAGCCGGTTGCGCCTCGCCCATGAGCCCCGGACACGTTAATTCGTTACGAATTGGTTAAAG
Organism: uncultured Neomegalonema sp.; assembly: GCA_937911325.1. Classification (GTDB taxonomy): domain Bacteria; phylum Pseudomonadota; class Alphaproteobacteria; order Rhodobacterales; family Rhodobacteraceae; genus CALDSD01. Next base: position 12,306 of record CALDSD010000053.1, read on the forward strand.
GGTTAGGAGGGGCTCATGCGAGCATTCGTGTTTCCGGGGCAAGGCAGCCAGGCTGTCGGCATGGGAAAAGAGCTCGCCGAGGCCTATCCGGCCGCGCGCGCCGTCTTTGACGAGGTCGACGAGGCGCTCGGCGAAAAGCTCTCGTCGCTGATGTGGGACGGACCCGCCGACCAGCTCACCCTGACCGAAAACGCCCAGCCGGCGCTGATGGCCGTCTCCATCGCAGCCGTTCGCGCCCTCGCGGAAAAAGGTGTGGACGTCGGACAAGCGGCGTCCTTCGTCGCTGGGCACTCTCTGGGCGAGTACTCGGCGCTCGCAGGCGCGGGCGCTCTGAAGCTGGGCGACGCCGCACGACTGCTGCGGACCCGTGGCCGCGCCATGCAGCAAGCGGTCCCTGTCGGGGTGGGCGCGATGGCCGCTCTTATCGGCCTGGATCTCGACGCGGCCAGAACCGTCGCGGAGGAAGCCGCGCAGGGGGACGTTTGCGAGGCCGCGAACGACAACGCCCCGGGTCAGGTCGTCATCTCCGGACATGCGGCCGCGATCGACCGCGCCGTGGTGATCGCGAAGGAGAAGGGCGCGAAACGGGCGATGAAGCTTCCGGTTTCGGCCCCGTTTCACTGCGCCCTGATGCAGCCAGCGGCCGACGCGATGCGCGACGCGTTGGCGGCGGTTGAGATCACGGCGCCAGTCACGCCGATCGTCCCGAATGTGAAGACCTCGGCTGAAAGCGATCCCGAGGAGATCCGACGGCTCCTCGTAGAACAGGTGACCGGTTCTGTGCGGTGGCGTGAAAGCGTCTCCTGGATGGCGGGGCAGGGCGTGACCGAGCTTGTCGAAATCGGCGCCGGCAAAGTTTTGACGGGTATGGCACGGCGCATCGATCCGAACCTCACAGGCCGCGCGATCAACACGCCGGCCGATCTTGACGACCTCGCCGCCGGTCTCGCCTAACGGCCCGCGGCATCGAAAGGAAACTCGAATGTTTGATCTGACAGGCAAGTGCGCGCTCATAACCGGAGCCTCCGGCGGCATCGGCGGCGCAATCGCTAAAACTCTGCATGACGCAGGAGCCTCGGTTGGTCTTTCGGGCACGCGCCGCGAAGCGCTCGAAGCGGTCGCCGCGCAGCTTGGCGATCGTGCTCACGTGCTCCCGTGCAACCTGTCTGACAGCGCCGCGGTCGACGCTCTGCCGAAACAAGCGGTTGAGGCGATGGGCTCGGTCGATATCCTGATCAACAACGCGGGGCTCACGCGCGACAACTTGTTCATGCGCATGTCCGACGAAGAGTGGGACCAGGTGATCGCGGTGAACCTGACAGCCGCCTTTCGTTTGTCTCGCGGCGTCTTGCGGGGAATGATGAAGGCGCGTTGGGGGCGGATCGTCGGCATCACCTCCGTCGTCGGCGCAACGGGAAATCCCGGACAGGGAAACTACGCCGCTTCAAAGGCCGGGATGATCGGCATGTCGAAATCCCTCGCATATGAGGTCGCTTCGCGGGGCGTCACCGTGAACTGCGTCGCGCCCGGTTTCATCGCCACCGCGATGACCGACGCGCTCACCGAAGACCAGAAAGCTGCGATTGATCAGAAGATACCTGCCGGCCGCATGGGAACGCCCGAGGAGATCGCGGCGGCGACGCTGTTTCTCGCTTCGCCAGAGGCGGGCTATGTGACGGGTCACACCGTGCACGTGAACGGCGGCATGGCCATGCTGTGACGGGGAGCGCGTTTTTGAGCAATGTTCATTCAGCGCCCGAAGACGCGTTTTTCCTCTTTCAACGTCGGAATTTCCTGTGATAAGGCGACCGCCATCGAGCTTCGCGGCCACACGGTCGCTAAGGCCAGCCGGTTTGTACAAGGCGGCGCCGCAGGGTCAGAGGCCCTATCGATTTTTTTGTTGGAGAGGGCCTGCGGCCCACACACCCTACGAGGATAGAACATGAGCGATATCGCTGAGCGCGTTAAGAAGATCGTTGCCGAACATCTCGGCGTTGAAGAAGCAAAAGTTGTCGAAGGCGCGAGCTTCATTGACGATCTCGGCGCGGACTCGCTCGATACAGTCGAACTGACGATGTCCTTTGAGGAAGAGTTCGGCGTCGAGATCCCGGACGATGCAGCCGAGAACATTCAAACCGTCGGCGACGCGGTGAAATTCATCACCGAAAAATCGGGCTAATCCGCACGTCGATTTCTGTCTAAAAAGGGGAGACGTCGCCGAGCGCGACGTCTCCCTTTTGCGTTGTCCGAACCGCTGGTTCAAAGTTGATCAGAAAGGTCTCCGAAGATCAGGCGCCTTGCAGAGGGCGGCTGCGGCTTATATCGGAACGCAGCAATGCTTCGGAGTTTTGAGTAGTTACAGGTCGCGTCGACCGTGGCGGACGGTGCTGGTCGGCCTGCAGCACTGGAGGGTTATTACATGCGGCGTGTCGTCGTAACCGGTCTTGGTCTCGTCACCCCTTTGGCCTGCGGCGTGGAGCCGACCTGGCAGCGCTTGCTCGCCGGAGACTCCGGTCTGGGCCCAATTTCTGATCAGTTCGAAGCCTCCGATCTGCCGTGCCGGGTCGCCGGGTTCGTCCCGACGCAGGGCAATGCGGCCTACAACGTCGATGATTGGGTGGAGAAGCGCGAACAGCGGCGCAACGACCCTTTCATAATGTTTGCGCTGACTGCAGCTGAACAGGCTCTGGCGGATGCGAAATGGAAGCCCGAAGACGAAGAAGATCGTCTTCGCACGGGGGTTCTGGTGGGCTCAGGCATTGGCGGGCTGCAGCTCATCGAAGAGACGTCGGTGACCCTCTACGAAAAAGGGCCGCGCCGGGTTTCTCCTTTCTTCATTCCGGGAAGTCTGATCAACCTTTGCTCAGGTCAGATCTCTATCAAGTACGGTTTCAAAGGACCAAACCACGCCGTCGTCACGGCGTGTTCGACCGGCGCGCATGCGATCGGCGACGCCTCGCGTCTGATCCGGGACGGCGCAGCTGACGTGATGGTCGCCGGCGGTGCGGAAGCCGCGATCTGCCGACTTGGGATCGCCGGTTTCGCGGCCTGCAAGGCGCTGTCGACCAATTTCAACGACACGCCTGAAAAAGCCTCGCGCCCTTATGATCAAGATCGTGATGGGTTTGTGATGGGAGAGGGCGCTGGCGTCCTCGTCCTCGAAGAGCTTGAGCATGCGCGCGCGCGCGGCGCCAAGATCTACGGCGAAGTTCTCGGATACGGATTGTCGGGCGACGCTCATCACGTGACGTCTCCAGCCCCTGACGGCGACGGCGGATACCGCTCGATGAAAGCAGCTCTCGCAGACGCGAACCTCGAAGCGTCGGCGGTTGACTACATCAACGCGCATGGCACCTCGACCCCGGCGGGCGACGAAATCGAGCTGCAAGCGGTGACCCGCCTGCTCGACAGTTCGGCCTCGAGAGCGTTGATGTCGTCGACCAAGTCATCGATCGGCCACTTGCTCGGCGCGGCGGGCGCCGTTGAGGCGATTTTCTGTATCCTTGCGCTGCGCGACCAAGTTGCGCCGGCGACGCTGAACTTGGATAATCCGTCGGTCGACGCGGAACTCGATCTCGTGCCGCATGAACCGAAAAAAGCCGAAATCAAAGTCGCACTATCTAATTCGTTTGGCTTTGGAGGAACCAACGCGTCGGTCGTCATGGGGAAAGCGCCGGCCGTTTAGCGGCAAGCCATCGGATGAAGGGATCATGTGATCTCAGTTGAGGCTGAGCCAGGGGAGGTGTGATGAGGGGGTTTTGGTCCAATCTCTTCACGGTTGCGATCGTTTTGGTCATCGCTGGCGTGATCGGTTTGAAGTCTCTGGACTCGACCTTCGGGAACCCGGGGCCTCTGGCGGAAGATACGACATTCGTCGTGCCCAGCGGCGCCGGTCTCGGCCGCATTACTGACGCGCTCCTTGAGGAGGGCGTCATCGACTCAGGTTGGATGTTCACGCTCGCGGCGCGCCGCGCCGGCGTCGCTCAGAGCATGAAGGCCGGCGAGTACCTGATCCCGGCCGGCGCTTCGATCGAAGACGTCATGGCTCTGATCTCCGAAGGGCGCGCGGTGCAACATCGGGTCACCGTCGCTGAAGGCCTCACCTCCCGGCAGGTCGTCGAGATCGTCCGCGCCTCTGAGGTTCTCACCGGTGAGATCGCCAACGTGCCGCCCGAGGGCGCGCTGGCTCCGGACACCTACTTTGTCCAGCGCGGCGAAACCCGCCAAGCCGTGATCGATCGAATGCTTGTTTCACAGGAAAGGATCCTGGCGGAGGCATGGGCGGCGCGGGCCCCGGATCTGCCATACGACACTCCGGTCGAGGCGCTCATTCTCGCGTCGATCGTCGAGAAGGAGACGGGGGTCGGGGGCGAGCGCCCAGAAGTCGCCGGCGTTTTCGTCAACCGGCTCAGGCGCGGAATGCGCCTCCAATCGGATCCGACCATCATTTACGGGATCTCCGGAGGCGAGCCGCTGGTCGACGGCGAAGGAAATCGGCGCGGCATTCGTCGCTCCGAGATCCGGAAAGAGACCCCCTACAACACCTATACGATTGATGGTCTGCCTCCGACACCGATTGCAAACCCGGGCGTCAGCGCCATCGAAGCCGTGATGAACCCGGCGGCGACCGAGTATCTGTTCTTTGTCGCGAGCTGCGACTTCGACGGATCTCACGGGTTCTCCAAGACCTTGCGAGAGCACGAAGCAAAGGTTCGGGAGTGGCGCCGGTGCGAGAACCAGCGCCCCGCCGATGGCGGGTAGCCGCATCCGCTAGAACTGCTCCGCCAGTGGCTATTGGCGCGATCTTATATCGAATTCGATCCGACGGTTGCGCGCGAACGCGGCCTCTGAATCACCTTCGTCGATCGGCTGGAACTGCGCGCGGCCAACCGCGATCAACCTGTCTTCCGGCACGCCCAGCGATGCGAGATGCCGCGCCACGGCGGCGGCGCGGGCGGCCGACAGGTCCCAGTTCGAGAAGTACCGTTCTGTGAAAATCGGACGCCGGTCCGTGTGCCCTTCGATCACCAGCTCCCATTCCTGTTCTGGGCGCGCGTCGAGTTCGGACAACAGTTCTTCGGCGATCCGCGCGAGGGCGTCCTTGCCAGGGTCGCTGAGCGTCGCTGATCCCGTCGCAAAGGCGACGTTGGCGTTCAGCGTCACGGGCGAGCCGACTGTCGCGGTCTGGTCCGTTTCTGGCGCCGTCTCTGCGGTCTCCATGCTCTCGCGCAGGCGGCCCACCAGCGACTCGCGCGCCTGCTCCGCCTCGCGTTGAGCTTCCTCCGCGGTCGATTGAGCAGCGGCGAGATCTTCTTCCAGCGTCGCGATCCGCGCCTCTTTCTCGTTGACCGAAACACGAGCGCTTTCGACAGCCGAGCGAAGATCCGCGAGAACGCCGTCCAACTCGCTGAAGGCCGCTTGCGCCTCGGCGACGGTGACCACACCGCGCCCGGGCAGCGACAAACGCTCCGCGTCCGGGGTGTCTGCGATGTCTCGAAGAGCTGCGTATTGCTCGGCAAGCGCATCACGCTCCGCGAGGGCCGTAGCCAGGTCGCCGATGAGACGGTCGACTTCATTGCGGAGCGCGCTCGCGTTCTCTTCCTCCGGCGCGTCCGAGGGCGTGGCCAGCGCCAGCCGGTCCCGAAGTTGGGCTTGATCCTCTTCAGACAGCCCTTCGACCCAGCCCGCAAACCCATCTGAACGCGTTATCGCCGCGAGAAACTCCGCACGATCCGTCGGAGAGATTGCGCCGACTGCGTCGAGGAGCTCGGTTGCGCCGGGCGCATCCGCCTCAGCGTCCAGAGCCGACTTGAGTTGCTCGACCTCTTGGCGCAGCGCCGTGTTCTGTTCGATCGATTCATCCTGCTCCAGGCGCGCCGCGTCGAGGGCGGCGCGCAACTGGTCACGTTCCGCGGCGACAGTGTCCGCCTGATCCTGCAGAAGCCCGAACTGCTGCGAAATCGTCGCTGCGTCGACCAATCCGAGCTCGGGCAAGTCCACCTTCGAGATCGTCAACCCATCCGTTTCGGGCAGCCTTCCCAGCCACTCAGATTTTTCATCCTGATTGAGCGCGCTGAACCATGACGAGAATCCTTCGAAGTCCGGCAAACGGTCGTAAAGGCGCACTTGTTCCGCGCTGGGAGCTTCCCCGATCGCTGCGCCAAGCGCGTCCGCCCCAAAAGCTTCGCCAACACCAAGCGCCGCCAAGAGTTTTCTGCGATCGTTCTCGTTCAGGGCTGCGATCCGATCTCGGATTTCACCTGTTGTGACAGGACCGGTGGTCGCCGCCGCCCGACGCGCGGCCTGGAGCTGCTCCTGGGTCTCGGCCAGGGTGATCTCCATCTCTTCGGCTTGAACGCGGAGGTCGTCGTTTTCCTCAACCGCGGCCGCAACCTCGATCGTCGCTGCGTTCAAGCGTTCTTCGTACGCGCCCGAGAGCCACCAGCCCAGCGCCCCCGCAGCCAGAACTGGAAGGAGACCCAACAGCAGGCACCTCAAGCACAGCGGGTTGTTGTCGTCGCTCATTTTCAAATCCCCAGACTCGGCTCAGCGCTCTGCTCACCCGATCGACCTTTTAGTCAGGCGCTCGACAAGGAACAAGCGACGACCGCGCTAAAACCTCGAAATCGCGTGACGGAACAAAAACAGAAAAAAACACGAACAAAGTGCTTGACCTACCGCACGCTGCTGGGTAGTGTCTCAGGCATGATGCGAGAGATGGGGCGAAACGAACCGCCCGCCCAAAACCGCCTCTCGGTGAACTGAAGTTTCTCATATGACGAACGTAGCTGATAACGGGGACGCGAAATGGCGCGTCGCCGCCGAACTATGGCGTCGCCGCGAGATCTCTCGAAAGGAGCTGGCGGCGCAGGTCGGCGTTTCAGAGACGACGCTCCGTCGGCGAGCTAAGCGCATGGGATGGGACAAGGCCGCAGCGTCGTCGCAAACGTCCGACACTGACGCCCGCGTCGATGCCGCTCGGCAGCTCTATGAAAGCCTGACGGACGCGTTGAGCTCGGCGTTGGACGCGTTGCGCGCCCAGCCGGACGCCGTTGATCCAAAGCTTGCCCGAGAGCGGGCCGAAACCATTCGAGCGCACGGAAAAGCGCTTTTCGCGCTGATTGAAGGTTTGACGAAACTTGAGCGGCCTCGCTCACAGGCGGTTATGGCTTCGGGGTCTCACAATGTCAGAACGGCGCACGCCGCAAGCGAACCGCCAGACTTCTTGGATCTCGCCGCCGCCCGGGTTGAAATCGCGCGCAGACTGGATCGCCTCGCTCGATCGCAAAACGGCTAGGGCGTTTTGGGATGGCCTGAGTGCGAACGCTGTTCTGTCCGCTCTTTGGACTTTTGAACTCTGGTCGAGACCCGATCATCAAGACCCCCCGCCAGGCGACTGGCGGACGTGGGTCGTCTTGGGCGGACGGGGCTCGGGAAAGACGCGGGCAGGGGCCGAATGGATCCGCCGCCAGGTCGAGGGCGCCGGGCCAAAAGATCCAGGCCGCTCATCCCGGATCGCCTTGATCGCCGAAACCGTGGATCAGGCGCGGGACGTGATGGTTCTGGGCGAATCCGGGCTCTTGTCCGTCACCCCGCCAGACCGCAGACCGCTGTTCCAGGTGTCTCGTCGGCGTCTGATCTGGCCGAACGGGGCAGAGGCGCAGCTGTTTTCCGCCAAGGACCCAGAATCGCTGCGGGGTCCACAGTTCGATGCGGCCTGGTGCGACGAGTTGGGCAAATGGCGGCGCGCGCAGGCTGCGTGGGACATGCTCCAGTTCGGACTGCGGCTTGGCGAACAGCCTCAGCAGGTGGTGACAACCACGCCGCGAAGGAACGCCACCCTGATCGAGCTCTTGCAGTCTCCGTCGACCGTTCGAACCAGTGCGCCCACACGCGAAAACGCGGCCAACCTGGCGGATGGATTTCTGCGACAGGTTGAGGACCGCTACGGTGGAACGATGCTGGGACGTCAGGAACTCGACGGAGAGTTGCTGCTCGATCCGCCGAACGCGCTCTGGAACCGGGAGGATATCGAAGCGGCGCGGGTCAAGGCCGCGCCCGGATTGGACCGCATCGTCGTCGCTGTCGATCCGCCAGCCACATCTCACGCCGGGTCCGACGCGTGCGGCATCGTCGTTGTCGGCGCGCGGTTCGACGGCGATGAGCGCAACGCTCGCGCATTTGTTTTAGAAGATCTGTCTGTGCAAGGAGCCTCGCCGCAAGCCTGGGCCGAGCGCGCCGTGTCCGCCTATCAGCGTTTGCGCGCGGATCGGATTGTCGCGGAAGTCAATCAGGGCGGCGATATGGTCGAGGCCGTGCTGCGCCAGGTGGATCCGACGGTCGCCTATCGCTCAGTTCGGGCGACGCGAGGCAAGCGCTTGCGGGCGGAGCCCGTCGCGGCGCTCTATGAACAGGGACGGGTGTCGCATGTCGGCTCGATGGCGAAACTCGAGGATCAGATGTGCGGTTTCGCGCGAGACGGTTCGTCCTCAGCGATGACGCCGCTCAGCACCGACCGGAGCCCGGATCGGGTCGATGCTCTCGTCTGGGCGATCACGGATGTTCTGTTGACCCGCGGTCCGGCTCCTCGCGTCCGAAGACTGTGAAGCGGTCCGACAGGCCTGCCGGCTCAGTTGCGCATCTGTGACTGAACAGCGCGTCTGGCACCTTCGTCTGTCGAGCGTTTGGACTGAGCGAATTCAAGGGTTTCCTTCAACCGCAGATCGCTTTCCTCCGGTAGAAACACGAAGAAGTCGTCCGGCCGCTTTTCGATCAGCTCTGCAAACAGTTCCGGATCGCCCTCGTTCGGCATCATGTTGACGACGTTGTACATCATCTCGGACAGAAGACGTTGCGCGCTCCGGCGTTCTTCAGCCGACAGACGGGACGCCCGGGGCGTTCTCTCCATGGCTGTGCGCAACCAGTCGCGCGCCTTGGTCATCGCCTCCATGTCCGTTTCGGCCTTGAGCATCCCTGACAGGCGGATCAACCGCAGATGCATGTCGATCCATTGTTCCGGAGTGTCAAAGCCAGCGAAGTAGAGTGATTGCCAGAAGTCCTCGAACCCCTCGCAGGAACGGTAAGCGTGGCCGATGTCGTAAAGCGACGCCGCCATCGGAACCTGGCGCTCCCACATGGTGGCGATGGTCTTTTTCGTCACCTCGTCCGTGCATTCTTTGTACGAGGAGAAACGGCCGATCATTTGCGCATAGATGCTGATGAAATCCGGTTCGCTCGGGCGTTCGACGGCCGCTTGCGCTGTTTGCGCCTGCGCCGCTGAGACAATTGAAGTGCTCACAAGCGCCAGCGCCGTCAACAAAGCGAGCAGCGCGCGCTTCCAGACGGAACCGCCCTGCAAACGCGTAGGCAATTGATATTCCGTCGAAAACTGCGAAACGGTTAGCCGAGGGGTAGGGGTCATTTCTCGCTCTCGTACTCTCACCTGACGGGACAGTACCCAAAGAAGTTTAACAACCCCTTCATGATGCCGGGTCGAGCGCTGAACGCCCTGGCGGAGACATTGGACACCAGAATGAAATTGATCGAGATGCTGCGCGGGGCGCTCGCCTCGCCGCAAACCAATAGGCTCGCCTACAAGTCAGGCGCTGGCGCCCTCGGCGGCGTTGTCGCTATGCACATGGGCGGGCGCGCAGCTTGGACGCCTCGGGACGTCGGATCCCTCATCCGCGTCGGCTATGCGACAAATGCGATCGCCTACCGGTGCACGCGGCTGATCTGCGACAGCGCCGCGGCAATTCCTTTGCTGCTGCACAAAGGCGATGAGCGCGTTCTGGCGCACCCGGTCCTGACGCTCTTGGAGAAGCCGAATCCGGCCCAGTCGGGTCCGGCGTTTCTTGAGGCGATCTACGGCCACTTGCAGTCCGCCGGGAACGCCAATGTCAGGGCGAGCGTGTCGAAGACAGGTCATCCGCTCGAGTTACACGCGCTCCGGCCAGATCGTGTGAACATCGTCCTCGACGCAGACGGCTGGCCGGAAGCCTACGAGTACCAGGTCGACAAAAACCGGCAACGGTTTGAAATCGACCGCTTTGCGAATGATCCTCCGATCATCTTGCATTTGAAGTGCTTCGATCCGCTCGACGATCATTACGGCATGAGCCCGCTCAAGGCTGCGGCGAAATCGATCGACGTCCACAATGCTGCGGGGGCGTGGTCGAAGGCGCTCCTTGACAATGCCGCGCGTCCCTCAGGCGCGGTCGTTTACAAGGGCGGCGACGGTCAGGCCCATCTCACCGAAAGCCAGTACGAGCGTCTGGTCGAGGAACTGGAAAGCAATCATCAAGGCGCCCGGAACGCCGGCCGACCCATGCTCCTGGAGGGCGGGTTGGACTGGAAGCCCATGGGGTTCTCCCCGGCGGATATGGAGTTTCAGAAAACCAAGGACGCCGCGGCGCGGGAAATCGCGTTGGCCTTTGGTGTCCCGCCGATGCTGCTAGGGCTTCCGGGCGACAATACTTACTCAAACTATCAGGAGGCCAATCGCGCCTTCACGCGTCAAACGCTGCTGCCTCTGCTGCGCCGCACGGCTGCGGATCTGTCGGGTTGGTTCTCCGCCGCGTACCGAGAGAACCTGACGCTCACGCCAGATCTCGACGCGTTGCCCGCCCTTGCGAGCGAAAGAGACGATCGCTGGCGGAGGATAACGCAGGCCGAATTCCTGACGCCGGACGAAAAACGCAAGGCTCTTGGTCTGCCGTCGGCGCCGCTTGGCGCGAAACACTCGCAGCAGGATGACGCCGATGTCGAGTGATCCGCCCGATCGCGATCTCCGGGTCGATCCGGCCGAACCGGCGCCGTCGGCCAGTGGTCTCGCAGGTCGACTGTTGGCGCTGGAGCGGCTGACCGAAGATCGATGGCTCCGGACAAACGGCATGCTCGCCCGCATTGAGCGCGCGATCGACCGAATTGAAAACCGGCTGTGGATCGCCGTCTCGGCCTGCGCCGCCGCCGGTGCGGGCGCCATCGGCTCGCTCATCTGGCGCGCGACAGCGGTTTGAGCGCCGCACAAGCTCCCACTCTTCAGAAACAGGATCTCATTACATGCTTGAGTTTAAGTATGCGCCATTGCGTCCCATCGGGCTCGACGCGCCGTCCGTAGAAGGCGGACCGGTCGGCGCGCTGGCGGGCTATGCCGCTTTGTTCAACATCGCCGATCAGTCGGGCGACGTCATTGCGCCAGGCGCTTTTCTAACCTCGCTCGCCGGGCGGGAAACCCCTGTGAAGATGCTCTGGCAGCACGACCCCGCCAAGCCGATCGGTGTCTGGGAAAAGCTTGTGGAAGATGACCGCGGCTTGCGCGCCGAAGGCCGTCTTTGTCTGGACTGCCAGGCTGGCGCAGAAGCGGCGGCGCTTCTCAAGGCTGGCGCTTTAGACGGCTTGTCGATTGGGTACCGCGTTGTTCAGGCAGAGCAGACGGACGCTGGCCGCCGATTGACCGAGGTCGATCTGTGGGAAATCTCGCTCGTGACATTTCCGATGTCAGAAGCCGCCCGCGCAGAGCCGACTGCGCCCAAGAGCATCCGTCCGTCCCTTGAAGACGGCTCTCCATCGCCTGCCGCCGTCATTACCCACGCAATTCTTCGCGCGCGCGAAGCCCTGCGCTGATCGAGCGCCGCTCCATCCCGTCCCCAGAACAATCTCTCTCACGCCTTGCCAAGGAGTTCTCCTCGTATGCCCTCCAACCTCCAAACGACACAGACCCTACTGAACCAGGTCGCGGGGTTCGCCGACGACATCAAGTCGTTCCGCGACGTCGTCGAAGACCGGCTTTCCGAACAATCCCTGCGTCTCGACGCCCTCGATCGCAAGGACCTCGCGCGTCCGCGGCTCGCTCGCGCCGTCGAGACTGCGTCGCCTCACCGTAAAGCAATGCGCGCATATCTGCGCTCGGGGTCCGAAGATGGGCTGCATGCGCTTGGTCTCGAACAAAAAGCCCTCTCAAGCGCTGTCAACGCCGATGGCGGCTACCTCATCGACCCTGCAACCTCTCAAACGGTCTCGACGGTTCTGAACGGAGCCTCTTCGATCCGTTCGATCGCCAACGTTGTGACGGTCGAAGCGAGCGCGTACGACGTCCTGATCGATCACTCAGAAATGGGCGCGGGATGGCAAGTCGAAACCGGGTCGGCGTCGGAGACGGCGACGCCTCAGATCGACCGGATCTCGATCGCTCTGAACGAGCTTTCAGCCCACCCTAAGGTCTCGCAACGACTTCTCGACGACAGCGCTTTCGATCTGGAGGCTTGGCTGGCGGATCGCATCTCCGATCGCTTCGCGCGCGCCGAGAACGCCGCATTTGTTATCGGCGACGGCGTTGACGAGCCGACAGGATTTCTGACTGCCCCCGCTGTTGCGGAAGACAGCTGGAGTTGGGGATCGCTGGGATATGTTCCGACAGGCGAAGCCGGCGGTTTTCCATCGTCGAACCCGTCCGATGCTCTGATCGATCTGGTCTACACCCTCGGCGCGCGATACCGGCGCAACGCTGTGTTCGTCATGAATTCGACGACGGCCGGCGTTATCCGAAAGTTCAAGGACGCCGATGGCCGCTACCTTTGGACCGAGACTGTGATCGAAGGTCAGCCGCCCCGTCTCTTCGGTTATCCGGTGACAATCGCGGAGGAGATGCCCGATATCGGCGCAGGCGCTGACGCCGTCGCCTTTGGCGACTTCCGCGCCGGCTACACGATCGCAGAGCGACCGGATTTGCGGATCCTGCGCGATCCCTACTCAGCGCAGCCGCACGTCCTGTTTTATGCCTCCAAACGGGTGGGGGGCGGCGTCTCCGACTTTGCAGCGATCAAGCTGCTCCGTTTCGCCTCAACATAACTGACCGGGTTGGCTCCGCGCGGCGTCTGTCGCCGCGCGGCGTGCGAACAAGGGAGGGGTCATGCCCAAACAGTTTTCCCATGCCGCCTTGGATGCGGCCTTCGGCTACATCGCCGACAACGCCGACCTTCTGGTGCTCTGCGAAGGCGCGCCGGATACGTTCGCCGACGCCGCCAACCCAAAGGCGGACGGCGGCAGGCGCCTCGGTTCGGTTACGATGGCCATCGGGGTTGGAAACGGCGACTTTGACCTCGCCGACGGGCATGTCTCTGGCCGCCGCTTGATGGTGGCCGGGCAGGACGGCGTCGCCATCGCGGACACCGGCACAGCCGACCACGTCGCCCTTTTGGACGCCACGCAGGCTCAACTTCTGTTGACGACCACTCTGCGCGACCCCGTCCAGGTCGTCGCCGGAGACGTTATCTCTCTCGACGGTTTTGACGACGAGATCCAAGATCCCGATTAGTCGCGATCCGAGTTTTCGAGCGCATTCAGAAGCGCTTTGCGCGCGGCCCGCGCCGCGTTCCAGATCCCGCAAGGGCGATCGCCTCTTTCTCACATCAAAGGTTTTCGATGACCCTGCGACGTCTCACGCCGGCAGTCGCCGAGGCTGTGCCTCTCGACGACTTTCTCGACCATCTCAGGCTCAGCTTGGGGCTGACCGACCCGCCGACCGAAACTCCTGCGGCCGAGCGCGCGCTCGCCTGCGCCGTCGCAGCGATCGAGCGAAGCACATCGCTCGCCTGTCTGCGTCAGACCTGGAAATGGGAGCTCCCGACTTGGACGAACGCCCGGTCAGAGCGCTTGCCGATCTTGCCCGTGCTGACCGTGGCGAGTGTGAGCGCAATCGCTGAGGATGGTCGGTGGACGCCGTTCGAGCCGAGCACTTGGCGGCATAGCGACGATCAAATTCACGCGGTCGGGGCCTGGTTGCCTGCGGCTGGTCCGAGCGGCGTTCAGGTCGTTTTCGAGGCCGGCTTTGGCGACCATCACACCGATCTGCCCGCGGATCTCAAGCAGGCCGTTCTGCTCCTGGCCGCTCATTACTTCGAACGTCGGCACGCCGTAGACGCCGGCAATGTGCGCTCACTGCCGAATGGTCTTCAATCGTTGCTGGCGCCGTTTCGCCAGCTACGGCTCTAATTGGGCGCTAGGCCTCATGATCCGATCGCCATACCGCTCTACGCGTCTTCTCCTCGAGGCGAGCTGCGACCTCTCCGATATCGAAGTCCCCAAGATCCCCTCTCGGACCCGCTCAGTGGGATGGGTTTCTCTCGGCGCACATCACGCCGCTGTCCATCCGATTTCGGGGGACGAGACATGCAAGCGCTCTCCCCAGAAACAGCGCGTGACCCATCGCATCACGCTTCGGTGTTCGCCGCGTCGGGGGGGTGTCCGCCCCAGGATCCGCCAACGGTTTCGAAGCGGTCGCGAGGTCTATGACATCAAAGCCGTGTTCGACGGCGGGCGCGGCACAGTCACGTGCTTATGCGAGGCCGCCAAGCTGCCCGCCGAAACAAAGCCTGACGGAGCAAGCCAATGACAGCCGCGTTTTCCTGGCCGCTGCAGGAAGCCCTGATCGATCATCTGCGATCCGACGCTGCTCTGAGGCAGTACTTGGGTCGGGATCAGATCATCGACGCCGCCGCGAATGAAGGGCGGCCCGAGGGGGCCGCCGCCAGCGCGCCGAAGATCATCTTCGGAGATGACGACGTCTCGCCTTGGTTCGACAAAACAGATCGCGGCGCGCTCCACGAGTTCACAATCATGATCCGCAGCGGTCGCCGAGGGTTTCGCGAAGTCAAGAAAATCGCCGCGGCGGTATCGGATGCGCTGGAGGATCCGGAATTGGCCCTCGAGAGGGGCCAATTGGTGCGCCTCCAGTTTCTGGACGGACGTTTCACGCGTTCGGACGAAGACGATCAACGCCAGGCCGAACTGCGCTACCGGGCGATCGTCGAAGACACATCACACTAAAACGAGGTGACAACTCCGATGACGGCTCAAGCAGGCAAAGACCTCCTGTTAAAACTCGACCATTCCGGAGCCGGCGCTTTCGAAACCGTTGCAGGGCTCCGAGCCACGCGCATCAGTTTCAATGCGGCGGCTGTCGATGTGACCAGCCTGGAAAGCACCGACCGTTGGCGAGAGCTGCTGGCGGGCGCCGGCGTCCGCTCCGCGACCATCTCGGGCTCTGGCGTGTTCAAGGACTCCTCGACGGATGCGTCGATACGTTCCGCGTTTTTCAACGGCGCGATTATGAACTGGCGGATCCTGGTGCCCGATTTTGGCGCGATCGAAGGTCCCTTCCACATCGGATCGCTCGACTACTCCGGCGACCATGACGGCGAAGCGGCTTTCGAACTCAGCCTCGCCTCTGCGGGTCCTCTTTCATTCACGGCGTTCTAGCATGAAATCGATAGCCAATCCGCATCGCGGCGAGGTCGCGGCTCTTGTCGATGGCGAGGCGCGCGTTCTCCGCCTAACGCTTGGATCTCTGGCGGAACTCGAAGCCAATCTGGCCGTTGCGGATCTTTTTTCATTGGTGGATCGTTTTGAGAGCGGTCGCCCCGGATCGCGGGACATCTTGGAGATCATCGCCGCCGGACATCGTGGAAACGAGTACGCCGTCTGCAAAACGGCAGACGAAGTCGCTGACGTTGACATCGAGATCGACGGTCGAACAGGTGTGTTCGCCGCGTACACGCTCGCCGGCCGTTTGCTGGCGGCTGCGTTTTCACCAGGGCCGGCCGAACCGGCTGACGGCGCTGCGCAGACGCCATGAACTGGCCGAGGCTCATGCGCTTGGGCGTTGGAGTGATCGGCCTCTCTCCAGATGCGTTTTGGCGTCTCAGCCCACGCGAGTTCCTGAACCTCATCGGTGCGGATCCGGATCAAGATCCGCCGATGTCCCGCGCAGAGCTGATGCGATTGGCCGAACTCTTTCCGGACCTGCCGGCCTCGGCGTCCAACAACCAGGAGGATTAGCGTTCAATGACAGACGCGCGCAAACTTCAGACCGCCAGCGTCGCCGTCAGCACCCTGAGATCTGAGCTTTCTGCCCTGAACCGCGACCTGAAAGCGTCGTCCAAAGCATCGCAAGAGCTTGTCAGTGACATCGGCAGCTCTTTTGAGACGGCGCTCAGCCAACTTGTCCTGAAGGGGGGAAAGCTCTCTGGCGTGTTCCGCAACCTGGTTTCATCCGTTGCCGGAAAGGCGCTGGAGCAAGCAGTATCGCCGCTGAAAACAGCTCTCAGCACAAGCGCGGCCGGGTTGTTCAATCAGGTTGGCGGCGCCGTTTTGGGCGGCGTTCTCGGCTTCTCCAGCGGAGGAGCGTTTGCCGGAGGACGCGCTATGACCGGCGTGTCCGGCCTCGGCGCAAACGTTCGGGCGTTTTCACGCGGGGGCGCTTTTGGCGGGGTTGTCGGGGCGCCGACGCTTTTCCCAATGCGCCGCGGCGTCGGCTTGATGGGGGAAGCGGGTCCTGAAGCTGTTCTCCCGCTCAGTCGAGGGCCGGACGGACGCCTCGGCGTTCAGGCGAGCTCCCAAGGCGGAAGTTCTGGATTACAGCCGTGGCACTCGGGCGTTTCAGTTCATATTCACACGCCGGACGTTCAAGGCTTCCACCGCTCTCAAAGCCAGGTCGCGGCGCAACTCGCCCGTGCCGTCGATCGCGGGCGTCGCCGCCTTTAGTCGTTTCACGCAATTCACTGACAGAGGTCCCAAACCGACATGGGCTTCCACGATATTCGATTCCCTCCGACCATCTCGTTCGGATCGACCGGAGGGCCTGAACGCCGGACTGAGATCGTATCCCTTGCGTCTGGTCGCGAGGAAAGAAACAGCCCCTGGCGGCACTCCCGCCGGCGCTACGACGCTGGTTATGGCGTTCGGTCTCTGGACGACATCCAAGAGATCATTGCGTTTTTCGAAGCGCGCGCCGGGCGTTTGCATGCGTTCCGCTGGCGCGATTGGGCCGATTGGAAATCCTGCGCGCCAAGCGGCTCGATCGCTCCCACCGATCAGCCTTTGGGCCAGGGCGACGGCGCGACGACACGGTTTGATCTCATCAAGGAATACCCATCCGGCGGTGAAACCTACCAACGCCCGATCTCCAAACCCGACCCCGCGAGCGTGCGAACAGCCATTGACGGCGTCGAGACCACCGCCTTTTCGCTGAACGAAGATCTGGCGGTCGTGTTTGAAGCGCCGCCGCCCGTCGGTTCGACATTGACGGCCGGCTTTGCTTTCGATGTTCCAGCCCGCTTTGACAGCGATGCGCTAGCGATCAACCTGGCGAGTTTCGAGGCCGGCGAAATTCCCTCAATCCCCATAATCGAGGTTCTCCAGTAATGCGGGATGTGCCTGAAGACCTGCAGCGTCGTCTCGACCAGGGCGTGACGACGTTCTGTCGGTGTTGGCGGTTGGACCGTCCCGCCGGCGTCTCGATCGGGTTTACAGACCATGACGAACCGCTCGCGTTCGACGGCGTGACATTCGAACCTTCGTCCGGGCTTTCTGCATCCGGATTGGAGAGCGCCGAGGGATTGGCCGCCGACAATCAAGACATCGCTGGAGCGTTGAGTTCCGAGGCGCTGACCGAGGAGGACTTGCGCGCAGGTCTCTACCAGAGCTCAGAGCTGCGAAACTGGTTGGTCGACTGGCGAGATCCGGACGTGAGGCTCCTGCTGTTCCGCGGGACCCTTGGCGCTATTCGTCGACGGGGCGGCGCCTTCTCCGCCGAAGTGCTTGGCCTGTCCGAAAAACTGAACAATCCCATCGGCCGCCAATTGATGCCGTCATGCGACGCGTCCTTGGGCGACGCGGCGTGCGGCGTCGATCTGAGCGATCCGGTGTTTCGCGGCGCAGGCGCTGTGGGCAGGATCTCGGGCAATGGATCTCTTGTCGTGACCGGCCTCGATACGGAACCGCCTGGTTGGTTCTCGCGGGGGCGCTTGACTTGGACGTCTGGGGCCAACGTCGGCTCGTCAAGCCGCATCAAAGCGCATCGTCGCGTTGGCGTCGATGCTGAGCTCGAGCTTTGGGCGGCGCCCGCGCACACGACGTCGATCGGCGATGCGTTTGACGTCGTCGCTGGGTGCGACAAGCGCCTGACGACCTGTCGCGCCAAGTTCGGAAATCTCGCGAACTTCCGTGGGTTTCCTCACATGCCCGAGGATGATTGGGTGACATCCTATCCGAACCGGTCCGAACAGAACGACGGCGGATCTCTGATTGGCGGGTGAGAACGCCCTGATCTTCGAGGATCCAGACCAGATCGCATACGAGGCGTCGAGGTGGATCGGCACGCCGTATCGTCACCAGGCAAGTCTGCGCGGGGTCGGTTGCGATTGCCTCGGCTTGCTTCGGGGCGTCTGGCGTGCGCTGCTCGGCCCGGAACCGGAACAGCCCGGTCCGTACACGCCAGACTGGTCTGAACCATCTCGCGAAGAACGCCTTTTGGCGGCAGCTCGCCGACGTCTCATTCAGGTTGATCCCGAGAGCGCCGTCAAAGCGGGGGAGGTTCTCCTGTTTCGGATGCGCCGCGACGCGCCGGCCAAGCACTTGGGTATCTGCATCGACCCGCATGTGATGGTCCATGCGCATTCGCGGCTGGGGGTCGTCGACGCGGGTCTCGATCGAGCCTGGCGTCGTCGACTGGCGGCTCGCTTTCACTTTCCCGCACCGGCGTCCCTTCGGCGCTCATAACTCTTCGAGGCTTCCGATGGCCACCGTTCTCTTGTCAGCCGCTGGCGCCGCCGCAGGCAGCGCCGTGGGCGGATCGCTGGGTCCTGCCGCGCTTGGTCTTACATCGACGGCGATAGGTCGAGCGGCCGGCGCCATCGCAGGATCTTTGATCGATCAGCGCATTCTTGGTCCAGGCGCGCAGACGGTCGAAGGGCCGCGTCTGGATCGTATCCGCATTCAAACCTCGACACAGGGCGCGCCCTTGCCGCGCGTCTGGGGGCGAATGCGGGTGGCGGGTCAGGTCATCTGGGCGACACGCTTTAAGGAGCGTTCGAAAACGACGACCCAAGGCGGCGGAGGAAAGGGCGGCGGAGGCGGCTCAACCCAGACCAAGACAACGAGCTACAGCTACTCACTGAGTTTCGCCCTGGCCCTTTGCGTGGGTCCGATCGACAGAATTGGAAGGGTTTGGGCCGATGGAAAGCCCTTCACGCTGTCCGAGGTCTCGCATCGCCTTTACCTGGGCGGATCGGATCAAGTCGCCGACCCTCTGATCCAATCGGTCGAAGGCGTTGACGCGGCGCCTGCCTATCGTGGAACCGCCTATCTGGTTTTCGAAGATCTGCCGCTTGGACCGTTCGGCGATCGCGTTCCACAGATTTCGGTCGAGGTTTTTCGCAAACCGGTTTCGGCGTCGTCGGAGCCCGACCTTGCGGATCTCGTCCGCGGCGTCGCCCTCTCTCCGGGCACAGGTGAGTTCGCCTATGCGACAACGCCGGTTCGTCGTGTGCTGCGTCCAGGGGTCTACGAGAGCGAGAACGTCCATAGCTTTGATGGCCGCGCGGATGTGGACGCGGCGCTCGATCAACTCGAACTCGAGTTGCCGAAAGTGTCGGCGACATCGCTTGTCGTCTCGTGGTTCGGAACGGATTTGCGCGCAGCTCTTTGCAGTGTCCGACCGGGTGTTGAACTCGCTGAACGGCAGACCGAGCCTTTATCCTGGTCCGCCGGCGGGATCGTTCGTGGAAGCGCCCACGTCGTTTCAAAAGACGCCGAAGGTCGGCCAAGTTACGGCGGCACTCCTTCGGACGCCTCGGTGATCGAGGCGCTGAAAGACCTGAGGGCTCGGGGTCATGAGGTGCTCTTTTATCCGTTTCTGCTTATGGACATCCCGCCAGGGAATACGTTGCCCGATCCTTGGACTGGCGCAGCCTCGCAACCTGTCTTTCCATGGCGCGGCCGGATCACATTGGCAGCGGCGCCCGGTCAACCTGGCAGCAGCGATCAGACACCCGCCGCCGCCGCCGAAGTCGCAAGCTTCTTTGGACAAGCCAAACCAGGCGACTTCCATCTGGCCGACGGCGTCGTCCAATACCAAGGGCCAGCCGAATGGGGGTTTCGGCGCTTCATTCTGCACTATGCGCACCTCGCCAAAGCAGCGGGAGGCGTCGATGCGTTCGCCATCGGCTCCGAGCTAAGGTCTCTTACGCAAATCCGGTCAGGCAAAGCGACATACCCTGCGGTGAACGCCTTGAAGGACCTCGCGGCCGACGTGCGAGCCATCCTGGGTCCGGACGTTCTCATCACCTACGCCGCCGACTGGTCCGAATACTTCGGCCACCAGCCCAACGACGGTTCTGGGGACGCGATGTTCCACCTTGATCCGCTGTGGGCTGACGACAACATCGACGCAATCGGAATTGACGCGTATTTTCCTCTGTCCGACTGGCGCGACGAGACCGATGGCGATGCCGATCGCGATGGATCGATTTATGATCTCGATTACCTGAGAGAGAACATCGAAGGCGGCGAGGGCTATGACTGGTTCTATGGATCAGACGTCGATCGAACCAACCAGAACCGCTCCGCAATCGAAGACATTGCGCATGGCGAAGACTGGGTCTTCAGACCAAAGGATCTTCGTGCATGGTGGACCTCGCCACATCATAATCGCCCGAACGGCGTTCGCGAAGGGACGCCCACGAACTGGCTACCGCAATCAAAACCCATCTGGTTGACCGAGCTTGGCTGCCCTGCAGTCGATCGCGCCTCCAATCAGCCAAACGTGTTTTATGATCCAGTCTCGTCCGAGGGCCGGCTTCCTCACTTCTCCAGAGGCGGCCGCGACGATCTGATCCAGCGCCGCTACATCGAAGCCGTTCTGTCCTATTGGAGCGGTGACGCGAACCCGCTCTCACCGGTCTATGGCGCTCCCATGCTCGATCTTTCTCGAGCGTTCATTTGGACCTGGGATGTGCGTCCATGGCCTGATTTTCCTCAGCGCGAAACCGTCTGGTCCGACGGCCCGAAACATGATCTGGGGCACTGGCTCACCGGGCGCTTGGGCGGTGCGCCGTTGGCGGATCTTGTGCGCGCGATCTGCGCGGAACACGGCGTTGCGGATGTCGACGCAAGCGAACTGAAAAGCGTTGTGCACGGGCTCGTCGCCGACCGGGTGCTCAGCGCTCGGGAACTGCTCCAGCCGTTGATGCTCGCTTACGGTTTCGACGCCGTCGAAGTTGACGGCGTTCTGCGCTTCAAACATCGCGGCGACGCGCCAGCGACGCCGGTCTTCATTGACGGAATGGTCGTTGATGATCTGCCGGACGAGGTGCAGGCTCCGCTCGAACTCCAAACCGATGAAGATCTGGCGACCCCAACCTCGGCGCGGCTGACTTACGTCCAAGGCGCGGCCGACTATGAGCCCGGCGGCGCAGAGAGCAAAGTCGAAGGCGAGGGGCGGGAGGTGGTCTCGGTTTCCGAACTACCGCTTGCACTGACGCCACAGGAAGCTCAGGCCATCGCTGATCGTTGGTTGAGCGAGGCCATGGTCGCACGAGACACGGCGACTTTCACGGTGCCGCCGTCAAATCTTGGTCTGACCCCAGGGGACACCGTCGCCCTCAATACGGGGACCCAGGCTGTCGGAACGTTTCGCATTGCGCGCATCCAGGAGGCGGGGCAGGGCCGCGAGATCGAGGCGGTGCGTATCGAAAGTCGCCACCACCGTCCCAACGCCATAGATCCGCCGCTCCCGAGCGCTTACCCGACGCCAGCGCTCCTCGCCCCTCCAGAGGTCGCGTTCCTGGACCTACCCCTCGTGACCGGGGCCGAAACAGCGCATGCTCCTCACATCGCGGCGTTTGTAGCGCCGTGGCCCACCGAACTCTCCGTCTACCGAAGCGACCGTGATGAAGGCTACCTGCCTGACACGACCATAACCGCGCCAGCGATGATGGGATTGTCCTTGGATCCCTTGCCCGCAGGGCGTCCAAACCTGTGGACGGGGCTGAACGGATTTCGGGTGGCTTTCTCCGACGCCGAATTATTGTCGCGTGACGAGCTTGCGGTGCTCAACGGCGCGAACGCGGCGGCGATTGAAACGCCGGCAGGCGCCTGGGAAGTCTTCCAGTTCCGGAACGCTGAGCTGATCGCCGCGAACGAGTACCGCTTGTCTTGGCTTTTGCGAGCGCAAGCCGGCACCGAGTCGGATATGGACGTTGCTCCAAGCGGATCCCGCGTCGTCATCCTATCGGACGCGCTTCAACAATCGACGATCCCTGAAACAGCACGGGGGCTGACGCGCCACTTTCGGGTGGGTCCATCCCAGCGGGGCTACGTCGACGCGAGCTACCGTCATGTCGTCGCATCCTTCAAAGGCGTGGGCTTACGTCCCTATGCGCCAACACATCTCAAAGCGACCCGAAGCAGCGCCGGCGGGATCGCCCTGAGTTGGATCCGCAGAACGCGATATGGCGGCGACAACTGGGAAAACGTTGATCCCCCGCTTGGCGAGGAGACCGAGCGCTACCGCATTCGCCTTCTCGCGGAGGAGGCCGAAATCGCCTCTGCAGTCTCTGAAAGCTCTGTCTATTCCTTCGATCCGGCTCCGTCTCTGGCGCAGCCTCTCATCGCGAAGGTAGCGCAACTCTCGGCCGTTTACGGCCCCGGTCCCGAGACCTCGGTCGACGTTCCGCTCTGAGACGCCGGCGACCACAACCCGATCTGACCGCTGAGGAAAAATGACCAACACCCCCAAGCTCTCTTTGGCGTTGCTCGACGCGGCGCAAGCGCAAAAGCACGTTACGGTCAACGAGGCTTTGAGCACTCTCGATACGCTCGTTCAAGCCTCCGTCATTGATCACCAGACCGCGACGCCGCCGTCTGATCCCGCGCCAGGCGATGCATTCCTTCTTCCGTCGGGTCCCGCCGACGCGTGGGCAGGGAAGGGCGGTGCGTTGGCCATCTATCGTGAAGGCGGGTGGCTCTTTCAGACCCCCGGCGCCGGTTGGACGGTCTGGGTGCTCAGCGTCGGCGCATTCTATCATTTTGACGGATCGCAATGGGCTCCGCTCGCCGAGGCTGTCCAGAATGCGAACCGTCCCTCTTTGGGGATCAACGCGACAGCCGATACCTACAACCGCCTTTCGGTGTCGTCGCATGCGGTCCTGTTCAACGCCGAGTCGAATGATATCCGGATCGCGCTTAACAAATCCGGCGAAAACCAAACCGCATCGTTCCTGTTTCAAAACAGCTGGTCTGGACGCGCGGAAATCGGCCTTATCGGAGACGACCGTTTCGTCTTCAAGACAAGTGAAGACGGGGCGACGTTTCGCGAAGGTCTTCGGATCGACCAAGCGTCCGCGCATGTGGGAATCGGCGCGTCGCCTGGGGCCGAGCGTCTTCACGTCGGCGGTGCGATCGTGTCCGACGGCCTTTATAGCGGCGAGGTCGATGTGTCTCCCGACACTGCGGCCTGGTTGCAGCCGCCGAAGACGGCCGGCTTGATGTTCTTCTATGACAACTCCAGCGGCGATCCACAGATCGAGGACGGCGCGCTGATCGCGTACAATACCGGTCCGACGCCGTCGATCGTCCGGCTCATCGACAATGGCGGCTCCGTCGCCACAACAACGCAATGGCTTTCAGGCGTTACCGGCGCCGCAGGCGCGATCACAGTTTCCGCGCGCACCGGAGAGATAAAGATCGAGAACCGTCGGGCCACGTCTCGTCGCTTCCACTACGGCTTCCTCGGTTGAGACGAGCGCTCATGTCTCTGCCGGCCACGACGCTTCAGGACGTGCTCGCCTTTGCAGAGGCGATCTACGAAAACCCCGGCGCCGCCCCGGCAATTCTCGAGCGCGTGTCGCTCGCAAGACGTCACCAGAAGCATTTTGGATCGCCGCACCCCGTATTTGGAGACGGCACGCTTTCCAGCGCAGCGCGTTTGTTGCGCCGCGCGTCCTGCCGAAAACTGGGGTTCGACGATCCGAAGTTTTGCCGAGCGGTGGCCCAGGCCTGTTCCGCGTGGGCGGCCGCTTCCTGCGCCGAGCACCTTTCCTCTAAGACCAAAAAGGAGACAACGGATGGATAGTGTTATCGAAGGGCTGAACTCGTTCTTTGGCCTCGCGCCGTTAGCCTTGCAAGCCGGCATGGCGATGGTCGCCGCCGCATCGACGGTTACGGCTCTGACGCCGACGCCGCGAGACGACCAGATGATTGGAAAACTCTATCGCGTGATCGAGATGATTGCGCTGAACGTCGGGCGCGCAAAGGATCTTCCTCCTAATCAACTCGGGGGTCGTTTCACACCGAGCTGACTTTCCGCGCCCGCGGCATCGCTGACGCAAAGGGATCGAAATCCCTTCTCCCGTATGGGATCTCCTGAAAAGACAGCCGTTCCTAGTTTTTCGGTCTCCGCGTCGCTATGTTCTACACGAAGCGTCGCGGAGGCGAAAATGGTCCTGACTAGTCTGAAGACATCTGACAATGTCGCCGAACTCGATCCCGTATGGGGTCGCCTTCGTCAAGAGGCGGAGGATCTTGTCGAGGCAGAGCCGGTTATGGCCAACCTTGCGCAGTCAATCGTCCTGAAGCACCGACGGTTTGAAGATGCGTTGACCTATCGGATCGCGCAGAAGTTGGCGAATGCCGAGATCTCGGCTTTGGCGATCCGCGATCTCGCGGATGAGGCGGTCGAAACCGATACAGACATCGCGATGGCGGCTCGTTCGGACATTATCGCCGTTTTTGAACGCGATCCGGCGTGTCACAGGTACATCGAACCGCTGCTCTTTCTGAAGGGCTACCACGCGCTACAGACAGCGCGTGTTTCAGGCCACTATTGGCGCATAGGTCGGAAAGACCTCGCAAGCCTTCTGCAGATGAGGTCTTCGGAAGTCTTCGGCGTTGATATTCATCCTGGGGCTGGATTGGGCAAAGGCATCATGATCGATCACGCGTCTGGCGTTGTGGTCGGCGAGACGGCGGTTATCGGCGACGATGTCTCCTTGCTGCACGGGGTGACCTTGGGGGGAACCGGAAAAGACGAAGGTGATCGTCATCCAAAAGTGGGACGGGGCGTCATGATCGGCGCCAATGCCAGCATTCTGGGCAACATCAAAATAGGCGCGAACTCGCGTGTCGGCGCTGGCTCGGTCGTTCTCGACGATGTGCCCGAGTGCAAAACGGTTGTCGGCGTCCCAGCGAAGGTCGTAGGCGACGCCGGATGCAATCGTCCGAGCTTGTCGATGGACCAAAACGTTGGCTGCTGCGACGACGAATAACGGGTTTGGGCCTTAGTCCGCCGGAACGATAAGAACTTCCTGCGAGCCAAGTTCTCCAAAAACGGCTCGACGGCGTTCGTCGAGCAGGTCGAGATCTACAGTTTCTCCCGACAGTTTCTTGTTCCGCTCTTCCAGGAACGATTTCTCCTGATCGAGCTCGGAGAGCTTCTCGTCAAGTGCCCGGATCTCCTGATCGAGCCGTGCGAGTTGAGCGCCGCCACGGCTGTCGTCGTTCCAAGCGTCAGCCGCCAGTCCAACGACCACAGCGGCCGCTATGACAAAATAAAAGACGGAAACCCGACTCTTCAAACGCGGCTTAGCCATCAAATCTCTCCTCTCTCAGTTAAGTCTCATAACTGAGTCTCCGAGTAAAGAAGGCCGCGTCCTAGAAATCAGTTTTGCAGCAGCAATCACGAACGGTTCAACATTGAGCATCCGGCGTAAATCGCAGCGTCTCCGAGCTCTTCCTCAATCCTCAAGAGCTGATTGTATTTTGCCAAGCGATCGGAACGCGACAACGATCCGGTTTTGATTTGCCCGCAATTCGTAGCGACCGCGAGATCTGCGATCGTTGCATCCTCAGTCTCGCCAGAACGGTGTGACATTACAGCAGTGTACTTCGCCTTATGAGCGATCTCGACTGCTTCGAGCGACTCCGAGAGCGAACCAATCTGGTTCACTTTGACCAGTATCGAGTTGGCGGCGCCTAGCTTGATCCCTTCGCGCAGACGCGCTGGGTTGGTGACGAAAAGGTCGTCGCCGACAAGCTGACAGTTATCGCCAATGCGGTCGGTGAGCGCTTTCCAGCCGTCCCAGTCGTCTTCCGCCATACCGTCTTCAATCGAAACGATGGGGTAGGCCTTCGTCAGTTCCTCATAGAAGTCCACCATCTCTTCCGCGTTCAAACGACGCCCTTCGCCGCTGAGATTATAGACGCCGTCTTCAAAGAACTCAGTCGATGCAGGGTCCAGAGAGATGAAAACATCGACAGCCGGACGGTAGCCTGCTGCTTCGATAGCTTTCAGAATGAAATCAAGCGCCTCTTTCGCGGTCGCGAGATTGGGCGCAAAGCCGCCTTCATCGCCAACGTTGGTGTCGTGTCCGGCGGCCTTCAGCTCCGCCTTGAGTTTGTGAAACACCTCTGCGCCCATTCGCAGGCCTTCCGAGAAGGTGTCCGCGCCGATCGGCATGATCATGAACTCTTGCAGATCGATCGGATTGTCCGCATGGGCGCCGCCATTGATGATGTTCATCATCGGCACAGGAAGTGTGCGTGCGCTGACGCCTCCAACATAGCGGTAGAGAGGAAGACCGACACTGTCCGCGGCCGCTTTGGCGGTTGCGAGAGAAACACCGAGAATAGCGTTCGCGCCGAGCCGCCCTTTGTTCTCCGTGCCGTCAAGTGCGCGCATAACCGCGTCTATTTGGCCCTGCTCGGTCGCATCCAGTCCCGCCAGCGCTTCGAAGAGCTCGCCGTTCACGGCTGCGACAGCCTCCCGCACGCCTTTGCCCATGTACCTCGCGTCGCCATCGCGCTTCTCAACGGCCTCATGCGCTCCTGTCGACGCGCCGGAGGGAACAGCGGCCCGACCGAGACTTCCATCTTCAAGCAGCACATCTACTTCAACGGTCGGGTTCCCTCGGCTGTCGAGCACTTCGCGGCCGGTAATATCGATAATCGCGCTCATGGGTCACTCTCGCATTTCCACACTATGCGCCTCGTTTAACGGACAGCGCGAGCGCAAACAATTGTTCAGCTATCTGACGGGTCGTCGTCGCGTGGGGCGAGGGGCACACAGAACAACTCAAGCCGGTGATCGACGAGTTTGAGACCATGCCGCTCTGCGATCTTCTGTTGAAGGCGCTCAATCTCGGCATCGACGAACTCGATGATCTCCCCACTCTGCAGATTGATTAGGTGGTCGTGATGATCGCGTTCCGCGTCTTCATACCGCGAGCGACCATCTCTGAAGTCCAGTCGCTCCAGGATGCCGGCTTCTTCAAACAGCTTGACCGTCCGGTAGACCGTCGCAATCGAAATCCGCTGATCTAGAGCGTTCGCACGCCGATGAAGCTCCTCTACGTCGGGGTGGTCGCTTGCCGAGCTGAGCACCTGGGCGATGACGCGACGCTGCTCGGTCATCCGCAGACCATGCTCTTCGCAACGTTTTACGATGCTATCTTCAACCATAGCGATCCGTTCATCTCATCGTTTTCGAATTGACGCCGACGGTCATCGGGTATCGGCCGCTCAAGAGCGTTTCTCATGCTCCTTCGCCTGATCCCACAATCGATCCATTTCCTCCAGCGTGGAGTCGGTCGGCGACCTGCCTTGCTCCTCCAGCGCAGCTTCAATTGCTTGGAACCGTCTTATAAACTTTGAATTCGCTCGGCGAAGAGACTTTTCTGGATCGATCTTCATGTGCCGCGCGAGGTTCGCAACCACAAAGAGCAGATCTCCCATTTCCTCTTCGACGGCATCGGGATCAGAGCCTGCGGCATGGGCCTCGGTTAGCTCTTGCGCCTCTTCATGGAGTTTATCGAGAACCTGAAGGACTTCGGGCCAATCAAAGCCAACCTGCGCGGCTCGTTTCTGGAGCTTTTCAGCGCGGGTCAGGGCGGGTAGGGGCAAAGGAACATCGTCCAGAACACTCGACGTTTGCCGTCCTTTCACCGCCTTCTCGGCGCGTTTTATCTGCTCCCAGTCGGCATTCTCAGCTCCTGCGAACACGTGCGGGTGACGTCTGACCATCTTGTCGCTTATGTCGTTTACAACGTCATCGAAAGTGAAGGCGCTTTGTTCGCTCGCCATTTGGGCGTGATAGACAACCTGCAACAGCAGGTCGCCAAGCTCCTCTCGCAGGTCGTCTAGATCTGCTCGTTCGATCGCATCCGCCACCTCGTAGGCTTCTTCGATCGTGTAAGGCGCAATGGTTTCGAACGTTTGTTCAATATCCCAGGGACATCCCCCAATGGGAGCCCTTAGCCGGCGCATAATCTCGCGCAAGCGCTCGATGCCTCCATCGGGATCATGGATAATCTCGACCTCTTGCTGCTCCGGCATTCATTTACCCATAATCATAATTATGTTAAATTATGAGAGCATCATTGAGCGGCTCGAGCGCTCATGGGCTCGCATACCGCTCCAAATTTTTTCTCAAAGCGTCCAATGTCCAGCGCACTCATCCGTACCTGCAGCTGAATGCGGTCAGGCGTGTCGATCCTCTGCAGCACACAGCCGCGGCCGTATAGCCACGCCAGCTCAGCTCCATCACTTGGACCGAACTCTAACCATTGGACTTCCGCTCGGTCATCTAGGCGATCTTCGATCTCGCGAAGCAGGTTTTTCACGCCGTCGCCTGTAACCGCAGACAGCGCAATCGCGTTCGTGTCGCGATCCGACAGGTTCAACGCATGTCGGCGATCGTCGGCGCTGAGGAGATCGATCTTGTTTCGCGCCTCAAGCAGGTTGTCGCGAGTCTGATCGTCGACGCCGAGGTTCTCCAGCACCGCCAACACGTCGTCTTTCTGCGCCTCGGTCTCGAGATCAGCGATGTCCCGCACATGCACCACGAGATCTGCTGAAAGCACCTCTTCAAGCGTGGCGCGGAAAGCCGCGACAAGTTGCGTTGGAAGCTCTGAAATGAAACCAACCGTATCTGACAGAATGACCTTACGACCACTGGGAAGCCGGATCGCGCGCATCGTCGGATCAAGCGTTGCAAACAGCATGTCTTCAGCCAAGACGTCTGCGACCGTGAGCCGATTGAACAGTGTCGATTTTCCGGCGTTTGTGTAACCGACCAGCGCAACGACCGGAAATGGAGCTTTCTGTCGAGACTTGCGGTGTAGCGTTCGCGTCCGAGCGACTTTTTCCAATTGTCGTTTCAGCCGGACGATCTTTTCGTTCAGAACCCGGCGATCCGATTCAATCTGGGTTTCACCTGGGCCGCCCATGAAACCGACCCCGCCCCTCTGCCGCTCCAAGTGTGTCCAGCTGCGCACCAAGCGGCTTTTCTGGTACTCAAGATGGGCCAGGTCGACTTGCAGAACGCCTTCACGTGTTTGAGCGCGGTCCCCGAAAATCTCGAGAATAAGAGCCGTCCGGTCGAGAACTTTGACTTTCCACTCGCGCTCGAGGTTCCGCTGTTGGACGGGAGAAACGGGTGAGTTCACGATCAATATGTCGACGCTGTTGTCGTGCAGCGTCCGGCCGATCTCTGAGACCCGACCTGAGCCATACAGCGTGCTGGGCCTAGGGGAATGGACCGGGATGATCGCCTGTCCCACGATGTCGACCCCGAGAGCCTGGGGCAGACCCACGGCCTCTTCCAACCGCGCTTCTGGATCGCGCGTCTGTTTCTCGTCGCTCGGCAGCACCGGTTGGAGAACGTAAGCTCGGGTCATTCCGACGCTTTAGCGTTAGCCGTCGCCGCCGTCATCCCCATCATACAGATTGATAGGCTGAGAGGGCATTATCGTCGAGATCGCGTGTTTATAGACGAGCTGAGACTGACCGTCGCGGCGAAGCAACACGCAAAAGTTGTCAAACCACGTCAGAACGCCTTGCAGTTTCACACCGTTCACCAGAAACACGGTGACGGGGATCTTCGACTTCCGAATGTGATTGAGGAACGAGTCTTGTAGGTTCTGTTTATCCGAAGACATTTTTTCTTTCGTTCTCTTGGTCTCTTGTCGGATTGACGCCGTTGACGCGTAAACGGCCGCAAGCGAGCGCCACACCCCGAAAGGCTAGCATGCCGATGCCGCCAGTAGGAAGTTTTTTGCGCCGCAGTATCAGATGGCGAAGAGCGACCGCGAACTCGTCCCTTAAAAGAACTCCAGGCTGACGCGGAGAAGGTTCTCAATTTGTTTGAGGTCGTTCTTCAATGCGAAGATGACGACATTGTCGCCGGCCTGGATGGTCAGATCGCCGTTCGGCCGCTTCAAGGTATTGTCGCTCGACAGAACTGCGCCGAACAAGACGCTGTTTGGAAGGTCCAAGTCCCGCAAGCGTTTTCCGGCCATGACGGACGTGGGCAGCACCTGAGCCTCGAAGACCTCCCCCTCCCCGTCTCGAAGACTGTAGAGGGCACGGATCCGACCACGCCGAACATGCCGCAGAATGGTCGAAACAGTCGCTGCCCGCGGATTGACGAAGGCGTCGATCCCCAACGGTTCTGAAAGCGACGAAAAGTTTGGGTCATTTGTCAGCGCGATAGCTCGACGGCAGCCAAGGTCCTTTGCCAACGCGCAACACAGAACGTTGACCTTGTCGTCATCCGTCAGGGTGGCGATTGCATGGGCCTCGGTCACGTTGGCTTCGCGCAAGATCTCCTGATCAAGCGCATCGCCATGCAGCACAATCGTTCGCTCCAGCCGCTCGGCCGCTTCTTCAGCTCGATTGCGGTCGCGCTCGATCAGTTTGCAGCGCACGCCGCTCCGCTCCAACTCCTGGGCGACCTGGACGCCGATATTGCCAGCGCCGACCAATACGACGCGCGCCGCGGACTGGGTCGTCTGCCCGAACAGCCCCAGCGTCCGGTTCACGTGAGCCTCGTCCGCGATGAAATAGACTTCATCGCCGGGAAAGAGCTGATCCTCAGGCGACGCGCTCAACAGCTTTCCATCTCTCACATAGGCGACGATGACGGCGCGAAGATCAGGAAACAACGCTGTGAGTTGCCGGATAGGAGTGTTCACGATCGGGCAATCATCCGGCAGCCGCGTACCGATGACGCGAACTTGGCCATCCAGAAAGTTCGCAGAATCAAACGCCGACGGCGAGTTAAGCCGACGCAGCACAACTTGTGCGACTTCGATCTCAGGTGAGATGATCACGTCGATCGGCATATGATCGCGTCGAAACATGTCGCGCCACTGCGGCTCAAGATAGGCTTGGCTCCGGACCCGAGCGATCTTCCGCGGCACCTCGAAAATCGTATGCGCGACCTGGCAGGCGACCATATTCACTTCATCCGAATAGGTCGCTGCGATCAGCATGTCGGCGTCGCGCGCGCCGGCACGCTCCAAGACGTTCGGCAGGGAGGCGAAGCCCGTTACGCCCCGGACGTCGATTGTCTCGGTAATCTTGGCGACGAGATCTTCAGACCGGTCGATAACGACCACGTCATTGCCCTCAGCAGCCAGATGCCGAGCAATCTGATACCCAACCTGCCCGGCTCCGCAGACGATCACCTGCATGCTCGGCCTCTCCTGTTTCGTGTCTCAAACACTCAAGTAAACGGCTGATCAAAAAACGCGCCGGAGCCTCGCTGGGCTCACTCGTCTTCCCCCATGAGTTCTTCGGCTCGAATAGCGAGACGCGCGCCGGCGCGGTTGCTGGTCACCACGCCCAAAGACTTGAGCTTTCGGTGAAGCGCCGATCTTTCCCTCCCGACAACTTCGGCCGTTCGCGAGATATTGCCGCCAAATCGGTTGATCTGGGCGATCAGGTACTCGCGCTCAAAAGCTTCTCTCGCCTCTCGCAGCGGCATGCTCACCAAAGTGGCGTCTAAACCTCCCAGCGCCCCGCTCGCTTCCCCGCCGACGATCTCCGTTGGCAGGTCTTCCGCGACGATCATCTGATCGCGCTCTTCCTCCGAGCCTCCCAAAATCAAAAGGCGCTCAATCGTGTTCTTGAGCTGCCGGACGTTTCCAGGCCAGGAGAACGCCTGCAGTGCGGCGATGGCGTCTGGCGCGAAGCGGCGCACCGGAAGGCCCTGCTCCGCGTTGAGCCGCTCGACGAAGTGTTCGACCAGCACTGGGACATCGTCGCGCCTCTCGGCCAGCGACGGCGTAACGATCGGCAACACGTTGAGCCGGTGGTACAGGTCTTCCCTGAAATTGCCCGAGGCGATCTCCGCCGGAAGGTTCCGCGTCGATGCGCTGACGATGCGCAAGTCGACGCGCACCGTGTCGCCGCCGCCCAGGCGCGTGAACGCCTGATCCACCAGAACCCGCAGGATCTTGGATTGCGTCCCCAGCGGCATCTCCGCGACTTCGTCAAAGAACAGCGTGCCGCCATGCGCCCGCTCAAAAAGACCCGGCGAAACAAGACCGTCCTTCTCCTCGCCGAAAAGGACGCGCTCCATCTGCTGAGGTTCGATCGAGGCCGAGTTCACCACGACAAACGGACCGTCCGACCGCTTCGAGTTCGCATGTAGGAACCGGGCCGCAAGTTCCTTTCCAGAGCCTGGAGGCCCACAAAACAGGATCCGGCTGCCCGTCGGGGCGGCGCGCTCCAGCGACTGCCGGAGCTGCTGGATGCTGTTCGATTTGCCCACCAGGTCGCTGACTCGATGCTCTCGCGCTCTAAAGTCCGCATTCTCACGTCGAAGGCGCGACGCCTCGAGCGCTCGCGTGACCGAGACCATCAGTTGATCGAGCTTGAACGGCTTTTCGATGAAGTCGTATGCGCCCTGCCGGATCGCCGCGACGGCGATCTCGATGTTTCCGTGACCACTGATGATCAGGACGGGGACGTCCGGGTTGTCGCGTTTGACGGACTTCAGAACCTCGATTCCATCCATCCTGCTGCCCTGCAGCCAGATGTCGAGCACGATGAGTTCCGGACGCGCCAGGTTTATCGCAGCGAACGCAGTATCCGCGCTATCGGCAGTTCGCGTTTGGTGCCCCTCATCCTCAAGGATGTCGCTGAGGAGCGACCGGATATCCGGTTCGTCATCGACAATCAGGATGTCGGCCATGCACGGGCTCCTTTGTTTATAGGCGCTGAAAACAGCGCGCTGTGTTCCGCCGCGTCCACCATTCAGGCGCCTTCGGCGGCGACTTGTTTTTTCGTCGAAGTCTGTTGAACCAAGGGAAATCGAATGGCTGCGCAGGCTCCGGGTTGCGCGCCTTCCGAAAATGGATCGGCGTCAAACAGCAAAAGCTCACCGCCGTGCTCTTCAACAATCTTCATGACGATCGCAAGGCCCAAACCGGTTCCCTCTTTGCGGGTCGTCACATACGGTTCCAGCAGTTTCATCCGGTCCGTCGCGGGCAAGCCGATGCCGTTGTCCTGGACCGTTAGGAGGACATTGCGGCGATCCGACTGCTCCAGCGCGACACGGATCTCAGGCGCGGCTCCGTCGACGCCTTCCTCTCTCTCTTTGTCCAGGCGCGTTTTGATCGCATCGGCGGCGTTCAGCATGAGGTTGACCGCCGCCTGCAGGACTTGGCCGCGATCAGCTCGCACGAGTACGGGATCCTCTGGATACCGCGTCGAGTAATCGATGTGCGCTCTGGCTTCCTTCTGTAGAACAACCGCCTCGCGAACCACGTCTCTGAGATCCACGGTGGCCATCTCGGGGGACGGCATCTTCGCGAAACGAACAAATGCGTCCACCATTCGGCCAATATCGCCCGTGTGGCGCACGATCGTGTCGGTGTATCGATCGAATGTTTCGGCGTCCTCTCCGAGACGCTCCCCATATTTCCGGCGCAACCGTTCGGCGGCGAGCTGGATCGGCGTCAAGGGGTTCTTGATCTCATGCGCGATGCGCCGCGCGACATCTCCCCAAGCCGCCATCCGCTGAGCCGACACCAAAGCCGTCATGTCGTCGATTGTGACGACAAGACCGGTGGTGGAATCGTCGCCGCTGGTCTCCACGGTGACTCGAACCAGCAGCTCCCTCTCCTGGCCTTTGCGGATAGTCTTGATCTGGTTCTCGACCGCTCCGTCCGTCACGATAGTCGGGCTATCCAGGATCTCAGAGAATTCCGGCACGAGCTCTTCAATCGAGCGCCCCACCGCATCGTCTTCATCGACGCCGATCAAGCGTGCGGCCGGCGCGTTGAGCAACATCACAAGTCGCTCTTGATCAAGACCGACCACCCCGGCTGAAACGCCCGAAAGCACCGCCTCGCTGAACAGCCGCCGCTGCTCGGACTCCATGTGCGCTTCGCTCAGCTCATCCTGCTTGCGTTTCACCTCTTCAGTCATGCGGTTGAAGACACGGGACAAAAGCGAAAGATCGTCGTCTCCACGCTCTTCTTTCACGCGCACGTCCAGATCGCCGGAGCGAACCCGCTGCGCCGCTGCTGAAAGGCGTCCGATCGGCCTGGAAAGCCGCTCCGCGAACCAAAGTCCCAGATAGATCGCCGCCATCAGAACCAGAACCGCGAAGCCAATGTAGAGCGCTGCGAACTGCGCCAGCCAGGCTTCCCGGTTCTGTTCAAGGCGTGTGTACAGCTTCACGCCGGAATCGGTCTTCTCGAGCAGCGTCAACACCGCCCCATCGACTGGCCGGGTCACATAGAGATAAGCGTCGAAAACACTGTCGAGCTTCAAGAGCGCCCGCATCTCATCTGCGAGCCTGTCTTCGCGGATGACCAATTCGCCCGAGGCGGCAAGATCGAGATCTCTCAGGCTTGGCGGAGTAAACGTGAACAGGAAGCTGTCCGCGCCCCGGGCGACGATCTCGCCGCTCGAGTTCAGAATATAGACATCAGAGAAGTTGGTGGCCTCAGTCGTACGGTCGAGGAACTCGCGAAACCGAACGTCTTCCGGGCTTATCGGCATCCCGCCGGCCGCGGCGTCAATGCTCTTGGCCAGTGCGATCGCCTCGCCGCCGATCGCTTCTCTATGCTCGGCGCTGTACGCACGGGCGACCTCATGCGAGTTTCGTACGATCGAGCTGACGCGATCGCTGAACCACGCTTCAAAGCCGAGCTGAATCACCAAAAAGAAGAAAACCGCGACGAGGATCGCCGGCGCTGCGGCGACGCCGGTAAAGAACGCGACCATGCGCGCATGAAGGCGCGATCCGGCCGAACGCGCCCGCCTCGCGACGATAAGACGTGCGATCTGGAGCCCGATGAGAGAGGCGAGAACGACCAGATAGCAGATGTCGGCGAGGATCAGCGCCTTAAACCAGATCGAGCTGAGTTCGCCCTCCTGGTTGCTCGAGATGGTGGCGTAAGTGAGCGTGGCCAGTATCGGCCCGGTGATCGCAAGACCGACTGCGATGGTCGTGCTCTTCCGCCACCAGGCGCGCCGTATGACCGACGAACCAGTGAAACTGCTCCGGTCTAACGTTGAATCTGAAGTCGATCCGCTGAGCGCCACGAGCGAGCCGTCCGAAAAGCCGATAGTTCCATCAAAAACACGATCCAACGGAAACAGGCGGCCTTTGAACCCTGTTTTGTTGCTTCCTTACATCAGTTTCTTCCCGCGTGTGACGGGAATGTCAAGCTCGCGAAGTTTCTTTCTGAGGGTGTTTCTGTTGATGCCGAGGATCTCCGCAGCGCGCACCTGATTGCCTCTCGCGGCGTTTAAAGTCAGCGTTATCAACGGGTGTTCAACCTCGCGCAGAACGCGATCATATAAGCCGTTGGGTGGAAGCGAAGGATCGTGACGCATGAACAGTCTTTTCACGTGCTCCTCGACAGACCCCGATAAGGTCTGACTGTCGACGTCGCGCGCTGCGGTCTCAATCGCGCCCGCGCTCAATTCCGCTTCAACGGCGCGCCGGTCGATCGCGTCCTCTGGGCACAACGCCGCAAGTCGCTTGATCAGGTTTTCAAGCTCCCGCACGTTTCCCGGCCAGGGTTGTTCCTTCAGCAACTCAACCGCATCGCGGGTGATCGTTTTCGCGGGAAGGCCTTCGTCTTGGGCGCGGGCAAGAAAGACCCGGCTCAGATCCGCGATGTCCTCGACCCTCTCGTTTAAGGGCGGCAGGCGCAACGGCACGACATTGAGTCGATAAAACAGATCTTCCCGGAAGAGGCCTTCACGGATCAAACGTCTCAGATCCTGATGGGTCGCCGCAATGATACGGACGTCGGCCTTGATCGGCTGGCGCCCTCCCACCGAAACAAACTCGCCTTCCTGTAAAACCCGAAGAAGCCGCGTCTGCGCCTCCGGAGGCATATCGCCGATCTCGTCGAGAAACAGAGTGCCCTTCTGAGCAATCTCAAACTTCCCTCGCGCGCGCTCCGTCGCG
Source organism: uncultured Neomegalonema sp. (assembly GCA_937911325.1). Lineage (GTDB taxonomy): Bacteria > Pseudomonadota > Alphaproteobacteria > Rhodobacterales > Rhodobacteraceae > CALDSD01. The sequence goes on from CALDSD010000053.1 coordinate 48,358, forward strand.
CCTGTAAAGGCGCCTTTCTCGTGGCCAAATAGCTCCGCCTCGATCAGCTCACGCGGGATCGCCGCCATGTTCAGCGCGATAAACGGGCCGTTCTTTCGTTTTCCAAAGTTATGCAGCGCCCTCGCCACCAACTCCTTGCCGGTTCCTGAGGCGCCCGTGATCATAACAGTCAGATCAGTGTGGGTCAGTCGCGCCATGACGCGATAGACCTCCTGCATCGCTGAAGAGCGGCCGATCAGAGGCAGCTGGTCAACGGCTGGATCGACAGGGGCCTCGGTCGGTTCCCGCGGTCCGCTCAGCGACTCTAGGGCGCGATCCACATGATTGATCACCTCGCGCAAATCAAACGGCTTGGGGAGATACTCATACGCCCCCGATTGAGCGGCTCGGATCGCCGTCATGACCGTGTTTTGCGCGCTCATCACGATGACTGGCATCTGCGGGCGCTTGCGCTTGATCGCGGGCAGCAAGTCAAGCGCGTCGCCGTCGGGCATCATGACGTCGGTGAGAACAACATCCCCCTCGCCGTCCTCGATCCACTGCCAGAGGGTCGAAGCCGCGCCAGTGGATCGCACACGACATCCCGCTCGGGTCAGCGCCTGGCTCAGCACCGTCCGAATGGCCTTGTCGTCATCCGCCAGCAGTACATCGCCCTTAGTCATGCTGTTTCCTTATCCACACGCGCTTCACCCAAGGAGACGACCTCGGTTCCCGTCAGAACGGGCAGAAGAACCCGAAACGCTGTTCGCTCCCCGACCCTACGGCACTCGACGACGCCCCCGTGATCTCCGACGAGTTTCGACACCAATGAAAGTCCCAAGCCCTTGCCAGTGGTCTTTGAGGTTACAAACGGCTCAAACACATGAGGCAGCATCTCTTCCGGGACGCCTGGGCCGTTATCGAGAACAGTCAGTTCAAAGGGCAGGCTCTCGCGGCCGCCTCCGGCCGTCGCGACCTTCACCCCTGGTCGGAAAGCGGTTTTCAGAATGATCTCTCCGCCTTGTCGCGGCGCCGCTTCGGCTGCGTTCTTGATCAAGTTCGCGCAAACTTGCAGCAACTGGCCCCGATCGCCGGGAACCGGCGGAAGTGAAGGATCGTAAACCTCTCGGAAGCGGACATGCCGACCATAGCCCGCCGTCGCCGAGCGTCGCGCCTGATCCAGCACCTCGTGCATGTTGACAGCTCCCCGCGCTGGGGGAGCGTCGATTGCGAACGCCTCCATCCGATCGACAAGAGACCGCACGCGGTCGACCTCCTCGTGGATCAATCTGATGATCTCGGATTCAGTGTCGCCCAGTTTCATCTCAAGGAGCTGCGCCGCGCCGGATATGCCTGCGAGCGGGTTTTTGATTTCATGCGCCATCATCGCGGCGAAACCGGACAGACTCCGCGCGGCTCCGCGGGCGTTCAGCGAGCGATCCATCGACTCGGCCACCGATCTCGGCTGGATCGTCAAAAGCACGTTTCCGGGCGCATCGAACACCTGAGCGGCTTGAAGATCGACCAGCACCGGCTCATTTGAACGCCAATTCATCTCAATTGCATACTCACTGAGCGAAAGCGGTCCTTGGCGGGCTTGTTCAATCAGCTCCGCAACGCGGCTTGTCGGCGCAAAGTAATCGGTGAGTCCCGCTTTGCGCAGACTGACGACACTTGTCTGGAAAAACAGTTCCGCCGCAGCATTCGCATCGGCGAACCGGATCTCGGGATCGAAGATGACGCAGGGCATCGGCAAAGCCGCCCAAACGGCTTCGCGCGACAGTGTGGACGCGCCGCGCTTGGTCTTAGGAGGTTTCATGCGGCCTCACGTGTTGGTGCGACATGCGTCGTCTCGAAAACCGCTTTGATCTGAGAAACAACACGTTCCGGATCGGTCTCGCGGAGAAGCTTGGCCCGCGTCCCGGCGGCTTCCGGTCGCCGATCGAGCATCCATCCCAAGTGTTTGCGGGCGCAGCGCACCCCCAACTCCACGCCGTAATGGTCAAGCATGCTGCTGTAATGCTCCAGGAAAAGGTCGCGTTTTTCCGAGGCGCTGGGCTCCTGGAACACCTGTCCCTTTAGCTCTGCAGCGATTTGCGAAACGACCCAGGGCTGACCCTGCGCTCCTCGGCCAACCATGACCCCGTCTGCGCCAGAGAGCTTTAGCGCCTCTTTTGCCGAGCGCGCGTCCGTCACATCGCCGTTCACAATCACCGGAATTGAAACAGCGGCCTTAGCGGCGGCGACAGCTGACCAATTCGCCCTGCCCTTGTAAAACTGACATCTCGTGCGCCCGTGAACCGCAATCATCTGGACGCCAGCGTCTTCGGCGCGTTTTGCGAGTTCCGCCGCATTCAATGCAGCGTCGTCCCACCCCAGTCGGGTTTTGAGCGTCACTGGGATCTCGACGCTCTTTACGACGCTGTCGATCAGGGTCAGCGCATGATCAAGATCCCGCATCAATGCCGAGCCCGCATAGCCGGACGTCACTTTTTTCGCCGGGCATCCCATGTTGATGTCGATGATCTCCGCGCCATTGGCTTCCGCCATGCGTGCGGCTTGCGCCATCCACGTCGCCTCGCGACCGGCGATCTGGACGCTCATCAGGCCGTCGCTCGACGTGATCTCGGCCTTTGCGCGTACATCAAACCTGTTGGTCACAAGTTCCTGGCTGGCGATCATCTCGGAGACGACCAGACCTGCTCCAAACTTACGCACCGCTTTTCGGAATGGCGCGTCCGTGATCCCTGCCATGGGCGCCAGCAGGACCGGATCCTCGATGACATGGCGACCGATGCGAACTGGGCTCAGCAATTGCTCATTCCTTGTGCAACCATCGATTGCTACCGAGTTCTTGCGCACCGAACAAGACTTGTCAGCCATGATTTTCAGCGAAAACAGAACCGGCGTACGCAGATGACGCTGCATCTTGATCAATGGCCGGGAGACGATAGGGTCGCGTTTCACGCACCCGAACGAATCTTCTCGGAAAGGAAATGACGACCCTAGCTCTCAATGTCGCCGCAGGCCGAGGCGTCCGAGCCGGCTCTGGTCTGCCCAAACAGTACAGACCCCTCGGGGGAAAGCCGGTCCTGCGATGGTCGTTAGAGGCTTTCGCCGCGCATCCGGGTATCGATTCCGTCCTTGTGGCGATTGCTCCGGAGCATGCGGCGCTTTTCGATGCGGCCGCTGACGGAGCGCCCAAGGTCTTGAAGCCTGTCTTCGGCGGGAAGGAACGGCAAGAAACCGTATTCCGGGCGCTGTCTGCGGTCGAGGGGCGGACCAATAGAGTGCTCATACACGACGCTGCGCGTCCGTTTGTTTCCGCAGACGTGATCACGCGCGCGCTGGAGGCGCTCGACGATCATGAGGGCGGTTGTGTCGCCTTACCCGTCGTCGACACGCTTCGACGGGAGGATGGCGGCGAGTGTGGCGAGCTGGTTTCGCGGGAAGGTTTGTGGCGCGCCCAAACTCCACAGGCGTTTCATTTCGGCGCAATCCTGAACGCGCATGAGCGGTTTCGCGATCATCCGGTCACGGACGACGCCGAGCTGGCGAGGCTTGCCGGATTGTCGGTGGCGCTTGTGGAAGGCGAACTCCAGAACCATAAGTTGACGACGCCCCAAGACTTTGACTGGGCCGCGCGCCACGCGCGCGCTTTGGATCGCCGGGAGGCAGCAATGGAGTTCCGCGCAGGCCAGGGTTTTGACGTTCACAAGTTCGGTCCGAACGCGGACGGCTCCACCGATCACGTGATGCTCTGTGGCCTGCCTGTGGCGCATACGACAGGTCTTGTCGGTCATTCGGACGCCGACGTCGGGCTGCACGCGATCACAGACGCGGTCTTGGGCGCGCTCGGCGCCGGCGACATCGGGGCGCATTTCCCGCCATCCGACCCAAAGTGGAAAGCTGCGGCGTCGGACCAGTTTTTGTCGCACGCCGGGAACCTGGTCTCAGATCGCGGCGGCGTTCTTGTTCATGTCGACGTGACGCTCATCTGCGAACGCCCAAAAATTGGGCCCCATGTCGCCGCGATGAAGAAGCGCATTGGCGAAATTCTCCAGCTCGAAGCTGATCGGGTATCGGTCAAGGCGACAACATCAGAGGGGCTCGGGTTCACCGGGCGGGGCGAAGGGATCGCAGCGTTGGCGACAGCGACCGTCAAGCTTTGAAGGCGGAAAGCTTGATAGCGACATGCGGCGGCGTTGGTTTTCTGCCGCTCGCCCCTGGGACGTGGGGCAGTCTTCTAGGCCTCGTCATCGGTTTTGGGCTTTTGGCGCTTGATGAAGACGGATGGCTCTTTCTCGTCTGCTTGATGATGTTGTCCCCTGTCGCCCTTTGGGCGGTGAACCGTTATCTGGCCGGCTCTGATGGCGACAATGACCCAAAGGAGGTCGTGATCGACGAAGCCATCGGCCAATGGGTCGCCCTCACGCCCATCGCGCTTTCCGGCGGCGACTGGCGGCTTTGGGCCCTCGCCTTTGTCCTTTTCCGCTTCTTCGATATCCTCATACCGTGGCCGGTGGCGGCGGCGGAGCGGCTGCCCGGCGCTTTCGGCGTTTTGGCCGACGATGTGGTCGCCGGCGCGCTTGCCGCGCTCTGCGTTGTGTTGGTGGGGGCCTTCCATGTTTTCTGAGGCTGTTTTGGAGTTGGCGCGCAACGCTCTGGCGAGATGTCGTGAAGATGGGATCATGTTGGCCACAGCGGAAAGCTGCACCGGCGGATTGATCGTCGGCGCTCTGACCGAGGTCCCAGGCTCATCCGATGTGGTCGACCGTGGCTTTGTCACCTATTCCAACGAGGCGAAGAGCGAAATGTTGGGCGTCGATCCTGCGCTGATCATGTCTTTCGGAGCTGTGTCCGCGCCTGTTGCGAAGGCTATGGCGGAGGGCGCGCTTGAAAGGTCTAACGCCGGGGTCGCCGTCTCTGTGACAGGGATTGCGGGGCCCGGAGGGGGAAGCGCCGAAAAACCGGAAGGCTTGGTTCACTTCGCTGTCGCTCGGCGGGGAGACACGACGCTTCATCTGGAAAACCGATTTGGACCGCTTGGTCGTCGCGAGGTCCGCTTGGCGACTGTCGAGCAAGCTCTGAAGCTGATCGTGTGATCAGGCTGGCGCGGCCGACCCGCTCCCGTAGAGCGCTTCGGCTCGTGCTTCGAAAGCCCGAACAATTCGTTGCATCGCTTCGTTGAACACGACGCCGATCAGGCTTTGCAAGATCCTGCTCTTGAACTCGAAATCGACGAAAAAGTCGATCGTCGTGGACCCGTCGTCGTTTTCGATAAAGTACCAATGATTGTTGAGGTACTTGAACGGGCCGTCCAGGTAGGCGACGTCGATCTTCTGTTCATCGGGCCGCAAGTCGACCCGAGACCCGAACTTTTCCCGAAAGACTTTGAACGAGATCACCATGTCCGCGTCCACGGTCTCGCCGCCGCCGGTTCTTACGGCGCGCGAACGGATACGTACCGCGGACGTCCAGGGCAGGAACTCGGGGTATCGCTCGATCGACGAGACGAGATCATACATTTGTTCAGGCGTGTACGGCACACGACGTTTTTCGGTGTGGGTCGGCATGCAAACTCCTTAGAGCGAACTTAAACCCGACTTTTGGGTTCGCAAAGAGCCCTGCGACTTCAGGGCGCTATCTATTTCGATCGCCGAACATGCGGAAAACCGCGTTTGAGAAGCGATTGATTCCTTCCCCCCAGGACCGACATGCGCAGTCCCCCTCTCGATGGGAATGAGAGCGTCCGTAGCTCGGCGCGAGAAAGGACAGAAAATGCGCTCTGAAGATTGGCACTCGATCCTCAACTGGCGGCTTCTCGCCGGGTCCCACACCTTTCCGGGGCCTGACGGGGGTACGTGCATAAACGAGGCCGCGGTCGTCGCGGCTGGGTTCGAGTATCGTGAAATCGTGTCGGTTTCGGATTGTCCGAAGTGTTTCTCACGCCCACTTGCTGCGTTCCTTATGGGCTTGAACGACGCGATGTCTGATCATCGACGCTCGCTTTTGACGCCATTCGTCGTTCGTTTGGCTGGATCGGTCGACGGCGCCATGATCGAACGGCGTCGGGCGGAGCTTCTGGTCGCGCAGGCGATGACGAGGCTCGCGCCGATGGCGATCGATATCGCCGCACCTGAACTTGACGCGCTTCCTTTGCGGCGCGCCTCACGGGCGCATGCGGCTGGTCACGCCCTGGTCTCCATCGGCGCCGCAAACACACGCCCCAACGACGGTCTCGAAGCCATTTTGCGAGCGTCGCATCGACTGGTCGACGCGCTCGACCGTCTGGAGCAGGATCTCGACACGCCCGAAGTGGTGTGTGAGAACGCCGGCGACGCGACGGCTGTCATCGGCGAACGTATCGACCGCGACGAGTTTTGGTCCGCAACGGTCTCGATTGTTGATCAGGCGTTCGACCGAGGGGCTCAAGCTTCGCCGATCGAAACCGAGGTCATCGAACGCAGAATGGCGCATGCGAAGCGTGCGTTCGCGGTGAGCGGCGCCGAATGATCCTTATGGACGCGTCAGCGTTGGACCTGGCCGCCTACCCGCGCGGCTAGGTCGCCGCCTCGCCGGCGAGTTTGCTCTCTCGCGCCAAGCGCAGCTGGGCGAAGTCATCGCCCGCATGATAGCTTGAGCGCGTCAGAGGCGTCGCAGACACCATCAGAAAGCCCTTCGAGTACGCCGCCTGTTCGTAGGAGCCAAACTCCTCAGGAGTGACGTAGCGCGCCACCGCGTGATGTTTGGGCGTCGGCTGCAGATACTGTCCGACGGTTAGAAAATCGATATCGGCGGCGCGCATGTCGTCCATGACCTGCAAGACAGCCTGCCGGTCTTCGCCAAGTCCCACCATAATGCCCGACTTCGTGAAAATCGCCGGATCAAGCTCTTTGACCTGTTGGAGAAGCCTCAGGGAGTGGAAGTAGCGCGCGCCGGGACGGACTTCCGGGTAAAGGCCAGGAACCGTTTCCAAATTGTGGTTGAAGACGTCCGGACAGGCGTCCACGACGATTTCGAGAGCGCCGTCCTTCCGAAGAAAGTCGGGCGTCAACACTTCGATGGTCGTGCCCGGCCGTTTGCGCCGAACCGCCCGGATCGTCTGAGCAATGTGCTCCGCGCCGCCATCGGGCAAGTCGTCACGGTCGACGGAAGTGATTACGACATGCTCAAGGCCCAGTTTGTCGACGGCCTGTGCGACCCGCGCAGGTTCGAACGGGTCAAGCGCGTCCGGTCGGCCAGTCGCAACATTGCAAAAAGTGCAGCCCCGAGTGCAGATCTCGCCCATGAGCATCATGGTCGCGTGGCCCTTGGACCAACACTCCCCGACATTTGGACAGCCGGCCTCCTGGCACACGGTCGACAGACCATGATCTTTGATCAGAGCCCGTGTTTCAAAGAAACCCTGCGAACTTGGCGCTTTGACACGGATCCAGCTGGGCTTCTTGGGCGACGCGTTGTCGCGACGGTGGGCTTTCTCCGGATGACGCTGGACGCGGTCGCTGAGATCGCGCGCCGCGCCGTCCTCTTCCGGCGTATTCGTCACGGGCGCTTCCGATGGGGTCGTCTGGGTCATTCCGAGCCTCCTTCCCCGCTTATATGCGCAGGCTCAACGCGTTTCAAAGCCTTGAGCCTGCGGCTAAAAGCCAGATCAAAGCGCCGTCCAGCCGCCATCGACCGAAATCGACGTGCCCGTGATCGTATCTGCGCCCGGCGAGCACAGGAAAACAGCGGTTGCGCCCATCTGTTCGACGGTCGCGAATTTCTTCATCCCCTGACGGTCGAGCATGACGTTTTCGATCACCCAATCCTTGTCTTTGCCGTGCGCCTTCATTTGCTCTTCAAGCTGACCCTCCACGAGAGGCGTCCAAACATATCCCGGGCAGATCGCATTGGCGGTGACGCCGAAATCCGCCCCTTCGAGCGCCGTCACCTTTGTAAAGCCGACAAGACCGTGTTTCGCCGCAACATAGGCGGACTTGAACGGCGACGCCGTCAAACCATGGGCAGAGGCGATGTTCACAAACCGCCCCCACCCTCTTGTCTTCATGCCGCGCAAGGCTGCGCGGGTCGTGTGAAACGAGGAATTCAGGTTCAAACTAATGATCAGGTCCCAGCGCTCTGGCGGGAAGTCCTCAATCTTTTCAACGTACTGAATGCCCGCGTTGTTCACGACGATATCGACTTGGCCGAACGTCGCCTCCGCCTGTTCGATCAGGCTGACACATTCTTCGGCCTTTGACAGGTCGCCTTTGATGTAAACGCCTTGCACGCCATGCTCGGCGGCCAAGGCGGCGACAGCGTCGTTATGCGCGGCGTCGCCCGTATGATCGTTCATAACCACATGCGCGCCGGCTTTGGCGAGTTCCGTCAGAACGCCCAGCCCGATTCCGCTCGTCGAGCCGGTGATGACCGCGACTTTCCCCTTCAAACTCATAACGCGCTCCTTTCAGATGCTCATTCAAACTGCGTCCCTACCCGCTTAACACGCAGGATATGCTGCACTGCAAGACGCAAGCTCGTGCAATGACCGTGAAGACGGCGCCTCGCGCGGGAAAATGGGGACGGTCTGGCCCCAGTCTAAGGGTCGTCCGCGCTGTGAGAGTTCGGCTGGTATCCTCCCCCCAGCAGGAACTCGGCTTCTTCCGCAGTGGAGGGGCGACCCAGAGCCTCGTTTCGATGCGGAAACCGGCCAAACCGACGGATCAGGTCCCGGTGCGCCTCGGCGTGACGAACCCCTTCTTGCTCGGAGCGTAGACGTTCCGAGATCAAGGAGACACAAAGATCCTGATCCTCAAGAACCTCGGAATGCTCAAGCGGAAGGTAGAACATCATCCGCTCAGGCTCTGGCGTTTGAAGGTCGAACCCATTCGAAATCGCTTCAAGCGCGACCGCCCTCGCCTTGGCGTCCGTTGCGAAGGCTTTGGAATGGTCGCGGAACATGTTTCTTGGAAACTGATCCAATGCGATGATCAGGGCCAAAGCGCCCGCCGGAGTGGCCTGCCAGGCGTCTAGATCCCCACGAGCGGCGGCCTGATAAACAGAAGTGAAACGATCAAGGATCGCCTGATCGACGCCAGGGTCGGTTTTGAACCAGCCCGTTCGGCCGACTTCATTGAGCCAGAAGGCGAGCACGCCGGCTCCGGCGAGATCGACCGAGATCATCTCGACATGATCGCCGAGCTTTATCTCCCCTCCCTCGAGAACGCGACAGCACGCACCGCCGCGCCAATCAGGCGTCAACGCGGCGGTCAGCCCCTGAACCTGCGCATCCATACGGTCGCAAGGTTCACACTCCATGCTGACTTCGAGCAGCGCCTCCCCGAGACGGATCTTCGCCCCGCTGCGCCGCGGGTTTTCGACGCCCCGCACCAGGAAGTTCGTTCGCCGAACGCTCCAGTCGATTTCAGTGCGGTTGATCTGCGCAAGCGCCGCACGCCACTGGTGTTCGAACAGGAGGGTGACCTTCCGATTGGTCATCAGCCCGCCGCGATCGCCTTCAAGGCCGGCGTTGACGTCGATGCGCCCCGCCGTGAGCGTCTCAATCGGACCGCGAGCGCGATCGTGGCGCGCTATTCCAATCAACTCGCCCATCAGATGATCCTAGCGGTCTGCGACAAAGGGAGCATCCTGCGATTTATCGCTCTGAGTGTCTTCGTCATCATCGTCTTGAGCAGCTTCTTCCATTTGCTCAATGACGACTTCCTGTGAAATTTCCGCGGCGACTGGCGTCAGCCGAGGGGTCACCACCTGGAACGGACTGGTGTCGGCGACATCGATTGTCGGCCGCTGGGTCATACGGAAGATGCCGTAAGCACCGATGAACCCCATCATCGCCGCGATGAAGATCCAAAAGCCGGCGTTTCCGATCTGCGACTCCATCAAGTAACCGACGATGACGGGGCCGCCCATCGCGCCAACCCCGTTGAAGAAGACGATCCCACCGCTCGCCGACGCCATTTGATCATGTTCGAGAAAGTCGTTCGTGTGGGCGATGAGCAACCCGTAAAGCGGGTTCGCCAATCCACCAAGAACGGCCGCGGCGGGGTAGATCACGTAGATATCGAACCCATAAAGGGTCCCTAAAACGGTTGTCCCGCTGGTCGCGGCCCACACGCAGGCGATTCCGCCTGACAAAGCGACCAAGACGATCAACTGGCGTCGGTCCATCCGGTCTGACAACCAGCCCAACGGAACTTGGGTCAGCATCGCGCCGCCGTACATCACCGTGAGGAAGATCGAGATCTCCGCGACGCTCAGTCCGGAGCGCCCGGCATAGATCGCGCCCATCCCGAACATGGCTGAAAAGACCGCCCCTAGAAGGAACGACCCGACGCTCCCCAGAGGCGACGCGTCCAGCAGCTGGCGCAACGTCATCGGGCGAGCGGTCTCATAGAGCGGCGCCGGCGACACGCTGAGCAGAATAGGTGCGAAGGAGATCGACACGAGAACCGATATGAGAACGAAGAGCTCATATCCCTCCGGATCGCCGACGTTCAGCAATTGCTGCCCTACAACGATGCCGAACATCTGGAAAAACATGTAAGTCGACAGCGCTGTTCCGCGGTTCTCGTTTGAAGAGCCGTCATTGATCCAGCTTTCACTGACGATGTAGATGCCTGAAAAGCAGAAGCCGACAATGAAGCGCAGAACAAACCAAACCCATGGGTCGACGATCGCCGCGTAGATGATGAACGCGGCGGAAACGAGCGAAGCGAGCGCTGCGAACACCCTGACATGGCCGACACGCCGCAGCAGATACGGCGTCACCTGCGAGCCGCCCAGAAAGCCGGCGAAATACGCGGCCGACACATAGCCGAAGATCTCAGTCGTGAAGCTCGGCTCGCTCGCTGCGCGGACCCCGATAAGCGACCCCTGGAGCGCGTTGCCCACCATCAGAAGCAGCATGCCCAGGAACAGCGCCCACATATTTCGCATCACGTCGAACATGCCTGCTCCTTCGCGGCGATGGGTTCGAAAAGCTCGTGCGATCCGCCTAAGCTCAAGCGGTCAATCACGCTTCCCTGTCTGCGGCGCCGGCGCGTCGGTTTCGACCTCCGAAGCGGCAGCCTAGGGGAGCAAGAGGGACGAGTCTCCATAGGAAAAAAACCGGTAGCGCTTGGAGATTGCGTGCCCGTAGACCTCGCGCATGCGCTCCACCCCCATCAAGGCGCTCACCAGCATCAAGAGCGTAGACTTGGGGAGGTGAAAATTCGTCATCAAACCATCGATCCCCCGGAACTCGTAACCCGGGGTGATAAAGATGTCGGTTGCGCCCGCCCAATCGGAAAACCGACGATCGTCGCCAGCAGCGGTCTCCAGGACGCGCAGCGCCGTGGTGCCCACCGCGATGATCCGACGACCCTGTTCTCGGGCCCTGTTTAACCGGGCTGCAGTCTCCGCGGTAATCTGCCCGACCTCTGAGTGCATCTTGTGCTCGGAGATCTCGTCAACCTTCACCGGCAAGAACGTCCCCGCGCCAACATGCAGCGTCACTGTCGCTCGCTCTATTCCGCGATCATCAAGAGCTGAAACCAGCGCTTCGTCGAAATGCAAAGCAGCCGTTGGGGCTGCGACGGCGCCCTCTTTCTCGGCGAAGACGGTCTGATAATCGCGCCGGTCCTGCGCGTCAGCAGCGCGTCTGCGCGCGATATAGGGCGGAAGCGGCATCGCCCCGACCGAATTGATCTCAGCATCGAGCGCCGGTCCCGCGAGGTTGAACCGCAGCGTAACGACCCCTTCCTGGTCTTTGGTCGCGACGTCTGCGACGAGCGAGCCAAACGAAATCTGATCTCCTACTGAAAGTCGCTTCCCTGGCCGCGCTAAACAACGCCAGCAATCGGGCTCGACGCGTTCGATGAGCGTGGCGTCGACTTTAACGGTGGACCCTTCCCTGCTTCGCTTTCCAACGAGTTGCGCTGGGATGACCTTCGTGTTGTTGAAAACCAGCAGATCGTCAGGACGCAGCACCGAAGGGAGGTCGCCAATTGTTTGATCCGAGAGGGTTTGTGGCGTCGCGACGAGCAGCTTCGCCAGACACCGTGGTTCAATTGGGCGCAAGGCGATCAGATCTTCAGGCAGCTCGTAATCAAACTCTTCGAGACGCACGGTTCCAACCACTCCGAAGCAACACGACCGCGCTCAGCTAACCCGGTCCGGCGGAGAAGTCACTCTCGCCTGCGCGCCGCGTCATGTCGAAAAGGCCAGAGTCAAAAAAAGCGCGGCTCTGAGCGCCGCGCCTGTTGATCGCCGAGAGGGGGCCGAACCTACTGGGCCGCAGCCAGCGTGACGCTGATCATCCGATCTGGATTGTCGACTGCGCCGCCTTGCCCCTCTCCGAGTTTTATGGCGTCGACGACATCCATGCCCTCGATGACTTGACCAACGATGGTGTACTGACCGTTCAAGTGGGGGGCTTCTTCGAACATGATAAAGAACTGGCTGTTTGCGCTGTGCTCATAGCTGGTGCGCGCCATTCCGACGACTCCACGCTCAAATCGGGTGCCGGTGAACTCCGACCTCAGATCCTCTTTGTCCGAGCCGCCCGTGCCGTTGCCGTTCTGGCCATCGCCGGTCTGGGCCATGAAGCCCGGGATCACCCGATGAAACGGAACATCGTTATAGAACCCCTCTGCGGCGAGCTCCTTTAGTCGCGCAGCGTGGTTGGGCGCGAGATCGGGGCGCAACTGCAGGACGATTGTGCCAGTTCGCTCCGGCGTGTCGTCCGAGACGCTTTCGTATCCGAGGCCCACCTCGATCAGCAGGGTATTCTCCGGATCCGGGATCTCGACGGCCGCGGCCGCCCATCCCATCGAAATGGCGAGCGCGAGCCCTCCCCAGAATGCTGTCAAACGCTTGTTTGCGCCGTCGATCATGATGTTCACCTTCTTTCGTAATTCCACGCACGGCCGCTCTTCAGCGTTCAGTTCGACTGAAATATGGCCTACGGGCGTCGAGACCGGATCGCGCTAAGGTCGGACCGCGCTACGCGTCGTCGGCGGCGACCCGAACTTTGATCATCCGATCTCGGGGGGCGGGAACCGATCCCCCTTGGCCAACGCCGCGCTTGATGGCGTCAACGGTCTCCATTCCGGAGATCACGCGACCAAAGACCGTGTACTGGCCGTTCAGGAAGTGAGATTCCGCGAAGGTGATAAAGAACTGGCTGTTGGCGCTGTCAGGGTTCTGCGCCCGAGCCATGCCGACGACGCCCCGATCGAACGGCAGTCGCGAAAACTCCGCCTTGACGTTTGGCTTGTCGGACCCTCCGGTCCCGTCGCCCCGCTGTCCATCGCCGGTTTGCGCCATGAAGCCCTCGATCACCCGATGAAAAGGCACGTTGTCGTAGTAGCCCTCCCGCGCGAGCGCTTTGACCTGCGCGACGTGGTTGGGCGCGATGTCGGGCATCAACTCGATCGCGACGTCGCCAGAATTTGACGGCGACGCGGCGTCTTCACTGTCGTATCCCAAGCCGACTTCGATGATCAGCGTGTTCTCGGGGTCATTGTATTCCACGGGCTACTCCCAGATGTTCTTGAACGGGCGCTATCGCCCGATTGGACGCCTGTTGCAAGGTCAGCGTTGCGCGCCGACTTTGGCGATGAGCTGTTCGCCAACCTGCGCAGGCACAAAGCTGGATACGTCGCCGCCCAGCCGCGCAATCTCCTTCACCAGCCGAGATGCGATCGCCTGATGGTTGGCGTCGGCCATCAGAAAGACCATTTCGATCTCGTCGTTGAGCGCGCGGTTCATTCCAACCATCTGAAACTCGTACTCGAAGTCTGAAACTGCGCGAAGCCCGCGTATGATCACGCTCGCCTCACACTGTTCCGCAAAGCTCATCAGCAGGTTTTCAAAGGGTTTCACCTCGATGACGACGCCAGAGGCGCGTGCAATCTCGGCTGTTTCTTGCTCCAGCATCTGAACCCGTTCTTCGAGGTCGAACATCGGTCCCTTGTCGCGATTGATCGCGACCCCGATCACCAGATGATCCACGAGCCGAACGCTGCGGCGGATGATGTCGAGATGTCCCAGCGTGACTGGGTCGAATGTGCCAGGGTAAAGACCCGTTCGCTTCATGCCGCTCTCCTTCTCCCCGCGAGCAACGTAGATGCCGCGGCGCTCCGTTCTTCATCGCGGGGCCAGGCTCAGCGCAGCCTTGCGTCGCGCATGCCGAGGGTCAAGAGCCCGCGCAATTTTGTTGCTCCACTCGATCGGATTTTGAGCGAAAATCCGATCTCAGCTTCGACGCACCAGCCGGATCACATTCCCGGTGACTTCTCGCTCGCGGTTCGTGAGCGGGGCTCCGAGCAGATCGGGCAGCAACGCCTCCTCGAAGTCGGCCGCTTCGTCCAGCTGCGGTTTTGTAAGGCCCACCGCATCTGAGAAGTCGACCCGGTTCAAAGCGGCGCCGGTGAATTTGGCGTCGTGCAGATCGCAACCGTAAAAGCTCGCATCGGTGAGGTCAGACCCGCTGAAGTCGACGCCAACCAGGGCCTGGTTCCGGAATTTCGCGCCAGATAGCGAGACCTGACGCAAGGAAGCGCCTGAAAGCTCAACGCTTTCAAAACTGCGCGCATTGAGCTTTGACCCGTCCAGCACGGCGTCTCTCAACACCGCGTCGCGGAGGCTCGTATCCCTCAGATCGGCGTTTCTGAGCATTGCGCCATCGAGCTTTGCGCGGTCAAACTTCGCGCCGCGCAGCTTCGCGCGCTCCAAGATCGCTTCGGCGAGATCCGCATCTCGAAAGTCCGCCCGGTCTAGCTTGGCGGAGGACATCCCCGCCCGCGTCAGGTTGGCGCCGCGAAAATCAGCGCCAACCGCGGAAACCTTCCAAAGCGTCGCGCCATCCAGGCGCGTCTCTCGAAACGAGGCGCTCGCGGCCTTTGCCCGGCCGAGGTTCGCCATGATCAAACTCGCCGCGTCGAAAGCCGCCTCCGACAGGTCGGCTTCTCTCAGGTCGGCGTCTCTGAGATCCGCCCCGATAAAGGCGCAGCGAGATAGCCGCGCCTTGCGAAGCATCGCTTGCGCAAACGCGCCGCCTGAAAAGTCCTCAGAGGAGAGGTCCGCGTCTTCGTCAATCGTCTGCGAGAACCGAGCCCAGACATCAAGACCTTGTCGAAAAGCGTCAACATGCTCGAGATTGGCCAAGGTCGTCTCGTTCGCTGATCAGGCGCAGTCCACTCCACGCGTCGCAAGCTTCCTATCAGCTGCGGATAAACGTCTCCAGCGCCTCATTCTCTCTCTGAAGGGCTTCGATCCGAGCTTTGACCACATCGCCGATCGATATCACGCCCGACAAGGCGCCGCTTTCCAGAACCGGCATATGACGGAAACGTCCCTGGGTCATCTTATCGAGAACGACAAATATGTTCTCCTTGGGCGTCGTCGCGACGACGTCGCTGGTCATGTACCGACTGACAGGATTTTGCAGGCATTCCGCATTGTCTTCCGCGAGCGCGCGGATCACGTCCCGCTCCGAAATCACGCCAACCAGTCGACCGTCGCGATCGGTCACCATCATGGCTCCAATCTTCTTCTCACGAAGTTTCGAAACCAAAGTCGAAACGGTCTCTTGCGCGCCGATGCTTTCTACCCCGTCTATCGGCTTCTGGCTAAGGACGTCGTTCACGTTCATGTTTTCCTCCTTTTTGCGCATCGTGGAACGCTTTCAACATCTCGGTCAAGTTGTCGCAGGCACGATCTCTTCCGAAGTCTGATGTTCACAGATGCGCGAGCAAGCGACGGAAAAGAGTTAACTGTTCGTTTCAATCCTGTGGTGAACCATGGGAGGTCGAAACGTGATGCTCAGGTTGTTGTTGGCGGCGCTTGTCGTTGGGGCGAGCTTAGGTCCGCCGATCATTGCTCCGCCTTCGGAAGCTCAGGCGCAGGATCGAGGCGAGCGCCGGGAAATGCGGCGGCAAGGCCGGGAAAACCGCCGAGAGTTTCGCCGAGAACGGCGAGGCGAAGGCCGTGAGTTCCGGCGGGATCGCCGGGAGGGACGCGATTTCAGACGCGAGAGGCGCGCTGAACGACGCGAGTTCCGCCGGGACAGACGCGCTGACGGGCGCGATTTTCGTCGGGACCGCCGCGCCGACGGAAGAGATTTCAGACGCGATCGTCGACAGGACCGCCGGGAGTTTCGCAGAAACGGCGGCGATGTGAGAGATTTTCGGCGCGATCGCCGGGCTGATCGACGCGACTTCCGTCAGGATCGACGGGCCGATCGTCGAGACTTTCGTCGGGACCGTCGAGCGGATCGGCGCGACTTCGCGCGGGAACGCAGGTTCGACCGTCGAGACTTCCGTCGTGATCGTCGAGCTGATCGGCGCGATTTTCGGCGCGATGCGAGAGACTTCCGTCGTGATCGGCGGGAATTCCGCCGCGATCGTCGCGAATTTCGCAGAGAAGTCCGCCGGGAACGCCGTCAATTCCGGCGTGATCGCTACTTCGACCGCAGATGGGTCCGCAGCCGGCCTTTCTACGACTATCGCTGGCGGAAAGGGTATCGCTACCGTGGTCCGATCGTAAGAATTTACGACTATGATTACGACTACTACGGCCTCGGTTACCCTCCGCGCGGCTACTACTATGGCCGTGTCGGTCGGGACATCTTGTTGTTCGCGGCTGCGACGAACGCTGTAGCGAACTTCATTTTTGCGATCGATGCGTTGAACGACAACTACTAGCGACGTCGTCGATCATCCCATGACAGCAGCGGCCCCGGGGCTCCGGGGCCGCTGTTTCATTCTGCAGCGATTGTGCGTCTGGGATTGGCGTGCGCCCCCAGGATCTCGGCGAGATACCGCCCCGTATGACTGCGTGGCTCCGCAGCGACGTCCTCTGGCACGCCCATCGCCACGATCTCTCCCCCGCCATCGCCGCCCTCTGGGCCAAGGTCGATGATCCAATCCGCCGTCTTGATGACGTCGAGGTTGTGCTCGATGACGACGACCGTGTTGCCGGCTTCGACAAGCTCCTGAAGCACTTCCAACAGCTTTCTGACATCCTCGAAGTGCAGCCCGGTCGTCGGTTCATCCAGGATGTACAGCGTTTGGCCTGTCGCGCGACGTGCGAGTTCCTTCGACAACTTCACGCGCTGGGCTTCCCCGCCCGACAGGGTCGTCGCCTGTTGTCCGATCTTGATGTAGCCCAAGCCGACCTGCTTGAGGGTCTCAAGCTTGTCGCGGATCATCGGAACCGCTCTGAAGAACTCCGCTCCGGCCTCGACTGTCATGTCGAGAACGTCGGCGATCGATTTGTCGCGGTACTTGATTTCGAGCGTCTCTCGATTGTACCGCGCGCCATGGCAGACATCGCAAGTTACATACACGTCCGCCAGAAAGTGCATTTCGATCTTGATGACGCCATCGCCCTGGCACGCCTCGCATCGTCCGCCTTTCACGTTGAACGAAAAGCGTCCGGGCTTGTAGCCGCGGGTTTTGGCCTCTGGAAGGCCCGCAAACCAGTCGCGAATAGGTGTAAACGCGCCGGTATACGTCGCCGGGTTTGAACGCGGCGTCCGCCCGATGGGGGACTGATCGATGTCGATCACCTTATCAAGGGCTTCCAGGCCCAAGATCGCGTCGCAGGGCGCGGGGTTCGCCCGGGCGCCGTTGAGGCGGGCGGCCGCTGTTTTGTAGAGGGTCTCGATCGTCAGTGTCGACTTGCCGCCGCCGGATACCCCCGTGATACAGGTAAACGTTCCGAGAGGGATTTTTGCGTCGACCCCTGTCAGATTGTTTCCGGTCGCGCCTTTGATCTCGAGCCAGCGACCATTTCCACGTCGACGGACGGCCGGAGGGTCGATCGATCGACGCCCTGAGAGGTAGTCGCCAGTCATGGATCCAGAGGTCTTGCAAATATCCTCCGGCGTCCCCTGGGCGATGATCTCGCCCCCGTGAACGCCCGCGCCCGGGCCGATGTCGAGAACGTAGTCCGCCTCGCGGATCGCCTCCTCGTCGTGTTCAACCACAATCACGGTGTTGCCTGCGTCGCGGAGGTTCTTCAGCGTCGCCAACAAGCGATCATTGTCGCGTTGATGAAGTCCGATCGAGGGCTCGTCGAGGACGTAGAGCACTCCGGTGAGCCCCGAGCCGATCTGGCTCGCCAAACGGATGCGTTGGCTCTCGCCGCCCGATAGCGTTCCTGCATTCCGCGACAGAGTCAGGTACTCGAGACCCACATTGTTGCTCTTGGATCTCTTTCAAGATTGGGCGGGCGATCTCCTTCCGGTTGGGCCGCAAAGTCGCCTCGAC
This sequence comes from uncultured Neomegalonema sp., assembly GCA_937911325.1. Classification (GTDB taxonomy): domain Bacteria; phylum Pseudomonadota; class Alphaproteobacteria; order Rhodobacterales; family Rhodobacteraceae; genus CALDSD01. The sequence continues at coordinate 66,597 of CALDSD010000053.1, forward strand.
AGTGTCCGCCCAAGCAGCGGCTTCCCGGATCGACAGTTTCGTCACATCGCCGATATGCCGGAGCGCGCCTTTGGCTCCGATCTTCACCGCAAGAGCCTCAGGCTTCAGACGATGCCCACCGCAGGAGGCGCAGGGTTGTTGTGACTGATACCGCTCGAATTCCTCGCGCATCTGATCCGAGCCTGTTTCCCGCCAGCGACGCTCCAGGTTCGGGATAACGCCTTCAAACGGGCGTGAGACCTTGTATACGCGACCGCCGTCGTCGAAGCGGAAGCCGATCTCTTCCCCTTTAGATCCGTACAAAACGACGTCGCGGGCTTTCTTCGGCAGATCCTTCCACTGCTTGTGGGTCGAGAAGCCGATATGTTTTGCTATCGCCTCCATCGTCTGCCGGTAGTACGGCGACGGCTGTCCCGACTTTGACCAAGGCGCGATCGCGCCGTCATGAATGGAAAGACGTTCGTTCGGAACGACCAAGCGTTCATCGAAGACCATCTCGACACCCAGTCCGTCGCAGTCGGGACAGGCGCCAAAGGGCGCGTTGAACGAGAACAGCCGAGGCTCGATCTCCGGGATCGTGAACCCGGACACCGGGCACGCGAAGTTCTGGCTGAAGACATGCCGGACGGGCTCGCCGTCGCTGGGCGCGGTTTCGATGACTGCGATCCCGTCGGCGAGGTTCAACGCTGTCTGGAAGCTGTCAGCGAGCCTCGTTTCAAGCCCTTCCCTCACGACGATTCGATCCACCACGACGTCGATATCGTGCCGGAACTTCTTGTCGAGCGTCGGCGGTTCGTCGAGCTCGTAGAAGGCGCCGTCGACCTTTACGCGCTGAAACCCCTGTTTGCGCAGCTCGAGGAACTCCTTGCGATACTCGCCTTTGCGGTCCCGGACGATCGGCGCAAGCAGATAGGCGCGCGTCCCCTCCTCCATCGCCATGACGCGATCGACCATCTCCGAGATCTGTTGCGCTTCGATCGGCTGACCGGTCGCCGGCGAGTAAGGCGTGCCGACGCGCGCGAAAAGAAGGCGCAGGTAGTCGTAGATCTCGGTGACGGTTCCGACCGTCGAGCGTGGATTCTTCGACGTCGTCTTCTGTTCGATCGAGATCGCAGGCGACAGACCGGAGATGTGATCGACATCGGGCTTTTCCATCATGTTCAGGAATTGCCTTGCGTACGCGGACAGGCTTTCCACGTACCGCCTTTGTCCTTCGGCGTAGATCGTGTCAAAGGCCAGCGAGGACTTGCCCGAGCCCGACAGACCGGTGATCACGATCAACTCGTCTCGGGGAAGATCGACGTCGATCCCCTTTAAGTTGTGCTCGCGCGCGCCACGGACCGAGATCACGCGCTGGTCTACGCCTCGAGACTGTGCGCTGCTGGTCTGCTTGGCGGCTCTTGCGGTCGCCGGCTTTTGCTTCTGAGCGCCCTCCTTGGTCGCGCGCGGCGATTTGGCGTTCGCCTTCGAAGGCGTCTTCCTCGCCTTCGCTGCTGTCTTACCCGGCGATTTCTTATCGGCCGCCATGCGCGTCTCCCCAGCGCCAGAACCCTAACCAAGGCACACCAAATAGCGCGCTAGTTAACCTTTGGGGAGGCCAGCGAGCATTTAATTTGGCGACTGCTGCGAGATTTCTGGATCGCGCCAACCTTGGGGGAAGGAAGCCTCAGTGGGCATATGGCGCGATCCAGCCGGTTCGGTCGACAAATGGGGGGAAACCGACCTTCACCGGTTTTCAGCCGCGCACAACACGCGGACGTAGTCACGTACGGCCGTCACAGTTGAGACCAACTGCCCGCGGACACGTCCCGATTAATCATAATAAGTGCGCGTTTCAAGGAAAAACGAAGGCGCCTGAACAAAATCGGCGCCTTCGGTTCTGATGTCGGAACCTCTTGTTATCTCAACCCTCTCAGGACCGCATCGAGGGAGATCGCGCCCGCTCCGCGCAGCGTGAGGTATACAAGCGGAACGATCCAAAGCAGGCGTTGATCCATGATCGCAGCGTCCTGAAAGCGATCAAACGGAGCGCCAATCGTCTTTTCGTCAACGCCGTGGCCGGCGATGTCGACCCAGCTCATCACGAGAATGAACCCGATCATACCGATGCTTGAGATACGCGTGAGCAGTCCAAGCACGATCAGCAACGGCAGGATGAACTCGGCGTAAGTACCGGCGTAAGCGACCAACCAATAACCGATTCCAAGCTGAGAGGCGTCGTATGTCACAGCTTCAAAAGCTTTCGGCGCAATCTGTCCAAATGCATTGCCTTCCACCGTCAGCCAATCAAAGAGGCCGTCGGCTCCGGTCCGTGGATTGACGACCTTCAACTGGGCGGAATGCCAGAAGTAGTGAAGCAGCACGCTGGCGAAAGCGAGCCGGGCGAAGAGCCCGAAGAACCAATCGCCGAAAAACTTTTGGATGACTTCAAACGTGCGGTCATGCACCCAAACAAGCGTTCCAATCATTTGCCCACCTCATAACTCAATGATGTTCAGGTCTGCCGGCCCGATCTGCTAACGCTCAGATCGCGGTCGACTAAGTGATTTCGGCGGCGGCCAAAGTGTCCGGCCCCAGCCTCAAGCCGGTCATAATCCGGCTCTCAAGCAAGCCCCCGATACTCTGCGCGAGATCAAAGCGCGCGTTGTCCTGCGTCGCCGCCGCGGCCGCCTCCCCCAACGCCGCGCCGCTTGACAGCGACGTGATAAACGTGGCGGCGCCAACCGGCAGGCTCCGCATCTCGACCGTCTCGTCGGGGCGAGCCACGAGCACGTCCTCGCCATGACCCGCGGTGGGCCGGGCGGTCTCATCGCCGTTGACGCTGCGCCAGATCGAAAAAATCGGGTGCTTCGATCCGACAACGCGCGCCGACGGGTGCACGTCAATGACCACATTCGCAACATGCTCAGGGCGGATCGCCGACAGCGCTTCGGCCTCAAGAGCGACTGCATCCGCCGCGTGGTACGCTTGCCGGCGGGCCCGCTCGAGGCGCGCGATATCGGCGAGGTACGGTACGGAGCCAGCAGGCTCAAAACCCGCCACCCAGTCTGGAAAGCGCGATCCGTAGTGGATCATGACCGGGGACTCCGGCGGATGCGCGCGAATATAAACGCCGGCCATGGCGCGGAAAAACTCTTCGCCAACCAGTTTCCGAACTGTTGGAAAGGCCGCGGCGAGCGACTCTGTCAGGCTGACGATCACATTGTTTCGGTAGACGTTGAAACGTTTGCGCGGAACCACTCCGCCGATGTGCGCGAGGTCCGTCGGCGGTTCGGCTGACGGGTCGAACAAGGCTCGGGCGAAGGCGCTTTGGCCGTCTTCTGTGTCAGGCTGCGTCGGCATGACCCCGACCCGCCAAATCACGATACTTGTCGAGCACTCGGTTGGCGCGTCGCGCCTCCGCATCCAGCTCCGCCCAGGCGGGAACATCGTTGTCCCACTCAATCAACGTCGGTCGCGGACCAATCGTGGCCAGGACCCGCTCATATAATGTCCAAACCGGGTCGGCGACTTCGCGATCATGGGCGTCGATCAGCAGGCGATCGCCCAGGTCGTCTTCGTCCTCCGCATGTCCTCCCAGATGGATCTCTCCGACCCGCTTCAGCGGAAACGCGTCGAGATACTCTTCAGGACTGTACCCATGGTTCGTGGCGGACACGAAGACGTTGTTTATATCGAGAAGCAGGCCGCAATCCGACCTGTCGGCGACCTCCTTCAAGAACTCCAGCTCGGACATCGTCGAGGTCTCGAACCGCACATAGGTGGAAGGGTTCTCGAGCAGCATTCGCCGGCCCACCGCATCCTGTACTTGTGCGATATGCGCGCTGACGCGCTGTACGACAGCCTCAGTGTAAGGGACCGGCAGCAAATCGTTCAGAAACCCGGTCTCATGTGTCGACCAGGCAAGATGCTCGGAAAAGAGACCCGGCTGATAATTCGCGACGACCTTCGACAGTCGCGACAAATGCTCTGGGTCGACGCCGACCTCGGCGCCAATCGACAAACCGACGCCGTGAACTGAGATCGGAAACTGGTCGCGGATCTTGCGCAAATGCGCATGGGGCGGCCCGCCGTCGCCCATATAATTCTCGGCGTGGATCTCGAACCAGGCGGCGCCGTCGGTCTCGAAACCGCCTGCTTCGATCTCGGCGTAGTGCTCGGCTTTCAGGCCGACCCCGGCTCTGGACGGAATGCGCGCGTCGCTTGCAAATCCAGACATCTCCGCTCCCTCCTATGACCTTCAAAGATTGATCAACGAATGCTTGAATTTATCAAGGAATGCTTGGGCGCTCCGATCATCTCGGAGCGCCCGGACTTCAAAAGGCGTCTCTTAGGCTGCAGGCAGGTCGCGCTGCAGTTCGTCAAGCGAACCCTTGCGATCGGTGCCGTCGGCCAGAGCCGGCAGTTCAAAGTCGCCGCCGGCGCCGGTGGCGAATTTCTCGCAATCGCCCGAAGGGACGAGGGTCCAGGCGTTGCCTTGGTAATCGACGGTCGAGGTGCCGGCGCAAGTCGTGCCCGGTCCAGCAGCGCAATCATTGGCGCCAGCCAGCGAGATGCCGAAGCATTTTTCCTTGGCTTGTGCGTGAGCGACATCTGCTCCGCCCAACGAAACAGCGCCGAGGGCAGCTGCAACGGCGCCAGCGACGGCGAGAGTTTTGGTGGCGTTCGACATGGATCTACTCCCATAGCGTGTTTCAATATCGTGTGGCCGAGGGACTGCCTCGAACACATTCGACACATTGGGAGGATAGCCGAAAGAAGCTACTCACGAACCTGTGGGCTGACGCAGCTGTGAGGATGATCGCGGCCACATAACGATTTATGTGATATATGTTTCAAAGGGCGCGCAGTTTCGCGCCCCGACATTCTTCGCAGCCGCGTGTTCAGTGCGTCCGCAGCTCGCGTTCCAATGCGTCCAGAAAGGCGCAACAGGGCCGTGGCACCCCTTCTTCATCTTCGCCGTGTTCGACGCGATAGCCGTGAACCGCGCCTCGGAGCTCTGAGCACTCCGTATCGGCCAAATGAAGGGAGAGAAGCCCATCATTCGGATCACCGACGCCAGCGAGGGCCGCATCCAGACGACCACTGATTGCAGCGGTGGGCGAAAGCTTCTTAAGAAAGATAACTGCCGAACGATCCAGTCTTACCATCTCTGTCTCCAACGCCTTTCTGCGCCTCAATCATGCTTCGGAGCAGGTGTTAACAAGTCGTTAATCTGCTCTCGTTCGGTTCATCACAACCGCCTCCGCCGGCTGTCGTCATGACCCGCGAGACGGGTCGATTTCGTTTTCGGCGCGCGGTTGCTTTGATGCATCACTATGCCTTGGGCGGAGCGTCTAAACCCACGGACAGTTGGAGTTGCGGTCGCCGAATGTACGGCCTTCCGTAAACCGATTGAGCGCGAAAGGCTCTAACGCCTCGACGCGGTTCGACCCCTCCAGCAACTCGGCCACAAGCTTGCCGACGCCGATCATCTTGAAGCCGTGATTGCTGTCAGCGGTCATGAACGCGTTCTCGGCGACCCAGTCGAAAACGGGCACATTGTCTGGCGTGAAGGCTCCTATCCCACCGTTCCGACGTTCTTTGAAGTGAGCTCGGATCCCCTCGAACCGCCCCATCAGCATCGAGAGTGTCGAACACCAATAATCGGCGAACCAATCGTCGGCCTGATAGAGGTCGTTCAAGTGGCCGTAGGGCTCGAGTTCCGCCTTTGGTCCGATCGGGATCGGAATCGAGCCTCCTTGCACGCCGGGAGCGCCAACGCGTTCCGCGGCGTAGCGGACATAGGTGTAGAAATGTGGATGACCGCCCTCGACGAGCGTCCCGTCTTCGCGCTCGACTTTCGTGTTCATGAGCTCCACGTGCAGCACCGGCGCGTCCTTGCCGTCGGCTGTGCGATAGTCGCGCCCCTCTGGCAGATAGGCTTCGCCTTCGATCAACCGCCAGAACGTCCAGAAGTCCTGATCGGCGACGACTTCGCCCGTCGGGTATTTCATGTCGATTTTCTCGCCACGGCCGAGCCACTCCCAGTGTTTCGGCATCCAGGCGCCGGCTGAGACGATGACCGCGTCACAAGCGACGTCGCCCTGATCGGTCTTTACGGCCGTCACGCGTCCGTTCTGCATCTCGTACCCGACGACTTCAGGACCGTAACAGCGGGTGACGCCCCATTGCAGGCACTTCTGATCCATGCCCCAAACCGCCATGTGGGTGCCGGCGTATCCAGATGGCTTTTCGTGCAGCGCCACATCCGCCCGTTCCGTTTTGTAGTCGGGCCAAATGGATCTGAGAAACCTGCGCGCCTCCTCGCCCACGTAGACGTCGGACGCATAGCCGGCCGCGTTCTGGCTTTCGGCCATCTTCAGATAATCGCTCTCCTGGTTGGCTTCGCCGACTGAGACGTAACCCACCTGCTGAAAGCCCAGGTTCACCGGATCGCTCTCCCAGACGTCGACGGAGTGGCGCAGGATCGTATGAAGCGGACTGGTCATATACAGATTGCGAACACAGCCGCAGGCGAGGCCCGTGGCGCCCGCTCCGGGACCGGTCTTGTCGATCAGGACAAGCTCCGCTCCCCTGCCCTTGCCCGTGCGCTCCAAGCGCATCGCCAGGTGCCAGGCGGTCGAAAGCCCGTGTACGCCGGCGCCGACGACGACGTACTTCGCCGAGGAAGGAAGCGGTTTGACGTCAACCAGCGGCACGACGCCAGGGTTGACCGGCTTGCCGTGTTTTTCGCCCACCGCGCGCGCTGGGGAAAACGGCTCGTATTCGTTCGGGCGTAAATCGAGAGGCGGCGACATACGAGATTCCATACAAAATGCAGCGACCAACGCCGGATGGCCGGCGCGATAACAGAAAACAATCGACGGAGCGGCGCTCCCTACGAAACCAACGGAGACG